>NZ_CP025682.1:645102-1290204 GCF_002872475.1 Pseudazoarcus pumilus
CATGACCCAGGTGCAGTCGCATGTGATGTCGCACCAGTACGAGAGCCTGCTCAAGAAGGCGAACTTCAAGGGCCCGGGCGGATTGCCGACCCGCTAAGGCGATGAGCAAGGAAGACGTCATCGAGATGCAGGGGGAGGTCATTGAAAACCTCCCGAATGCGACGTTTCGCGTCCGGCTGGAAAACGGCCATGTGGTGCTGGGCTACATCTCCGGAAAGATGCGCATGCACTACATCCGGATTCTTCCGGGAGACAAGGTCACGGTGCAGCTGACACCCTACGACCTGAGCAAGGCCCGGATCGTGTTCCGGACGAAATGATTCGAAAGTACGAGGAGTGGTGAAATGAGAGTTCAGGCTTCGGTAAAGCGGCTGTGCCGCCATTGCAAGATCGTCCGTCGCAAGGGCGTGGTTCGCGTGATTTGCTCCGAACCGCGTCACAAGCAGCGGCAGGGTTGATCCGCGGATCAACCCGGATTACAATTTAACGTTTCGCTTTTTGGGGTATAGCCGAGATGGCCCGTATCGCTGGGGTTAACATCCCGAACCACAAGCACGTCGAGATCGCGCTGACTGCCATTTTTGGCATCGGCCGCACCCGTGCCCAGAAAATCTGCGATGAGGCGGGTATCGCCCGTGCGGTGAAGGTCAAGGATCTCACCGAATCCGACATGGATCAGCTGCGCGATGGCGTTGGCAGATTCGTCGTCGAGGGTGACCTGCGTCGCGAAGTGACCATGAGCATCAAGCGCCTGATGGACCTGGGCTGCTATCGCGGCTTTCGTCATCGTCGAGGCCTCCCGCTGCGCGGTCAGCGCACGCGAACCAATGCACGCACGCGCAAAGGGCCCCGCAAGGCCATCGCCGGCAAGAAGAAGTGATCAGGGGTAAATAATGGCTAAGACGACTGCGAAGGTTCGCAAGAAGGTCAAGAAGAACGTGGCCGAGGGCATTGCCCACGTGCACGCGAGCTTCAACAACACCATCATCACGATCACCGATCGTCAGGGCAACGCCCTGTCGTGGGCGACGTCCGGTGGTGCCGGCTTCAAGGGCTCGCGCAAGAGCACGCCGTTCGCCGCCCAGGTGGCCGCGGAGGCTGCCGGCAAGGCCGCTGTGGAATGCGGCATCAAGAATCTGGAAGTGCGCATCAAGGGCCCCGGCCCGGGTCGCGAGTCGGCCGTGCGTGCGCTCAACGCACTCGGCATCAAGATCGCCAGCATCACCGATGTCACGCCGATCCCGCACAACGGCTGCCGTCCGCCCAAAAAGCGTCGTATCTGACGTGGCGCATTATCAAGGAGTAAATCGTGGCTCGTAATTTGGATCCCAAGTGCCGTCAGTGCCGTCGCGAAGGCGAGAAGCTGTTCCTCAAGGGCGAGAAGTGCTTTACCGACAAGTGCGCGATCGAGCGTCGCTCGTACGCGCCGGGTCAGCATGGTCAGCGCTCCGGCCATCGCCTCTCGGGCTATGGCGTGCAGTTGCGCGAAAAGCAGAAGATCCGGCGTCTGTACGGCATTCTCGAAGGCCAGTTCCGTCGTGTCTTCGCTGAAGCCGACCGCCGCCGTGGCCAGACCGGCGAGAACCTGCTGCAGCTGCTCGAAGGTCGTCTCGACTCGGTCGTGTACCGCATGGGATTCGGCGCCTCGCGTTCCGAGTCGCGTCAGCTCGTGCGTCACAATTCGATTCTGGTCAACGGCAAGCGCGTCAATATCCCGTCCTACATCGTCAAGCCGGGTGACGTGGTCGAACTCACCGAAGCCGCGCGCGGTCAGCTGCGTGTCAAGGCGGCGCTCGAGGCGGCCAGTTCGCGTGGCTATCCCGAGTGGATCGAGGTCGATGCCAAGGCCGGCAAGGGCACCTTCAAGGCCTATCCGCAGCGCAGCGAGTTGCCGCCGACGCTCAACGAGAACCTCGTCGTCGAACTCTACTCCCGCTAAATCCCGGTTCCCACGAGGAACCAAGGCCCGAGGAACTGCTGATGCAAAGCAATTCACTGCTGAAACCGCGCATCATCGACGTGCACAATATTTCGCCTGTGCAGGCGCGCGTGACGATGGAGCCGTTCGAGCGTGGTTTCGGCCATACGCTGGGTAACGCGCTGCGTCGCATCCTGCTGTCGTCGCTGCCCGGTTGTGCACCGACCGAAGTGACCATCGAGGGCGTGCTGCACGAGTACTCGACGCTCGACGGCATTCGCGAAGACATCGTCGATGTGCTGCTCAACCTCAAGGGCGTGGTGCTCAAGCTGCACAACCGCTCCGAGGCCACGCTGCGTCTTGCCCGCGAGGGTGAGGGCGTGGTCACCGCGGCCGATCTGGAGATCGGTCACGACGTCGAGATCATCAACCCGGATCACGTCATCGCGCATCTGGCGCCGGGCGGCAAGCTGGACATGGAAGTGCAGATCGAGCAGGGGCGCGGCTATGAGCCCGCCAACACGCGTCCGGTCAGTGCCGAGAGCAAGAGCATCGGACGCATCATGCTCGACGCCTCGTTCAGCCCGGTGCGTCGTGTCAGCTATCTGGTCGAGAGCGCTCGTGTCGAGCAGCGTACCGACCTGGATCGCCTCGTCATCGACATCGAAACCAACGGCGCGGTCGACCCCGAAGAGGCCATTCGTTACGCCGCGCGCGTGCTGATGGACCAGCTCTCGGTGTTCGCCGAGCTCGAAGGCACCGAGCCGGTCGAAGAGCGCGTCGAAAGCGTGACCATCGATCCGGTGCTGCTGCGCCCGGTCGATGATCTCGAACTGACCGTGCGTTCGGCCAACTGCCTCAAGGCAGAGAACATCTATTACATCGGTGACCTGATCCAGCGCACCGAGACCGAGCTGCTCAAGACCCCCAACCTGGGTCGCAAGTCGCTCAACGAGATCAAGGAAGTGTTGGCCACGCGCGGGCTCACACTCGGGATGAAACTTGAAAACTGGCCGCCGGCCGGGCTCGAAAAGCTCGGTTGAGACGTGTCGGTACAGTGAGGTAGAGAAATGCGTCACCGTAACGGTCTTCGCAAGCTGAACCGGACCAGCAGCCACCGTCAGGCGATGTTCCGCAACATGGCCAATTCGCTGCTGCAGCACGAGGTCATCAAGACCACGCTGCCCAAGGCAAAGGAGCTGCGCCGCGTCGTCGAACCGCTGATCACCCTCGGTAAGAAGCCGTCGGTGGCCAATCGTCGCCTGGCGTTCAATCGTCTGCGCGACCGCGACATGGTGGTCAAGCTGTTCGACGAACTGGGTCCGCGCTTCGCCAATCGCAACGGCGGCTATCTGCGCATCCTGAAATTCGGCTTCCGCGATGGCGACAACGCGCCGATGGCGCTGATCGAACTGCTCGATCGTCCCGATGAGGGTGAAGGCTCGCCCGTCGAAGAGCCTGCGCAGCAGGAAGCGGCCGCCTGAGCACGGCGTTCCGCCAGCATTGCGAAAAAGGGGTCCCGCGAGGGACCCCTTTGCTTTTGCGCGCGAGGACGTCAGTCGTCGCCGCGAAACTGTTCGATGCGCCTGCGGTCGCGCTTGGTGGGTCGACCGCCATGCGGTGCGGCCACCGGCGCGAGCCGACGCAGTTCGGCCGCCGCTGCGCGTCGCGCGATGCTCTCTTCGGTCTCGGCGTACAGGGTGCGCGCGACCGGCGCGGGGCCGCGAACGGCGGACAGTGCCTCCACCTTGAACTCGATTTCGAGGCTGCCGCGCGTGATGTGCACCAGGTCTCCGCGGTGCAGTTCGCGCGCGGGCTTGCTGCGCTGCCCGTTGACACGCACGTGCCCGGCGTCGATGGCCTGGGTCGCGAGGCTGCGGGTCTTGTAGAAGCGCGCCGCCCACAACCATTTGTCGACGCGTACCGCCTCCGGCGTGGGTGCGGCGCTCTGTTGCAGATGTCTGCTGCTGGGCATGACTGGTATTCTCGCCATATCGATGCGGCGCAGGTACGCGCCATAACTTTCATTGTACGGAGGGCGGCATGGCATGTGTGCTCGTGACCGGCGGTGCCGGCTACATCGGTTCGCACACCTGTGTCGCGCTGTTGGCTGCGGGCCACGAAGTGGTCGTCGTCGACAATCTGTGCAATGCGCACGGGGTGGCACTCGAGCGCGTGGCGCAGATTGCCGGACGGCCGATCGCGGCCTTCTATCGTGCAGATGTGCGCGATGGTCAGGCCCTTGAGCGAATTTTCTCCGCTCACCAGATCGACGCGGTGGTGCATTTCGCAGCGCTCAAATCGGTCGCTGAGTCCGTCGCGCAACCGCTGACGTACTACGATAACAATGTGGGCGGGACCATCGCATTGCTGCAGGCGATGCATGCGGCGGGTGTGCGCGACATCGTCTTCAGTTCGTCGGCGACGGTGTATGGCGAGCCCTTTGCGGTGCCGGTGCGCGAGGATTTTCCGCTGGCGCCGACCAATCCTTACGGCTGGTCGAAATGGATGATGGAGCGGGCATTCTCGGATGTGGTTGCGGCCGGCGATGACTGGTCGGTGATCGTGCTGCGCTACTTCAACCCGGTCGGTGCGCATCCGTCCGGGTGCATCGGCGAGGATCCGCGGGGTGTGCCGAACAACCTGATGCCCTATCTGAGCCAGGTCGCTGTCGGCCGACTGCCGGAACTCCAGGTGTTCGGCGATGACTACCCGACAGCCGACGGAACGGGTGTGCGCGACTACATTCATGTCGTCGATCTGGCCGAAGGTCATGTGCGCGCGGTGGAATGTCTGCCACGCATGCGCGGGCTGACGACGCTCAATCTGGGCACCGGGCAGGGGTACAGTGTGCTCGAGATGCTTGCCGCGTTCGAGCGCGCGAGCGGACGTGAAATCCCGTACCGCGTCGCTGCGCGCCGGCCGGGCGACATCGCCGAATGCTGGGCCGACGCCTCGCGCGCGGCGGCGGTGCTGGGCTGGCGTACACGGCGCGGGCTCGCGGATATGTGCGCGGATGCCTGGCGCTGGCAGGAAACGAATCCGGACGGCTACCTGAGCTGAGCGGTAACGGAACTGAATGATTGCGGAGGACGATGTGAGCGACGATACGCAGACCCACGAACAGCAGAACGTGTTGGGTGGCCCCTTGCTGGCCTGCAGCTATGCGCCGCTGACCGGCTTCTTTCGCACCGGCTGTTGCGAAACCAGTGACGAGGATGTCGGCCGGCACGTCGTGTGCGTGAAGGTTACGCAGGAGTTTCTCGAGTATTCCGCTTCCGTCGGCAACGACTTGTCGACGCCGCGCCCGGAGCTGCGCTTCGCCGGCCTCAAGGCGGGGGATCGCTGGTGTCTATGCGCGGCGCGCTGGCTGGAGGCCTATCGCGAGGGCGTGGCACCGCCGGTCGTGCTCGCGGCGACCCACAAGGCGGCGCTGGATGTGGTGCCGCTCGACCTGTTGCGCGCGCACGCGCTGGAGACCTGAACGCCGCCCCTACCAGGGGCGACGCAGGCGATTGCGGTACTGCACGTCGTGCGGCAGTAATTTCTGCATCGCCTCGAGTTGTTGGGACAGCGTGCGCTTGGCCTGCTCAAGTACGTCCGGGCTGAGGTGGGGCAACTCCTTCTGACGCGCCGTCATGCGCACCAGTGTGCCGATCGCGCGCTTGCGCTGCGTCTCGTCGGACGGCAGATAAACGCCCAGTTCGGCCATGAACAGCGTGCGAAAGAACTCCACGCGCCGTTCGATGCGCTCGAGAAAGCGTTGTTCGGCTTCGTTGTACTCATCGGACATGACGTTCTCCGCGCTGGCGCATGACTTCCATCATGCCATGCGCATTGATCCCTCTCAATCGACGGCGATCTCCTGCAGGCGGTTCGCAGCGGTGGCGAGTACACGGCGCAGATAGGGGCCCGTGTAGCTGGCAGGATGCGCGGCGATCGCCTCGGGCGTGCCCGCGCACAGGATGCGCCCGCCACCGCCGCCGCCCTCGGGGCCCAGATCCACGACCCAGTCCGCGGTCTTGATCACGTCCAGGTTGTGTTCGATGACCACCACCGTGTTGCCGTGGTCGCGCAGGCGCGCGAGCACGCCGAGCAGCAGTTCGATGTCCCTGAAGTGTAGTCCGGTGGTCGGTTCGTCGAGAATGTAGAGGGTGCGTCCGGTGTCGCGCTTGGACAGCTCGAGCGCGAGCTTGACGCGCTGCGCCTCCCCGCCGGAGAGGGTCGTCGCGCTCTGCCCCAGGCGGATGTAGCCCAAGCCCACATCCATCATGGTCTCGAGCTTGCGCGCGATGGTCGGTACCGCCGAGAAGAACTGCAACGCCTGCTCCACGGTCATTTCCAGCACTTCGATGATGCTGCGCCCGCGATAGCGGATCTCCAGCGTCTCGCGGTTGTAGCGCTTGCCGTGGCAAACGTCGCAGGGCACGTACATGTCCGGCAAAAAGTGCATCTCGACCTTGATCAGGCCGTCGCCCTGACAGGCTTCGCAGCGTCCGCCCTTGACGTTGAACGAGAAGCGGCCGGGACCGTAGCCGCGTGCGCGCGCATCGGGCACGCCGGCGAACAACTCACGGATGGGCGTGAACAGGCCGGTATAGGTCGCGGGATTGGAGCGCGGGGTGCGACCGATTGGCGACTGGTCCACGCTGATCACCTTGTCGAAATGCTGCAGTCCGTCGATGGCCTCGAACGGCGCGGGTTCGGTGTTCGAGCCGTACAGGTGGCGGGCCGTCGCCGCGTACAAGGTGTCATTGATCAGCGTCGACTTGCCCGAGCCGGACACCCCGGTGACGCAGGTCAGAACGCCGCACGGCAGTTCCAGTTCGACGTTCTTGAGGTTGTTGCCGGTGCAACCCGACAGGCGCAGCACGTGTGCCGGGTCCGGAGCCGTGCGGTGCGTCGGCACCGCGATGCTGCAGCGGCCCGACAGATAGGCGCCGGTGAGCGAGTCGGGGTGGGCGATGACCTCGGCGGGTGTGCCGTGGGCGACGATCTCGCCGCCGTGCTCGCCCGCCCCCGGGCCCATGTCGACGACATGGTCGGCGGCGCGGATGGCGTCCTCGTCGTGCTCGACGACGATCACGGTATTGCCCAGATCGCGCAGGCGGCGCAGCGTGTCGAGCAGGCGGTCGTTGTCGCGCTGGTGCAGCCCGATGGACGGTTCGTCGAGCACGTACATCACCCCGGTCAGACCGGAGCCGATCTGGCTGGCCAGTCGGATGCGCTGCGATTCGCCGCCGGAGAGCGTGTCGGCCGAGCGGTCCAGCGACAGATAGCCCAGCCCGACGTCGATCAGAAAGCCCAGGCGCGCGCCGATCTCGCGCACGATCTTGTCGGCCACCTGGGCGCGCTGTCCGCTCAGGCGCAGGCCGGCGAAGAAGGCCTGGCACTCGCCCAGGGGCATGGCAGCGACCTGGTCGATGGGCCGATCACCGATGAGCACGTGACGGGCGTCCGCGCGCAGGCGCGAACCGCCGCAGGCCGGGCAGGGCCGGTTCGCACGGTACTTCGCCAGCTCTTCGCGCACGGTCGCCGAGTCGGTCTCGCGAAAGCGCCGCTCGAGGTTGGGGATGATGCCTTCGAAGGGATGTTCCTTGGACACCAGCCGCCCGTTGTCGGAGAAATAGCGGAAGGTGATCTTGTCGCTGCCCGAGCCGTAGAGCACGATCTCGCGCACGCGCTCGGGCAGTTCGCCGAAGGGCGTGTCGACGTCGAAGTCGAAATGCACCGCCAGCCCGGTGAGCATCTGGAAATAGAACTGATTGCGCCGGTCCCAGCCGCGGATCGCGCCCGAAGACAAGGACAGTTCCGGGTGGGCGACGACGCGCGTCGGATCGAAGAACTCGACGTGGCCCAGGCCGTCGCAGCTCGGGCAGGCGCCGGCCGGGTTGTTGAACGAGAACAGGCGCGGCTCCAGTTCGGCCAGCGAATAGCTGCACACCGGGCAGGCGAATCGCGCCGAGAACAGGTGCTCGCGTCCGCTGTCCAGTTCCACCGCGATGGCGCGCCCCTCCGAGTGCAGCAAGGCCGTCTCGAAGGACTCGGCGATGCGTCCGCGCTGATCCGGGCGCACGCGCAGCCGGTCGATGACCACTTCCACCGTGTGACGCCGGCCTTTCTGCAGCGCGGGCAGTGCGTCCAGTTCGTGCACTTCGCCGTCGACGCGCACGCGCACGAAACCCTGCGCCCGCAGTTCCGAGAACAGGTCGTGCTGTTCGCCCTTGCGGCCCGACACCACCGGCGAGACGATCATCAGCTTGGTGTCCTCGGGCAGCGCGAGCACGTGGTCGACCATCTGCGAGATCGTCTGTGCCTCCAGCCCCAGATCGGGGTGGTCGGGGCAGTGCGGCGTCCCGGCGCGCGCGTAGAGCAGACGCAGGTAGTCGTGAATCTCGGTGACGGTGCCGACCGTCGAGCGTGGATTGTGGCTGGTCGCCTTCTGCTCGATCGCGATCGCCGGCGACAGGCCTTCGATCATGTCGACGTCGGGCTTTTCCATCAGCTGTAGGAACTGGCGCGCGTAGGCCGACAGCGATTCGACGTAGCGTCGCTGGCCTTCGGCGTAGAGCGTGTCGAAGGCCAGCGAGGACTTGCCGGAACCGGACAGGCCGGTGATCACGGTCAGCCGGTTGCGGGGCAGATCGAGGCTGACGTTGCGCAGGTTGTGCGTGCGCGCGCCGCGGATGCGGATCTCTTCCATGTGCCGGGGCTTGAAACGATTAGCACGACACTATACGAGACATCGGTGATCCGCGACAAACCGCGCCGCGGCCGCGATTGCGGCTCGGACTGATAGAATCGGCGGTCCTTCAAGCCGCGTCTTCGCCGACGAATTCGATGTCCTCTTCCGCGCACGACTCCATGAGCGCCGCCGAGCGCCGCGCAGGTGCCAGCCTGGCGGCGATCTTCGGCCTGCGCATGCTCGGGCTGTTTCTCATCCTGCCGGTGTTCGCCGTGCATGCGCAGACGCTGCCGGGGGGCGACGACCTGACCTTGGTGGGCATCGCGATCGGCGCCTACGGGCTCACCCAGGCCTGTTTGCAACTGGTCTTCGGTGCGGCTTCGGACCGCTACGGACGCAAGCCGGTGATCGTGTTCGGTCTGCTCGTGTTCATCGTCGGCAGTGCCGTGGCCGCGCTGGCGACGAACATCGAGACGGTCATCGCCGGTCGCGTGCTGCAGGGGGCCGGGGCGATCTCGGCCGCGGTCACGGCGCTGGCCGCCGATCTGACCCGCGACCAACACCGCACCAAGGTGATGGCGATGATCGGCGCGAGCATCGGCATGGTCTTCGCGTTCTCGATGGTGGCCGCGCCACTGCTGTATTCGCTCATCGGCATGAGCGGCATCTTCTGGCTGACCGCGCTGCTCGGGGCCGGTGCGATCTTTCTGGTCGTGCGCGTTGTGCCCGACGCGCCACCGGTGCCGCGCGGCACCGGCGGGCGGCTGATCGACGTGCTCACCGACGGCCAGCTGATGCGGCTGAACTTCGGCGTGTTCGCGCTGCACCTGATCCAGACCACGATGTGGGTGCTGCTGCCGTCCGCATTGGTGGCCTCCGGTGGCCTGCCGATGGTCGAGCACTGGAAGGTCTATCTGCCGGCCGTTCTGCTGTCCTTCGTGTTCATGGTGCCGGCCATCATCATCGCCGAGCGTCGCGGGCACTTGAAGCTCGTCTTCAATGCCGCCATCATGTTGTTGCTGATCGTGCAGTTGGGCTTGTGGCTTGCCGGCGACGGCGTGTGGAATCTGGCGCTGTGGCTGATGCTGTTCTTCGTCGCGTTCAACGTGCTCGAGGCCACGCAGCCATCGTGGATCTCGCGCATCGCCGCGCCGCACGCGAAGGGCATGGCACTGGGCGTGTACAATACGCTGCAGTCGACAGGGCTGTTTCTGGGCGGCATGCTGGGCGGCTATCTCGCCCAGCGTCACGGTGCCGTCGCGGTCCATGTCACCGCTGCCGCGATCGCTCTGGTGTGGCTTGCACTGGCGTTCACGATGAGGCCACCGTCGCGCAGGAGCGATGCCCCGCGGCCGGCGGTCGGACCCGAAAACACTTGAGGAGAACGGGATGGCATCCCTGAACAAAGTCATTCTGATCGGCAACCTGGGGCGCGATCCGGAAACGCGCTACATGCCCAGCGGCGACGCCCTGTGCAATCTGCGCATCGCGACCACCGACACCTGGAAGGACAAGACCAGCGGCGAGCGCCGCGAGGCGACCGAATGGCACAACGTGGTGATGTTCGGGCGTCTGGCCGAGATCGCCGCGCAGTACCTGCGCAAGGGCAGTCAGATCTACATCGAGGGCCGTCTGCAGACGCGCAAGTGGCAGGACAAGGAAGGCCAGGACCGCTACACCACCGAGATCCGCGCCGACGAGATGAAGATGCTCGGCGGACGTCCCTCGGGCGGTGACGCGCCGATGGGTCGGCAGGACACCGGCGGTGGCTACGACGAGGCACCGCCGCGTCCGCAGCAGCGCCCCGCGCCGCAACCGGCCGGCGGCAAGCCAGCCGAGAGTGGCGGTTTTGGCAATTTCGACGACGATATTCCGTTCTGATTCAGGCTGTCTGCAGCGCGCGCTGCATGCGGTCGAGCGCCGCATCCAGCGTCGCGCGCGGGCAGCCGAAGTTCAGCCGCACGAAGCCCGGCATGCCGAAGGCCGCCCCGTCGGACAGTCCCACGCCGGCGGCCTCGAAGAAGGCCGTCGGGTCGTCCTGCCCCGTGCCGCGGCAATCCACCCAGGACAGATAGGTCGCCTGCGGCAGCGTGGTGGCGAGTCCCGGCATCGCGTTCAGCCGCCGCGTAACGTGCTTGGCGTTGGCCGCCAGATATTCGAGTAGTGCGTTCCGCCAGTCGTCGGCATGGCGATAGGCGGCTTCCGCCGCGACCATTCCGAGCACGTTGACGCCGGGCACGATGCCGCGCATTGCATGCACGAAGCGCCGACGCAGTGACGCATCCGGAATGATCGCGAAGGCGCAGTACAGGGCCGGGATGTTCCAGGTCTTGGATGGCGCCATGAGCGTGATCGAGCGTCGCGCCGCGACCTGCGACAGGGCGGCGAGCGGCCGATGGGTGCGTGCGGGGTCGAGCACCAGGCCGCAATGAATCTCGTCGGTGCAGATCGTGAAGTCGTGACGCTCTGCCAGCGACACGATCCATTCCAGTTCATCGTCGTCGAACACCCGGCCGACCGGATTGTGCGGGTTGCACAGCAGGAACAGCCGCGTGTCGGCGTCAAGGGCCGCTTCGACTGCGGCGCGGTTCCACACCCAGCGGCCGTCGCGCTCTTCGAGCGCGACGCTGATGCGCCGGCAGCCGTTGTTGGCCGGTGTCGCGAGGAAGGGCGGATAGACGGGCGTGGCCGTGAACACCCCCGCGCCCGGCGGCGCGACGGCCCGGCAGGCCACATTGAGCCCGGTCACGACGCCGGGCAGCCACACCAGCCAGTCGGCCTCGATGTGCCAGTCGTGGTCGCGCGCAACGCCCTCGACGACGGCGTCGACCAGCGACGGCCATGCGCCGGCGTAGCCGAACACGCCGTGATCGACGCGTGCGCGCAGCGCATCGAGCACGGCCGGTGGCGCGGCGAAATCCATGTCGGCGACCCACAGCGGCAGCACGTCGCGTCCCGCGTAGCGGTCCCACTTCTCGCCGGGCACGGTGCGACGGTCGATGATGCGGTCGAAGTCGAAGGTTTGTGTCATCGAAACTCCGTGTTACTAAGGGCTCCGCCCCCGAGGATATACAATAGCGCCCGCGCACACCCGCGCCAGGAGGTTTCATCGTGCAGTACGTGACCGCGCATCCCGACGGGGTGCTCGCGATCGATGCCGGATACGGCCGTGAAGGCCTGGCGGCGATCCATCTCGTGATCCATCGCGGCCGCGCCGCCATCGTCGATACCGGCACGCCGGCGTCGGTGCCGCGGGTGTTCTCCGCCCTGGCGGCCGCAGGGATCGCACCCGAGAACGTCGACTGGGTCATGCTCACCCACATCCATCTAGACCACGCGGCCGGCGCCGGTCCGCTGATGGCGGCTCTGCCCGCCGCGCGGCTGCTGGTGCACCCGCGCGGCGTGCGCCATCTGGCCGACCCGCAGCGACTGTGGAGCGCCAACGCCGAGGTCTATGGTTCCGAGCGGCTGGTCGAGATGTACGGCGAACCCGTGCCGGTGCCGGCCGAGCGCATCGTCGCGGCCGAAGAAGGCCTGCGCGTGGCGCTGGGCGAGCGCAGCTTCCGCGTGCTCGACACGCCCGGTCACACACGGCATCACATCGCAATCTGGGACGAGACGGCACATGCCTGCTTCGTCGGCGATACCTTCGGTGTGTCCTACCGCGAACTCGACCGCGACGGTCATGCCTTCGTGTTTCCGTCGACCATGCCGTCCGAGTTCGATCCCGGCGCGCTGCATCGCTCGATCGAGCGCATCGCCTCGCTGCGCCCGGAGGCGATCTACCTGGGACATTTCAGCCGCGTCACCGGTGTCGACCGCATCGCCGCCGACCTGCACCGGCTGATCGATGCGCAGGTGGCCATCGCGTGCGCCGCGCGCGGTCATGGCGTCAAGCGCCATGTCGAGATCCTCGCCGGACTCGAGCAGCTGGTGTGCGAAGAGGTCGAACGCCAGGGCGCACCGCTGTCCGAGGAGGAGGTGCTGGAGCTGCTGCGCCTGGATCTGGACATGAACGCGCAAGGCCTGGGCATGTGGATGGACAAGCACCCCGAAGCGGTAAGCGCATGAGCGCGGTGCCGACCGCGGCCGAGGTCGACCGCGGTCGTCGCTTCGGCGGCATTGCCCGCCTCTACGGACAGGCCGCGCTCGACGCGTTGATGCTGCGGCGCGCGTGCGTGGTGGGCGTTGGCGGGGTCGGCTCCTGGGTCGCCGAGACCCTGGCGCGCAGTGGGGTCGGGTGCCTGCGTCTGGTCGATCTGGATCACGTCGCCGAATCCAACATCAACCGCCAGATCCATGCGCTGGAACCGACGCTGGGCCAGGCCAAGGTGCTTGCGATGCGCGATCGCATCGCGGCCATCAATCCGGGCATCGCCGTCGAGGTGGTCGAGGAATTCCTCACACCGGCAAACGCCGCCGCACTGGTCGCTGGCTGTGACGTGGTGATCGACGCGGTCGACGACATGAACGCCAAGCTTGCGCTGGTGCTGGCCTGCCGCGCGGCGCGCGTGCCGCTGGTGGTGTGCGGCGGCGCCGGGGGCAAGACCGACCCGACGCGCATCCGCGTCGACGACCTCGCGCGGGCCACCCATGACCCGCTGCTGTCCCGGTTGCGTCGCCGTCTGCGCGCCGAACATGGTTTTCCGCGCGAACCGAAGCGCCGTTTCGCAGTCACTGCCGTGTATTCGGAGCAACCGCCGCTGCTGCCCGATGCGTGCGATGCCGCGCCGCAGGGCCTGGCCTGTGCGGGCTACGGTTCGAGCATGGCGGTTACGGCCAGCTTCGGCCTGTTCGCCGCCTCACGCGCGCTCGATGCCTTGTTTGCGCCGGCGCACCACGACATGGGAGAACATCGATGAGCGAATCCGCGATCGTGCTGTTTGGCCACGGCGCCCGCGACCCGCAATGGGCCGAGCCGATGTGCCGCGCGCGCGAGATCCTGCGCCGCGCCGCGCCTGACACCGAGGTCGAGCTGGCCTTTCTCGAGTTCATGCAGCCCGGCCTGGTCGATACCATCGACTGCCTCGCCCGTGGCGGTGCGCGCCGCATCACCGTGGTGCCGATGTTCCTCGCCCAGGGCGGCCACGTGAAGAAGGATCTGCCCGACCTGCTCGATGCCGCACGCGAACGCCACCCGACCTGCCAGATCGAACTCGTGCCTGCGGTGGGCGAATCCGACATGGTCATCGCCGCAATGGCCGAATACGCACTGCGCAGTGCCGGTGTTTTATCGGCGCACCGCGCCGACGGCTAGAATGATTCCGGGAATCCATGCTGGATGAGCCGATGACGCAATCGCTGCCGCCTCACGAGCGCCGTTCCGACCGCCGCCTGCAGATGGGCTCGCCGGCGCGCATCCTTTTCGATGACGCCGCCCCCGTCGATGCCGAATGTGCGGAACTGTCCGTGGGCGGCATGACGCTGCGTTCGGCTTACGTGCCTGGCGAGGCCGAGGTGCTGACGGTCGAGGTGTACTCGCCACCTGGCGGGCTGGAGCGCCCCCCGCTGATCGCGCATCTGCGCGTCAAGCGCTGTCACATGGTCTCGCCCGGAGACTACGAAGTCGGCGGTGAGATCGTCGAAGTCATCGGCTGAATCCGCGCCAGCCCTCGCGCCGCCGACGTCCGCCGCGCGCGATCATCACCAGCGCGAACAGCGCGATCAGCGCGAAGCAGATGAGCGACCAGTTGGCGATGGTCAGTCCGAGAAAGGTCCAGTCGATGGCCGTGCAGTCGCCCGCGCCCCGGAACATCATCGGTAGCGCCTCGGCCAGTCCGAAGCTCTCGACCATGTATTCGAAGCCCGGTCCGCACTCCGCGAGCGAGGGTGGCTCGAGCTGCAGCCGCGTCTGCTGGGCGGCGACCCCGCCGCCGGCCAGCGCCGCGACGAGCACCAGCAGGCCGTAGAGCACGGTCCCGCTGCGGCGCGGGCCGTGCACGCTGGCGATCAGCGCAACCAGCGCGATCGCGACGAAGGCGTAGCGCTGCAGGATGCACATCGGGCACGGCTCCAGGCCGACGACGTGCTGCAGGTACAGGCCGAAGCCGAGCAGCGCCGCGCAGGCGACGAACAAGGCGGCGAACAGCGGGCGTGGGGCGGGCAGGTACATCGGTTCGTTTCCCTTCGGGTGAGCGACGATTGTAGGGCATCGAGGCCGTGTGCCACAGCCTCAGGGCGCATCGTCCGTGGATGGCGGCGCGGCCTGGGCGAGCAGGTCGAGGAATGCGCGTGTGCGCGACGGCATCAGGCGGCGCCCCGGAAACACCGCCCAGCCCTTGCCGCCGGGCGCGCTCCACCGCGGCAGCACCGGTGCCAGCCGGCCCGCGTGCACCTGGCTGCGCGCGTAATGACGCGGAACCAGCGTCACGCCGCTGCCGGCGCAGGCCAGGCCGATGAGCAGGTCCGGCGAGTTGGCGGTCACGCGCACGCGCGGCGCAACGCGCACGCTGCGCGTGCCGTCGGACAGGATCCACGGTCGGGCCAGCCCGTCGCGACCCACCAGGTGCAGCGAGGCATGCGTGTCGAGCGCCTCAGGCGTGGGCGGGTGCCCGTGCTCGATCAGGTAGTCGGGGGAGGCGAACAGGCCTTCGCAGAACGTGCCGATGGGGCGGGCGGCGAGTGTCGCGTCGTCGGGCAGGTCGCCGAAGCGCAGCGCCAGGTCGAAGTTCTCGCCGATCAGATCGACGCGTCGCGGCGACAGATCGATGTCGAGCGCCACCTCCGGGTAGAGGTCGATGTAGCGGGCGAGCACGTCGTGCAGCATGGCGTTGGCGAAGTCACCCGGCATCGACATGCGCAAGCGCCCGCTCGGCCCGGCCTGGCGATGTTCCGCCAACGCATTGGCCGCGTCGAGTTCGCTGGCGAGCTGGCGCGCATGTACCAGCATGCCGCGACCGAAGTCGGTGAGCGTGAGCTTGCGCGTGGTGCGCAGCAGCAGCCGCTCACCGAGGCCCTGCTCGAGCTGCGCGAGACGACGCGAGACCGTCGATTTGGGCAGGCCGAGACGTTCGGCCGCGCGCGTGAGACTGCCCGCCTCGACGATGTGGGCGAAGACGACGAGATCGTTTGGATCGATGGGGGGTTTCTGTTCCATATTCGGAACAATCTTATCCGTAAAACCGGGTTAATGCGCGCAGGCGCAATCAATACCATGGAGGTGTCGATACCAACCGAGACTCGTCATGAACCTCCTGCAAGTAAATACCAGTGCCCGCAGTGCGGGGGCCAATTCCACCCGGCTCGCCGAACGCATCGTCGAGCGCCTGCGCGAGCGTCATCCGAACGCCACCTTGAATGTACGCGATCTGGCCACTGAGCCCCATCCGGTGCTCGACGAGGCTGCGTTGCAGGCCTTGTTCACGCCGGAGGGCGAGCGCACGCCGGAGCAGGCCGCAAGGGTGGCGCTCGACGACGCGCTGATTGCGCAGGTGCAGGCCGCCGACGTGATCGTGCTGGGCGTGCCGATGTACAACTTCACGATTTCCTCTCAGCTCAAGAACTGGGTCGACGCCATCGCCCGCGCCCGCGTGACCTTCCGCTACACCGAGAACGGGCCCGAGGGCCTGCTCACGGGCAAGACGGTGTACGCGGCTCTCGCGCGTGGCGGAAAATACCGCGACACCGATGCCGACACGCAGGTGCCTTATCTGAAGATGGTGCTCGGCTTCCTGGGCATGACCGACGTGCGCTTCGTCTATGCCGAAGGGCTGGCGATGGGCGAGGACGCCGTCGAACAGGCCTTCACCGAGGCCGAACGACAACTGGAGGCCGCGCTCGCCTGAGCGCGGACGAGCAATGAATACGACCAAAAAGGGTTTTTCCGACACCGTGCGTCGCGTGGTGTTCGGACGCAGCCAGGCCGAACTGCTCGCCGAGATCGACACGATCGTGCCTGACCGCGCGGCGGTGAGCGAGGAGCACGTCGAGCGAGCGCGCGGCGTCGAGCGCCTGGTCACCGGTACGGCGACCTCGGACGGGGCCGGCGTGAAGCTCACGCGGGTGCTCACAGACGACCTGCAGCAGCGCCTCGACCCGTTCCTGATGCTCGACGCCTTTCGCAGCGACAATCCGGGCGACTATATCGGCGGCTTTCCGGATCACCCGCACCGCGGCTTCGAGACCGTGACCTACATGATCGCCGGGCGATTGCGCCATCGCGACAGTGCTGGCAACGAAGGCCTGCTCGAGAACGGCGGCGTGCAGTGGATGACGGCCGGGCGCGGCGTCATCCATTCCGAGATGCCGGAGCAGGAGGGCGGCCTGATGGAAGGCTTTCAGCTGTGGCTCAACCTGCCCGCGCGCGACAAGATGTGCGCGCCCGGTTACCGCGACCTCAAGAGCGAGGACATTCCCGCCTTCCGCACCGCGGCCGGTGCGGCGGTGAAGCTGGTGGCCGGCCGCAGTCATGGCGTCGAGGGCGCTATGACGCGCGAGGCCACCGCGCCGCTGTACGCCGACATCGCACTGCCGGCCGGCGCGCAATTCGCGCAGGCGCTGCCGTCGCAGCACAACGCCTTCGTCTACGTGTATCGCGGTGAAGTGACGGTGGGCGGCAAACGGGTTGCGGCCGGTCGCATGGCGATTCTCGACAACGCGGCCGACGCGGACGGCGTGCGCATCGCGGCGGACAGTGCGCCTGCACGCGTGTTGCTGATCGCCGGCAAGCCACTGCATGAACCCATCGTGCAGCACGGTCCGTTCGTGATGAACACCGTCGACGAGATCCGCCAGGCGGTCGAAGATTTTCGCGCGGGGAAATTCCGGGCGACCTGAATGTTGCGGCGAAGCGCCGACCTACGGCGCCGTGGCCAGCGCGATCAGCCGCTTCGCCTGATCCAGCAAAGGCTGCGGGATCGCAACCCGGCCGTCGAGCATGTCGCGAATCAGTGTGGCGTTATCCGCCACGCCGGGCGCGTTGGGCAGCTCGGCCAGCGGCGGCGCGCCGCCTTCCTCGGCGGGCAGGTCCTCGCCGACACGCCCGTCGACAAAGCATTGCATGCGCGGCCGCCGGCGCGGGTTGGCGAAGGCTTCGCCCTCGGTGCCACGCAACAGCATGGACACGCCGCCGTCCTCGATGAGGAAGTCGTGCATGCGCGCGAGATACTCGGGGTGCGTCACCGAGACCACGCGCACGCTGCGCCCCGGGCAGGGGTCGAGCAGCTTGGCCATGGTGTGGCCGCTGCCGCGCACGCCGAAGCGCAGGCGCAGAGACAGCAGCCGCGCGAGCCCGGGCAACAGGGTCTCGAGCTGCACGCAGGCGATGCGCTCTCTCGCGAGCCGGGTTGCCGCAGCTTCGACACTGGCGTCCGCCTCGATGTCGAGCGCGGCGAGCAGTTCAAACGGACTCGTGCGGCTGTCGAAGTCGTGGCGTCCCTGGATCAGCACCGGCACGCCCTCGCGCGCCAACAGATGCGCGAGCAGCGGCATCAGGTTGGCCTGGCGGCGTGCGCCGTTGTAGGTCGGCAGCACCACGCAGCGCGGGCCCTCGGGCACGGCGACGCGCGCGCAGCGTGCGTCCATCGCGCGCTTGAAGCCCAGCAGTTCGGCCAGCGACTCGCTTTTCACACGCAGTGCGATGACGATGGCGCCGAGCTCGAGGTCGGGCACCGTGCCGTCGAGCATGGCGCCGAACAGCGCCTCGGCCGTGTCTGCGTCCATGGAGCGCGCGCCCTTGGCGCCGCGGCCGATTTCCTTGATGATTCGTGGGAAGTCCATGGCGCGATTATCCTTCGTCGCCGCGGTGCTGTGTTCACATCGGCTGCGCAGGAAGCATCCCGCGCGGCCTACCCGGAGGAAGATTCATGAACGTGGGATTCATCGGGCTGGGCCTGATGGGGCGTCCGATGGCGCTCAACCTGATGCGTGCGGGGCATTCCCTGCGTGTGTGGGCGCGCCGGGCGGAGAGCATGCAGCCGCTGCTCGATGCCGGTGCGCTCGCCTGCAGCAGCGCCGCGGATGTCGCGCGCGGCGCCGACGTCGTGATCACCATCGTCGGCGACGCGCCGGATGTGGAGCGTGTCGCACTGGGGCCGGAAGGCATCGCCGACGGCGCGCGCGAGGGGCTCATCCACATCGACATGAGCACGATCTCGCCCGAGGTGACCGAGGGCATCGCCGCACGCTTGCGCGAGCGCGGCGTGACCATGCTGGATGCGCCGGTTTCGGGCGGCGAACCGGGGGCGATCAATGCGACGCTGACCATCATGGTCGGCGGCGACGCCTCCGCCTTCGAGTGCGCGAAACCGCTGTTCGAGGCGATGGGCAAGGCCATCTCGCACATCGGCGGCAATGGCGCCGGCCAGGTGGCCAAGGCGTGCAACCAGATCGTCACCGGGGTGGGCGTGGCCTCGGTGGCCGAGGCGCTCAACTTCGCGCGCGCCAGCGGCGTCGATGCGGGTGCGGTGCGCGAGGTGCTGATGGGCGGCTTTGCCGCTTCGCGCATTCTCGATGCGCATGGCGGGCGCATGGTCAAGCGTGAATTCCGCCCCGGTTTCAAGTCGTGGATGCACCAGAAGGACATGCGCATCGTGCTCGACGAGGCCCACCGCATGGGCCTGCAGTTGCCCACCGCGGCGGCCGCCGCGCAGCTGTTCAATGCGATGGTCGGCTCCGGCCTGGGCGAGGAGGATTCGGTGGCGATGCTCAAACTGTTCGAACGCATGAGCGGGGGAGAAGGATGATGCGCATCGGATTCATCGGACTGGGCGTGATGGGGCGCCCGATGGCGGAAAACCTGCTGCGTGCCGGCCATACGCTGGGCGTATGGGCACGCCGGCCCGAGTCGGCAGCACCCCTGGTGGAGCAGGGGGCGACTGCGTACGAGACGCTGGCGGCGCTGGCCGCGGCCTGCGACGTGGTCATCACCATCATCACCAACAGCGCCGACGTCGAAGGCGTGGCCTTCGGCGAGCACGGGCTGGCGGCGGGCTTTGCGCGCGGCGCCGTGCATGTGGACATGAGCACCATCGCGCCGGATGCGGCACGCGACTTCGCGCGCCGCTATGCGGACGTGGGTGTCGATTGGGTCGATGCGCCGGTCTCCGGCGGCGAGCAGGCGGCGGTGGCCGGTACGCTGGCAATCATGGCGGGCGCGCGCGAGGACGTGTTCGAGCGCGTGCGGCCCTTGTTCGAGGCCATGGGCAGGACCATCGTGCGCATCGGTGATGCCGGCGCCGGCCAGGTCGCCAAGGCCTGCAACCAGATGGTGATGGTGTGTGCGCTGCAGGCCTGCGCCGAAGCCATGCATCTGGCGCGCGCCCACAAGGTCGATCTGGCCGCGGTGCGCACCGCGCTGCTGGGCGGTTCGGCCGGCTCGCGTGTGATGGAGGTGATGGGCGCGCGCATGGTCGAACGGGACTTCTCCGCAGGCATCCAGGCGCGACTGCACCACAAGGACTTCGGCATCCTGCTCAACGAAGCGGTGAAGATCGGCGCGCCGCTGCCAATTGCGGCACAGACATGGCAGCAGCTCAATGCGCTGATGCACAAGGGCTGGGGTTTCGACGATACGTCGAGCCTGCTCAGGGTGCTGGAGGATGCGACGTCGGGGCCGACCACCTGAGTCGCAGTCAGTACGAGCGCGGCGAAGCCATCCCGATGTGTCCGGAGATTGCTTCGTTGCTGCGCTCTCGAGGACGGTTCGGGTGTCGACTCAGGGACGTTTCGGTGGCGACTCGGTATAGCCCAGTGCCCGCGAGATCTCCTGCGCGGTGGCATGCACCAGCGGCGCCCAGTCGCGGCGGAAGCGCTCGGACGGGGTCGACAGCGACAGGCCGGCCACCAGTTCGCCGCTGTCGTCGCGAATCCCGGCGGCGATGCAGCGCACGCCCAGTTCCACTTCGTCCAGGTCGAAGGCCACGTCGTGGCGGCGGATCTCGGCCAGTTCGCGTTCGAGCTTGTCGATCTCGGTAATCGATGCCGGCGTGCTGCCGGGCAGGCCGGTTCGTTGCGCGTAGTCACGCACCCTGTCGCGGCCGTCCTCGACCAGGAAGAGCTTGCCCGATGCGGTGGTGTGCAGCGGCGCGCGTGCGCCGACGATGTGCACCACGCGTACCGACGAGCGCCCGCTCGAGGTGCGCTCGACATAGACCATGGCGTCGCCGTCGCGCATGCCCAGGTTCACGCTCTCGCCGGTCTCGGCGTGCAGCTTGAGCATGAAGGGCATGGCCACGTCGCGCAGCGAGATGCGCGACTTGACGATGTTGCCCAGCTCCAACAGACGGATACCCAGCCGGTAGGTGCCGCCCTCGCCACGTTCGACGAAGCCCGCCGCGCTCATCGCGCCGAGGATGCGGTGCGCGGTCGACGGATGCAGGTCGCTTTGCTGCGCGATGTTCTTGAGCGGCATCGGGTCCGGGTGCGCGGCGAGCACGTCGAGCAGCGTCATCATGCGCTCGACGACCTGGATCGGGTTCTTGGTTTCGGAGGCGGTGGCGGGCACGTCGTCACTTCATGTCACGGACATGACGCAAGTGTAGACGGCGGCGCCCGTTTCGCCCAGTGAAACGCGATTGCGGAAATCCGCAAGGCCGGCTGCGCTCCGCGCGCGGTGTGCGGCGGTAACATGTCAGTTCTGCCGACAAGCGGTTCGGCGTGACGAGAACAAGGGGAGACAGGCATGAGCATGCGCATCGTGAACCTCGAGGGCGAATCCATCGCTGCGAGTTTTCGCAAGCCGGCGATCGAGCATGAATGGACCGAATATCCGCTGAGCACTGCCGACCAGGTGGTCGAGCGGCTGGCCGGTGCCCAGATCGCCGTGATCAACAAGGTCCGCATCACCGCCGAGCACCTGCCACACTTGCCCGATCTGAAGCTCATCGCGATCGCCGCGACCGGCACCGACAACATCGATCTGGCTGCGTGCAAGGAGCACGGCGTGGTGGTGTCCAACGTGCGCGGCTATGCCGTCCATACCGTGCCCGAGCATGCCATCCTGCTGATGATGGCGCTGCGTCGCAGCCTGCTCGCGTATGTGCAGGACGTGCGCGACGGCCTGTGGGCCGCGAGCGGGAACTTCTGCCTGTTCGGCCATCCGGTGGGCGACCTGCACGGTGCGACGCTGGGCATCTTCGGACGGGGCAGTCTGGGCCAGGGCGTGGCACGGCTGGCCGAGGCCTTCGGCATGCGCGTGATCTATGGCGAGCATCGCGGCGCGAGCGCGGTGCGCGAGGGGTACACGGCCTTCGAGGAGGTGGTGCGAACGGCCGATGTGATCTCGCTGCACTGCCCCCTGAATGACGCCACGCGTGGCATGATCGGAACAGCCGAATTGCAGATGATGAAGCCGACCGCGGTGCTGGTGAATACGTCGCGCGGCGGGCTGGTCGATGAGCAGGCGCTGGCCGATGCCTTGCGTGCCGGAGAGATTGCCGGCGCGGGCGTCGACGTGCTGTCCAAGGAACCGCCGCGCGATGGCAACCCGCTGCTCGTGCCCGACATCCCGAACCTGATCGTCACGCCGCACATGGCATGGGCCTCGGATGCGGGCATGAAAGGGGTGACCGACCAGGTCATCGAGAATATCGAGGCCTTCGTCGCCGGCACGCCGCGCAATCGCGTGGTCTGAGGTCGCGGCGCGGCGCAACGGCGGAATCGTCTTGCGTTGCGCGGACTTGACCCCGGTCATGCTCCGCGTTCGGGCGACTTGACCGGGGTAGGGGCAGTTAGGTTATTTTAACGCCCGGTCGATTCCGAGTAAGTGAAAACCCGTATGACCCTGCGCCGGCGCGGTGCCGGTTCAGGGTTTTTTTAAGCCCGGATTCGGCTCCGCAGCACTGCAAGGCGGGGCGTCATATGCCCGGCGCGGCCGGTTCTGGAGGGGGGCGGTCGCGCATCTGCCGCGCGGTGGAAGAGGACGACAGGAAACCACAACAATGAGTCTTGCCCTGATCGTGATGCTGCCCTTTCTCGGGGCGGTATTGCCGGCGCTGATGATCCGCGCCGGTCGCAACGCCTGTGCGATTGCGACCGGGACCGTGACCCTGCTCGCGCTCGGCCTGCTGTTTACGCACGCGCCCGCCGTGTTCCGCGGCGAGGTCGTGCAGGCCGGCTGGAACTGGTTGCCCGAACTCGGGCTGAACGTCAATTTCTTCCTCGACGGGCTGGGGCTGCTGTTCGCCGGCCTGATCCTGGGCATCGGCCTGCTGATCATCACCTACGCGCGCTTCTACCTCGCGAAGGAAGACCCGATGGGTAATTTCTATACCTATCTGCTGCTCTTCCAGGGGGCGATGGTCGGCATCGTGCTCTCCGACAACATCCTGCTGCTGTTGATCTTCTGGGAACTGACCAGTCTCTCGTCCTTCCTGCTCATCGGTTACTGGAAGCACCTGCCGGAAGGGCGCCAGGGTGCGCGCATGGCGCTGGCGGTGACCGGCGGCGGCGGGCTGGCGATGATCGCCGGCATGCTGATCCTCGGCCACATCGTCGGCTCCTACGATCTCACGATCATTCTTGCCCACGGCGACGAAATCCAGGCCTCGCCGCTGTACGTGCCGGCGCTGATCCTGATCCTGATCGGCTGCTTCACCAAGAGCGCGCAGTTCCCCTTCCATTTCTGGCTGCCGCACGCGATGGCCGCGCCCACGCCGGTGTCGGCCTATCTGCACTCGGCCACCATGGTCAAGGCTGGCATCTTCCTGCTCGCGCGCCTGTGGCCGGCGCTGGCCGGCACCGACTGGTGGTTCTATCTGGTCGCCACCACCGGTCTGGCGACCATGGTGATCGCCGCCGGCATCGCGCTGTTCAAGGATGACCTGAAGGGGCTGCTGGCCTTCTCGACGGTCAGCCACCTGGGCCTGGTGACCTTCCTGTTCGGTCTGGCCACGCCGATGGCGGCGGTGGCCGGCGTCTTCCACATCATCAACCACGCCACCTTCAAGGCCGCGCTGTTCATGAACACCGGTATCATCGACCACGAGACCGGCACGCGCGACATCAAGCGGCTGGGCGGACTGATGTTCCTGATGCCGCTGTCGGCCACGCTGGCGATGATCGCCGCCGCGTCCATGGCCGGCCTGCCGCTGCTCAACGGCTTCCTGTCCAAGGAGATGATGCTCGATGAGGCCTGGAAGGCGAGCTGGCTCGGCCAGGGCTGGGTGATTCCGCTGTTCGCCACGCTGGGCGCGGTGTTCTCGGTGGCGTATTCCTTCCGCTACATCGTGCATGTCTATCTGGGGCCGAAGCGCGACGACTATCCGAGCAAGCCGCATGATCCGCCGATGGGCATGTCGCTGCCGCCGATGTTGCTGGTGGTGCTGGTGGTGGCCATCGGCCTGTTCCCCGAGACCATTGCCGGCCCGCTGGTGCGCGTGACCGCCGGGGCGGTAATCGGTGGCCCGGTGCCGGACTTCCATCTGTCGATCTGGCACGGCTTCACACCGGCGCTGTTCATGTCGATCGCGGCGGTGGCTCTGGGCCTGTTTGCGCTGTGGCGCTACACCGCCGTGCGCGCCATCTGGCAGGCGGGTCCGCACCCGGAGGCGAAGGCCATGTTCCAGGCGAGCGTGGCTGCCCTGGTGCGCTTCTCTCAGGTCACGATGCTGGGGCTGCACAACGGCTCCCTGCAGCGCTACGTCGCCTTCGCGATCGGTGGCACGGTGCTGATCGGCTTCGTCACCTTCTTCACGCACTCGCACGGCGAGGGCACGCGCGAGGCGATCGCCGTCACGCCGGTCGCGCTGGTCGGCTGGCTGCTGTTGGTGGGTTGCTGCATCGCGACCGTGTGCATGCATCGTCGCCGCATGCTGGCGCTGGTCGCGGTCGGCGTGGTGGGGTTGATGGTGTCGGTCGGCTTCCTCTACTTCTCGGCGCCGGATCTGGCGCTGACGCAGATCTCGGTCGAGGTCGTCACGGTAATCCTGATCCTGCTCGCGCTGTACTTCATTCCCAAGGAGACGCCGCGCGAGAGCGGTGGCGGGCGCAAGCTGCGCGACGGACTCGTCGCCGCGCTGGGCGGCATCGGCGTCACCGGGCTGACCTGGGCGGTGCTGTCGCGCGACTACGAGAGCCTGTCGTCCTATTACCTGAACCAGTCGGTGCCGGGCGGCGGCGGAACCAATGTGGTCAACGTCATCCTGGTCGATTTTCGCGGTTTCGACACCTTCGGCGAGATCATCGTGCTGGGCATCGCCGCGCTGGCGATCTTCGCGCTGCTCGACGGGCTGATGCGCGGCGAGCTGGGCGGCAAGCTCTCGTCGTGGTACCCGGACATGCCGTTGTCGGCCGATCGCCATCCGCTGATCATGGTGGTGGCCACGCGCATCATGCTGCCGCTGGCGATGATGGTCGCGGCCTACATCTTCTTGCGCGGGCACAACTCGCCCGGTGGCGGTTTCATCGCCGGTCTGGTGGCGTCGATCGCCTTGCTGCTGCAGTACATGGCCAGCGGCTATGCCTGGGCAGCGCAGCGCATGCGCATCGACTACCACGCGATGATCGGCGTCGGCGTGCTGATCGCCGCGGCCACCGGCATCGGTGCGATGGTCATGGACTATCCGTTCCTGACCAGCACCTTCACCTATCTGCACTGGCCCGTGGTCGGCAAGTTCGAGATCGCCAGCGCGATTGCCTTCGACGTGGGCGTGTTCCTGACCGTGGTCGGTGCCGTCATGCTGATGCTCGCCAACCTGTCGCGCCTGGGTCGCCGGGTGGGCAAGCAGCCGGTCAACGTCGAGCCGATGGACATTGATCCGTCCCGTCTGACCAATGCCGGTTCGAGGGAGAACTGAGATGGAGTTTCTGGTTGCAACTGCGGTGGGCGTGATGACGGCCGCGGGCATCTACCTGGTGCTGCGCGCGCGCACCTATCCGGTGGTGCTCGGGCTGGCGCTGCTGAGCTACGCGGTCAACGTCTTCCTGTTCGCGATGGGCCGGCTGGTCATCAACCTGCCGCCGGTGATCAGCGAGTCGGCCACCGGTTATACGGACCCGCTGCCGCAGGCGCTGGTGCTCACCGCCATCGTGATTTCCTTCGGCATGACGGCCGTGATCGTGGTGATGGCCCTGCGCGCCTTCATCGAGAGTGACACCGACCATGTCGATGTCGCGCTGCCGGGCGAGGACGCAGGGAAGGGCCAGCGATGAACCATTGGGTCATTCTCCCCATTCTGCTGCCGGCCCTGGTCGCGCCGCTGATCGCGCTGGCGATGCGATTCGACATCGTGCTCGCGCGCATCTTCTCGGTGGCGTCGGCGACGCTGTTGGTGGTGATCGCGGGCATTCTGACCGGCATGGTGGTCGACGGCGCGGTGCTCAGCTACGCATTGGGCAACTGGGTTGCGCCCTTCGGCATCGTGCTGGTGCTCGACCGCCTCTCGGCAATGATGTTGCTGCTCACCTCTATCGTGGGTCTGTGCGTGCTGCTGTACACGATCAACGGCTGGGACAAGCGCGGCCAGCACTTCCACGCGCTCTTCCAGTTTCAGCTGATGGGCATCAACGGTGCCTTCCTGACCGGTGACCTGTTCAACCTGTTCGTGTTCTTCGAGGTGCTGCTGATCGCCTCTTACGGGCTGATGGTGCATGGCGGCGGCGCGCTGCGCGTCAAGGCCGGCGTGCAGTACGTGGTGATCAACCTGATCGGCTCGACGCTCTTCCTGTTCGCGGTGGGCCTGATCTACAGCGTCACCGGCACGCTCAACATGGCCGATCTGGCGGTGGGCGTGCGCGACGTGCCCGCGGCCGATCAGGCGCTGCTGCACACCGGCGCGATCCTGCTGCTGGTGGTGTTCGCCGTGAAGGCGGCGCTGGTGCCGGTGCAGTTCTGGCTGCCCGGCACCTATGCCAACGCGCCCGCGCCGGTGGCCGCGCTGTTCGCGATCATGACCAAGGTGGGCGCGTATTCCATCATCCGCGTGTATACGCTGATCTTCGGCGGTACCTCTGAGGAGGTGGCCTGGATCGCGCAGCCCTGGCTGATGCCGGCCTCAATGATTACGCTGGTGGTGGGTGCGTTCGGGGTGATGGCCTCGCGCAGCCTGGGCCAGATGGTCAGCTTCGCGGTGATCGCATCGATGGGTACGCTGCTGATGACGGTGGGCGTGTTCTCGCGCGAGGCCATGGCGGCGGCGCTGTATTACATGGTGCATTCCACGCTTGCCGCGGCTGCCCTGTTCCTGGTGGTCGATCTGGTGACCGAGCGGCGTCCCGGCCAGGCCGACCTGCTGACGGTCGCGCCGCGTTTCCACCAGGTGGGTCTGGTCGCGGGTTTCTTCTTTCTCGCCGCCATCGCGATGGCCGGCCTGCCGCCGCTGTCGGGTTTCCTCGGCAAGCTTCTGATCCTCGACGCGGTGCGCGAGGCGCCCGAGGCGGTGTCGATATGGGCGCTGGTTCTCGCCACGTCGCTGCTGATCATCGTCGGCTTTTCGCGCGCCGGCAGTACGCTGTTCTGGAAGAGTTCCGTGCAGGAGGGCGTCATCCACAGCCGCGTGCGCCCGCGCGCGCTGCCCTACTTCGCGCTCGGCGCGCTACTGGCGATGACGGTGCTGCTCACCGCCTTTGCCGGGCCGGTGATGCTGTATCTGGAAGAGACCGCCTACCAGTTGTTCAATCCGGGTGACTATCAGTCCGCCGTGCTGTTCGGCGGACTCGCGGGAGGCCGCTGATGCACGCCAAACAAGATCAACGCACTTTCCTGCAGCGCTGGCTCCCGCATCCGCTGCTGACCGCCGCGCTGGTGCTGCTGTGGATGTTTCTGCTCAACGATTTTTCCGCCGGTGGGCTGATCGTCGGCATCCTCCTGGGGGTCACGATTTCGATCATCACCAGCCAGTTCTGGCCGGACCGGCCGCATGTGCGCTCCTGGAGCAAGGTGCTGGAATTCATGGTGATCGTCGCCTGGGACGTCATCGTCGCCAACGTCATCGTCGCCAAGCTGATCCTGTTCTGCCCGGTCAAGGAACTGAACACACGCTGGGTGGCGGTGCCGATGGAACTCAAGACGCCCGAGGCGATCGCGATTCTCGCCGGCACCATCACGATGACTCCGGGCACGGTCAGCAGTGATATTTCGGCAGACGGGCGCAGCCTGCTGGTGCACTGCCTGGACGCGCCCGATGCCGAGGACGCGGTGCGCGAGATGAAGGCACGCTACGAGACTCGCCTGATGGAGATCTTCGGATGATCGAGTACGCCCTGATTTTCGGTTTCCTGTCGGTCTCGGTC
Organism: Pseudazoarcus pumilus; assembly: GCF_002872475.1. Taxonomy (GTDB): domain Bacteria; phylum Pseudomonadota; class Gammaproteobacteria; order Burkholderiales; family Rhodocyclaceae; genus Pseudazoarcus; species Pseudazoarcus pumilus. Next base: position 672,873 of record NZ_CP025682.1, read on the forward strand.
GCGCTGCTGCTCAACCTGTGGCGTCTGGCCAAGGGTCCGAGCGTGATGGACCGCGTGATCGCGGTCGACACCATGGTCATCAACGCCATCGCGCTGATCATCTACTTCGGCATCTTCCACGGCACCACCGTCTATTTCGAGGCCGCGTTGCTGTTCGCGATGTTCGGCTTCATTTCCACCGTCGCCTACTGCCGCTTCATCCTGCGCGGCGACGTCATCGAGTGAGGACGCGACCATGAACCTGTTCGTCGAATTCGTGGTGTCGGCACTGATCGTCATCGGTGGCGTATTCCTGCTGGTCGGATCGCTGGGCATGATCAAGCTGCCCGAGCTGATGGCGCGCCTGCACGCCCCGACCAAGGCCACGACACTGGGTATCGGCAGCGCGCTGTTCGCCTCGGTGGTGTTCTTCTCGGTGACCGGAGATTTCTCGATCCACGAAGTGTTGATCGTGTTCTTCCTCTTCCTGACCGCCCCGATCACCGCGCACTTCGTCGCCAAGGCCTACATGCACCAGCATCGCGAGCGTGTGCGCGAACTGCCGCCGACCGGGCGCGACTGCGGCTGGGCGACCTTCGACCGCCCGCCGGGTGGCCATCCGGACGACGAGGCGGACCCGGCCGACGAACGTGGCTGAGGAGCACCGCCGCCGCGTGCCGCGCGCATCCGTGCCTGGTGCGGCAGGTGAGCGCACCAGGCCGAAGGCCGGGGCACCCGCGCTTGCGTCACGCGTCGAATCCGCGCCCGCAGCGGATACCGGCAAGCCTGCAGCGCAGGGTGTGCGCCTGTCCAAGGTGATGGCCGCGCGCGGCCTGTGTTCGCGTCGCGAGGCCGACGCCTACATCGAACGCGGGCTGGTCTGCGTCAACGGCGAGCGCGTCAGCGAACTGGGCACGCGCATTGCGCCCGATGCCGAGATTCATCTCGCCGGCGAGGCCAAGCAGTTGCAGGCCGAGCGCGTCACCATCGTCTTGCACAAGCCCATCGGCTACGTCTCGGCGCAGGCCGAGGACGGCCATACGCCGGCCGTGTCGCTGATCTCGGCCGACACCCTGCACGGCCCGGGCAGCTTCCGTCCCGCTCATCTGCGTGGGCTCGCCCCGGCCGGACGGCTGGACATCGATTCCACCGGTCTGCTGGTGCTCACCCAGGACGGGCGCATCGCGCGGCGTCTCATCGGCGACGATTCCGACGTCGAGAAGGAATACCTCGTGCGCGTCAGGGGCGAATTGATCCCCGACGGGCTGGCGCTGCTCGAGCACGGCCTGGAACTGGACGGCCGCAAGCTGCGACGTGCGCAGGTCGAGTGGGTGCAGGAGGGCACACTGCGTTTTCGCCTGCGCGAGGGACGCAAGCGTCAGATCCGGCGCATGTGCGAGCTGGTCGGCCTGAAGGTCGTGGCGCTCAAGCGCGTGCGCATCGGTCGCGTGTACCTGGGCGATCTGCCGCCCGGAAAGTGGCGCTTCCTGGCGCCCGACGAACGCTTCTGAGCGTTGCGCGGGACGTTTTCGGGCACTGACTCTGCCGCGCAAGATCCTGAAATTTCGGTTCAATTCGGTGCTCTTGGCCGAAATTCGTGCCGGCCGACTGAACAAAATCCACTTGATGCTTGTCACTTCGTCGTGATTGCGCGATCACGATGAGGGCGCCGTTCGTCAATGCGTTTGCGTGGCGTCACCGAGCTGCGCCCCGGGCATGACGCGCTCGCCGTCATGGTTTACCCTGATGGCGACATTGGCCGCCTGCGCGCGGGCGGCCCGTGCCGGGCGTACCCCAAGATCCGGTCACGGACGATAAGAACGATGCGCCCGGGAAGAGGGCGCCAAAGTGGGAGGGACAATCCATGTTCGGAGGTGCGCTCCGGGAGGGTCCGCGATGTTGAGTGCCCTCTTCGCAATCGCGTTGTCGGCACTCGTCGCACCGTTGTTCGCACGCCGCATCGGCGATCGCGCGGGCTGGCTGCTCGCGATCGCTCCGCTGGGCTCGTTCATCTGGTTCGCCTCGTGCATTCCGGCCGTGGCCGGCGGTGGCGTGATCGTCGAGAGCGCGGCATGGGTGCCGGCGCTCGATGTCGCCCTGACAATGCGTCTGGACGGCCTGTCGCTGCTGTTCGCACTGCTGATCACCGGTATCGGTACGCTGATCGTGCTCTATGCCGGCGCCTATCTGCACGACCATCATCACCTGGGGCGTTTCTACGCCTATCTGCTGCTGTTCATGATGGCGATGCTGGGTCTGGTCGTCGCCGACGATCTGATCGCGATGTTCGTCTTCTGGGAACTGACCAGCGTCGCCTCCTTCCTGCTCATCGCCTTCCAGCATGAGAGCGCGGTGTCACGCCGCGCCGCGCTGCAGGCGCTGCTGATCACCGGTGGTGGCGGGCTGGCCCTGCTCGCAGGCCTGATCCTGCTGGGCGTGGTGGGCGGTGGCTGGAGCTTTTCCGAGCTGGACGCCGACGCCATCGGGGGGCATGCGCTGTTCTATCCGATCATGGTGCTGGTGCTGCTGGGCTGTTTCACCAAGTCGGCTCAATTGCCATTCCATCTGTGGCTGCCCAACGCGATGAACGCGCCCACGCCGGTGTCGGCCTATCTGCATTCGGCGACCATGGTCAAGGCCGGCGTGTACCTGATGGCGCGCCTCAATCCGGTGATGGGGGGCGACGTCGGCTGGAGCACCACGCTGATCGTGTTCGGCGCGGCCACGGCCTTCGTCGGCGCGGTGCTGGCCATTCGCCAGACCGACCTCAAGCGCCTGCTCGCCTACACCACGGTGACCGTCCTGGGCCAGCTGACCATGCTCATCGGCACGAACACCGTCTATGGCCTGCAGGCCTTCGTGCTGTATCTGCTCGCGCACTCGCTCTACAAGGGTGCACTGTTCATGGCCGTGGGCGCGATTGACCATTCGACCGGCACGCGCGAACTGTCGCGGCTGGGCGGGTTGATCCGCTACATGCCGCTTACCGGTGCGGCGGTCGCGCTGGCGGCCTTGTCCAATGCCGGCCTGCCGCCGTTCTTCGGCTTCATCGCCAAGGAATTCAAGTACGCTGGCCTGATCGAGATGGGCCTGGCCGGCTGGGTGGTGACGCTGGTCATGATTCTCACCAACGCGCTGATGCTCACGGCCGCCGGCCTGGTATTCATCCGGACCTTTCTCGGTCGCGAAGGCAATTTCCCGCGCCATCCGCACGAAGTGTCGCTGCCGATGTGGCTGGGTCCGGTGTTGCTCGCCGTGGGCGGCTTCGTGCTGGGGGCCTGGAACGACTGGCCCGAGGAATGGCTGGTCAATGCCGCCGTGCAGTCGGTCGCGCGCGGAGAGATCGACGTGCATCTGTATCTCTGGGGCGGCATCACGCCGGCGGTGATTGCGAGCCTGGTGACGGTCGCGCTGGGCGCGCTGTTCTACGGCTACCGGCATCTGGTGCGGCGCTACATCGCGCTCTCGCGGGTGTACTGGAACGTGTCCGGCGACCTGATCTGGGATCGCCTGCTCAAGCGGCTGTTCGCGTTCGCCTCGAGCATCGCGGTGAGCTTCCAGCACGGCTCGCTGCGGCTGCACATGACGATGATGAGCCTGATCACGACCGCCGTAGTGCTCGTTGCGATCATCGTCAGCGAGGAAAACCTGCTCTCGGGTGGCGTGTACTCGCCGATCAACCTGCCGGCCGTAGTCGGCTGCGTGCTCGCGCTGGCCGGGGCGGCGGCCGCGGCGGTGATGCGCGGGCGACTTGCCCTGGTCACCGCCCTGGGTGCGAGCGGTCTGGGCCTGGCGCTGATCTTTCTCGCCGTCAATGCGCCCGACGTGGCGATCACGCAGTTGATGGTGGAGACGCTGACCGTGGTCTTCCTCGCCTTCGTGTTCCGTACCATGCCGCGCATTCCGGCGGTGGGCGCGCGCCACGCCTCGGTGAGGGTGTTCCACGCGATCATCTCGGGCCTGTTCGGCCTGGCCGTGGCCGGCGCGCTGGTCGCCGCGGTCGACCACGAACTGCCCGGCGACATCGCCCAGTGGTTTCTCGCCAACAGCTATCCGGGCGGTCACGGCAGCAACGTGGTCAACGTCGTGCTGGTGGACTTCCGTGCCTTCGACACGCTCGGCGAGATTCTCGTCGTCGCCCTCTCGGCGCTGGGTGCGGCCACCCTGCTCGGTGGCGGCAAGGCGGCCCGACTGACCGACGAGGGCGAGCCGGAATTCGACTCGCCGTTGCTGCGTGTGGGCATGCGCCCGTTCGCCATCGTGCTGATGCTGGTCTCGCTGATCCTGTTGTGGCGCGGCCACAACCTGCCCGGTGGCGGCTTCATCGGCGGACTGGTCGCAGCGGTCGGTTTCATCCTGCTGGTGTTGTCCTTCGGCAACCGGCTCGCGCGCGAGTTGATGTGGACCTCGCCGCCACGGCTGATCGGGGCCGGCCTCGGCCTGGCGCTGATCGCAGGCTTGCTCGGCATCGTGGCGGGCGAGCCGTTCCTGACCGGGCTGTGGTTCGCGCCTGCCGGGGTCAAGCTGGGCACGCCGCTGCTGTTCGATGTGGGCGTTTTCCTGACGGTATTCGGTTCGGTGATGCACATGCTGCAGCGCCTGGCCGGGAGGGTTTCTTGATGGAGATCATCGCAGCACTGACGGTCGGCGGCCTGGCCGCCATCGGCATGTGGATGCTGCTCGACCGTAATCTAGTGCGTGTCGTGCTCGGCATCGTCATCATCGGCAACGCGATCAACCTCGGCGTGCTCACCTCGGGACGATTCTTCGGTGAGACGGCCGCTTTCGTGAGCGCCACCCATGTGCCCTCCGACGGGGCCAATCCGCTGCCCCAGGCGCTGGTGCTCACCGCCATCGTGATCGGCTTCGGCCTGTTCGTGTTCGCGCTGGCCGTGCTCAAGAGCGTGCGCGAGACCCACGGCATGACGACCACCGACTTCGTCACGGCGGCCACCGAGGAGGCCGCGCCCGACGGGCGTGGCGACGACGCCGGCGAGCGTACCGACGCGTCCGTCGCAAAGGGCGGGGAGGGGCCGCGCGCATGATGAACTTCCTGCTCGTCGCACCCATCGCGGTGCCGCTGGCCACGCTCGTGCTGTGCCTGCTGCTGCGCGGTCAGCACGCGCTGGTGCGGCGCATCAGCGTGACCGGTGGCGTAGTCCTGCTGGCGGTGGGGCTGGCGCTGGTCGGTCTCGCGGCCTCGGACGTGGTGCTCGCCGGACAGCTGGGCAACTGGCCCGCGCCCTACGGCATCTCGGCCGTGATCGACCGCCTGTCGGCGGCGATGGTCGCGATCACCGGTGCGATCGGCCTGGCGACCATCTGCTACGGCATCCGGCGCGACGGCGACATCGAGGTCGCGCGCGACTTTCACCTGTTCGTGCACGGGCTGCTGTGCGGCGTGTGCGGCGCCTTCATCACGGCCGACGTGTTCAACCTCTACGTGTGGTTCGAGGTGCTGCTGATCGGCTCGTTCGCGATGCTCTCGCTGGGCGCGGGGCGGCGGCGCCTGGCCGGCACCATGGCCTATGTCGTGCTCAACCTGGTGGCGACGCTGCTCTTCCTGCTCTCGGCGGGCATGATCTACAGCGCCACCGGCACGCTCAACATGGGTGAGCTGGCGATGATCTTCCGCGCGGGCGAAGTGCCGCCGGGCTCGACGATGGCGGTGGTGCTGATGCTGCTGTCGTTCTCGATCAAGGCCGCGCTGTTCCCGGTGTTCGGCTGGCTGCCGGCCTCCTACCATGTGGCGTGGACGCCGGTTTCGGCGCTGTTCGCCGGCCTGCTCACCAAGGTCGGCGTGTATGCGCTGATCCGCATGGTCACGCTGCTGTGGCCGGAGTTCGGCGACGCGCATGTGGTGCTGCTGTGGATCGCCTGCGCGACGATGCTCATCGGCGTGCTCGGCGCCGCGGCGCAGAACGAGGTGCGGCGCATCCTGTCCTTTCACATCGTCAGCCAGGTCGGCTACATGATCCTGGGGCTGGCGCTGGCCACGCCGCTGGCGATCGCCGGCGCGGTCTTCTACATCATCCATCACATCATCGTGAAGGCGAACCTGTTCTTCGTCGGCGGCCTTGCCGCGCGCCTGACCGGCTCGGAACGGCTGGCCGCGATGGGGGGGCTGTACGCGAAATGGCCGCTGCTCGCGATCCTGTTCGCCATTCCCGCCCTGTCGCTCGCGGGCATTCCGCCGCTGTCGGGTTTCTGGGCCAAGCTGGTGCTGGTGCGTGCGAGCCTCGAGGGCGGCTTCTGGTGGGCCGCGGGGGTCGCGCTGGTGACGGGCATCCTGACGCTGCTGTCGATGAGCAAGATCTGGAACGAGGCCTTTCTCAAGGCGCACCCGGAAGGCGAGGACGCCGTGCGGCCGGTTGCGGGCCTGCATGGTGCGTGGTGGTCGGTGTCGGTACTGGCGGCGATGACGGTGGCCATCGGCCTGGGCGCCGGGCCGGTGATGGACTACGCGATCGCCGCGGCCGGACAGCTTGCGGAGCCCGTCGGCCACTTGGGCCAGATGGGCGCGACGGGAGGGCGGTGACATGCTGGGCATTCATCTTCTGCTCGCGGTCGTGCTGGCGGCCTTCTCGGACGGGCTCTCGCCCTTGGGGGTGCTGGTCGCGTCGATCGTCGTCTATCTGTTTCTCAAGCTCGGCGCCGGGATGATGGGCATCGGCCGTTACGTGCGCCGCGTCGAACTGGGCACGTGCTTCCTGTTCTGGTTCGCGGGCGAGGTCGTCAAGGCGAGCGTCGACGTCGCGCGCGTGGTGTTCGCACTGGGTCGCAAGCCTCGCCCGGCGATTGTCCCGATCGCGCTGGCGCGGCGCGACGAGCGCATCGCGACCCTGGTCGGTTGCCTGCTCACGCTCACGCCCGGCACCATGGCGATGGAGTACGACGCCGAATCGGGGCTGATGTACGTGCACGCGCTCGATGCCGACTCGGTCGGCGAGGTCGAGTCGGGTGTGCGCGAAATCGAACGCCGCCTGCTCGCGTGGATCGACGCGGGCGAGGCGCCGCCGCTCAAGGAGAAGATCCAATGACGATTCAACTGGCCGGTGCGTTCTGGGTGTTGCCGCTGGTCGTCGCGTTGCTCGCCGTGAGCGGCGGGCTGATCCTGTCGCGGCTGCTGCGTGGTCCGACCGGCGCCGACCGCGTCGTCGCGATCGACGCCATGACGCTGCTCGGCGTCGCCTCCATCGTGACGGTTTCCCTGATCACCGGTCAGTCGGTCTTTCTCGACGTTGCGGTGGTGCTGGCGCTGGTGTCCTTTCTTGGCACGGTGGGCTTCGCGCTGCTGTTCCGCAAGGATCGGGAGGTCGACGATACCGGCATGAACCCGGAGGAACACAAATGAACGGATCGCTGATGCCGTGGATCGCCTCGATCCTGGTACTCGCCGGTGCGCTGTTCAGCCTGCTCGGCGCGATCGGCGTGTCGCGCCTGCCGGATTGCTACACCCGCATGCACGCGGCGAGCAAGGCCGGTGCGCTGGGCGCAATCCTGATTCTCGCCGGCGCGGCCGCCGCCTCCGGTGGCGAGACCGCATTGGAGGCGATTCTCGCGCTGAGCGTGCTGCTCGCGACCGCGCCGCTGGCGGCGCATGCCGTGTCGCGTGCGGCCTGGCGGGCGGGCTTCAAGCCCATCGTCGGTCCGCTGGGCAACGCGCTCGAGACCCGACCGCAAGCGGTGCCCGCGTCGCAAGCCGCGTCGGGCGACGAGGCCGCCGCGAAGCGGGTCGCCGAGGACGGCTGACTCGCCGGCTTCAGGCCGATTGCGCCTTCGCCCAGGAATCCTTGAGTGTGACGCTGCGGTTGAATACCGGCGCGCCGTCGCGTGAGTCGATGCGGTCGGCGACGAAGTATCCGTGGCGTTCGAACTGGAAGCGCTCCTCAGGCTGGGCGCGGCGCAACGCCGGCTCCAGCCAGGCCTCGATGACCTGCTTCGAGTTGGGGTTGAGGTCTTTCAGGAAGCTGCGCTCGAGTTCGGGCGCGTCGCCCTCGCGTCGTGCGCCCGGATGTGGCTGGTCGAACAGGCGGTCGTAGAGGCGAACTTGCGCGCGATAGCCGTGCACCGCCGAGACCCAGTGCAGGTTGCCCTTGACCTTGTAGTTGTCGGCGCCCGGCGTGCCGCTCTTGGAATCCGGCATGTACTCGGCCAGCACCGCGGTGACGTTGCCGGCCTCGTCCTTCTCGTAGCCGGTGCATCGGACGACATAGCCGTAGCGCAGTCGCACCTGGTTGCCGGGGAACAGACGCCGGAAGCCCTTGACCGGCTCTTCCATGAAGTCCTCGCGCTCGATCCACAGTTCGCGCGTGAAGGGCATCTCGCGCCGACCCAGCTCCGGCTTGAGTGGGTGATTGGGCGCCTCGCACAACTCCTCGCTGCCTTGCGGATAGTTCGTGATGACGAGTTTCAGCGGGTCGAGCACCGCCACGCGGCGCTCGGCCGCTTCGTTGAGATGCTCGCGCATGCACTCTTCGAGCACGCTCATGTCGATCCACGAATCGGACTTGGACACGCCGATACGTTCGGCGAAGAGGCGGAAGCCTTCCGGCGTGAAACCGCGCCGGCGCGCGCCGATGAGGGTAGGCAGGCGAGGGTCGTCCCAGCCATCGACGTGACCTTCGTCGACAAGCTGGATCAGCCGGCGCTTGGACAGCACGGTGTAATTGAGGTTGAGGCGGGCGAACTCGATCTGGCGTGGCAGCGGGCGCTCGAACATGCCGGCGTCGGCCAGCGCGGCCAAGAGCCAGTCGTAGAACGGACGCTGGTCCTCGAACTCGAGTGTGCAGATCGAGTGCGTGATGTTCTCGATGGCATCCTCGATGGGATGCGCGAAGGTGTACAGCGGGTAGATGCACCAGCGCTCGCCGGTGCGGTGGTGCGTGGCACGACGGATGCGGTAGATGACCGGGTCGCGCAGATTGAGGTTGGGGCTGGCCATGTCGATCTTCGCGCGCAGTACGTGCGCGCCGTCGGCGAACTCGCCCGCGCGCATGCGCCGGAACAGGTCGAGGTTGTCCTCGACGCTGCGGCTGCGGTACGGACTGTCGCTGCCCGGCTCGGTGAGCGTGCCGCGCAGCGCGCGCATCTCGTCGGCGGGCAGGGAGTCGACGTAGGCGTTGCCGGCCTCGATCAGCGCCACCGCGCACTGGTACATGGTCTCGAAGTAGTCCGAGGCGAAGTACAGATGCTTGCCCCAGTCGTAGCCGAGCCAGCTCACCGCATCGATGATCGCGTCGACGTATTCCTGCTCTTCCTTCTCCGGATTGGTGTCATCGAAACGCAGATGGCATTCGCCGCCGAAATGTTCGGCCAGGGCGAAATTCAGGCAGATCGACTTGGCGTGGCCGTAGTGCAGGTAGCCGTTGGGCTCGGGCGGGAAACGCGTCTCGACGCGTCCGCTCCAGGTGCCCTTGCGGTTGTCTTCCTCGACGAGGTTGCGGATGAAGTTGCTGCCCGGGCTCGGGTGTTCGCTGGCGCGCTTGTCTGACACGGATAGGGGCCTCGGATGAATCGGGGATCGCGGCGGTCATGCAGCGCGCGATTCTACCGCGTCTGTGGGTGGCTCGCTTGCAAGGCCTCAGGCGAAGACGCTGATGGACGCGCCCGGCGTGGTGGTCGCGGCGCCCGCGCCATAGGCTGCTCGCACCGCCGTGTCGACGAGTTCGAACGCTGCGGCGCCACCGTCGTTCGCCGCCTCCTCGCGCCCCTCGCGTTCCTGCATCGCCTGTTCTACGCGTGCCTGCAAGGCCATCTGCGCGGCCTGTGTCGCGACCGCACGGTCCTGCGCGGCGGACCGGGCTCGACGCCGGACGGGCGGCGTGCGGGTGCCGCCGCCGGGGGGCGGCAGCATGGCGGCAGGGGAGGAGGCGCCGATCATCGTGTCGAAGCCACGGGAGGGGTACGAATGTTCGCTCTAGCAAAGCGTGCGCGGGCGGTAATCGGGGCCTGTGCGCCGCTGGGTTAAAATCGCGGGCCGGAACCGGAAATGGGAGTGCTGTCGAGGTGGAACCGCAGATCGAGCAAGTCGTCGCCTGGCTGTCGGATGTCGACATGGGCTGGAAGCTGATCGCGCAGCTGTTCGCGGTCGTGCTGGCAGTGGTCGTGGCCAACTTCATCCTGCGCCGCGTGCTCGCGCGCATTGATGAGCGGGCCTCGCCCGAGCAGGCGCCATGGCGTCACGCTTTGGTGTCGGCCGCGCGCAAACCGGTCACGGTGCTCGCCTGGATCATCGGCCTGAGCTTCGCCGTGCGCATCGTCTACGAAACCACCGAGGCGACCATCTTCGAATTCTTCGAGCCGCTGCGCACGGTCGGTGTGGTGGGGTGCATTACGTGGTTTCTGCAAAGCTTCATCGAGAATGCCCAGCAGGCGGTGATCACCCACCAGGGCGCGCGCGAGCGCCCGGTAGACCGCACCACCGTCGACGCGGTGGGCAAACTGCTGCGCGTGTCGGTGCTGATTACCGCATCACTGGTGATTCTGCAGAGTCTGGGCTTTTCGGTTTCGGGCGTGGTGGCCTTCGGCGGCATCGGCGGCATCGCGGTGGGCTTTGCGGCACGTGACCTGTTGGCGAACTTTTTCGGCGGGCTGATGGTGTACATGGATCGGCCGTTCGCGATCGGCGACTGGGTGCGCTCGCCGGATCGCGAGATCGAGGGCACGGTCGAGCACATCGGCTGGCGCATCACCCGCATCCGCACCTTCGACAAGCGCCCGATCTACGTGCCCAATTCGGTGTTCACGCAGATCACGGTGGAGAATCCCTCGCGCATGACCAACCGGCGCATTTACGAAACCATCGGCGTGCGCTACGACGACTTTGCCGCGGTCGCCGGCATCGTCGACGACATCCGCGAGATGCTGCGCGCTCACGGCGAAATCGACACCAACCAGACGCTGATCGTCAATTTCAACCAGTACGCCGCCAGCTCGCTCGACATCATGGTCTACACCTTCACGCGCACCACGCAGTGGGTGCGCTATCACGAGATCAAGCAGGACGTGCTGCTCAAGATCGGCGAGATCATCGAGCGCCACGGTGCCGAGATCGCCTTCCCCACCCGCACGCTGCATCTGCCCGAAGGATTGCGGGTCGACGGCCTCGCCGAGCCGCAGCCGGTGGCACATGCAGCGGGCTGACCGAGGCGGGCGATGAGCGCCGCACTGCCCGCCTTCGTCGCCGTCGGTGCCGGTGCCGCCATCGGCGCCTGGCTGCGCTGGGGGCTGGGGCTGTGGATGAATCCGTGGTTCGTGAGCCTGCCGCTGGGCACACTGGTGGCAAACCTCGTTGGCGGGGGGCTGATGGGTGCGGTGCTGGCGCTGGTACAGACCCTGCCTGCGCTGCCGGTGGCGGCCAAGCTGTTCCTCACCACCGGCCTGCTCGGCGGGCTGACGACCTTCTCGACCTTCTCGGCCGAGGGCCTGCACCTGTTGCAGCGTGGCGAATGGGGCTGGCTCGCGCTGCACACGCTCGCCCATGTGGCCGGCTCACTGGCGATGGCCTGGGCCGGCTACACGCTGGTCATGTCGTTGCGCGCCTGAGATAGCGCGCCGCGCCCTCGCCGGCGGCGCGCCCGGTCGCGAAGCAGGCGGTGAGCAGGTAGCCGCCGGTCGGTGCCTCCCAGTCGAGCATCTCGCCGCAGCAGAACACGCCGGGCAGCGCACGCAGCATCAGCGCGTCGTCGAGCGACTCGAAACACACGCCGCCGGCCGTGCTGATCGCTTCATCCAGCGGGCGGGTGCGCAGCAGGCGCAGCGGCAGGCGCTTGATCGCGGCGGCCAGCCGCGCCGCATCTTCCATTGCCTCGCGCGGCGTGCACTCGCGCAGCAGCGCTGCCTTGGCACCGCTCAAGCCAGTCTTGCCCTGCAGGTGGCTCGCCAACGAGCGCCGGCCGCGCGGCCGCGCCAGCTCGTCGCGCAGGCGTGTCTCGTTTCGGCCCGGCGCGAGATCCAGATACAGCGTGGCCTCGCCGCGCGCGGCGATGGTTTCGCGCAGCGGCGCCGACAGGGCATAGATCAGCCCACCCTCGATGCCGGTCGCGGTGAGCACGCATTCACCCGCGCGGAGATGTTCGACGCCGTTCGCGTCGCCGACGTGGCCGACCACGTTCTTCAGCGGCTGGCCGGCGAAGCGATCGGCCAGGTGCGCGCTCCAGTCAGCGTCGAAGCCGCAGTTGGCCGCTCGCAGCGGCGCGAGGTCGACGCCGCGTGCGGCGAGCCAGGGCACCCACGCGCCGTCCGAGCCGAGTCGTGCCCAACTCGCGCCGCCAAGCGCCAGCACCGTCGCGCGCGCCTCGACGCGGCGCTCGCCACCCGGGGTGGCAAAGCGCAGTCGCTGGCCGTGCCAGCCGTTCCAGCGATGACGCACGTTCACATGCACGCCGGCCTCGCGCAGCCGGTGCAGCCACGCGCGCAACAAGGGGGCGGCCTTCATGTGCTGCGGAAAGACCCGCCCCGAGCTGCCGACGAAGGTCGCGATGCCGAGACCGGCGGCCCATTCGCGCAGCGCGTCGGCGCCGCAGTGCTCGAGCATCGGCGCGAGCCGCGTGGCGCGCGCGCCAAAACGGGCGACGAAATCCGCTGGCGGTTCCGAGTGGGTGAGGTTGAGCCCGCCGATGCCGGCGAGCAGGAATTTGCGGCCCGGGGAGGGCATCGCGTCGAAGACCTCGACGCGATGGCCGGCCGCCGCCAGCACTTCGGCGGCGGCCAGGCCCGCCGGGCCGGCGCCGATCACGGCGACTTCGATGCGTGCGGGCGTGCTCATCGCAGGATCGCGCGCCAGGCGGCGCGCTTGTCGTCCAGCGTAAGCGACGCGTTGGCGGGGCTGGTCGAGGGCAGGCGCGTGAGCGCCGGCGTGCGTCCGGGCAGCGGCAGTGCGTGGCGGCGGAAGCTGCGTTCGGCGAACCCGCCGTTGAAGAAGATGCGCTCGATGCCTGGATGTTGCGTGAGGAAGGTCGCAAAGTCGTTGACCTCGAGCGAGGCCGGGTCGATGGCCGAATCCAGGCTGCCCTCGCGTCGACATGCGCCGAGCACATCCCACAGGGCGTAGCCAGCGGCAGTCAGGGCGCGTACGCGTTCGGCGTAGGGAGCGTCCGCGGTGAAGCCGAGCAGCTCGCCGACGATCGGCCAGAAGGCGTTGCGCGGATGGGCGTAGTAGGCATGCGCGGCGAGCGAGGCCGAGCCCGGCATGCTGCCGAGGATCAGCGTATGTGCGCCCGGCGCGACCAGCGGCGGGAAGGCTTGCAGACGGAGCATGGTGTCGGATCGCATCGGGGCGATATTGTGCCGTGAAGTCCGGCGCCTTGGTTTCTATACTGGGATCACGCAGCGGCCGACGGTGCCGTTCGCGGCGTTCCATCCACACCGTAGAGGAGGTCGGACATGGATACGCACAATCTTCCCAAAATGTTCTGGTCGTATTCCGAGGGCTGGCAGGACGTGATTCGCCAGCGCCCCGGCGTGACGCGGATGATGGCGATGTACGTCATGCCGATGTCGCTGATTCCGGCCGCGATGTTCATGTACGCGCTGCTGGTCACGCCCGGCGCGGTGCTCCCCGCGGTGGTGCCGCACATCACGACGGGCGAGGCGCTGGTGGTCGCGACGATGTTTTTCGCGGTCGAACTGGGCATGGTCGCGCTGATGGCCTCGATGATCCAGCAGATGGGCGACGTGGTCGAGGTCACGCCCGACTACGACGACGCCTTCATGCTCGCCGCGATCGCGCCCACGCCGCTGTGGCTCGCGCCGTTGGCGCTGTTCGTGCCGTCGGTGGCGTTCAATGTCGTCGTCGCGGTGCTGGCGTGGATCGCATCGGCGGCGCTGATCTACCACGGTGTCTATCCGCTGTTCCGGCTCGGCGATCGCAGCCGTGCGCGGGTGATGGGCACCTTCGTGCTGCTCGCCGGCATCATTGCGTGGGCCGCCCTGATGGTGGTGCTGTCGCTGCTGTTGAGCATGGTGGTGGGGCTGCGCTGACGCGCGTGGATGTGGCACCTGCCGGACGCATTGCTGCGTACCCGGCCGGTGCCGCTGCGCGCCGTCGGGTTCGGCGTGCAGGGTCGGCTCTGGCATAATCGCCGGCCTGTAGAACGACCGTCCCGCGTCCGACCGCGTCTTGAATTCCCCCGCAGATCCGTCCCGTGAAATCCGCTTCGCCGATTGCCTGAGTGCGGATCGGCCGCGTCTGCACGCGCTCGTGCGTCGCCTGCGGCGCGACAAGGGCGAGCGCCGTGCAAGGACTCAGGCCGACCTCGACGCGCTCGCCGAGCGCTCGCGTGCGCGCCTGGCCGAGCGCGTTGCGCGCGCCCCCCGGCCCGAGTACCCGCCGGAACTGCCGGTCACGCTGCGGCGCGAGGAGATCGCCGCGGCGATCCGCGAACATCAGGTGGTCATCGTGTGTGGCGAGACCGGCTCGGGCAAGACCACGCAGTTGCCCAAGATCTGCCTGGAACTGGGGCGCGGCGCAGCCGGCCTGATCGGCCATACCCAGCCGCGTCGTCTGGCCGCGCGCGCCACCGCCACCCGCATCGCGCAGGAGCTGGGCAGCCAGCTCGGCGAGACCGTCGGTTTCAAGATCCGCTTCACCGACCGCGTCTCGCCGGCGAGCTACGTCAAGCTGATGACCGACGGCATCTTGCTGGCCGAGACCCAGGGCGACCCGGACCTGTCCGCCTACGACACCCTCATCATCGACGAGGCGCACGAGCGCAGCCTCAACATCGACTTTTTGCTGGGCTATCTGCGCACCCTGCTGCCGCGCCGGCCGGACCTCAAGGTCGTCGTCACCTCGGCCACGCTCGACGCCGAGCGCTTCGCGCGTCACTTCGCGCGCGATGGCCGGCCGGCACCGGTGATCGAGGTCTCCGGGCGGCTCTACCCGATCGAAGTGCGCCACCGCCCGCTCGAGGAGGAGGACGCACGCGGCAAGGGGCGTGAGCTGACGGATGCCATCGTCGACGCGGTCGAGGAGGCGCAACGCATCGGCCCGGGCGACGTGCTGGTGTTCCTGCCCGGCGAGCGCGAGATCCGCGAGGCCGCGGAAGCCCTGCGCAAATCCCATCATGCCGCAGCGATGGAGGTGCTGCCGCTGTTCGCGCGCCAGTCGGCGCAGGAGCAGTCGCGCGTGTTCTCGGGCGGGCGCGGGCGGCGCGTGGTGCTGGCGACCAACGTTGCCGAGACCTCGCTGACCGTGCCGGGCATCCGCTACGTGGTCGATACCGGGCTGGCGCGCGTCAAGCGCTATTCCTACCGCAACAAGGTCGAGCAGCTGCAGATCGAGAAGATCGCGCAGTCGGCCGCGAAGCAGCGAGCAGGGCGTTGCGGGCGCGTCATGGACGGGGTGTGCATCCGGCTCTACGGCGAGGATGATTTCGCCTCGCGCCCCGAGCACACCGACCCGGAGATCCTGCGCTCGTCGCTGGCTGGCGTGATCCTGCGCATGCGCTCGCTGCGTCTGGGTGCGGTCGAGGACTTCCCGTTTCTCGACGCACCGCAGCCGCGCATGATCGCGGACGGCTACCAGTTGCTCGCAGAACTGGGTGCCGTGACCGATGATGACGCGCGCGAACTCACGGCCACCGGCGAGGAACTGGCGCGTCTGCCGCTGGACCCGCGGGTGGGGCGCATGATCCTCGCCGCGCGCGATCGCGGCTGTCTGGCCGAGGTGCTGGTGATCGCCGCCGCACTGTCGGTGCAGGATCCGCGCGAGCGCCCGCAGGAGTCGCCCGGTGCGGCCGACCAGGCGCACGCGAAATTCCGCGGGCGCGAGCAGGATCAGCGTTCGGAATTCCTGTGGTATCGCAACCTGTGGCAGGCTTGGGAGCACGTCGTGCGCCACGAGTCCGGCAGCCGGCAGAAGGCCTGGTGCCGGCAGCACTTCCTGAATCATCTGCGCATGCGCGAGTGGCGTGACGTGCATGGCCAGCTCGCGACCCTGTGCGGCGAACATGGCTGGAAGCCCAACCAGATCGCCGCCAGTTATGAAGTCATCCACAAGGCGCTGCTGGCGGGCCTGCTGGGCAACGTCGGCACGCGCGCCGAGGAGGCCAGCGGTCCGCAGGCCGGCAGCTATCTCGGCCCGCGCGGCGTGCGCTTCTGGCCGCATCCGGGCTCCAGTCTGGCCAAGAAGGCCGGCAAATGGATCGTGTGTGCGGAACTGGTCGAGACCTCGCGCCTGTTCGGCCGCTGCATCGCGCGCATCGAACCCGAATGGGTCGAGGAGGTTGGCGCGCATCTGATCCGGCGTCAGGTCTTCGAGCCGCACTGGTCCAAGAGCGCAGGCAGCGTGCGCGCCTGGGAGCGCGGCACGCTGTACGGGCTGGTGCTCTATCCGCGGCGCGCGGTGGGTTACCGTGAAATCGACCCGGCGCTGTGCCGCGAGCTGTTCATCCGCGAGGCGCTGGTGCAGGGCGAGATCGCCGACGGTCCGGCGCGCGACATGGGCTTCCTGCAGCACAACCTCAAGCTGGTGGCGCAGATCGAGCGGCTCGAACACAAGTCGCGCCGTCCCGACGTGCTCGTCGACGACACGCTGATCGAGGCCTTCTACGAGGACCGCGTTCCCGACGATGTGCTCGATGTCGCGAGCTTCGAGAAATGGCGCAAGAGCGCCGAGCGGGCCGAGCCCAGGCTGCTGCACCTGACGCGCGAACAGCTGATGCGCCACGAAGCGGCCGGCATCACGACCGAGCGCTTTCCGGCGCATTTCGAGGTCTTGGGCCAGAAGCTCAAGCTCACCTATCTGCACGAGCCGGGCGCGAGTGATGACGGCGTGACGCTGAGCGTGCCGCTGGCGATGCTCAACCAGATCCCGGCCGCGCGCTGCGAATGGCTGGTGCCCGGGCTGCTCGAGGAGAAGGTGCTGGCACTGCTCAAGACCGTGCCGCAGAAGCACCGCCACCGCCTGCAGCCGCTTGCCGAGAGTGCGGCGGCCTTCGTCGAGGCCGCCGAGGACGGCGAGTTCGACCGTGACGAGCCGCTGCTGCGCGCGCTGCAGAACTTCGTCGAGCAGCGCGTTTCGCTGAAGCTGCCGCTCGAGGCCTTCCGTCCGGAGAACCTGCGGCCGCACGCCGCGATGAATTTTCGCGTGATCGACGAGCATGGCCGCGTGCTCGGCCAGTCTCGCAACCTGATGGAGTTGCGCGCGCGCTTCGCACGCGAGGTGGCCGAGCGCTTTCGCCGCGCCGAGTTCGAGGCGCCGGTGGCCGAGGTCACGACACCGGAGGCAGCCGACGCGCCGCCGACGCCCGCCCCGGTCGCGGACGGGGCGCTGCAGGGACTCACCGACTGGAGCTTCGGCGCGCTGCCCGAACTGCTCGAGGTGCGCGTGGCCGGACGCGAGGTGGTGGGTTTTCCGGCGCTGCATGACGATGGCGACAGTGTCTCGCTGCGGCCCTACGACACGCCCGAGGAGGCTGTGCGCGTGCACAGCCGCGGGCTCGCGCGCCTGTTTGCGATCAACCTGAAGGATCAGGTGCGTGCGATCGAGCGCCTGCCCGGGCTGCGCGAACTGTCGCTGGCCTTCATGCCCTTCGGTAGCGAGGCCGACCTGAAGCGCCAGCTGGTGGTCGCGACGCTCGAGCGCGTGTGCCTGGTCGAGCCGTTGCCGCAGGATGCCGACGCCTTTGCCTTGCGCTGCAAGGAGGCCAAGTCGCGAACCGGCCTGGTCGCGCAGGAGTTCATGCGCCTGGCGCAGCAGGTGCTGGCCGAGCGCGCTGCGCTGGAAAAGCGTCTTGCCTCGCTCAGGGGTTTTCCGGAAGTCGTCGAGGACGTGCGCACGCAGGTCGGCGCGCTGCTGGTGAAGGATTTTCTCGTTGCCCATCCGTGGGCGCGGTTGGCGCATTTTCCACGCTACCTGCAGGCGGCGGTGCTACGCATCGACAAGCTGCGCGCGAACCCGGAACGTGATGCCCGCGCGATGGCCGACTGGCACTCGTTGGCACGACCCTTCGAGCGTGAACTGACGGCGCGCCGGCGCGCCGGCGTGGTCGAGCCGGCATTGGAGGAATTTCGCTGGATGCTCGAGGAGTTGCGCGTGGGCCTGTTCGCGCAGGAGTTGCGCACGCCGATGCCGGTCAGCGTCAAGCGTTTGCAGAAGATCTGGGACACACGACCGCGCTGATCCGCGGCGGTCCGTGCGAATGGCGGAGGGGCGGGCAAGTCTTTCATTTGGCGCGAATTCGTGATATGTTCGCGCGCTTTCCCTTGCTCCACCGGTTCTCGCATGCCGGGGGGCTGTCATCAACCACAAGGAGTACGCATGCGACACTACGAAATCGTGTTCATCGTCCATCCGGACCAGTCCGAACAGGTCCCGGCGATGATCGAGCGCTACCAGACGCTCGTGACCGGCAGCGGTGGCCAGATCCACCGCCTGGAGGACTGGGGGCGTCGCCAGATGGCCTACCCGATCCAGAAGATGCACAAGGCCCACTACGTTCTGATGAACATCGAGTGCGGCAACGAAGCGCTGGCCGAGCTCGAGCACGCCTTCAAGTTCAACGACGCCGTGCTGCGTCACCTTGTCATCCAGCGCAAGGACGCGGTCACCGTGGCCTCGCCGATGATGAAGGAAGAGAAGGCGCGCTCGCTGACGCCGAACGCCGAAGCGGGCGAGGGTGAAGGCGAAGCCAAGGCCAAGGAAGAGGCTTAAGTCGCCAAACGTGTCGGATTCCGGGGCGAACCGGTTCTGCGTCGAGGCGACGCTGGTCGAGTTGCAGCCCCTGCGCCATACCCCTGCGGGCGTGCCGGTCGCGGCATGCACGCTCAGGCATGAATCCCGTCAGGTCGAGGCCGGTGCGCCACGCGACGTGATGGTGGAGTTGCAGGCGGTGGCGCTCGGTGAGCTGGCGGCGATGCTTGCTGCGGCGAGGCCCGGAATGACGATGCGGGCGAGCGGATTCATGGCGGCGAAGAGTCTTCGCAGCCGGATTCCGGTGCTTCATCTGAACGAGATCGAATTTCTGGAAGGAACGAAAAATGGCTTTCAAGCCCAAGTCCAAGTTCAAGAAAAAGGATGATCGCCGCGGTGGCGGTCTGTTCAAGCGTCGCAAGTTTTGCCGTTTCACGGCCGAGAAGATCGAGGAGATCGACTACAAGGATGTCGACCTGCTCAAGGACTTCGTGACCGAGACCGGCAAGATCATGCCGGCCCGCATCACCGGTACCAAGGCCGGCTACCAGCGCCAGCTGTCGACGGCGGTCAAGCGCGCGCGCTTCCTGGCCCTGCTGCCTTACACCGATCTGCACAAGTAAGGAGAGCCGGACATGCAAATCATTCTGCTCGAGAAAGTCGTCAACCTCGGTGTGCTCGGCGACATCGTCAAGGTCAAGGACGGCTACGCCCGTAACTTTCTGATCCCGCAGGGCAAGGCCAAGCGTGCGACCGAGGCCAACAAGGCTGAATTCGAGACGCGCCGCGCCGAGTTCGAGCGCGCCCAGGCCGAGAAGCTCGCCGAAGCGCAGGGCATCGCCGCGAAGCTCGAAGGCCACATGGTCCAGGTCGAACGCAAGGCCGGCATGGATGGCCGCCTGTTCGGCTCGGTCGGCAATGCCGACATCGCCGATGCGCTCAAAGCCCAAGGCTTCGACATCGATCGCAGCGCCATCCGCATGCCGGACGGCCCGATCAAGCAGGTCGGCGATGTACAGGTCGACATCGCGCTGCATCCGGATGTGATCGCGCCGATCACCGTTTCGGTGCTGGGCGACCAGCAGTAAGACGGCTGCGCGGCTGTCAGAGCGGGGCTGTCTTCGGGCAGCCCCGTTTTCGTTTACCGCGCGAGTGTCGTGCCGCGGGAGCGCTTGGGTGCACGCTTGCGATCCGGGCTAGAATCCGGGATTGAACTGTGTTCCGGAAGTGTCCCGATGGCCAGTCTGCCGACCGATTTTTCCGCCGATCCCCAGATCGGCGCGATTCGCCTGCCGCCGCATTCGATCGAGGCCGAGCAGGCGCTGATCGGCGGCATTCTGCTCGACAATGCGGCGTGGGAGCGGATCGCCGATCTGGTCTCGGAGGTGGACTTCTACCGCGACGATCACCGTCGCATCTATGCGCACATCGCCAAGCTGATCGACCAGGGCAAGCCGGCCGACGTCGTCACGGTGTTCGAGTCGCTGGAGAAGTCCAACGAGTCCGAGCGCGCCGGTGGGCTGGCGTACATCGCCGAGATCGCCAACAGTACGCCGTCGGCGGCCAATATCCGGCGTTACGCCGAGATCGTTCGCGAACGTGCTCTCCTGCGCAAGATGGTCGCCGTCGGCGACGAAATCGCCGCGAGTGCGCTCAATCCGTCCGGGCGCGACGCCAAGTCTTTGCTCGACCAGGCCGAGGCCAGGGTCTTCGAGATCGCGGAGGCCGGTGCCAAGGATGCCGGCGGCTTCGAGTCGATCCAGCCCCTGCTGCGCAAGGTCGCCGATCGTGTGCAGGAGCTCTACGATCGCGACAACCCGAATGACGTCACCGGTGTGCCCACGGGTCTGATCGACCTCGACGAGAAGACCTCCGGCCTGCAGCCGTCGGACATGATCATCGTCGCCGGACGCCCGGCCATGGGCAAGACCTCCTTCGCGCTCAACATCGCCGAGCATGTGGCGGTCGATTGCGGTCTGCCGGTGGGCATCTTCTCGATGGAGATGCCGGGCACCCAGCTCGCAACGCGCTTCATCTCGTCGATCGGTCGCATCGACCAGACCAAGTTGCGTACCGGGCGTCTGTCGGACGAGGACTGGCAGCGGCTCACTGCCGCGATGGGACGGCTGTATGAAGCGCCGATCTTCATCGACGAGACGCCAGGGCTGAATCCGATCGACCTGCGTGCTCGCGCGCGCAGGCTCGCCCGCAAGTGCGGCAAGCTTGGTCTGATCGTCGTCGATTACCTGCAGTTGATGACCGGCATACGCGACAACGACAACCGTGCCTCCGAACTGTCCGACATCTCGCGCTCGGTGAAATCTCTGGCCAAGGAGCTCAACGTGCCGATCATCGCGCTGTCGCAGCTCAATCGCAGTCTCGAACAACGCCCCAACAAGCGGCCGGTGATGTCGGACCTGCGCGAATCGGGTGCCATCGAGCAGGATGCGGACATCATCATGTTCATCTACCGCGACGAGGTCTACAACCCGGATTCGCCCGACAAGGGCTCGGCCGAGCTGATCATCGGCAAGCACCGTAACGGCCCGACGGGCATGGTGCGGCTGGCCTTCCGCGGTGAGTGCACCCGCTTCGATAATTTCGTATCCGGCGTAAACTACTGATCGATCAGCGCTGTATGGATGCGTTCCGGATAACTGTCCGAAAATCCCTCGCAAGGCGTATTGACACCCCGTTTGTGACCCTTATACTGCGCGGCTCGCTGCTTCGAGCGCGCTGTTTTGTGGTGCGGGATTCGGGGTTGTGAGGGGCGTTCCGGGGTGTTGAGGATTTGCTCTGGGGTGCTTGACGAAGCGTGCTGCGTTGTTCATACTCTCGCTTCTTCGCTGCCGGGTGGCAGCGGTTCTTTAAAAATTTGGACAATCGATAAGTGTGGGTGCTTGGTCGGTTGTGGATCTGCGAGGCCTTCGGGTCTCGGGAATCACAAAGATTGAGTGCTCATTTTGTCAGCAATGACTTTGAGTGCTGTGGATTGAACTTAAGAGTTTGATCCTGGCTCAGATTGAACGCTGGCGGCATGCTTTACACATGCAAGTCGAGCGGCAGCACGGGTGCTTGCACCTGGTGGCGAGCGGCGAACGGGTGAGTAATGCATCGGAACGTACCCATGTGGTGGGGGATAACCACTCGAAAGAGTGGCTAATACCGCATACGCCCTGAGGGGGAAAGCGGGGGACTTCTTCGGGAGCCTCGCGCCATTGGAGCGGCCGATGTCGGATTAGCTAGTAGGTGGGGTAAAGGCTCACCTAGGCGACGATCCGTAGCTGGTCTGAGAGGATGATCAGCCACATCGGGACTGAGACACGGCCCGAACTCCTACGGGAGGCAGCAGTGGGGAATTTTGGACAATGGGGGCAACCCTGATCCAGCCATGCCGCGTGAGTGAAGAAGGCCTTCGGGTTGTAAAGCTCTTTCAGTCGGGAAGAAACGGGGCTCTCTAACATAGGGTCTTAATGACGGTACCGACAGAAGAAGCACCGGCTAACTACGTGCCAGCAGCCGCGGTAATACGTAGGGTGCGAGCGTTAATCGGAATTACTGGGCGTAAAGCGTGCGCAGGCGGTTGTGTAAGACAGGTGTGAAATCCCCGGGCTTAACCTGGGAACTGCGCTTGTGACTGCACGGCTAGAGTACGGCAGAGGGGGGTGGAATTCCACGTGTAGCAGTGAAATGCGTAGAGATGTGGAGGAACACCGATGGCGAAGGCAGCCCCCTGGGCCGATACTGACGCTCATGCACGAAAGCGTGGGTAGCAAACAGGATTAGATACCCTGGTAGTCCACGCCCTAAACGATGCCAACTAGTCGTTCGGAGAGGTAACTTTCTGAGTGACGCAGCTAACGCGTGAAGTTGGCCGCCTGGGGAGTACGGTCGCAAGATTAAAACTCAAAGGAATTGACGGGGACCCGCACAAGCGGTGGATGATGTGGATTAATTCGATGCAACGCGAAAAACCTTACCTACCCTTGACATGCCTGGAACTTGGTAGAGATACCTTGGTGCCTTCGGGAGCCAGGACACAGGTGCTGCATGGCTGTCGTCAGCTCGTGTCGTGAGATGTTGGGTTAAGTCCCGCAACGAGCGCAACCCTTATCGTTAATTGCCATCATTGAGTTGGGCACTTTAGCGAGACTGCCGGTGACAAACCGGAGGAAGGTGGGGATGACGTCAAGTCCTCATGGCCCTTATGGGTAGGGCTTCACACGTCATACAATGGTCGGTACAGAGGGTTGCCAAGCCGCGAGGTGGAGCTAATCTCTTAAAGCCGATCGTAGTCCGGATCGTAGTCTGCAACTCGACTACGTGAAGTCGGAATCGCTAGTAATCGTGGATCAGCATGCCACGGTGAATACGTTCCCGGGTCTTGTACACACCGCCCGTCACACCATGGGAGTGGGTTTCACCAGAAGTGGGTAGCTTAACCTCTCGAGGGGGGCGCTCACCACGGTGAGATTCATGACTGGGGTGAAGTCGTAACAAGGTAGCCGTAGGGGAACCTGCGGCTGGATCACCTCCTTTCAAGAGAAGAACGGGTTCGCAGTCGTCTTCAAGCGCCCACAACTTATCGATTGTCCGGATGAAAGAAGAGCCTCGAACGAAGAAGTGCCCGAGGGTCTGTAGCTCAGCTGGTTAGAGCACCGTCTTGATAAGGCGGGGGTCGTTGGTTCGAACCCAACCAGACCCACCACTGATCAGATTGTGCGCACACAACGCGGGGGGCTGTAGCTCAGCTGGGAGAGCATCGGCTTTGCAAGCCGAGGGTCGTCGGTTCGATCCCGACCAGCTCCACCAGAGTACTGGGGGCGTACAGACCGATTCGTTCGAAGTGAAGACAGGTTAAGCAGTGTAGCCCCGCCCCGGCGGTGATGAGGGGGGTGAGGCTGTAGTGCTTAGCCTTGGCTTTTTGAGGCTTGCGTTCTTTAACAAATTGGGAAGTGTAAAGCGTGTGGCCGCCGGCGTTTATGTCAGGTCGGTGGCTACATGGGTTGTGTGATTGCATTGAAACAAATCGCGCTGCGCTGGCTTTGAACCGGCACGGTGGAGCGCGAGAAGCGCACGAGACGCGTTGAGTGCCGATGACTGGTTCCCTGGTGACAGGGGGCATGGTTATAGGATCAAGCGACTAAGTGCATGTGGTGGATGCCTTGGCGATCACAGGCGATGAAGGACGTGCAAGCCTGCGAAAAGCTACGGGGAGCTGGCAATGGAGCTTTGATCCGTAGATATCCGAATGGGGAAACCCGGCCCTTCACAGATGGCTTTCGACGTGCGTGAGCACGTCAAAACCCTCCTGCTGGCAATGCGAGCAGAGATGGCGAGAGAGCCATGTGTGAAGGGTCACCTCACACTGAATACATAGGTGTGTTGGGGCGAACCGAGCGAACTGAAACATCTAAGTAGCTCGAGGAAAAGAAATCAACCGAGATTGCGCAAGTAGTGGCGAGCGAACGCGCAACAGCCTGCACGACTAAACCATTGATTTAGCAGAACGGTCTGGAAAGTCCGGCGATACAGGGTGATAGCCCCGTATGCGAAAAATCGGTGGCGGGTCTGAGCGTGCGACAAGTAGGGCGGGACACGTGAAATCCTGTCTGAAGATGGGGGGACCATCCTCCAAGGCTAAATACTCGTGATCGACCGATAGTGAACCAGTACCGTGAGGGAAAGGCGAAAAGAACCCCGGGAGGGGAGTGAAATAGATCCTGAAACCGCATGCATACAAACAGTGGGAGCCTCCTTGAGGGGTGACTGCGTACCTTTTGTATAATGGGTCAGCGACTTACGTCATGTTGCGAGCTTAACCGATTAGGGGAGGCGTAGCGAAAGCGAGTCTGATAAGGGCGCTTGAGTAGCATGATGTAGACCCGAAACCGGATGATCTATCCATGGCCAGGATGAAGGTGCGGTAACACGCACTGGAGGTCCGAACCCACTAATGTTGAAAAATTAGGGGATGAGCTGTGGATAGGGGTGAAAGGCTAAACAAATCCGGAGATAGCTGGTTCTCCCCGAAAACTATTTAGGTAGTGCGTCGTACGGACACTTGCGGGGGTAGAGCACTGTAATCGTTGGGGGGGTCATCGCGATTTACCCCGCGATCGCAAACTCCGAATACCGCAAAGTGATATACGGCAGACAGACAGCGGGTGCTAACGTCCGTTGTCAAGAGGGAAACAACCCAGACCGCCAGCTAAGGTCCCAAATGCATGGCTAAGTGGCAAACGAGGTGGGAAGGCCCAGACAGCTAGGAGGTTGGCTTAGAAGCAGCCATCCTTTAAAGAAAGCGTAATAGCTCACTAGTCGAGTCGTCCTGCGCGGAAGATGTAACGGGGCTCAAGCCATGAACCGAAGCTGCGGATGCACTATGTGCATGGTAGGGGAGCGTTCCGTAGGCCTGTGAAGGTGTCTTGTGAAGGATGCTGGAGGTATCGGAAGTGCGAATGCTGACATGAGTAGCGATAAAGGGAGTGAAAAGCTCCCTCGCCGAAAGCCCAAGGTTTCCTGCGCAACGTTCATCGGCGCAGGGTGAGTCGGCCCCTAAGGCGAGGCTGAAAAGCGTAGTCGATGGGAAACAGGTCAATATTCCTGTACCGCTCTATGATGCGATGGGGGGACGGAGAAGGTTAGCTCAGCCGGGTGTTGGACGTCCCGGTTCAAGCGTGTAGGCGTGCTCTCTAGGCAAATCCGGAGAGCTGAGCCAAGGCGTGATAACGAGAGCCCTTGTGGCTCGAAGTGAGTGATACCCTGCTTCCAGGAAAAGCCTCTAAGCTTCAGTCATAGAGTGACCGTACCGCAAACCGACACAGGTGGGCAGGTAGAAAATACCCAGGCGCTTGAGAGAACTCAGGAGAAGGAACTCGGCAAATTGATACCGTAACTTCGGGAGAAGGTATGCCCATGGTAGGTGAAGCCCCTCGCGGGTGGAGCTGACGTGGGCCGCAGAGAATCGGTGGCTGCGACTGTTTATTAAAAACACAGCACTGTGCAAAATCGAAAGATGACGTATACGGTGTGACGCCTGCCCGGTGCCGGAAGGTTAAGTGATGGGGTGAGAGCTCTTGATCGAAGCCCCGGTAAACGGCGGCCGTAACTATAACGGTCCTAAGGTAGCGAAATTCCTTGTCGGGTAAGTTCCGACCTGCACGAATGGCGTAACGATGGCCACACTGTCTCCTCCTGAGACTCAGCGAAGTTGAAGTGTTTGTGAAGATGCAATCTCCCCGCGGCAAGACGGAAAGACCCCATGAACCTTTACTGTAGCTTTGCATTGGACTTTGACGTCACTTGTGTAGGATAGGTGGGAGGCTTTGAAGTGGGAACGCCAGTTCTCATGGAGCCAACCTTGAAATACCACCCTGGTGTCGTTGAGGTTCTAACCTGGGTCCGTGAATCCGGATCGGGGACCGTGCATGGCAGGCAGTTTGACTGGGGCGGTCTCCTCCCAAAGAGTAACGGAGGAGTACGAAGGTCATCTAGACACGGTCGGACATCGTGTTGATAGTGCAATGGCAGAAGATGGCTTGACTGCGAGACCGACA
Source organism: Pseudazoarcus pumilus (assembly GCF_002872475.1). Taxonomy (GTDB): domain Bacteria; phylum Pseudomonadota; class Gammaproteobacteria; order Burkholderiales; family Rhodocyclaceae; genus Pseudazoarcus; species Pseudazoarcus pumilus. Next base: position 699,048 of record NZ_CP025682.1, read on the forward strand.
AGTCGAGCAGGTGCGAAAGCAGGTCATAGTGATCCGGTGGTTCTGTATGGAAGGGCCATCGCTCAACGGATAAAAGGTACTCTGGGGATAACAGGCTGATTCCGCCCAAGAGTTCACATCGACGGCGGAGTTTGGCACCTCGATGTCGGCTCATCACATCCTGGGGCTGTAGCCGGTCCCAAGGGTATGGCTGTTCGCCATTTAAAGTGGTACGTGAGCTGGGTTTAAAACGTCGTGAGACAGTTTGGTCCCTATCTGCCGTGGGCGCTGGAAGTTTGAGAGGACCTGCTCCTAGTACGAGAGGACCGGAGTGGACGCACCTCTGGTGTACCGGTTGTGACGCCAGTCGCATCGCCGGGTAGCTAAGTGCGGAAGAGATAACCGCTGAAAGCATCTAAGCGGGAAACTCGCCTCAAGATGAGACTTCCCTCAGGCCTTGAGCCTGCTGAAGGGTCGTTGAAGACCACAACGTTGATAGGCCGGGTGTGTAAGCGCAGTAATGCGTTGAGCTAACCGGTACTAATTGCCCGTGAGGCTTGATCCTATAACCATGCAACACAACGTGAATCCGTGCGCTCGACGCAATCACGCAGCCCAACACAACAAACACACGCCAAACACCCCCAATTTGTTACCCGTCAAAGTCTGACGACCATAGCAGCCTGGAACCACACCTTCCCATCCCGAACAGGAACGTGAAACAGGCCCGCGCCGATGATAGTGCAGATTACCTGTGTGAAAGTAGGTCATCGTCAGACTAACCAACAGCAAAAAGCCGCTGAATCAAATCGATTCAGCGGCTTTTTTGCGTCCGCGCTCCGCGAGTGAGAAGGGTCTGCGAGGGCTGTTCGACGCCCCCGCGGTGATTCAGTTGAGCGTGTGGGGGACGGCGAGTCGGAACGGCTCGATGATGGCATCGAAGGCGTGTCCGTCGGCTGCGACCATGCGATAGCTGCCGTGCATCGTCCCGACAGGGGTGCTGAGAATGGCGCCGCTGGTATAGCGATGATGTTCGCCGGGGACGATGGTCGGTTGTTTTCCGACGACGCCGTCGCCCCGCACTTCCTCGACTTCGCCCGTGCCATCTGTAATGACCCAGTGCCGGCTCATCAGCCGTGCGGCGATACTGCCATGATTGGTGACGGTAATATGGTAGGCGAAGGCAAAGCGCCCATTGGCCGGGTCGGACTGTGCCGCTACATACTCCGTCACGGCTTCGACGCGCACGTCGTACTGGTCAGCTTCGTTCATGCAACTCCTCGTGGCTGTCGGGGCGGCACCCGAATGCGGGTAAAGTCACCTCTCGGTTAAAATATCATCTTTTTCTGCGGAACAACGACCATGCCCGTCTCTGCCCTCACGGCGCTCTCTCCCCTCGACGGCCGTTACGAGGCCCGGCTCGGCGCTCTGCGCGAGCATTTCTCGGAACACGGTCTGATTCGCTACCGCGTACGTGTAGAGATCGAGTGGCTCAAGGCGCTCGCGGCTGAAGCACGACTGGCGGACATTCCTGCGTTCTCGGCACAGGCCGTGGCGGCGCTGGATGACGTCATTGCGCGTTTCACGACAGCCGACAGCGATGCGGTCAAGACCATCGAGGCGACCACGAATCACGACGTCAAGGCGATGGAATACTGGCTCAAGCAACGTCTGGCGAACAACGCCGAAGTCATGCGCGTGTCGGAGTTCATCCACTTCGCGTGCACCTCGGAAGACATCAACAATACTTCTCATGCATTGATGCTGCGCGAGGGGCGCGACGGCGTGCTGTTGCCGAAGCTCGATGCGGTGATCGACGCGCTGCGCGGACAGGCGCACTTGCTCGCCGATGTGCCGATGCTCTCGCGCACCCACGGGCAATCAGCGAGCCCGACGACGCTCGGCAAGGAGCTTGCGAACATCGTCGCGCGACTCGAGCGCGCCCGCCGAAGCATAGCTGCGGTGTCGCTAAGCGCGAAGTTCAACGGGGCGGTCGGCAATTACAACGCGCATCTTTCGGCCTGGCCGGACTTCGACTGGGAAGGTTTCAACCGTCGCTTCATCGAATCACTGGGGCTGGAGTTCAACCCGTACACCATCCAGATCGAGCCGCACGACGCGATGGCCGAACTGTTCGATGCGCTGGCGCGCTGCAACACCATCGCGATCGACGCCTGCCGGGACATCTGGATGTACGTCTCGCTGGGCTACTTCAAGCAGCGTCTCAAGGATGGCGAGGTCGGTTCGTCGACGATGCCGCACAAGGTCAATCCCATCGATTTCGAGAACGCAGAGGGCAATTTGGGTGTGGCCAACGCGGTGCTGCGCCACTTTTCGGAGAAGCTTCCGATTTCACGCATGCAGCGCGACCTGACGGATTCGACGGTGCTGCGCAACATGGGCGTCGCCGTAGGTCACACGGTGCTTGCACTCGACAGCATGCTGCGCGGCATCGACAAGCTCGAGGCGAACCCGTCGCGCCTGGCCGAGGATCTGGACGATGCGTGGGAAGTGCTGGCCGAGCCGGTGCAGACGGTCATGCGCCGCTTCGGCGTGCCCAATCCGTACGAGCAGCTCAAGGCCATGACGCGCGGCAAGGGCATTACGCGTGAGGCCTTGCACGGCTTCATCGCGCAGTTGCCGATTCCGGAGGCCGAGCGTCGTCGTCTGCTTGCCATGACGCCAGCGAACTACGTGGGAAAGGCGGCCGAACTGGCGCGTCGCGTTTGAGGAGGGGTGATGAGTAGCATCGGATTCGCGGCAGTGCTCAAGCAGCTACCCAAGGTATCCCATCTGGCGAGCATCGAGTTGCTCGACGACGGCGACGCCGTAGTCGCGACGATCGAGAACAGGCCGGGCCAGGGTGGTTCGCTCGCCGTCTACAATCATCTTGCCCAGGTCCACGGTGCGATCACGCCGGAGGCCGCGAGGAAGGGGTTAGAGCTGTTTTCGGAACACACCGAGGATGCACTCGCCAATCCCGGCAAGCACCCGAACATCGATCGGTTGATCGGGCTGGTGGAACGCGGCGAGACGCTGCGCGTCAAGCATCGGTTCGCGTTGTAGCGTGTACTGACCGGCAGACATGAAAAAGCCCCGCAGCGCGGGGCTTTTTCATGTCAGGACGGAAAAGCTCAGACGACGGCTTCTTCCTTGTCCTTCTTGGGCTTGACGAACTGTTCGCGCGACACCCCGAACCACATCACGAGTGGGCTCGAAACCAGCACCGAGGAGTAGATGCCGAAGATGATACCGATGGTCAGCGCCAGCGCGAAGTAGTGCAGGGTTTCGCCGCCAAAGATCAGCATCGACAGGACCACCATCAAGGTACTGCCGTGCGTGATCACGGTGCGCGACATGGTGCGCGTGATCGCGTGATCGATGACTTCGGTCGTGCTCAGCCCGCGGCGCTTGCGGAAGGTCTCGCGTACGCGGTCGAAGATGACCACGGTCTCGTTGACCGAATAGCCGAGTACGGCCAGCACGGCGGCGAGCACGGGGAGCGAGAACTCCCACTGGAAGAAGGCGAAGAAGCCGATGATGATGAGAACGTCGTGCAGGTTGGCGATGCTCGCCGCCAGCGCGAAGCGCCACTCGAAGCGCATCGCCAGATAGGCCATCATGCCGACCATCACGAACAGCAGGGCCATGCCGCCGTCGGCCGCCAGTTCCTTGCCGATCTGCGGGCCGACGAACTCCACTCGGCGCAATTCGGGCTCGGGGCCGTCGATCGAGCTCAGCGTGGCCATCACGTTCTCGGAAACCCGGTCGGCCTCGAGGTCGTCGCGGTTGGGCAGGCGAACCAGGATGTCGCGGGCGCTGCCGAAATTCTGCACCTGCGCGTCCGAGTAACCGGCGTCAGACAGCGCCTGACGGATGTCCTCGACGCGCGGTGGCTGCGGGTAGCTCACCTCGACCAGGGTGCCGCCGGTGAATTCCACCGACAGATTCAGCCCGCGCATGGCGATGAAGATCACCGCCAGCGCGAAGGTCACCAGCGAGATGATGTTGAACTTCAGCGCATGGCGCATGAAGGGGATGTCGTTCTTGATGCGGAAGAATTCCATCTTTGCTTGTTCCCTGCGTGCGATCAGCCGATCGCCAGGCGGTCGATCTTGCGACGACGCCCGTAGATGAGGTTCACGATCATGCGTGAAACGAGGATCGCGCTGAACATCGAGGTCAGAATGCCCAGGCAGTGCACCACGGCGAAGCCGCGCACCGGGCCGGAGCCAAACACCAGCAGTGCGATGCCGGCGATCAGGGTGGTGATGTTCGCGTCGAGAATGGTGCCGAAGGCGCGCTCGTAGCCGGCCGTGATCGCCGCCTGCGGGGTGACGCCGTTGTTTATTTCTTCACGGATGCGCTCGTTGATCAGCACGTTGGCGTCAATCGCCATGCCGATGGTCAGCGCCATCGCGGCGATGCCCGGCAGGGTCAGTGTTGCCTGCAGCAGGGACAGCAGTGCGATGAGCAGTCCCAGGTTGGCGGTCAGCGCGATCACCGACACCAGGCCGAACAGCGTGTAGTAGACGGTCATGAACACGGCGATCGCGACGAAGCCCCACAATACCGAGTTGAAGCCCTTGGAGATGTTCTCCGCGCCCAGGCTGGGGCCGACCGTGCGTTCCTCGATGATCTCCATCGGTGCGGCGAGGCTGCCCGAGCGCAGCAGCAGCGCGATGCGGTTGGCCTCCTCGACGCTCATGCTGCCCGAAATCTGCACGCGCCCGCCGCCGATCTCGGTGCGGATCACCGGGGCCGTGACGACTTCGCCACGCCCCTTCTCGAACAACAGAATGGCCATGCGCTTGCCCACGTTGTCGCGCGTGACGTCGCGGAAGATGCGTGAGCCGGGCGAATCCAGCGTCAGATGCACGGCCGGATCGTTGGTCTGACTGTCGAAGCCGGGTTGCGCGTCGGTCAGGCGGTCGCCCGTGAGGATCACGTCGTTCTTGACCAGCAGCGGGCCGCCGCCCCGTTCCGTGTACAACTCCGTGCCGAAAGGCACCTGGCCGTTGAGCGCATCCTCGATCGCGCCGGGCGAATCGTCGACCAGGCGCACTTCCAGGGTCGCGGTGCGCCCGAGGATGTCCTTGGCCTTGGCCACGTCCTGCACGCCGGGCAGCTGCACGACGATGCGGTCCGCGCCCTGTTGCTGGATGATCGGCTCGGCCACGCCCAGTTCGTTGATGCGGTTGCGCAGCGTCGTGATGTTCTGCGTGATCGCGAATTCGCGGATGGTCTGTGCCGCCTGCGGCAGCAGCGAGGCGATCAGCTTGTAGTCGTTCTCGCCATCGTCGCGAGCGGCCAGTTCCAGGTCGCTGTTGCCGGAGGAAATCGCGCGGCGTGCGGCTTCGCGTTGCTCGGTGTCGCGAAAGCGCAGCTCGATGGTATTGCCTTCACGCGTCACGCCGGCATGCCGGATGCGGCGGTCGCGCAGCAGCGTGCGCAGGTCGCCGGTGGTCGAGTCGAGGCGGTTGGTGATGGCGCCGGCCATGTCGACCTCGAGCAGAAAGTGCACGCCGCCGCGCAGGTCCAGGCCCAGGTACATCGGCAGGGCGTTGATCGAGGTCAGCCAGTTGGGGGTGGCCGGCAGCAGGTTGAGCGCGACAATGTAGGACGGATCCTGCGGATCGGGGTTGAGCGCGGCGTCGATGGTGTCGCGTGCGCGCAGCTGCTCTTCGGTGTCCGCGAAGCGGAAGCGGATGCTGTTCTCGTCGGCGAACACGCCGGTGTGCTGCAGGTCGGTGGCGGTCAATTCGGACTCGAGCCGGCCGATCAGTGACTGGTCGAGCTGCACGGTCGACTTGGCGCTCGAGACCTGTACCGCAGGCACTTCGCCGTAGAAATTCGGGATGGTGTAGATCAGGCCGAAGACCAGCACCAAGCAGATCAGGATGTTCTTCCAGAGCGGATAGCGGTTCATGACTGGGTCGCTGTTCGTGGGAGTGCGGGCCGCGCGGGCGGCGGCCCGAAGTGGCGCCGGCGGGCATGGCTGCCGCCGGCGCTGCGGGGATCAGCTGGCGCGCAGCGTGCCCTTGGGCAGGACGGTGGCGACGGCTCCGCGCTGGACGACGATGTTGACGTTGTCGGCCACCTCGAGATTGACGAAGTTGTCATCGATCTCGGAAATGCGTCCGGCCATGCCGCCCTGGGTGATGACTTCATCGCCCTTGGCGAGCGCGGCGACCATGGCCTTGTGTTCCTTCGCACGCTTCATCTGCGGGCGGATCATCAGGAACCACAGGATCACGAACATCAGGATCAGCGGCAGCAGTCCCATCAGGCCGCCGGTGGCCGAGGCGTCGCCCGCGGCCTGGGCGTATGCGTTGGAAATGAACACTCTTGTCTCCGGTTTGGGTTGACGAACGGGCCATTATAACAACACCAAAGCCCTTGTGCTGCCAGCGAATTCAGCCGTTTCCGCCGCGTTCCGTGGCAAATCGCAGGGCGTACTCGCGCAGCCGGTCGTCAGCGATCGCTTCGCGCAGCTCGCGCATCAGCGTCTGGTAGTAGTGCAGGTTGTGCACGGTGTTGAGCATGCTGCCGAGGATCTCGCCACTGCGGTGCAGATGGTGCAGGTAGGCGCGGCTGAAGTTGCGGCAGGTGTAGCACGCGCAGCTCGCATCCAGCGGACGCGTGTCGGCCTTGTGGAAGGCATTCTTGATCTTGACGTCGCCGAAGCGCGTGAACAGCCAGCCGTTGCGCGCGTTGCGCGTAGGCATCACGCAGTCGAACATGTCGATGCCGGCGGACACGCTGGCCACCAGATCTTCCGGCGTGCCCACGCCCATCAGATAGCGCGGCTTGTCGGCGGGAAGGCGCGGTGCGGTATGGGCGAGGATGCGGCGCATGTCTTCCTTGGGTTCGCCCACCGACAGGCCACCGATGGCGTAGCCGGCAAAGCCGATGGCCTCCAGCCCGGCCAGCGACTCGTCGCGCAGGTCTTCATACATGCCGCCCTGCACGATGCCGAACAGCGCGTTGGGATTCTCGAGCGCGTCGAAGGCGTCGCGCGAGCGGCGCGCCCAGCGCTGCGACAGTTGCATGGATTTGGCCGCCTCGTCGCGCGTGGCCGGGTAGGGCGTGCATTCGTCGAAGATCATGACGATGTCGGAGTCGAGCACCGTCTGGATGCGCATCGACTCTTCCGGCGTCAGGAAGAGTTTCGCGCCGTCGATGGGCGAGGCGAACTTCACGCCTTCTTCCGTGATCTTGCGCAGCGCGTCCAGACTGAACACCTGAAAGCCGCCCGAGTCGGTGAGGATGGGCTTGTCCCAGGCCATGAAACGGTGCAGGCCGCCATGTGCGGTGATCACGTCCAGGTCCGGGCGCAGCCACAGATGGAAGGTGTTGCCCAGGCAGATCTGCGCGCCGATGTCGGTGAGCATCTGCGGCGTCATGGCCTTGACCGTGCCATAGGTGCCCACCGGCATGAACACCGGCGTTTCCACCGTGCCGTGGGCAAGGGTGAGGCGGCCGCGGCGGGCGGCGCCGCTGGTGGCGAGAAGATCAAATTGCATCGTTTCGTCGGGCGAGGAACATGGCGTCGCCGTAGCTGAAGAATCGGTATTCATGGGCTACCGCGTGGGCGTAGGCGCGGCGGATGGGTTCCATGCCGGCAAAAGCCGAGACCAGCATGAGCAGCGTCGATTTGGGCAGGTGGAAGTTGGTGATCAGCGCGTCGACCACCTGGAAGCGGAAGCCGGGCAGGATGAACAGCCCGGTCTCGCTCGAGCCGGCTTCGAGTGCGCCGTCCTGCGCCGCGCCTTCGAGCGCGCGCAGGCTGGTGGTGCCCACCGCGATCACGCGCCTTCCTGCGGCGTGCGTGCGACGTATGGCCTCGACCGTGTCGCGCGGGATGACGTAGCGTTCGCGGTGCATGCGATGTTCACCGAGATTGTCGGTGCGCACCGGCTGGAAGGTGCCGGCACCGACGTGCAGCGTGATGTAGGCGAGATTGGCGCCGCGGCTGCGCAGACGATCGAGCGTGGCCGCGTCGAAATGCAGGCCGGCCGTAGGCGCGGCCACCGAGCCCGGCTCGCGCGCATACACGGTCTGGTAGCGCGCCTCGTCGGTGTCATCGGCGGCGCGCTCGATATAGGGCGGCAGTGGCAGCTTGCCGTGGCGCTCGAGCAGCGCGAACAGATCCTCGTCCGCCGGAAAGCGCAGGTGGAAGAATTCGCCCACGCGGCCCAGCACGGTGACGTCGATGGCATCGGCCAGATGCAGCACCGTGCCGGTGGCGGGCGACTTGCTCGCACGCACCTGGGCCAGCGCCTCGTGCGTGCCGATGGCGCGCTCGACCAGTACCTCCACGCGCCCGCCGGTGTCGCGCTTGGTGCCGAGCAGGCGCGCGTGGATCACGCGTGTGTCGTTGAACACCAGCAGGTCGCCCGGCTCGATCAGATCGGGCAGTTCGCGGAACATGAGGTCTTCGAGTCGATCGCCGTCGAGCAGCAGCAGGCGGCTGGCGCTGCGGTCGGCCAGCGGTTGCTGTGCGATGCGCTCGGGCGGCAGGGGGTAGTCGAAATCGTCGAGGGTCAGTGGCATTGTATTGCCGCTCCCGGGGGTGTCGTGGATAATACGGCGCTCCCCGGCCGGGGTGGCGGAATCGGTAGACGCAGCGGACTCAAAATCCGCCGCTGGCGACAGCGTGAGGGTTCGAGTCCCTCTCCCGGCACCACGTTGGCGGGCGGTGCCCTGCCGGCCGGAGTGCGAAGCGGCGCGATGATAGCATTGCCGCCGTTCGGCCGATGCGTTCGCGCCTGCCGATCCGTTTCGCGCCGGAGGCCGCATGCTGCGTATCGCCGTGCTCACCGCCCTGGCCATGCTGGCCTTCGCCGCCAATTCCGTGCTGTGCCGTCTGGCGCTGCGCGACGGCGACATCGATCCGGCCAGCTTCACGCTCATCCGCATCCTCTCGGGCGCGCTCGTGCTGTGGGTCATCGTGCGCGTGCGCGCCGGCGTCGCTGCCGGGTCGCGCGGCGACTGGTTTTCCGCCGCAACGCTGTTCGCCTATGCGGCGGCCTTCTCCTATGCCTATGTCGGCCTGTCGGCCGGTGCCGGTGCGTTGCTGCTGTTCGGCGCCGTGCAGGCGACCATGATCCTCACCGCGTTGATGCGCGGCGAGCGCATGTCGGCCGTGCAATGGGGTGGTTTCGCGCTTGCCGTGGGCGGGCTGCTCGCGCTGCTCTCGCCGGGGCTCACTGCGCCGCCCTGGTTCCCGTCGCTGCTGATGATCATCGCCGGCATCGCGTGGGGCGCATACTCGTTGCGCGGTCGCGGCAACACCGATCCGCTGGCGACGACCGCCGGCAACTTCCTGCGCGGCGTGCCGATGGTCGTGGTGCTGGCCGCGCTCGCGTGGCCGTGGCTGCACGCGACGCCGGCGGGCGTCGTGCCGGCGGTGATCTCGGGTGCGCTCGCCTCGGGCATCGGCTACGCGATCTGGTATGCGGCGCTGCCGCGTCTGGCGGCGACCTCGGCGGCGACGGTGCAGCTGTCGGTGCCGGTGATCGCGGCGGCCGGCGGCGCACTGTTGCTGGCCGAGCCGCTCACGTTGCGCCTGTTGCTGGCCTCGGCGGCGACGCTGGGCGGCATCTGGCTGGTGATTCGCTGGCGCCGCGCCTGAGCCGCCCTCGGCAGCGACGGAACTCGGTTATCATCTGGCGGTCCGAAGCAACGATATCGAAGCGCCCGAAAGACGTGGCGCGCGACAAACCAGAAGGAGGAAAGGCACCCATGATCGATCGGAGCATTGCAGCCAACCGGAGCGAGGCTTCGGTACTGTCGACCAACAAGGTCATTCGCAACACCTACATCCTGCTGTCGCTGACGCTGGCGTTCTCGGCCGTCACGGCCGGGGTGTCGATGGCGCTGAACCTGCCGCATCCGGGCATCATCCTGACCCTGATCGGTTATTTCGGCCTGTTGTTTCTGGTGACCAAGCTGCGCAACAGTTCGACCGGCATCCTCGCCGTGTTCGCGCTGACCGGCTTCATGGGCTACACGCTGGGCCCCATCCTGACCATGTATCTGTCGCTGCCCAACGGCGGCCAGATCGTCATGCAGGCACTGGGCGGCACGGCCGCGATCTTCCTCGGCCTGTCCGGCTACGCGCTGACCTCGCGCAAGGACTTCTCGTTCATGGGTGGCTTCCTGATGGTCGGCATCCTGGTGGCCTTCCTGGCCGGTCTGGGCGCGATCTTCTTCCAGATGCCCGCGCTGTCGCTGGCCGTGTCGGCGATGTTCGTGCTGCTGATGTCGGGCCTGATCCTGTGGGAGACGAGCAACATCATCCACGGTGGCGAGACCAACTACATCATGGCCACGGTCACGCTGTACGTGTCGATCTACAATCTCTTCACCAGCCTGCTGCACCTGCTCGGGGTGTTCAACAACGAGTGATGCGGCGCGCGCCAGACGGCGCGTGAGGCCATGCATGCAAGGGCGCCCGCGAGGCGCCCTTGTCTTTTGCGGCCGATGTGCTGGCAGTGTCGTGGTGCGCTGCGGTTACAATGCACGGCTTCACGACCCGGAACGACGTTATCGGCACGATCCCGATCGGTCCGGGCGACCCAAATCCAAGCAGGGGCAGCGTCGATGAAAACCACGTTTCTGGACTTCGAGCGTCCGGTCGCCGAACTCGAGGAAAAGATCGCTCAACTGCGCTTCGTGCAGGACGACCCGGCGGTCGACCTGTCGGGCGAGATCGCCCGTCTCGAGAAGAAGAGCGAATCACTCACCCGCGATCTTTACGCCAAGCTCACGCCGTGGCAGATCTCGCAGGTCGCGCGTCATCCGCAGCGGCCGTACACGCTCGACTATGTGCGCGAAGTCTTCACCGACTTCCGCGAGTTGCACGGCGATCGCAGCTATGCCGATGACCAGGCCATCGTCGGCGGGCTGGCGCGCTTCAACGGCGCGAGCTGCGTCGTGATCGGCCACCAGAAGGGGCGCGACACCAAGGAGAAGATCGCGCGCAATTTCGGCATGCCGCGCCCCGAGGGCTATCGCAAGGCGATGCGCCTGATGCGCCTGGCCGAGAAGTTCAACCTGCCCATCTTCACCTTCGTCGACACGCCGGGCGCCTATCCGGGCATCGGCGCCGAGGAGCGTGGCCAGTCCGAGGCCATCGGCCGCAATCTCTATGTGATGGCGGAGTTGAAGGTGCCGATCATCTCCACCGTGATCGGCGAGGGCGGCTCCGGTGGCGCGCTGGCGATCGCCGTCGGCGATCAGGTGCTGATGCTGCAGTATTCCACTTATTCGGTGATCTCGCCCGAAGGCTGCGCCTCCATCCTGTGGAAAAGCCCCGACAAGGCGTCGGCGGCCGCCGAGGCGATGGGGATTACCGCCGAGCGGCTGCACGGCCTGGGTCTGATCGACCGCGTCGTGCCCGAGCCGGTGGGCGGCGCGCATCGCGACTACGGCGCGATGGCGGCCTCGCTGCGCAAGGCCTTGCAGGAGTCGCTGCGCCAGGTGGCCGATCTCGATGTCGACGAACTGCTCGAGCGACGCTTTGATCGGCTGATGAGCCATGGCCGCTTCAAGGACCAGGGCGCAGCCTGATCCGATCCTCGCCGGCCGCGTCGCGGCCGTGCTCGACGCGGCCGGCGTCGGCCCCGGCAGCCGGCTGTGCGTCGCACTCTCGGGCGGGGTCGACTCGGTGGTCACGCTGCACCAGCTCGCTGCGCTGCGCAAAGAGCGCGGCTTTGTGTTGCGTGCCGCGCACGTCGATCATGGCCTGCAGCCGGCCGCCGGCGACTGGGCGGCTTTCTGCGAGCGTCTGTGTGCCGGGCTCGGTGTCGAAATCGACGTTTTTCCCGTGACGGTGCGCCGTGACCACCCCGACGGGCTCGAGGCGGCCGCGCGCGAGGCGCGCCATGGCGCGCTGGCGACGCTCACGGTCGACTGGCTGGTGTTTGGCCATCATCTCGACGATCAGGCAGAGACCGTGCTGTTCCGCCTGTTGCGCGGCGTCGGCGTGCGCGGTGCGGGCGCGATGGCCGCGTGCGAGCCGGGCGCGCCGGGCCGCTTGCGACCGCTGCTCGAAGTGCGGCGCGGCGAGATTCTCGAGTACGCGCGCGCGGCCGCCCTGACATGGGTCGAGGATCACAGCAATGCCGACCGGCGTCATGCGCGCAACCGCCTGCGCCATGACGTGCTGCCATGCGTCGAGGCGGCGTTTCCGCAGGCCGCGGAGATGCTCGCGCGCTCGGCGCTCAACTTTCGAGAAGCCGACGGCCTGCTCGACGAACTGGCGCATCAGGATGCGCGCGCCTGCGGTGACGGCGAGCGCTTTTCGCTGGACGCGCTGCGCGCCTTGTCCGCGCCGCGTCTGCGCAACCTGCTGCGCTGGCGCATCCGCTGCACTGGCGCCGAGGCGCCAGCGCGCGCGCGTCTGCTCGAGGCGGTGCGCCAGTTGCGCAGCACCACGACTCCCTCGCTGCATCTGCCGCTCGGGCAGGTGGCCTGCTGCCTGCATCGCGGCCGGGTGTGGATCGAGGCAATGCCCATGCGCGCGCATCCGCGGCCGGTCCGCTGGTGCGGCGAGGAGGAAATCGCCTGGAGCGACGGGCGCGTGCTCTTCGAGCGACGGCGTGGCGAAGGTCTGAGCGCCGCGTTGCTCGAGCGCGGCGAGGTCGTGGTTGCGTCGCGACGGGGGGGGCTGCGCATGAGCGACGCCCCCGGGCGGCCGCGGCACAGCTTCAAGAATCTCTGTCAGGAAGCCGGTGTGCCGCCGTGGTGGCGCGACCGCCTGCCGGTGGTGTATGTGGACGACGAGCCGGTGTGGATCGCCGGTGTCGGCATCGCCGCCGCGGCGCGGTGTGCGCCGGGCGAGCGGGGCGTGCTGCCGTCATGGTGGCGGCCGGGCGCGCCGCTCAGAAGTTGACGCCCTTGAGCAACTGAGCCAGCTCCACCGCCGAGCGCACGCCCATCTTCTCGAAGATGCGCGAGCGGTGGGCCTCGACGGTGCGCATCGAGATGTCGAGTTCGTCGGCAATGACCTTGTTGTACTTGCCCTCGAGGATGAGCGCCATGACTTCGCGCTCGCGCGCGGTCAGCAGGGTGAGCTTCTCGGCCACGGCGAGGCTTTCGCTGCGCGCGCGTCGGCGTTCGGCGTCGATTTCCATCGCGCGCTGAATCACGGCAATCAGGTCGCCGTCGTCGAAGGGCTTCTCGATGAAGTCGTAGGCGCCCTTCTTGAGCGCGGCCACGGCCATCGGCACGTCGCCGTGGCCGGTGATGAAGATCACCGGCAACTCGTTGCCGCGCGCACGCAGCGCGTCGAAGCATTCGAGCCCGCTCATGCCTTCCATGCGGATGTCGAGCACCACGCAGCCGTTCCAGTCGGGTGTGATCGCGGCGAGGAAGTCTTCCGCGCTGGACCACGTGGTGCACGGCAGCTTGCGGGTCTTGAGCAGCCATTGCAGCGCGTCGCGGATGGCTTCGTCGTCGTCGATGATGTGGGCGCAGGCGGGGTTCATGCGGGGATCGCTTCCTTTTCGACGGAGAGGGTGAGGATGAACACCGAGCCGCCTTCCGCGCCGGGCTCGAACACCAGGCGGCCGTGGTGCAGTTCGGCGATCGAGCGGCAGATGTTCAGGCCCATGCCCATGCCTTCCTGCTTGGTCGAGAAGAAGGGCTCGAACAGCCGCTTGGCAACCTCGGGCGGGATACCGTCGCCGCGGTCGGCCACGCGCAGCACCAGCTGGTCGCTGAGGCGTCGTGTCGAGACCTTGACCACGCGGCGCTCGCGCGGCAACTGGCCAATGGCGTCCATCGCGTTGCGCACCAGGTTGACCACCAGCTGCTCGATCATCACCGGGTCGGCCGTGAGTGGCGGCAGCGCTTCGCCCAGGTCGAGTTCCATGCGGATCTGGCGTTTGCGCGCGTCGGCGTCCATCAGTTCCACGGCTTCGCGGATCACGGCATTGAGGGCGAGCGGTTCGCGCTTGGGCTCGGAGCGGCGCACGAAGTCATGCACGCGGTGGATGATGGCCGCGGCGCGGTAGGCCTGGCGGGCGATCTTCTCATGCACCTCGCGCAATTCGTCGGGGTCGATCTCGCCTTCGGCGAGCAGATTCAGGCAGCCGCTGTTGTAGGTGTTGATCGCCGCCAGCGGCTGGTTGAGTTCGTGCGCCAGCGTGGAGGCCATCTCGCCCATCGTGATCAGGCGCGAGGTGGCCTGCAGGCGCTCGTCCTGCTGGCGGGCCAGTTCGCGCGCACGTTTGCGCTCGGTGATGTCCATGATCGATCCCATCCATCCGGTTTGCCGCCCCGAGGCGTCGATCAGCGGCGCCTCGAAGATGAGGGCGTCGAGCGCCTCGCCGTTCTTGCGCCGCAGCCGCACCTCCACGCCCGCGCGCGGCCCCTGGCCGGAGAGGATCATGTCGTGGATCTCCTGCAGGCGTTCGATGTGCTCGGGATGCCAGTAGGGCATGGGCGGGCGCAGGCCGATGAGTTCGTCGGCGGTGAAGCCGACCATGTTGCAGAAGGCCGGATTGACGTAGGTGATGCGCCCGGTCAGGTCGCGTGCGCGCAGGCCCGTGAGCAGCGAATCCTCCATCGCCTTGCGGAACAGCGTCTCGCCGCGCAGTGCCTGCTCGGCTGCCAGGCGCCGCTTGAGTTGGCGACGCAGCATCCAGAAGCTCCAGATCAGCACCATTGCGAGAATCAGGATGGAACTGGTCAGCAGCACCGGGATCCAGCGCACGTCGTCGCGGTAGGCGGTGATCTGCAGCAGCAGGCCGTGTCCTGGCGGGTCGAAGGCCATGGTGTAGCTGTGTGTGTCGGACAGCGGCGCGACGCGTGAGCGCGAGGCGATTTCGCGCCCTTCCGAATCGATCACGCTGACGTGGTATCTCTCGGTAAACCACCATGGCAGCTCGCGCGCGAGCAGGCCTTCGAGGGAGTAGACTCCCACACTGATGCCGAGCAGGCCCGAATCGGTGAAGGCAGGGATGTAGACCTCGAACTGATGGCCGCCGCCGGCAGCCGGGTAGACCGGGCCGTAGACGGGGCGTCCGATGTTGCGCGACAGGTGTGCCAGGTCCGCGTCGAGGATGGCCTGCGTGCCGTCCGGGCCGCGTGGTACGGCGTCGGCCAGCGGCGGCAGCGCGCCCAGCGTGCGGGCGTTGGCGTCGAGCCAGATCACGCGCACCAGGCCGATCTCGGCACGCAGGATCTGGCGCAGGCGCGCGTCGGTTTGCGGCGAGATGTCGGAGACCACCAGTTCCGGCCCGAGCTGGGCGAGCTGGGCCGCATTGCGGTCGAGCTGGAATTGCAGGCTCTGCTCCATCCACAGCACGTCGCTGATCAGGGTGTGGCGCTGGGTATCCGCGTCGTGAACCCGGGTGAGCCACAGCAAGGCGCCGATGAGCAGCACGAACACCACCAGCGCGACCCAGGTCAGGTGGGTCATGCGGTGCGAGCCGGTCGCGGCAGGGGGAGTGGTTGTGGTATCCATTGTGCGCATCCGTCGCCCCCGGTGGCGGCGATGTCTTGCGGGGCTTGTGTGTGGCGGCTGTCATGTTAATTGAGAACGCGCCCGGAATGGAGGCAAGACCATGAGACGCCTTTCGGCGTTGATCCTGCTGCTGATGCTTGCTGCGGCGCCGCTGCCCGCTGCGGCAGACGAATCCATCGTGATCCGCTTCAGCCACGTGGTGTCGCCGGACGCACCCAAGGGCAAGGCGGCCGAATTCTTCGCGCAGCGCGCGGCCGAGCTCACGCGCGGTCGCGTGCGCGTCGAGGTGTACGCCGACAGCGAGCTGTATGCCGACCGCGACGAGATGGAGGCCCTGCAACTGGGTGCGGTGCACATGCTCGCACCCTCGCTGGCCAAGTTCAGCGTGCTCGGGGCCAATGGCTTCGAGCTGTTCGATCTGCCCTACATCTTCGAAGACCGGCGCGCCCTGCGTGCGGTGACCGAGGGGCCCATCGGCGAGCGCCTGCTCGAGTCGCTCGAGGATCGTGGCATCAAGGGGCTGGCGTTCTGGGACAACGGTTTCAAGTCCTTCTCGGCGAACACGCCGATCCGCGTGCCCGCCGATCTGGCCGGCAAGCGCATGCGCATCCAGGCCTCGCGCGTCATCGAGGAGCAGATGCTCGCGCTCGGCGCGGTGCCGCACATGATGTCGTTCTCCGATGTCTACGAGGCCTTGCGCGCCGGCGTCGTGGACGGCACCGAGAATCCGCACTCCAATCTCTACACGCAGCGCATGCACGAGGTCCAGCCCTATCTCGCGCTCACCGAACACGGCTACCTGGGCTATGCCGTGATCGTCAACAAGCGCTTCTGGGACACATTGCCGCGCGGTGTGCGGCGCCCGCTCGAGCGCGCCATGCGCGAGGCCACGACCTATGCCAACCGCATCGCTCGTGAGGAGAACCAGCTCGCCCTCGAGGCTATCCTCGCGGCCGGCACCACCGAAGTCCATGTGCTCGACGCGGCCGCGCGAGCGGCCTTCCGGCGCGCGCTGCTGCCGGTGCATCAAAGTGCGGCTGAGCGCATCGGCGAGGATCTGCTCGCAGAGGTCTATCGGGCGACCGGTTTCGATCCGCAGCGCAAGTGATGCGATGCGCCGGGAGTGCGCACAAACTGGATGAGAAGGCCTGCGGTTACTGATAGACTACAGGGCTTTATCCACATCCTGACCCGAGCGCGGGCAGACTACCGGAGAATCCTGCATGGCCAACGAACGCACGCTTTCCATCATCAAGCCCGATGCCGTCGCGAAGAACGTGATCGGCAAGATCTACCAGCGTTTCGAGGACGCCGGACTGAAGGTCGTCGCCGCGCGCATGATGCACCTGTCCGAGCGCGAGGCCTCGCAGTTCTACGCCGTGCACAAGGAGCGCCCGTTCTTCAAGGATCTGGTGTCGTTCATGATTTCCGGCCCGGTCATGGTGCAGGCGCTCGAAGGTGAGGGCGCCATCGCCAAGAACCGCGACCTGATGGGCGCGACCGATCCCAAGAAGGCCGAGCCGGGCACCATTCGCGCCGACTTCGCCGATTCGATCGACGCCAACGCCGTGCACGGCTCGGACGCGCCGGAAACGGCCGCGGCCGAAATCGCCTTCTTCTTCCCCGGTCTGGACGTCCACGGCCGCTGAGGCCCGTGGCCGGCGTTGCCACGCAGCGCCGGCCAGCCCTGATCCCATGAGCGCCCCGGTCAACCTTCTCGATTTCGACAGTGACGCACTCGTCGCCTGGTTCGCCGGACGCGGCGAGAAGCCGTTCCGTGCGCGCCAGGTGATGCGCTGGATCCACCGCGACGGCTGCGACGACTTTGCCGCGATGACCGACGTCGCCAAGTCGCTGCGCGCCAAGCTCGGCGAGTGCGCGACAATCCGCGCACCGCAGCCGGTGCGCGACAGCGTGTCGAACGACGGTACGCGCAAGTGGCTGCTCGACGTCGGCAACGGCAATGCCGTCGAGACGGTGTTCATCCCCGAGGCGCATCGCGGCACGTTGTGCGTGTCCTCGCAGGCCGGCTGCGCGCTCGACTGTGCCTTCTGTTCGACCGGCAAGCAGGGCTTCAACCGCAACCTGAGCGCCGGCGAGATCATCGGCCAGCTGTGGCTGGCCAATCGCCTGCTCGGCGCTGCGCGCGAGGCGGCGACCGATCTCGACGCCGGCGAGAAGGATAACGGGCGCATCATCAGCAACGTCGTGATGATGGGCATGGGCGAGCCGCTGGCCAACTTCGACAGCGTCGTCACGGCGCTGCGCCTGATGCTCGACGACAACGCCTACGGTCTGTCGCGCCGGCGCGTGACGGTGTCGACCTCGGGCATCGTGCCGGCCATGGACCGACTGCGTGACGAATGTCCGGTGGCGCTGGCAGTGTCGCTGCACGCGCCCGACGATGCGCTGCGCGACCGTCTCGTGCCGATCAACAAGAAGTATCCGCTGGCCCAGCTGATGGCCGCCTGCCGGCGCTATCTGGAGCGCGCGCCGCGCGACTTCATCACCTTCGAGTACGTCATGCTCGACGGGGTCAACGACCATGACGCCGACGCGCGCAAGCTCGTCGAGCTGGTGCGCGATGTGCCCTGCAAGTTCAATCTGATACCGTTCAATCCGTTCCCGGGGTCGGAGTTCCGGCGTTCCGGGAGCGAGCGCATCCGGCGTTTCGCCGAGGTGCTGATTGAGGCGGGCATCGTCACCACCACGCGTCGTACGCGTGGCGAGGACGTCGACGCGGCCTGCGGTCAGCTCGCCGGCCAGGTGCAGGACCGGACGCGGCGCACCACACGCCTGGTCAAGGCTTGATACGGGAGAGGCGGTGATGAAACTTCGCGCAATGCTGTGCTTGCTGGTCGTCACGGCGGCCCTCGCCGGTTGCGCGGGCACCTCCGCGCCAGGCGAGGAGCAGTTCGCATCCGCCGATCGTCCGGTGCTCGAGACGCCGCCTGCCACCGAGCACGAACAGGCGGCGATGGTGCACATCGACCTGGGAACGGCCTACTTCGAGGTCGGACGCTACGACGTCGCCCTCGACGAGGCACGCATCGCGCTGGCCTATGCGCCGAATTTCGCGCCGGCCTTTCATCTGATGGGTCTGGTGTATATGTTCATCGACGACGATGTCGCCGCGCGCGAGAACTTCCTGCGCGCGCTGCGCAGCGCGCCCAACGACCCGGATTTCAACAACAGCTACGGCTGGTTCCTGTGCCTGAACGACGAGGAGACCGAAGGGATGCGGCGTCTCGCACTGGCTGCGCGCAATCCCTACTACCGCTCGCCCACACGGCCGCATACCAACGCCGGTCTGTGCCATCTGCGCCTGGAGCAGGTCGACGAGGCGGAAACCCAGTTCCGGCGCGCCGTGGCCCTGCAGCAGAACAACCCGGTGGCGCTGCTGGGGCTGGCCGAAGTGGCCTATCGCAAGGGTGAGCTGGTCTCCGCGCGCGATCAGCTCATCGCACTGCATCGCCGCAGCGAGCCCACCGCACAGTCCGTGTGGCTGGGGCTGCGCGTCGAGCGTCGCCTGGGCAATCGTGCCGCCGAGGCGAGCTACGCGGCCCAGTTGCGCGGGCGCTTCAGTGATTCTCCCGAACATCGCGCGATGACGCAGGGTGAGTACGAGTGAACGAAGAGCAAGATCCTTACTGCTTCGAAGCCGAGGCCGAAGCCGAGCCCCAGTTGCCGCCGATCGGCGATTCGCTGCGCGCAGCGCGCGAGGCGCGCGGCGAGTCGGTCGCCGATGTCGCGGCCGCACTGAAGTTCTCCTCCCGGCAGATCCTCGCGATGGAGGGCGAGCGTGTGCACGAGCTGCCCGGCCCGGCATTCGTCAAGGGCTTCTACCGCAACTACGGCCGATACCTGGGTGTCGACATCGAGCCCATGATCGCCGCACGCTGGTCCGAACCCTCGGCGCGCAGCGTGGAACTCTCTCCGGTCACCAACGCGCGCGGCACGCTGCCCGGCAGCGGCCGTCGCGGCGGCGTGGGGCGTGCCATCGCGGCGCTGGTGTCGGTGCTGGTGGTGGTGCTCGCGCTGGGATGGTATTTCGACGGCTTCAGGCTGGAAGACCGCCCGGACGACGTGGCGGGGGCCGACCTTGCCGACGCTTCCGGTGATGCGGCTGAAACGGCCCCCGAGGTCGAAATCATCGACGACGAACCATCGGTGCCGGATGCAGGCGCGGTCGACGAACCGGCCCCGGCAGCGTCGGGCATCGCGGTGCCGCAGCTTCCCGCAACGCTCGAGGCTCCGCCCGCGCCGGCGCTCTCGAGCGTCGAGGCGAACAACGGCGACGCGCCGCAAGCGCAGCCCGAGGCAGCGCAAACGACCACAACCCAGCCTCCGGCCTCGCAGCCGGCCCCCCCGCCCGAAGCTGCGTTGGTCGAGCAAGTGCCTGCGCCGGACGAGCCGGACGAGCCGGTAGAGCCGCAGCAGGCATCCGCGGCCAGGGAGCCGACGCCCGCGCCACGCACCGAGTCGCAGTCGGATGCCGCACCGTCGGCCACCCAGGTCGCGGGCAGCGGTTCGAGCCGCTTGGTATTCAGCATGAGTGCCGACGCCTGGTTGCAGGTCAAGGACGCGCAGGATCGCACGCTCTACGTCGGCACCAGCCGTGGCGGCACGACGCGCGTTGTGCAAGGCGATCCGCCGTTCTGGGTCACCGTCGGCAACGCGGATGCGGTGAGTCTCGAGTTCGACGGCGAGCCGGTCGAACTGGCGCCGCACATGCACACGGCCGGCGTGGCGCGACTGGTCCTGGAGTAGGTATGAACGCATCCCCTAACATTTCCGCAGCGGCCGTTCGCCGGCCGACGCGCCAGGTGCGCATTGGTCGCGTCACCATTGGTTCCGATGCGCCCATCGTGGTGCAGTCGATGACCAACACCGACACCGCCGATGTGCTCGGTACCGCCATGCAGGTGGCCGAGCTGGCGCGCGCCGGCTCGGAGATCGTGCGCATCACGGTCAACAACGAGGAAGCCGCGAAGGCCGTTCCGCACATCCGCGACCGCCTGCTTGCGCTGAACATGGAGGTGCCGCTGGTCGGCGACTTCCACTACAACGGCCATACGCTGCTCACCAAGTATCCGGCCTGCGCCGAGGCGCTCGCCAAGCTGCGCATCAACCCCGGCAACGTCGGCGCCGGCACCAAGCGCGACCCGCAGTTCGCGGCCATCGTCGAGATCGCCTGCAAGTACGACAAGCCGGTGCGCATCGGTGTGAACTGGGGCAGCCTCGACCAGTCCGTGCTGGCGCGCATCATGGACGCCAACGCCAGACTGGCCGAGCCGCGCGACGCCGGTGCGGTGATGCGCGAGGCGCTGATCGTCTCCGCGCTCGAGTCCGCCGCGAAGGCCGAGGAGTACGGCCTGGCGGGCGACCGCATCATCCTGTCGGCCAAGGTTTCCAGCGTGCAGGACCTGGTCGCCGTGTATCGCGATCTGGCGCGCCGCTGCGACTACCCGCTGCATCTGGGGCTGACCGAAGCCGGCATGGGCTCCAAGGGCATCGTCGCCTCGACTGCCGCGCTGGCCGTGCTGCTGCAGGAAGGTATCGGCGACACCATCCGCGTGTCGCTCACGCCCGAGCCGGGCGGCAAGCGCACCGAGGAGGTCGTCGTCGCGCAGGAGATCCTGCAGACCATGGGTCTGCGTGCGTTTACGCCCATGGTTACGGCCTGCCCGGGCTGTGGGCGCACCACCAGCACCTTCTTCCAGGAGCTGGCCTCAAGCATCCAGACCTATGTGCGCGAGCAGATGCCGGTGTGGCGTGAAGAACGTGACGGCGTCGAGAACCTCACGCTGGCGGTGATGGGCTGTGTGGTCAACGGCCCGGGCGAGAGCAAACACGCCGACATCGGCATCTCGCTGCCCGGCACCGGCGAGAGCCCGGCCGCGCCCGTGTATGTGGACGGCGAGAGGACCGTGACGCTGCGCGGCGACAACATCGCGGCCGAGTTCCGCGCCATCGTCGACGACTATGTCGAGCGCAAGTATCCGAAGAAGGCGGCCAGCGCCGTCTGACAAGAAAAAGAGAAGCGATGAACCGAAGCCTGCAGTCCGTGCGCGGGATGAACGATATCCTGCCCGATGAAGCTGAAGTCTGGGAGCACTTCGAAGACCTCGTGCGCGATTGGCTGCGCAGCTATGGCTACCGTCCGGTGCGCATGCCCCTGGTTGAACACACGCCGCTGTTCAAGCGCGCCATCGGCGAGGTGACCGATATCGTCGAGAAGGAGATGTATTCCTTCGAGGACGCGCTCAACGGCGAACACCTGACGCTGCGTCCGGAAGGGACGGCTTCGTGTGTGCGTGCCGCGATCCAGCACGGTCTGCTGCACGGCGGCGGCCAGCGTCTGTATTATCACGGTCCGATGTTCCGCCACGAACGCCCGCAGAAGGGGCGCTACCGCCAGTTCCACCAGATCGGGGTGGAGGCGCTGAACTTCACCGGGCCGGACATCGATGCCGAACTCATCCTGATGTGCGCACGTCTGTGGGACGATCTGGGTATCGAGGACGTCGAACTGCAGCTCAACTCGCTCGGCTCGGCCGAGGAGCGCGCCGAACACCGCGCCGCGCTGATCGCCTATCTGGAGCAGCACCAGGACGTGCTCGACGAAGATGCCGGGCGCCGTCTGTACACCAACCCGCTGCGCATTCTCGATACCAAGAATCCGGCGCTGCAGGAGCTGGTCGAAGCCGCGCCGAAACTGTTCGATCATCTCGGCACGGAGTCGCTCGAGCATTTCGACGGCGTGCAGCGCGTGCTGCGTGACGCCGGCATTGCCTACCGCATCAACCATCGCCTGGTGCGCGGGCTGGACTACTACAATCGCACCGTCTTCGAATGGGTGACGACGCGCCTGGGTGCGCAGGGTACGATCTGCGCGGGTGGACGCTACGACACGCTGGTCGAACTGCTCGGCGGCAAGAGCACGCCGGCCGCCGGTTTTGCGATCGGCATCGAGCGCGTGCTCGCGCTGTGGAAGGAATCCGGCGGTGCAGAGGACGCGGCGCAGCAGCCCGATGTCTACATCGTCGCGGCCGGCGATGCGGCGCAACGACTGGCATTTCGTGCGGCCGAGGCGCTGCGCGGCTTCGGTTTCGCGGTGCTGATGCACTGCGGAGGCGGCAGTTTCAAGTCGCAGATGAAGAAGGCCGATGCCAGCGGCGCCCCGCTGGCGGTAATCATCGGCGAGGACGAAGCCGCGGCCGGCGAGGTGGCACTCAAGCCGCTGCGCGGCCCCGGCGCACAGGAACGCATCGCCGTCGACGCACTCGCCGACGCGGTGGCCGAACATCTATTCAGAGAAGACGAGGACGACGATGGCGCTGTATGACCTCGAGGAACAGGAACAGATCTCCCAGATCAAGGCCTGGTGGGAACAGTACGGTAAGTACGTCACGACGCTGATCGTCGTCGCCGCGCTGGGCTCGGTCGGCTGGCAGGGCTGGAACTGGTACCAGAACAAGCAGGCGGGTGAAGCCTCGACGCTGTACTTCGCCGTGCAACAGGCCGCGGCCGACGGCGACGCGACACGTGCGCGCGAGGCCGCCGGCCAGATCATCGAGCGCTATTCGGGCACGGCCTACGCCGAGATGGGCGCGCTGCTTTCGGCCGCCGTGCAGGTTGCCGAGGGCGATGCGCGCAACGCGCGGGCGCAGCTCGAATGGGTCGTGGCGAACGCGGACAACCCGGCGGTGCGCGATCTGGCGCGCCTGCGCATTGCGGTCACGCTGTTCGACGAGGGGGATTACGACGGTGCGCTCGCGCGTCTGGCCGATGCGCCTCACGCGTCACTTGCTGCGCGCTACGGCGATCTGCGCGGTGACGTGCTCGCCGCTGCCGGCCGGCCCGAGGAGGCGCGCCGTGCCTACGAGACGGCGCTTGCGGCGTTGGCCGAGGCTCCGGGCCAGTCCGGCGCGCAACTGCGTGGCGTGGTCGAGACCAAGATCGAAGCGCTGGAGTCCTGAGCCATGCCCGTGACCACATTTGCCCGGACGATGCTCGCCGCCGCTGCGGCCGTTGCGCTCGCCGGTTGTTCGCTGTTCGGCTCCAAGCCGCCCGAGCCCGACCCCGTGCCGAGCTTCGAGCCCCGCGCCGAACTGCGTTCGCTGTGGCAGGTCGGCGTGGGCTCGTCCGCGACCTATCGCTTCCAGCCGGCCGTGGTCGCTGGCGCAGTGTACGCGGCCGGCGGTGACGGCTCGGTGGTGCGCATCGACGCCTCCGGCGGTCGCACGCAGTGGCGGCGCGATGTCGGTGACGCCCTCTCGGCCGGTGTCGGCAGCGACGGACGCACGGTGGCGGTCGTCACCGTCGCCGGAGAAGTCGTCGCGCTCGACGCGAGTAGCGGCGAGGAGCGCTGGCGTGCACCGGTGGGCGCCGAAGTGCTGGCCGCGCCGGGGGTATCCGAGCAGGTCGTGGTGGTGCGTACCTCGGGCAACCGGGTGCTGGCCTTCGAGAGCGCCGATGGTGCACGGCGCTGGACCTACGAGCGCGAGATGCCGGCGCTGACCCTGCGCAACGCCGTCGGCATGACGGTCGACGAGCGCGCGGCCATCGTCGGCTACCCGGGTGGTAAGCTGGTATCGATCAACCTCGCAAATGGCGGCCCGTTGTGGGAGATCACCGTGTCCACGCCGCGCGGGGTGACCGAGCTCGAGCGCGTGACCGATGTGGCCGGCGTGCCGGTGGTCAGTGGGAGCGAGGTCTGCGCGGTCACCTATCAGGGCCGCGCGGGCTGCTTCGACATCGTCAACGGGCGCGTCATCTGGACGGTGGAATTCTCCAGCGCAAGCGGGCTGGATCGCTCCGGTCCGCTGGTGTTCGTCAGTTCGGCGCGCGATGCCATACATGCACTCGATGCGCGCGACGGCAGCAACGTATGGACCCAGGGGCCGCTGTCGCTGCGCCGCTTGTCGCGCCCGCTGGCGGTCGGCGGCGGCGTGGTGTTCGGTGACTTCGAGGGCTATGTGCACGCACTCGATCGTGCCAACGGCGGCATCATCGCGCGCAACCGCGCCAGCGGCGGCGCGATTCAGGCCGCACCGGTCGCCCTCGGGGACGCACGCTTCGTCGTGCAGACCGTCGGGGGCGGGGTGGAAGCGTTCGAACTGGTCGGGGCGGGCCGCAGCGAGTGAAACCTACTATCGTGCTGGTCGGCCGGCCCAATGTCGGCAAATCGACGCTGTTCAACCGCTTGACGCGCACGCGCGATGCCCTGGTGGCCGACCTGCCGGGTCTGACGCGTGACCGCCACTACGGCATCGGTCGCGTCGGCGAGCGCGACTATCTGGTCGTCGACACGGCCGGTTTCGATCCGGTGGCCAAAGTCGGCATCATGCACGAGATGGCGCAGCAGGCCGAACGCGCGATCGAGGAAGCCGACGTGCTGCTCTTCCTGGTCGACGGGCGCACCGGCCTGACCCCGCACGACGAGCAGATCGCCGCCCGCCTGCGCCGCAGCGGTCGCCCGCTGTATCTGGTGGTGAACAAGGCCGAGGGCCTGCGGCGCGAGGTGGTCGCGGCGGAATTCCACGCGCTCGGGCTGGGCGCGCCGCTGGCGGTGTCCGCCACGCACGGCGACGGCGTGACGCAACTCGTCGAGGAGGCACTGGCGTCGTTCCCGCTCGATGACGAGCCGGCGGAGGAGGCTACGCGCGGCCCGCGCATCGCCATCGTGGGCCGCCCCAATGTCGGAAAATCAACCCTGATCAACGGCCTGGTCGGTGAAGAACGGGTCATCGCCTTCGACCTGCCGGGCACCACGCGCGACGCGATCGAGATTCCGTTCGAGCGCGGCGGGCGCCACTACACGCTGATCGACACGGCCGGTCTGCGCCGGCGCGGCAAGGTCTTCGAGGCGGTCGAGAAGTTCTCGGTGATCAAGACGCTGCAGGCGGTCGAGCAGGCCAATGTGTCGGTGCTGGTGCTCGACGCGGCGCAGGACATCGCCGACCAGGACGCGCACATTGCCGGCTTCATCCTCGAGGCCGGGCGTGCGCTGGTGGTCGTCGTCAACAAGTGGGACGCGGTCGACGATTACCGGCGCGAGCTCGTCAAGCGCGACATCGAGCGCAAGCTCGGCTTCCTGTCCTTCGCGCGCTTTCACTACGTTTCCGCGCTCAAGGGCAGCGGCCTGTCGGCGGTCATGAAGTCGGTCGACGCGGCCTACGCCGCGGCGATGGCCAATCTGTCCACGCCGCGTCTGACGCGCGTGCTGCAGGCGGCGGTCACCAAGCAGGCGCCGCCGCGGCACGGGGTGTTCCGCCCCAAGCTGCGCTACGCCCACCAGGGGGGCAGCAATCCGCCCATCGTGGTGATCCACGGCAGCGCGCTCGAGCACATCCCGACCTCTTACACGCGCTTTCTCGAGCGCACCTTCATCGAGGCGTTCCGACTCAAGGGCACGCCCTTGCGCATCCAGTTCAAGACCGCACACAATCCGTATGCGTCACGCGACTGAACTCGGGCCGTCCGCGGTGGTCTGGATGATGCGGCGCAACATGCTATGCTGCACGAACACATAACAAAACCAAGCTCAAGGAGCAAAAATGAGTAACAAAGGGCAGCTTCTACAAGACCCGTTCCTGAACACGCTGCGGCGCGAACACATCCCGGTGTCGATCTATCTGGTCAACGGGATCAAGCTGCAGGGTCAGGTCGACTCCTTCGATCAGTACGTCGTTCTGCTCAAGAACACCGTCACGCAGATGGTCTACAAGCACGCCATTTCCACGGTCGTTCCGGCCCGTCCGGTCAACATCCCGTCGCAGGACGGGGCCACGGAGGCCTGAGTCGGACTCCATGTTCGAACGCCCCCGCTCCGGTGAGCGTGCCGTACTCGTCCAGCTCGACCTGGACCAGGGCATGCTCGCCGACCGTATCGAAGAGCTGAGACTGCTCGTGGGCAGTGCCGGCGCGAGCGTCGAGGCCGTCGTCACGGGGCGCCGCTCGCGCCCCGATCCGGCGCTGTTCGCCGGCCGCGGCAAGGTCGACGAGATCGCCATGACGCTCAAGGCGCACGAGGGCGATCTGGTGGTGTTCAACCACGCGTTGTCGCCGGGCCAGCAGCGCAACCTCGAGCGCGAACTGCAGTGCCGCGTGATCGACCGCACGGCGCTGATCCTCGACATTTTCGCGCAACGCGCGCGCAGCCACGAAGGCAAGCTGCAGGTGGAGCTCGCGCAGCTCGATCACCTTTCCACGCGTCTGGTGCGCGGCTGGGCCCACCTGGAGCGCCAGAAGGGTGGTATCGGCCTGCGCGGCCCCGGTGAGAAACAGCTCGAGACCGACCGCCGCTTGCTCGGCGCGCGCGTCAAGGCACTCAAGACGCGGCTGGCCAAGATCGAGAAACAGCGCCGCGTGCAGCGCCGCGGACGCGATCGGCGAGAAGTATTGACGGTGTCTTTGGTGGGCTACACCAACGCCGGCAAGTCGACGCTGTTCAACGCGCTCACCAAGGCCGGCAGTTATGCCGCCGACCAGCTCTTCGCCACGCTCGACACCACCTCGCGACGGCTCTACGTCGGGCCGGTGGGCACGGTCGTGCTTTCCGACACGGTCGGATTCATCCGCGATCTGCCGCACGCACTGGTGGCGGCCTTCCACGCCACGCTCGAGGAGACGGCCAATGCCGACCTGCTGCTGCATGTCGTCGATTCGGCGAGCGAGGAGCGCGAGGCGCAGATCGACGCCGTCAACGAGGTCCTGCGCGAGATCGGCGCCGGCGATGTGCCGCAGATCATGGTGTACAACAAGATCGACCTGAGCGGCGCCCCGGCGGCGGCCAATCGGGACGAGTGTGGTACCATCAGCGGCGTTTTTCTGAGCGCTACGAGCGGCGAGGGGCTCTCCCTGCTACGCGATGCGCTTGCCGAAACGGCGCAGCGGGTCTGTGTCCGGAACGAGGTTCCGGATGCCACTGTCTGAACGCTTTTCAACCTGCTTACGGGTCTCCAATGTCACTGAATGATCCTCGCTGGGGTAACAACCAGGGGAACGATGACGATCGGCGCGACGGCGACCGCGGTCGCGGCGGCAATCAGGGTCCGCCGGATCTCGAAGACGTCTGGCGTGATTTCAACCAGAAGCTGACCGGCATGCTCGGTGGCAAGGGCGGCGGTGGCCGCTCGGGCGGCGGTGGCGGTGGGTCCAAGATGCCCAATTTCGGCTTCCGTCAGATCGGCGGCGGCATCGGTGCGCTGCTGGTGCTGCTGCTGGTGGTATGGCTGGCAAGCGGTTTCTACACCGTCGACGCCAACCAGCGAGGCGTCGTGCTGCGTTTCGGTGAGCACGTCAAGACCTCCGAGCCGGGTCTGAACTGGCGCATCCCGTATCCGATCGAGTCGCACGAGATCGTCGACGTCACCGGCGTGCGCACGGTCGAAGTGGGTTATCGCGGCACGGATCGCAACAAGGTGCTGCGCGAGGCGCTGATGCTCACGCAGGACGCCAACATCGTGAACATCCAGTTCGCCGTGCAGTACATCCTCGGCTCGCCCGAGGACTATCTGTTCAACAACCGCTTCCCGGACGACTCGGTGATCCAGACGGCGGAGACCGCGATGCGCGAGATCGTCGGCAAGAGCACCATGGACTTCGTGCTCTACGAGGGTCGCGAGGACATCGCCGCCAACGCCCAGCAACTGATGCAGACCATTCTCGACCGCTACGAGGCGGGCATCCTGATCAGCCGCGTGACGATGCAGAACGCGCAGCCGCCGGAGCAGGTGCAGGCCGCCTTCGACGACGCGGTCAAGGCCGGTCAGGACCGCGAACGCCTGCGCAACGAGGGCGAGGCCTACCGCAACGAGGTCGTGCCGCGCGCACGCGGTGACGCCGCGCGCCTGATCGAGGAGGCCCAGGGTTATCGCGAGCGCGTCATGGCCAACGCCGAAGGTGAGGCGGCGCGCTTCACCCAGGTGCTCGAGCAGTACGCCCGTGCCCCCGAGGTGACGCGCGAGCGCATGTATCTGGAGACCATCCAGCAGGTCATGTCGAACACCAGCAAGGTGATGATCGACGCCGACAGTGGCGGCAACCTGCTGTTGCTGCCGCTCGACAAGCTGATCGGGCAGACGGGTAGCGGAGCCGGCACGGAGTCCTCGCGTGCGCAATCGCAGACGTCCTCGTCGACGACCACGCCGATACGCCAGAGCCAGCCGATTCCGTTCGACCCGCGTGATCGCGACATGATGCGCAACCGCGAGCTGGGAGGCCGTTGATGAGCAACCGTATCCAAGTATTCATTGGCGCCCTCGTCGTCGCGGGGATCCTCGCCTCGATGACCCTGTTCGTCGTCGACGAACGGCAGTACGCCGTCGTCTTCCAGTTCGGTGAGGTCAAGGAGGTCGTCGAGGAGCCGGGGCTCAAGGTCAAGTACCCGCTGATCCAGAACGTGCGCTTCTTCGATCGCCGCATCCTGACCATCGATACGCCCGAACCCGAGCGCTTCATCACGGCCGAGAAGCAGAACGTGCTGGTGGACCACTTCGTCAAGTGGCGCATCATCGATCCGCGCCTGTTCTACGAATCGGTCGCCGGCGACGAGACGCGTGCGCGCACGCGTCTGCTGCAGACGGTCAATGCCGGCCTGCGTGAGGAGTTCGGTCGTCGCACCGTGCCGGAGGTCGTTTCCGGCCAGCGCGACAACATCATGGAGAACATGCGCGTGCGCGCCGACACCGACGCGCGCCAGATCGGCGTGCAGATCCTCGACGTGCGTCTCAAGCGTGTCGATCTGCCCACCGAGGTGTCCGAGTCGGTGTATCGCCGCATGGAAGCCGAGCGTACTCGGGTGGCCAACGAGCTGCGTTCCGAGGGTGGCGCGATCGCCGAGCAGATCCGCGCCGACGCCGACCGTCAGCGCGAGGTCATCATCGCCCAGGCCTACCGCGAAGCGCAGACCATCATGGGTGATGGCGACGCGCGCGCGACCGAGACCTATGCGACGGCCTTCGGCAAGGACGCCGATTTCTACTCCTTCTATCGCAGTCTCGACGCGTACCGGAACAGCTTCTCGAACAAGAGCGACCTGCTCGTCGTCGATCCGAGTTCGGACTTCTTCCGGTTCATGAAGGACATGGGCGGGTCCCAGAAGAACTGATCTCATGGGCACTTCCCTGGTGATGGCCTTCGCGCTGATGCTGATCTTCGAAGGCCTGTTACCTTTCGTCGCGCCGGCTCGCTGGCGCGAAGCTTTTTTGCGGTTGGCCCGTCTCGCCGACGGGCAGATCCGCTTCGTCGGTCTGGGTTCCATGCTGATCGGCGTACTCATCCTGCTTCTGGTCTGAAAAGAATGCGCTGGGTCCTTCCCGACTTCATCCAGGACGCGCTGCCCGACGAGGCGGCCGACATCGAGCGACTGCGCCGGCTCATGCTCGACGCCTTTCGCGTGCGCGGCTATCGCCTCGTGCAGCCGCCGCTGCTCGAGTATCTCGACTCGCTCACCACCGGCGCCGGCCAGGATCTCAAGCTGCGCACCTTCAAGCTGGTGGACCAGCTCTCCGGTCGCACCATGGGGGTGCGCGCCGACATGACGCCGCAGGTCGCGCGCATCGACGCCCACCTGCTCAATCAGGCGGGCGTGGCGCGCCTGTGCTATTGCGGCAGCGTGTTGCACGCGCTGCCCTCGTCGCTGACCGCAACGCGCGAGCCCATCCAGCTCGGTGCCGAGCTGTACGGACACGTCGGCATCGACGCCGACGCCGAGATGATCCGTCTGCTCGCCGACGTGATGGCGCTCGCCGAGGTGCCGGCCGAGCGCATCGACGTCGGTCACGTGGGTCTTTTCCGCGCGCTTGCCGCGGGCGCGGGGCTGGCGCCCGAGCGCGAGGAGGCGCTGTTCGACCTGCTGCAGTCCAAGGACGTGCCGGGGCTGGCCGAGGTGCTCGACGGCGTCGCCGAGCCGCAGCGTTCGGCGCTGCTCGCGCTGCCTCGCCTGTACGGCGGGCGGGAAGTGCTCGGGCGTGCCGCCGAGGTCTTGCCGCGGCTGCCCGAGGTGCGCGCTGCGCTGGCCGAGCTGTCACGCCTGGCCGGCATGCTGCAGGACCTGCCGCTGTCCTTCGATCTGGCGGATCTGCGCGGCTATCACTATCACAGCGGCGCGGTGTTCGCTGCCTATGCCGGCGGTTCGCCGGCTGCGTTGGCGCTGGGCGGGCGCTACGACGCCGTCGGCGAGGCCTTCGGTCGCGGCCGACCGGCCACCGGCTTCAGCCTCGACCTGCGTCGTTTTGCCTCGCGCGGGGCGCGTGCGCCTGCGCGCGGTGCGATTCTCGCGCCGATGAAGGGCGACCCGGCGCTGGCCGAGGCCGTCGCCGCGCTGCGCGCCGACGGCGAGATCGTCGTCACGGAACTGCCCGGCCACGCGGGCACATGGAAGGCCGCCGGATGCGACCGGCAGCTGATATCGGGCGGCGACGGCTGGACCGTCGCGCCGCTCTCCGAAGAAAGGTAAGCACATGGCAAAGAACGTAGTCGTCGTCGGTACCCAGTGGGGCGACGAGGGCAAGGGCAAGATCGTCGACTGGCTGACCGACCACGCCGATGGCGTGGTGCGCTTCCAGGGTGGCCACAACGCCGGTCACACGCTGGTCATCGGCGATCAGGAGTACAAGCTCAACCTCGTGCCTTCGGGCATCGTGCGCGAAGGCAAGGCCTGTTACATCGGCAACGGCGTGGTGCTCGATGCGCATCACCTGCTGTCCGAGATCCGCAAGCTCGAGGCCGGCGGGATCAAGGTGCGCGAGCGTCTGCGCATCAGTCCGGGCTGTCCGCTGATCCTGCCCTATCACGTCGCGCTCGATCAGGCGCGCGAGGCTGCACGTGCGAGTGCCGACAAGATCGGCACCACCGGCAAGGGTATCGGCCCGGCCTACGAGGACAAGGTGGCGCGTCGCGCGCTGCGCGTCTATGACCTGTTCGACCGCGAACGCTTCGCCGCCAAGCTGCGCGAGAACATCGATCATCACAACTTCGTGCTGACACAGATGCTCGGTGCGCCCGCGCTGGATTTCGACGAGGTCTTCGCGCAGTCCATGGCGGACGCCGACGAGATCCGGCCGATGGTGGCCGACGTCTCGGCCGAGCTGTATGCGGTGAACAAGCGCGGCGGCAATCTGCTGTTCGAGGGAGCGCAGGGGGCCTTGCTGGACATCGACCACGGTACCTACCCGTTCGTGACTTCCAGCAACTGCGTGGCCGGCCAGGCTGCTGCGGGTGCTGGCGTCGGGCCGGGGCGACTGCACTACG
Organism: Pseudazoarcus pumilus; assembly: GCF_002872475.1. Classification (GTDB taxonomy): domain Bacteria; phylum Pseudomonadota; class Gammaproteobacteria; order Burkholderiales; family Rhodocyclaceae; genus Pseudazoarcus; species Pseudazoarcus pumilus. Next base: position 730,765 of record NZ_CP025682.1, read on the forward strand.
TGCTGGGCATCACCAAGGCCTATTGCACGCGCGTGGGCGCAGGGCCCTTCCCGACCGAGGTCGATATCGAGACGGCCGGTTCGCCGGGCGAACAGATGTCGAGCAAGGGGCGCGAGTTCGGTACCGTCACCGGGCGCAAGCGGCGCTGCGGCTGGCTCGATCTGGCCGCGCTCAAGCGCTCGATCATCATCAACGGTGTGACCGGGCTGTGCATCACCAAGCTCGACGTGCTCGACGGTCTGTCCGAACTGCAGATCTGCACCGGCTACATGCTCGACGGCGAGAAGATCGACCTGCTGCCGATGGGCGCCGAGGAAGTGCGTCGTTGCGAACCGGTGTTCGAGACCATGCCGGGCTGGAGTGGCACCACCTTCGGTGCGCAAAGCTGGGAGGCGCTGCCGTTCGAAGCGCGTGCCTACCTGCATCGCATCGAGGAGATCTGCGAGGTTCCGATCGACGTGATTTCGACCGGACCGGAGCGGGATGAGACCATCCTGCGTCGTCATCCGTTCGGCGCCTGAACCCGCGAAAATGCACAAAGCCGGTCGAATGACCGGCTTTGCGCTTGCCGGCAGTGCAAACGCCGGCGACAGGCAAACAAAAAGCCGACACGTCGGTCGGCTTTTCATCGAAACTGGTGCCCAGAAGAGGACTCGAACCTCCACGCCTTGCGGCACTGGTACCTGAAACCAGCGCGTCTACCAATTCCGCCATCTGGGCAAGAGCCGCGCATTATAAGCACAAGAACGAATTTGTCAATGAACAGAAAAAGCAAAAACGAAACTTCGAACGAACTCAGCGCAGTACGCCGCGCCGACCCCTTCTTCGAACGCGAACGCGAGCAATACGATCATCCGCTGCCCAGCCGCGAGTACGTCGAGCAGATTCTCGCCGAACGCGGCGTGCCGATGCGCTTCGAGGAGCTGTGCGAGGCGCTGGACGTGGGCGAGGAGGAGTTCGACCTGTTCGAGCGCCGCGTGCGCGCGATGGAACGCGACGGCCAGGTGCTGCGCAACCGGCGTGGCACCTTCATCCTTCCGGACAAGGCCGATCTGGTGCGTGGTCGCGTGCAGGGCCACGCCGACGGCTTCGGCTTCCTGGTGCGTGAGGACAAGCAGCCGGATCTGTTCCTCGGTCCCAAGGAAATGCGCGAGGTGCTGCACGGGGATCGCGTCATTGCGCGCATCACCGGCACCGATCGCCGCGGCCGCCCGGAAGGCAAGATCGTCGAGATCCTCGAGCGCGGCAACATGCGCGTGGTCGGGCGCGTGCTCGACGAGCACGGCGTGCTGCTGGTGGTGCCCGAGGATCGCCGCATCGCGCAGGACATCCTGGTCGCGCCGGGGGGCAAGCGGCCCCGCGCCGGGCAGGTGGTCACGGTCGAACTGATCGAACAACCTACCAAGGTCTCGCAGCCCATCGGGCGTGTGGTCGAGGTCATCGGCAACTATGCCGATCCCGGCATGGAGATCGAGATCGCGCTGCGCAAGCACGCGCTGCCCTTCGTGTTCTCGCCCGAGGCGCGTGCCCAGGCGCGCAAGCTGCCCGAGGCCGTGCGTCGCAAGGATCGCAAGGGACGCGTGGACATCACCGAACTGCCGTTGGTGACCATCGACGACGAGACCGCCAAGGACTTCGATGACGCCGTCTACTGCGAGCGTTCCGGGCGCGGCTACCGGCTGATCGTCGCGATCGCCGACGTGTCGCATTACGTCGAACCGGGTACGCCGCTCGACGTTGAAGCCTTCGAGCGCGGCAACTCGGTGTATTTCCCGCGACGCGTCATCCCGATGCTGCCCGAGAAGCTGTCCAACGGCCTGTGCTCGCTGGTGCCGGGCATCGATCGGCTGGCGATGGTGTGCGACATGAATCTCGACGCGCGCGGCGAGATCGTCGACTACAGCTTCTACGAAGGCGTGATCTTCTCCCACGCACGGCTGACCTACAACAAGGTCGCCGCTGCGCTCTACGACGAGGATCCGGACATGCGGCGCGAGCTCGCGCCGCTGCTGCCGCATCTGGAGAACCTCGACAAGTTGTTTCGCGTGCTGCTCAAGGCACGCGCCAAGCGCGGCGCGATCGACTTCGAGACGACCGAGACGCGAATGATCTTCGACGACAACGGCAAGATCGAACGCATCGTGCCGCAGGTGCGCAACGACGCCCACCGCCTGATCGAGGAATGCATGCTGGCGGCCAACGTTTGCGCGTCCGATTTCCTGCAGTCGCGCGAGCAGCCGGCGCTCTACCGCATCCACGAAGGCCCCGCGCCCGATCGCCTGGAGCGCCTGCGCGGTTTCCTGCGCGAGTTCGGCCTGACCCTGGGCGGCGGCGACGATCCGCACGCCAAGGACTACGGCACGCTCCTCGCCGCGGTGCGTGAGCGCCCGGACGCGGCACTGCTTCAGACCGTGATGCTGCGCTCGCTCAAGCAGGCCATGTACAGCCCGGACAACGTCGGCCACTTCGGTCTGGCCTACGAGGCCTACACCCACTTCACTTCGCCCATCCGGCGCTATCCGGACCTGCTCGTACACCGTGCGATCAAGGCCGCGCTCGCGGGTACGCACTACAGCCCGGGTGACTGGGAGCAGGTCGGCCTGCACTGCTCGGGTACCGAACGGCGAGCGGACGAGGCCACGCGCGACGTCGTCGCCTGGCTCAAGTGCTGGTTCATGCAGGATCGCGTCGGCGAGGAGTTCGTCGGCAGCGTCTCGTCGGTCGTGCCCTTTGGCCTGTTCGTCGCCCTCGACGACATTTTCATCGAGGGTCTGGTGCACATCTCCGATCTGGGCTCGGACTATTTCCACTACGACGAGACCCGCCACGAACTGGCCGGCGAGCGCACCGGTACGCGCTACCGTCTGTCGGACCGCGTGCACGTGCAGGTGGTGCGCGTCGATCTTGAGACCGCCAAGATCGACTTCCGCCTGATCGAGGGCGAGGCCCGCCCGACCGAGCGCAGCGGCAAGACCGCACGTGATCGCGAGGCGGCGGCCCCGAAGACGGACGCCGTGAGCGTGCCGCGCAAGGGGCGCGGCCGCTCGTCGAGCGCATCGTCCAAGGGGAAGAAGGCCAAGGCCGAGGCAGCGAAGCCGGCAGCGATCCCGTCCGGTGACAAACCTGCAGCGAAGAAGCGCAACCGCCGCGGCGGCTCGCGTGGCGGCAGAAAGGCGGCGAACAATGGCTGATTCTGGAAAGTCCGGCGGCCGTGAAAGCCGCCTCATCTACGGCTTTCATGCCGTACTCGGCAAGCTGCGCCGCGACGCCGGCGGCATCTTCGAACTCTACGTGGCCGACAGCCGCAGCGACATTCGTATGCGCGAGGTCGCCAAGATCGCCGAGGCCGAGGGCGTGCGCATCATCGCCGCAGACAACGAGCGCTTGGAGCGCATGGTCGGCACGCGCCGTCACCAGGGCGTGATCGCCCGTATCGACGCGCGCAGCCGCGAACTGAAACTGGCGGACGTGCTCGAGACCATCGAGGGCGACGCGCTGCTGCTCGTACTCGATGGCGTGCAGGATCCCCACAATCTGGGTGCGTGCCTGCGGGTCGCCGATGCGGCCGGCGCACATGCGGTCATCGCTCCGAAGGACCGCGCCGTGGGGCTGAACGCCACCGCCGTCAAGGTCGCCAGTGGTGCGGCCGACAGCGTGCCCTACGTCACCGTCACCAACCTCGCGCGCGCCTTGCGCGAGATGCAGGAGGCTGGAGTGCACGTGGTGGGCACCGCCGACGAAGCCGAGCGCTCGGTGTTCGAAGCCACCCTGACCGGGCCGCTGGCGCTGGTGCTGGGTTCGGAGGGGGACGGCATGCGGCGCCTGACGCGCGAGACCTGCGACGAGCTGGTGCGCATCCCGATGCACGGCAGCGTCGAGAGTGTCAACGTCTCGGTGGCCAGCGGCATCTGTCTGTTCGAGGCCGTGCGCCAGCGCGGCCACTGATCGTGGCCGGGCGGAGCCCGGCACGTTCCTTGCTGGATTGTCGACATTCCCATCGACATGACCCACGCGTTCGCTCCGGGGGCGAACGCATGGCAGGCAAGGAGGCATCATGCCCTCGGCACTCAAGTTCCTCATCGCAGCCCGACGCTGCGAGATTCACGGCCTGGAACAGCTCGCGCTGACCTGCGAACTGGTCAGCGGCATCGGGCAACTCATCCACATGCTGCAGCGCGAACGCGGCGTATCCAACGTCTATTCCGCTTCGCGTGGCGCGCGCTTCATCGACCAGCTCGACAGCCGCATCGCCGACAGCGATGCGGTCGAGGCCGAGGTGCGTGCCGGTTTTGACCGGCTCGACACCGAATCGGGGCTGTTGCCCGGTGGCGCGCGCCTGTTCTCGCGCATCGCCGCCGTGGTGCATGGGCTCGACGCGCTGCCTGCACTGCGCGACCAGGTACGCGCGCTCGAACTCTCCCCCGAGCAGATCCTCGAGGCCCATACGCGTCTGATCGGTGGTCTGCTCGCGGTGGTGTTCGAGGCCGCCGACAGTGCCGGTGATCCGGACGTTTCACGTGCGCTCGTTGCGCTTTTCAACTTCATGCAGGGCAAGGAGCTGGCCGGGCAGGAACGCGCCACGGTGGCGGCCGGCTTTGCGCTGGGTCATTTCGATGCCGCGCGTCAGCATCGTCTCGTGCATCTGATCGACGCCCAGCAGCGCTGCTTCGACATCTTCGCCGAGTTCGCCGATCCGGCTTCCGCAGCAGCCTGGCGGGACTCGCTGCCATCGGCCGACGCGGCCGATCTGGAAAGGTTGCGTCGCATGGCCGTGTCGGTGCAGGCCGGTTCGACGGCGCTGCCCGACGGCAGCGAGGCATGGTTCGAACTGGCCACGCGTCGCATCGATGCGATGAAGCTGCTCGAGGACAGGCTCGCGGTCGAGCTGCTGCATCTGGCCGAACGCAAGACGCTCGAAGCCCAGAGCGCGCTTGAAGACCATGCTGCGCTGCTCGCGGCCTTCGCCAGCGGGGAGGCCGCGCACGCCGCGCCGGTGGCCGTCTTCTTCGACACCGCGAAGCCGACTGGCGAGGAGGTGAGCCTTGGCGACGCGCTCAATGCGCAGCTCGGCCGCTCCATTCTGGACCTGGTGCGTGCCCAGTCGCGCCGCCTGCAGGACATGGGCGACGAACTTGCGCGCGCGCGCGGTGCGCTGGCCGAACGCAAGATCATCGAGCGTGCCAAGGGCGTGCTGATGAAGCACCGGGATCTGTCCGAGGATCAGGCCTACCGCATGCTGCGCCAGACCGCGATGGACCGTGGCAAGCGTCTGGTCGAGGTGGCCGAGGCGGTGCTCGGCTTCTCGGATTTTCTCGGCGACGAGAGTGGCACACGCCGCCGCTGATCGTGCCCATGCGCACGGCTGCGGTGCGCCGGGCCTGCCGGACGCACCCATCGCGTGCGTCCTGCCTCGCCATTCGCTTTCCAATGGCCCGGATTCACGCCATTTCGCGCTTGTTCGGACTCTGGCACGCATGATGCATGGGGGCTGTGAGTGGATCGCTCGATCCGGATCACGGAGCCCCAATGCCCCGACTCAAACCCGTTCAACGCATTCACGCCATTTGCGCGCTGATCGTGCCGATCGTGCTGGTGCTGATGTTCGCGCCCGCGTCCGAGCCGGCCGTGCCGCGTGAGCTTGCGCCCGCGTGCGAGAGGCTCGCGCACCAGGCGCACGGGCGGTGTCGCGAGGAACAGGTGGCCGTCGGCGCCGACTGAATCCCCGGCGCGCTCATCCGACGTGCCGACGAGTCCTTCCGCCAACCCTTGCAGGCTCGCGGCGCTGTCTCCGAGTGCGCACCGTGGCGCAACGCACTGGTCCGTGCGTCTGTCAGCGACTCACGCGGCGCGCCCGCCTTCTTGAATGGCTGGCACGCCTCGTGCTTTGAGATTCTCGAGCGCGGACCATCGACGGTCCGGCTCCCTTGACGGACAACGGCGTCCATCGACCCTCTCGCATCTTTCGATTGCGCGGGGTTCGGTGAGGCGCCGTTTTCCGTTGCTGGAGCATCGAACGAGGCCCGCTGCTTGCGGGCGAGACGGAGAGACGCATGAACAAGGTATTCCTGATCGGTGCCGGTCCCGGCGCAGCCGACCTGCTGACGCTGCGCGCGGCGCGCATCCTGAGTGATCAGGCCGACGTGGTGCTGACCGACGAACTGGTCAGCGACGAGGTGCTGGCGCTGCTGCGGCCTCGCGCACGCGTGCTGCGCGTGGGCAAGCGCGGCGGACGTGCTTCCACGCCGCAGGACTTCATCCACCGGCTGATGGTGCGCTACGCGCGTCGTGGTCAGGTTGTCGTACGACTCAAGGGCGGTGACCCGTTCGTGTTCGGGCGCGGCGGCGAGGAGATCGAGGCGCTGGCCGCGGCCGGCATCGATGCCGAGATCGTGCCGGGCCTGACCGCCGGTATCAGCGTGCCGGCGAGTATCGGTATTCCGGTTACGCATCGCGCCCACACGCACGGCGTGACGCTGGTGACCGGCACCTGCGGCGATGGCTCGGGGCCGGACTGGAATGCGCTCGCGCGCACCGGCACGACATTGGTGATCTACATGGGCCTGGCACGCGTGCTGAGCATCGTCGCGCGCCTGATCGCCGGCGGTCTGCCACCGGACACACCCGCTGCGGCCATCGCCTCGGGCACGCTGCCGACGCAGCGTCATGTGGTGGGCACTCTGCGCGATCTGCCCGAGCGCATCGCCGCCGAGGGGCTGACTTCACCGGCCATTCTGGTCGTTGGCGAGGTCGCCGCGCTGGCGCGCAGCGAGGCCTGCATGGGCGCGTATGTGGCGGCCTGAGGAGGTGAGCATGGACCGAGCGGAGATCATTCACATGAAACCCGAAGCCGCCCGTGGCGAGACACGCTCGACCTGCTGCTACTGCGGCACCGGCTGCGGCCTGATCATCGAACACGCGGCCGGGCGCATCACCGGCGTGCGCGGCGACCCCGACCACCCGGCCAACTTCGGCCGGCTGTGCACCAAGGGCGCGACGCTGCACCTGACCTCCGGCACCGCCGGGCGTGCGCTGTACCCGGAGCTGCGCACGAGCCGGGACGCGCCGCGCGTGCGCACCGACTGGGACACGGCGCTCGACACCGCCGCCGGGCGTTTCGCCGACATCATCCGCGAGCACGGCCCGGACGCGGTCGCCTTCTACATCTCCGGCCAGTTGCTGACCGAGGACTACTACGTCTTCAACAAGCTCGCACGCGCGCTGGTCGGCACCAACAACATCGATTCGAACTCGCGTCTGTGCATGTCGAGCGCGGTGGCAGGCTACAAGAACACGCTGGGCGCGGACGGCGTGCCGGCGAGCTACGAGGACCTGGCGCTGGCCGACCACCTGCTGATCGCCGGCTCCAACACCGCGTGGGCGCATCCCGTCGTGTTCCGTCGCATCGAGGACGCCAGGCGTGCCAACCCGGACCTGACCGTCACCGTGGTCGATCCGCGTCGCACCGAAACCGCCGAATTCGCGGACCTGCACCTGCAGATCGCGCCGGGCACGGATCTGCTGCTGTACAACGCGATGCTGCACGTGCTGGTGTGGGAAGACCTGCTCGACCGCGACTTCATCCGCGAGCACACCGACGGTTTCGACGCCTTGCGCGCCGAACTGGTCGAATATTCGCCGGGCAACGTCGCCGCCGCCTGCGGGGTGGACGCGGCCGACATCATCGAAGCCGCGCGCCGCTTCGGGCGGGCGGGTGCCGCGCTGTCGATGTGGTGCCAGGGACTGAACCAGTCCCACCATGGTGTGGCCAACAACGCCGCGCTGATCCACCTGCACCTGGCTACCGGCCACATCGGCCGCCCCGGCGCCGGCCCGTTCTCGCTCACCGGCCAGCCCAATGCCATGGGCGGGCGCGAGGTTGGCGCACTGGCCTCCATCCTGCCCGCCCACCGCGACCCCAGGAGCGCCGAGGATCGTGCCGAGATGGCCCGGTTGTGGGGCGTGGAGTCGATCCCGGAGGCGCCCGGCCTGGCCGCGGTGGGCCTGTTCGACGCGATCCTCGAGGGCAAGGTCAAGGCGGTGTACATCGCCTGCACCAATCCGGCGCAGTCGCTGCCGGATCTCACGCGTGTGCGCGACGCGCTGGAAAAGGCCGAGTTCGTCGTGCTGCAGGAGGCCTACGCCGATACCGAAACGGCCGAGTTCGCCGATCTGCTGCTGCCGGCTTCCGGTTGGGGCGAGAAGTCCGGCACCGTCACCAATTCCGAGCGCCGCGTCACGCGCGTGCGTCCGGCCATCGCGCCGCCGGGCGAGGCGCGGCCCGACTGGGCCATCACGGCCGATTTTGCGCGTCGACTGGCGACGCGCCTGGGCAAGCCGGAATCATCCTTCGACTTCGCCGACGAGGCGGCCGTGTTCGCCGAACACGTCTCGCTCACCCGGGGGCGCGACTGCGACATGAGCGGATTGAGCCACGCCGTGCTCGAGGCGCAGGGGCCGCTGCAGTGGCCGTTTCCGGCCGGCGCCGTGACTGGTACGCCGCGACTGTTCACGGATGGCGTTTTCCCGACCGCCGACGGGCGCGCGCGCTTCGCGAAGGTGGGTTTCCCGACGCGCCATGCGCCGCTGCCCGAACCGGTCACCGCACGCCGCCCGTTCATCCTCACCACTGGTCGCCTGCGCGACCAGTGGCATGGCATGAGCCGCAGCGGCAAGGTCGCGCAGCTGTGGGGCCATACGCCGCGTGCCGAAATCGCCGTCAATCCGGTCGATCTGGTGCGTCGCGGCCTCGATGCAGGCCAACTCGTGCGGGTGATCGGCGAGCGCGGCGAGATCGTGCTGCCGCTGGCCACCGACGAGGGCGTGGCGCCCGGACAGGCATGGATCCCGATGCACTGGGGGGCCGCGACGCTGGCCCACGCGGGCGCCAACGTGCTCACCTCCAAGGCCGTCGATCCGGTGTCGCAGCAGCCGGCGCTCAAGCAGGCGGCCGTGTCCATCCTGCCCGCCAGGCTCGACTGGCGCGCCGGTTGGGCGGCCGTCGCGCGGGACGCCGAGCAGGCCGCGCAGTGGATGGCCGCACTGCGCGGGCAGCTTGCGCAGTTCGGGTATGCCGCGCTCAGTCTCACCGGACGGGATCAGCCGGTCGTCGTGCTGCGCGCAGCCAACGGCTGGCCCTTGCCGCAGCATCTGCTCGAGCCGATCGATGCGGTGTTCGGCTGTGCCGACAGTGATCCGGTATTGCGCCTGTCGGATGCCAGGCGCGGCATCGACAAGCGCGCGCGCGTCGACGGGCAGCGGCTGCTTGCGTTGCGACTGGCCGGGGAGGTCGCAGCCTTCGACTGGCTGGTCGACGCCATCGCCGACGGCACTGATGTAGGGCCCCTGCGGCCGTGGCTGTTCGCGCCGGTGTCCGCCCCGCCACAAGGGCTCGCGCCGGCCGGCGGGCGCACCGTATGCAACTGTTTCGGCGTCACGGAAGGCGCGATCCGCGAGAGCGTCGCTGCCGGGGCCGATCTCGAGACGCTGCAATCGAAGCTCAACTGCGGCACCTCCTGCGGTTCCTGCCTGCCCGAACTGCGGCGCATCGTACGCACCGCTGCGCCGGCGCCCGCCTGAGGCCGATCATCCCAGTTGCAATGGGACCTTGTCCCAGCCGCCGGCCGGGTAGCCTGCGCGGTGAGGCGGGCGGTCGGCGAGCGGCGCGAGAACCGCACAGCGCTCGAGCAGCGCCTCGATCGCCGCATGCAGTTCCAGGCGCGCCAGCGGTGCGCCCGGGCAAACGTGAATGCCGGCTCCGTAGAGCAGGTTGTCGGCCGGATCGCGATCAAGGCGGACGCGGTCCGGTTCGTCGAACACAGCCTCGTCACGGTTGGCGCCGGCCCACATCACCGAGATGCGCTCGCCAGCGGCGATATCGCGTTCGCCCAGGCGTACCGGGCAGGTCGTGACGCGGCGGTTGGCGATCAGTGGCGGGTCGATGCGCAGCACCTCGTCGATGGCCGGTGCCAGCAGCGAGCGGTCCGCGCGCAGCGTCGTCTGAAGCGTGGGTTCGACGGCCAGCCGGCGCGCGACGATGCCGATCGCGGCGGCGATGGTGCCCAGCTCGCCGGCGGTCCAGTTGCGCACGATGCTGACGATCTCCTCATCGGTGAGCGCTCGCCCGTCGACGCGCTCGCGCAGCAGACGCGTGGTCGCGTCGTCAGGGGCGGCTGCGCCGGCAGCGCGCCGTTCGTCGAACAGCCGGCGCAGCGTGGCGTCGAAGCGCTCGGCCACGCTGCGCATCGCGGCGCGGTCGCCGGAGTGCGTGGCGCGCTGGTTCTCGCGCATCCAGTCGGCCAGCGCGTCGCGCATCCAGCCGGGCCAGCCCATGAAGGCGCACTGGACTTCCAGCGCGAAGGGATGAGCGAAATCGCGCATCAGTTCGACTTCGCCGGGCACCGGCAGCGCGGCGGCAAGCTTGTGCGCGATGCGGCGACACGCGGGCTCGAACGTGGCCATGGCGGTCGCGTCGAAATGGCGTTCGACGATCGCGCGAAAGGCGGCGTGCTGCGGCGGATCCATGCCGTTGGGCACCGACAGGTGCTGCGACACGCGATTGCTGAAGGTTTCATGGTCGCCGATCACGCGCAGGACGTCGGCATGGCGGAATATCGACCAGTGCAGATAATCGCTGTGCGCGACCGGACACCGTATGCGCATCCCGTCGTACGCGGCGATCTGATCGCGTTGAACGGAAGGGGCGCGCGGGTCCCAGTCGGGGGCGGCGCGGTGTCGGGCGGTGTTCATCGAAATCCTCCGGAGCGGGTCGGAACGGGTGGCGAAACGTTACGAGAACAGAATATCTCACAACATGACACGAGTTCTTGATACGGATCAGATGATGCGGTCGATTCCGCGCCGCGACGGTTGTTCGGGCTGAGGCTCAGGCCAGCCGTGCAAAGTCCTCGGCCATGCGCTGGCGCAGCGCTGCGTCCGGCAGCGCACCGGTGAGCGCGCCCATGTTCTCGCGCATGTGCTCCGGCTGCGAGGTGGCGGGGATCGCGCAGGTGACGGCCGGGTGCGAGATCACGAACTTGAGGAAGATCTGCGCCCAGTTCTCGCAGCCGATCTCGGCCGCCCAGCCGGGGAGCGGCTGGTCGCGCACGCGCGAAAACAGCCGTCCGCCGTCGAAGGGGCGGTTGATGATCACCGCGCAGCCGCGATCGGCCGCCGCCGGCAGCAGGCGCGACTCGGCCTCGCGGTGGGCGATGTTGTAGGTGAACTGCACGAAGTCGAGGCGCTGGCGCGCGATGATGCGCTCGAAATCGTCGTGACGTCGGCCGTGCGAGGTGGTGATGCCGATGCTGCCCACCGCGCCTTCGTCCTTCATGCGCCGCAGCGTCGGCAGGTGGGCCTCCCAGTCGAGCAGGTTGTGCACCTGCATCAGGTCGAAGCGCTCCAACCCCCACAGCTGCAGCGAGCGTGCCATCTGGCGTTCGCCCACCCCTTGTCCGGGTGTCCACACCTTGGTCGCCGAGAACAGCGCGTCGGCGCCGTCGGTCTGCGGCAGCAACTCACCCAGCACCGCCTCGGCGCGGCCGTACATCGGGGAGGAGTCGATCAGCCGTCCGCCGGCGGCGAAGAACTCGCGCAATACCTGCCAGCGCGCGGTGAGCGCATCAGCGTCAGTGCGAAAACTCGGTTCGACGTCGAAGGTGATCCACGTTCCCATGCCGATTGCCGGCAGACGCTCGCCCGTGGACGGGATCGCGCGCAGGATCGGCTCCGCGGCGCGCGCGCTCGGCAGGGTCAGGCCAAGCGCGCCGAGCGCGACGAGCGCAATGAAGCGTCGCCGGTCGACTTGCAGTGCAATCGGGTTTGATTCCTGAACGGTCATCGCTACTTGCTCCCGGAAACGCGGTTGTGACAGCCCGGTTGGGGGCGCGTTCAGCCTTGTGCGTTTCAGCGCGCCAGCAGCAGGTACAGCAGCAGGATGTTGAGCACGCCCGAGACGACCAGTGCGATCTTGATGCCCAACTCCGGGTCGCGCCGCAGCAGGGGGCTGCTGCGCGGCACGGCGAGCGGGCGGTGGGCGCCCAGTTCGAGGGCGAGCAGGAATTCTTCGGCGGTCTCGAAGCGGTCGCGCCGCTCGCGCGCGACCGCCTTGAGGATCACCGATTCGAGCCAGTGCGGGATGTCGGCACGCCAGCGCGTGGGTGGCACCGGGTCGCCGAAGCGCGGGCGCTGGAAGGGTTCGATCTCGCCGTAGGGGAAGCGTCGCGTGAGCAGTTCGTACAGCGTCACGCCCGCAGCAAACAGATCGCTGCGCACGCTCGCGCTCTCGCCGGCGAACAGTTCGGGTGCCATGTAGCTGGGTGTGCCGGGGTTGTTGATCTCGCCGAATACGCGCGCCTCGGCCTGGCCGTCGGAGGCGGCCACGCCCAGATCGAGGATGCGCAGGCGACCGTCGGCGCCCACGTGCAGGTTGGCCGGCTTGATGTCGCGATGCACGATGGCCAGCCGGTGCAGCGTGGCCAGGCCCTTGACCAGTTCGATTCCCAGTTCGGCCACCTCGGTCGTGGCGAAGGGCTGGCCGGTGGCCAGGCGCGCGGCCAGCGTCGCACCCTCGTGCCAGCTCATCAGGTAATAGAGCCTGGTGGCGGCCGGTTGCGGGACGACTTGCGGGAAATGCGCGTCGCGTACGCGGCTGGCGAGCCATTCCTCGTGCGCCAGCGCGGCGGTGCATGCGGCGTCGGACGCCTCGGGGCGCAGCGTCTTGAGCACGTACTGACGCCCGGCTGCGTCGCGTACGCGGTACAGCCGCGTCATGCGCGAGTCATGCACCAGGGTCTCGACCGTCAGTCCATCCAACGTCTCGCCGGGCTTGAGCAGCGGCGGCAGGGGGCGCGCGCTCATGCGCGAGATCGCGTCGCGCAGGTCGTCGGCGGGCAGGGCGGTGACGCGCAGTACCAGCGCCGTGCAATCGTCGCGGCTGCCGGCGTGTTCGGCACCGCGCGCGAGCAGTTGCGCCACGGCTTCCGGCGTCGCCTTCTGCGCCAGCGTCTCGCTGATGCGTGCGTCGCCCAATGTCTCCCACACACCGTCGGTGAGCAGCGCGAACACGTCGCCGACCTCGGCGTCGCCGTCGGCAATGTCGATCGCCACGCGCTCGTCCAGGCCGATCGCGCGCGAGAGCACGTTGTCCAGTTCGGGGTGGGCCCACACGTGATCGGAAGTCAGGCGGTCGAGCCGGCCGCCGCGCAGGCGGTAGATGCGCGAGTCGCCCACATGGGCGATGGTGTAGCGCCGCCCGCGCAGCACCAGCGCGGACAGCGTGGTGGCCATGCCGGCGGCCTCGCGCGAGCGCGCCGTCTGCGAGGCGAGCCAGCGGTTGAGCGCGTTGATGACCGTCTCCAGACTCTGCGCGATGCCCCAGGTGTCGGGCGTGGCGTAGTAGTCGGCAAGCAGGCCGCGCACCGCGAATTCGGACGCCTCGCGCCCGTCGGCGTGTCCGCCCACGCCGTCGCCGATCGCGGCCAGCACGCCCTTGACGTCGAGCTCCGCGCCGTCGGGCGTGACCGCGCCGCAGAAATCCTCGTTGTGCGCATGCGCGCCGCGCAGCGAGGCGTGGCCGAGTTCGACCTGCAGCGTCGCGGGCGGGCGCGTGTTCATGGCGGTCAGATCTTCGCGCCGGTCAGGTGCGGCGCGCCCCAGGTGGTGCGCCAGCGACGCTTGACGCCGGTCAGGCCGACCAGTGCCAGCACGGCGAGAAAGGCGAAGGCGAGCAGGCCGGGCTGGTAGCTGCCGGTCAGCTCCTGCGAGAAGCCGAGACTGGAGGCGAGCCAGAAGCCGCCGACGCCGCCGGCCATACCGACCAGACCGGTCATCACGCCGATCTCGCGGCGGAAGCGTTGCGGCACGAGCTGGAATACCGCGCCGTTGCCCATGCCGAGTGCGAGCATCGCGCACACGAAGGCCGCCGCGCCGGCCCACACCGAGGACAGACCGAAACTGGCGATGACGATGAAGAAGGCGGCGACGAGATACATCATGGACAGCGATCGTACCCCGCCGATGCGGTCGGCGACATTGCCGCCGATGGGGCGCACCAGCGAGCCGGCGAACACGCAGGCGGCGGTGAAGTAGCCGGCGGTCTTCGCATCCAGTCCGTACTGGGTGTTGAAGTAGATCACCAGGGACGAGGCCAGGCCGACGAAACCGCCGAAGGTCACCGAGTAGAAGAACATGAACCACCATGCATCACGGTCCTTGAGCACCTTCAGGTATTCGGCGAGCGTCTTGGGCGGCGGCGCGTCGGGCGCGTCCCTGGCGACGAAGATGAACATCACGAACACCGCGACGAGCGGAATCAGCGCCAGCCCGAACACGTTCTCCCAGCCGTAGGCAATGGCCAGCCCCGGTGCGAACAGCGCGGCGAACGCCGTACCGGAGTTGCCGGCACCGGCGATGCCCATGGCCGTGCCCTGGTGCTCGGGCGGATACCAGCGCGAGGCCAGCGGCAGCGCGGCGGCGAATGCCGCGCCGGCCATGCCCAGGAAGATGCCCAGCACCAGCGTCTGCTGATAGGAGTGGATGCCGGCCAGCCAGGCCCAGGCCAGCGCGCCGATGACGACGATCTGGCCGATGATGGCCGCGCGCTTGGGTGACAGGCGGTCGACCAGCACGCCCATCAGCACACGCAGCAGCGCACCGGCGAGCACCGGGGTGGCGACCATCAGGCCCTTCTGCGCGTGGGTCAGACCGAGGTCGTCGGCGATGCCGACCGCGAGCGGGCCGAGCAGCACCCACACCATGAAGGCGAGGTCGAAGTACAGGAAGGAGGCGATCAGCGTCGGCGTGTGGCCGGCGGCGAGGAAGGATTTGCGGTCCATGGGGGTTCTCCGGGCAATACGGGCCCGCGCCGCGCGCCGCAGCGCGCGTCGTTTCGGGCAGATTTCGTGGGAGGGGGGCGCCGGCTAGAGCAGCAACAGCACGTGCCCGTCCTCGACGCGCGCGTCGAAGCGGGCCGTGCAGCCCTCGTCGGGTTCGGCCGCGTGGCCGTCCTCGAGGCCGATGCGCCAGTTGTGCAGCGGGCAGGTGACGCTGCGCCCGTGCACGATGCCCGCCGACAGCGGACCGCCCTTGTGCGGGCAGCGGTCCGACAGCGCGAAGACCTCGTCGTCGCCGTTGCGGAAGACGGCGATCGCGCCGTGGGTGGGGTGTTCCAGCGTGCGCGCGCCGAGCACCGGGATGTCGTCGAGCGCGCACACGCGGCGCCAGGTGGTCGCGGATTGAGGCAGAGGCATGTTCATGGTCCTGGATTCCTGTTCGGTCGGGGCTTACGCCGGGAGCGGCTCGAACTGCTCGCGCAGTTTCGGTTTCGCGGCCTGCTCGGCCCACGGGTCGGGTGCGTCGCGCAGCGCGAACAGCAGGCGCTCGTAGAGGGCGCGGCGATTGTCCGCGTCCTCTACGACGTAGCGCTTGACGTGCTCCATGCCGACGCGCTCGACGTAGTGCACCGTGCGCTCCAGGTACCAGGCCTCCTCACGGTAGAGCTGCAGGAAGGCACCGCCGTATTCCATCACTTGCTCGTCGTCGGCGACCTTGCACAGGAACTGCGCGACCTCGGTCTTGATGCCGCCGTTGCCCGCCACGTAAAGCTCGTAGCCCGAATCGACGCCGATCACGCCCACGTCCTTGATGCCCGATTCGGCGCAGTTGCGCGGGCAGCCCGACACCGCGAGCTTGACCTTGTGGGGTGACCACATGCCGAAGAGCATCTTCTCGAGCTTGACGCCCATCTCCATCGAGCGCTGCGTGCCGAAGCGGCAGTGTTCGGAGCCGACGCAGGTCTTCACGGTGCGCAGGCTCTTGCCGTAGGCGTGGCCCGAGACCATGCCGGCCTCGCCCAGGTCGTGCCAGATCAGCGGCAGGTCGGCCTTCTTCGCGCCGAGCAGGTCGATGCGCTGACCGCCGGTGACCTTGACCGTCGGGATCTGATACTTCTCGGCGACGTTGGCGATCGCGCGCAGCTCGTCGGGCGTGGTCAGGCCGCCGAACATGCGCGGCACCACCGAGTAGGTGCCGTCCTTCTGGATGTTGGCGTGGCTGCGCTCATTGACGAAACGGCTCTGCGGATCGTCCTCGGCCTCGAACGGCCAGGTCGAGAGCAGGTAGTAGTTGAGCGCCGGGCGGCAGGTCGCGCAGCCGTTGGGCGTCTTCCACTCCAGCGCGCGCATGACGTCGGGGATGGTCAGCAGCTTGCGCTCGCGGATCGCCTGACGCACCTCGCCGTGGTTGTGGTCGGTGCACGCGCAGATCGGCCTGGAATGCTTGTCGGCGGCCTGGAAGGCGCCGCCGATGGTCGAAGCCAGCAACTGCTCGACCAGCCCGGTACATGAGCCGCAGGAGCTCGACGCCTTGGTGTGCTTCTTGACGTCGTCGAGCGTGAACAAGCCCTTTTCCTTGATCGCGCGGACGATGGTGCCCTTGCACACGCCGTTGCAGCCGCACACTTCCGCCGTGTCGGGCAGGCTGGCGGCCAGATTCTGGCCCTGGTGGCCGGCGTCGCCCAGATGCGACTGCGAGAAGCTCTGGCCGAACATCAGGTGGTCGCGCATTTCGGCGACGTTCTTGCCCTCGCGCATGAGCTGGAAGTACCAGGCGCCGTCGGTGGTGTCGCCGACCATGACCGCACCGGCGAGCGTGTCGTCGCGCAGCACGATCTTGCGATACACGCCGCCGGCGCGATCATGCAGCACGATCTCGTCGCAGCCCTCGCCGCCGGAAAAGTCACCGGCCGAGAACACGTCCACACCGGTGACCTTGAGCTTGGTCGAGGTCACCGAACCTTCGTAGCGGCCGATGCCGAAGCCGGCCAGATGGTTGGCACACACCTTGGCCTGCTCGAACAGGGGGGCGACCAGACCGTAGCTGGTGCCGCGGTGGCTGACGCATTCGCCGATGGCGTAGATGCGCGGGTCGGTCGCGGTCTGCATGGTGTCGCCGACGACGATGCCGCGATTGCAGTGCAGCCTGGCCGATTCGGCCAGCGCCGTGTTGGGGCGGATGCCGGCGGCCATCACGACGAGGTCGGCCGGCAGGCTGCGTCCGTCGGCGAGCCTGAGTGCGGCCACGCGCCCGTCCTCGCCGGCTTCGAGCGCGGCGGTCTGCGCGCCCAGCTCGAACTTCAGGCCCTTGGATTCGAGCGAGGCCTGCAGCAGGTCGGCCGCCGGCTGGTCGAGTTGGCGCTCCATGATCCAGTCGGCCAGGTGCACTACGGTGACGTTCATGCCGCGCAAGGCCAGGCCGTTGGCCGCTTCCAGTCCGAGCAGGCCGGCGCCGACGACGACCGCGTGGCGCCAGGTGCTGGCCGCCTGGATCATGGTTTCGGTGTCGGCGATGTCGCGATAGGCGATCACGCCGGGCAGGTCGGCGCCGGGCACCGGCAGGATGAAGGGCTTGGAGCCGGTCGCCAGCAGCAGGCGGTCGTATTCGGCCTCGGTGCCATCGTCGGCGCGCACCACGCGGCGCACGCGATCAATCTCGACCACCTTGCGGCCGGTGTGCAGCGTGATGCCATTGTCGGCATACCAGTCGAGATCATTGAGCATGATCTCGGGCAGGCCCATTTCGCCGGCGAGCACCGGCGAGAGCATGATGCGGTTGTAGTTGCCGTGCGGCTCGGCGCCGAAGACGGTGATGTCGTACTGCTCGGGCGCGTACTTGAGCAGTTCTTCCAGGGTCTTCACCCCGGCCATGCCGTTGCCGACCATTACCAGTTTCTGTTTGCGCATGATTTCCCCTCGCAACAACGCTCCGACGCATGGCCGGAACATGATTCGATGTCGTCAGGGATCGGCGCTGATCCTCGGGCAGCTCTGGCTGTCCGGCAGTCGGGCCTTCCTTGGCCGGGCTGCTTTGGGATGACGGATTCTTGTGGATGCCGCGGTTTCGCGACGCTGCGTCGGGCATCCCTGATTCGGATCTATGCAAGCACCGTGCCAGCCCATGGCGGTGCGCACCATCCGGAGACGGTCGCGAGGGGCGGTCGTCAGGCCCGCAAGTGCAGGCAAAGGGTGTGGCCAAGGGGACAATCGTCCGACCCGGTCAGCATTTCATGCAAGGTGCGCGCACCGCTTCGGGTCGTGCGCACCCTGCGATGCACCATGAAGGATCGTCGGGGTGTTCAGCGCGGCGGGATCTGGGAGGCGTGCCCGGCCGACCAGCGGGCGATCTCCAGCGCGATGCGGTCGGCTGCGCGCCCCATGGCGTCCACGACATCGGCCACCGCGGTGCCGGCAGCACGCTCGCGCGCCTCGAAGCGCTGGCCGGCGACGATGTGCCGGGTGTTGCCCTGCGCCAGGCGGACATCGATGCGGATCACCGCCTCGGGACGACCATTGCGATATTCGCTCTGGAAGGCGCGCAGTTCGGTGTCGAGTTCGAAATCCGCGAACAGACTGCGTTCGTCGGTGCTGACCGAGGCGAAGCGCTGTCCGGCCAGCAGCGCGTCGACGATGCGTTCGCGCATCAGTACCGGAGCCGGGTCGGTCCAGGCCGCGCCCTGGTAGACGCTCACCAGCCGGTCGTCGGGGATCACGACGATGCGTCGCCCGGCGATGCGCGAACCGCTGACCGGGCGCAGCACGCGCAGCGAGACGTCGATCTGCGGGCCGGCGGGTGCCGCGGCGTGATCGATCGCACCGGGCAGCAGATAGACGTCGACCGCTTCGCGCTCCGGCAGTATCGAGCAGGCGGGCAGCAGTGCGGCCAGTGACAGGGCGGCGAGGACGAGGCGGCGCTTCATGGCTGGAACTCCCGGGTGGGCTGGCGGCCGAGCAGATAGTCGCGCGGACTGTCCTCGAGCTGACGGGTGATGGTGCGCAGCGAGGCCAGCGTTGCACGCAACTCGGCCATGGCCGGGCCGATGTCGGCCAGTCCGCGCAGACCCCCTTCGACATTGCCGCGGTTGTCACGCACGATGGATTCGATTTCGCCGACCGTGCGCTCGACCGCGTTCATCGCCCGCGACGCGCTGGCCAGCGTGTCGCCCAGTTCCCCGTCGACCAGTCGGTGGGTCGATGCGATCAGGCGGTTGGCGTCGTCGAGCATCGTGGCCAGCTCGTCGCGGCGTCCGGCCAGCGAGTCGCTCACCAGTCGCAGGTTGTGCAGGGTCGCGGACAGGTCGTCGACGGTCTGCGGCGACAGGGCTTCGCGCGCGCGGATCAGCAGTTCGTTGACGTTGAGCATCACATCCTCGCCGTCGGCCAGCAACCGGCTCAGCGGCGAGGGCGTAGCGACGATCACGGGGATCTCGCCCTCGCTCGCCGGCAGCGGCTGGCTGGACGGGTCGTCGCCGCTGGTGAGCCGGATGATCGACAGCCCGGTGATGCCCGCGGGCACCAGGCGCGCCTGGGTGTCGTCGCGCATCGGCGCACTCGGGTCGATGCGCACGCGTGCGAAGACGCGGCGCGGGTCGGCAGGGTCGAGCCGCAAGCTGGCGACATCGCCGATGCGGATGCCGTTGAACTCCACCGTGCTGCCGCGCGACAGGCCCGTGACCGGCTCGTGGAAGGCGATGTCGTAGAATGCCTGGTCGCGCTCGGCGCCGCTCTGGCCCAGCCACAGCGCGAACAGCAGCGCGCCGATGGCCGCGGCCAGCGTAAACAGGCCGATCAGCACGTGATGCGCACGGGTTTCCATTCAGTTGCCCTCCGTGACGGATGCGGTGGCCGCGGCGCGGCCACGCGGGCCGCGGAAATAGTCGCGTACCCAGGCGTCGTCGCTTTGCGCGACGGTGGCCAGATCCGCGTTCAGGATGACACGGCGGCGCGCGAGTACCGCGACACGATCGGTGATTGCGTACAGCGTGTCCAGATCATGTGTGACCACGAATACCGTCAGGCCGAGGGCGTCGCGCAGCGTCGCGATCAGCCGGTCGAAGGCGGCCGCGCCGATCGGGTCCAGCCCGGCGGTGGGCTCGTCGAGGAACAGGATATCCGGATCGAGCGCCAGCGCGCGCGCCAGCGCGGCGCGTTTGACCATGCCGCCGGACAGCTCGGCCGGCAGGCGCGCGCCGGCGTCGGCCGGCAGGCCGGCCAGCGCGATCTTGAGCGCGGCCAGCGGCGCCGCCTCGTCGCGCGTGAGTCCGGCATGTTCGACCAGCGGCAGGACGACGTTCTCGGCCACCGTCAGCGACGAGAACAGCGCACCACGCTGGAACAGCACGCCGAAGCGTCGTTCGACGCGGCTGCGCTCGCGCGGCGCCAGCGTGGCCAGATCCTCGCCGAACACGCGCACGCTGCCGCCCGCCGGTTTCTGCAGGCCGAGGATGGTGCGCAACAGTACCGACTTGCCGGTGCCCGAGCCGCCGACCACGCCGAGGATCTCGCCGTGCCGCACATCGAGGTCCAGCCCCTCATGCACCACGAGGCTGCCGAAGCGCGTGACCAGGCCGCGTACCTCGACGACGTTGTCCGGCGCGCTCACCAGCCCATCTCCATGCAGAACAGTGCGGCGATCGCGTCGACCACGATGACCACGAAGATCGACTGCACCACGGCCGAGGTGGTGTGCTCGCCCACCGACTGTGCGCTGCCGCCGGCGCGAAAGCCCTCGTTGCAGCCGATCACCGCGATCAGAAAGGCGAACACCGGGGCCTTGGCCATGCCGATGAGAAAGTGGCGCAGCGCGACGTTGGTTTCGATCACCGACAGGAACATGCTCGGCGAGATGTCGAGCTTGAGCGCGCACACGATCATCCCGCCGGCCAGTCCCGAGATCATCGCGACGAAGGCGAGTATCGGCAGTGCGACGAGCAAGGCGAGCACGCGCGGCAGCACCAGCAGCTCGACCGGTGACAGGCCCAGCACGCGAATCGCGTCGACCTCTTCGTTGGCCCGCATCGAGCCGATCTGCGCGGCGAACGCGCTCGAGGTGCGCCCGGCGACGAGAATCGCCGCGAGCAGCACGCCGAATTCGCGCAGGAAGGAGTAGGCGACCAGATCGACGGTGTAGATGCTGGCGCCGAAACCGGTCAGCACCGTCGCGCCGAGAAAGGCCACGACGGCGCCAACCAGAAAGGTCAGCAGCGCGACGATGGGCAGCGCGTCCAGGCCGGTGCGCTCCAGATGTGCGACGAAGGACGTCATGCGCCAGCGTCCGGGCCGGAACAGTGTGCGCGCGAAGGTCTCCAGCGTCAGTCCGAGCAGGCCGCACACGCCCACGAGGTGGTCGCGGAACGCGACTGTCGTGCGTCCGATGTGCTCCAGGATGTCGCCAGGCATGTAGCCGTCGGGAGTCTGCGCGCTCGGGTCGATACGTTGGTGCGCTTCGCGCACGGTGCGCAGCAGCGCCTGCCGTTCCGGGGCTTGCGCGGCGAGGACGGTTTCGAGTTGCTGGTCGCTCAGCAGTGTGCACAGCAGGCCGGCGCCGGCGGTGTCGAGACCCGACAAGCCCGAGGCATCGACGGCGGCGATGTCCCCATCGCGTTCCCGCAAAGCCGCTACGTGAGCAGCGAGTGCACGGCAGTGCGGCAGCGTCCAGGCGCCCGCGATGCGCAGGATCGGTCCGTCGGCCGATGGCACGATCTCGGACGTGCCGGGCGCGTCAGCTGCGGCGATCATCGTGCTGTGTGGAACGGATCAAGGGGCATGGACTCGCCTGATGCATGCGTCGGTTCGGGAACGTGTCGCGGCGAGGCTTCGACGCAATGCCCGTATCGAACCATCAACGCCGCGCAGGTGCAACCGCACCGGGTTTGCGGCCGGCGCCGATCGTCACACCCGTGCTGCCGCCGTCGGGGATAATGGTGCTTCGAAGCATGGGCCGGGAGAGCGAAGTGCGCGCAGCAGCAGGCAGGACGTGGTGGATTGCAGGGATTGTTGTGGCGATCGTCGCGGCGGGCACGTGGTGGCTGCGACCGGTGGCGGACGACGAGCGCTTCGTGCGTGGAAACGGGCGCGTCGAGGCCACCGAGGTCGATGTCGCTGCCAAGGTGGCCGGACGGGTGGCGGAGATCCTGGTCAACGAGGGGGACTTCGTCGCCGAAGGGCAGGTCGTGGCGCGCATGGACGTGCAGTCTTTGCTGGCGCAGCTGGCGCAGGCGCGCGCCGAGGTGGCCAATGCCCGCAGCGCGCGTGAAACCGCGCTGGCGCTGGTGGCGCAGCGCGTGGCCGATGTGGCGATGTCCGAGTCGGTGCTGATCCAGGCCGAGGCCGAGTTCGACGTGGCGCGGCGCACCAGCGAGCGCCTGCAAAGGCTGCTCAAGCAGAAGGCAACTTCCGCGCAGCAGGCCGACGACGCGGCGGCACGTGTTCGAACGGCTCAGGCAAACGTTCGCGTGGCCGCGGCGAAGATCGCGGCGGCTCAGGCAGCGGTGCGGGCGGCCGAGGCGCAGGTGGAGCAGGGCGATGCGGCGATTGCCGCCACCGAGGCGGTGGTGGCGCGCCTGCAAAGCGAGCTGGAGGACGCCGAACTGCGGGCGCCGCGCGCCGGCCGCGTACAGTACCGCATCGTGCAGCCGGGCGAGGTCATTGCCGGTGGCGGCAAGGTGGTGAGCCTGGTCGACATCGGTGACGTGTACATGACCTTCTTCCTGCCCGAAACGGTGGCCGGCCGCGTGGCCATCGGTAGCGAGGCGCGCATCGTGCTCGACGCCGCGCCGGACTTCGTGATTCCGGCTTCCGTCAGTTTCGTTGCCAGCGTCGCGCAGTTCACGCCCAAGACCGTCGAGACGCAGAGCGAGCGCCAGAAGATGGTGTTCCGCGTCAAGGCGCGCATCGACCCCGAACTGCTGGCGAAGTACCCCGAGCAGGTCAAGACCGGCCTGCCTGGCATGGCCCATGTGCGTCTGGATGGTGAGGCGGAGTGGCCGGCGGCGCTGCAGGTGCGCCTGCCGTGAGTGCCGTGCCGCCGGTGGCGCGGCTCGCCGACGTCACGCAGCGTTACGGCGCGGTGGCGGCGGCCGATGGCGTGAGTCTGGAGATTCCGGCCGGCTGCATGGTCGGTTTCATCGGGCCGGACGGCGTGGGCAAATCCACCTGGCTGGGCCTGATCGCCGGTGCGCGGCAACTGCAGCAGGGGCGCATCGAAGTGCTGGGCGGCGACATTGCGGATGCCGCGCACCGGCGCGCGGTGTGTCCGCGCATTGCCTACATGCCGCAGGGGCTGGGCAAGAACCTGTATCCGACGCTGTCGGTGTTCGAGAACATCGACTTCTTCGGCCGGCTGTTCGGCCAGTCGGCCGAGGAGCGCGCGCGGCGCATCGATGAGCTGCTCGCAGCGACCGGCCTGAGCGAATTTGCCGATCGTCCCACGCGCAAGCTCTCCGGCGGCATGAAGCAGAAGCTCGGCCTGTGCTGCGCGCTGGTCCACGACCCCGACCTGCTGATCCTCGACGAGCCGACCACCGGTGTCGATCCGCTCTCGCGGCGCCAGTTCTGGCGCCTGATCGCGCGCATCCGTGCCGCGCGCCTCGGCATGAGCGTGCTCATTGCCACCGCCTACATGGAGGAGGCCGAGGACTTCGACTGGCTGGTGGCGGTGGACGCCGGCCGCGTGCTGGCCACCGGCACGCCGGAGCAATTGCGCTCGCAAGGCGGGCGCGACACGCTGGAAGGCGCCTTTCTGGCGCTGCTGCCGCAAGAGCGCCGGCGCGGCCACCGCGAGGTGGTGATTCCGCCGATGGAGGCCGGCGAGGTGGTGATCTCCTCGCGCGGGCTGCAGATGCGCTTCGGCGACTTCGTGGCGGTGGACGACGTAAATCTCGACGTGCGGCGCGGCGAGATATTCGGCTTCCTCGGCTCCAACGGCTGCGGCAAGTCGACCACCATGAAGATGCTCACCGGCCTGCTCGAGCCCTCGGCCGGCGAGGCGCGGCTGCTGGGACGCAAGCTCGACGCGAAGAATCTGGAGACGCGCCGCCGCGTGGGCTATCTGTCGCAGTCCTTTTCGCTGTACGGCGAGCTGACGGTGCGCCAGAACCTCGACCTGCACGCGCGGCTGTTCGACCTGCCGGGCGACGAGGCTGCCGAGCGCATCGAGGCGCTGACCCGGCGCTTCGGCCTGGATGCGGTGATGGACACCCAGCCCGACGCGCTGCCGCTGGGTATGCGCCAGCGCCTGCAACTGGCGGTGGCGGTGCTGCACCGGCCCGACGTGCTGATCCTCGACGAGCCGACATCGGGCGTCGACCCGGTGGCGCGCGACGGCTTCTGGGAACTGATCGTCGAGCTCTCGCGGCGCGACGGCGTGACCATCTTCATCACCACCCACTTCATGAACGAGGCGCAGCGCTGCGACCGCATCTCGCTGATGCACGCCGGCCGTGTGCTGGCCACCGACACGCCGGCTGCGCTGATGGCGCGACGCGGCGCGGACACGCTGGACGATGCCTTCGTCGGCTATCTGGAGGAAGCCGCCGGCACCCCCGTCGAAGCGCAGCGCACGCCACCGCCGGCGGTCGAGGCGCCGCCCGCGCGCCCGCCGCGCTTCTCGCTGGCGCGGCTGCTGAGCTTTGCCGCACGTGAATCCACCGAGCTGCGGCGCGACCCCATCCGCCTCACACTGGCCATGCTCGGCAGCGTGATCCTGATGCTGGTGATGGGTTACGGCATCAACATGGACGTGGAAGACCTGCACTTTGCCGTGCTCGACCACGACCGCAGCGTGGCGAGCCAGGGGTACACGCTGCGCATTGCCGGCTCGCGCTACTTCCTGGAGCAGCCGGAGCTGCTCAGCCATGCCGATCTGGACGCGCGCATGCGGGCCGGCAAGCTCGCCATGGCGGTGGAGATTCCGCCCGGCTTCGGGCGTGATCTGGCGCGCGGCGCAACGCCCGAGATCGCGGTGTGGCTGGACGGCTCGATGCCGATGCGTGCCGAGATCGCGCGCGGCTACGTGCTGGGCGTGCATGCGCAGACGCTGGCCGAGGTGATGGCCGAGGCCGGCATCACCGCTACCGCGCCGGCCACGGTGGAAACGCGCTTCCGCTACAACCCGGAGCTGCGCAGTCTGGTGGCGATGGCGCCGCTGATGATCCCGCTGATGCTGGTGTTCATCCCGGCCATGCTCACCGCGCTGGGCGTGGTGCGCGAGAAGGAGCTGGGCTCCATCGTCAATGTGTACACCACGCCGGTGAGCAAGCTCGAATTCCTGCTCGGCAAGCAGCTGCCCTACATCGCGCTGTCGATGTTCAACTTCGCCGTGATGTTCGTCATCGCCATCGCGCTGTTCCAGGTGCCGTTCAAGGGCAGTCTGCTCACCCTCACCGTCGGCGCGCTGCTGTATGTCACCGCCACCACGGGGCTGGGGCTGTTGATGTCGACACTGATGAACAGCCAGGTCGCTGCGATTGCCGGCACCGCCATCGGCACGCTGCTGCCGGCGGTGCAGTTCTCCGGGTTGCTCGACCCGGTGTCCTCGCTCGAAGGCTTCGCGGCGGTGGTGGGTGCGGTGTACCCGACCACGCATTTCCTCACCATCACCAGCGGTACCTTCTCCAAGGCGCTGGGCTTTGCCGATCTGGGTGGCTCCTTCCTGCCGCTGTTGCTGGCGATTCCGGTGCTCACCGGGTTGTCGGTACTGTTGCTGAAGAAGCAGGGGAGATGAGGATGCGCGTCGAATCGACCTTTCTGCGCAACACCTGGACGCTGGGCATCAAGGAGTTCCGCAGCCTGTCGCGCGACGCGGCAATGCTGTTCCTGATCGTGTTCATGTTCACGGTGTCGGTGGTGGCGGAGACGCGCGAGCGCCCCGAAACCCTCAATCGCGCCGCCATCGCGGTGGTGGACGAGGATCGCTCGCAGCTGTCCACGCGCATCATCGCGGCGCTGCATCCGCCGCAATTCATCACGCCGGAGCGGGTCGATCTGGCCGACATGGATCGCGGCATGGACGCCGGGCGCTATACCTTCGTGCTCAACATCCCGCCGAACTTCCAGCGCGACGTGATGGCCGGCCGCAGCCCGGCGCTGCAGCTCAACGTCGACGCCACGCGCCAGAGCCAGGCGCAGACCGGCGCCGGCTACATCCAGAACATCATCAATGACGAGGTGCGCGCCCACGTCCAGCGCCTGCGTGCGCCGCCTGTGCAGCCGGTGGAGCTGGTGCCGCGCGCGATGTTCAACCCCAATCTGGAGGCGGCGTGGTTCGCCGCCATCACCGCCATCATCAACAACGTCACCATGCTCGGCATCCTGCTCACCGGCGCGGCGCTGATCCGCGAGCGCGAGCACGGCACCATCGAGCACCTGCTGGTGATGCCGGTGACGCCGCTGGAGATCATGCTGTCCAAGATCTGGGCCATGGGGGTGGTGGTGCTGGTGGCCTCCACCGCCTCGCTGTACGTCGTGGTGCAGGGCGTGTTGGGCATCGCGGTGGCGGGCTCCATCGCCCTGTTCGCGGTCGGCACGCTGCTGTACCTGTTCGCGGCGGCGTCGATCGGCATCTTCATGGGGACCATCGCGCGCAGCATGCCGCAGTTCGGCCTGATGGCCATCCTCGTGCTGCTGCCGCTGCAGATCCTGTCCGGCTCGCTGACGCCGCGCGAGAGCATGCCGGATCTCATCTACCATCTGATGTCTCTCGCACCCACCACCCACTATGTGGCCATGGGGCAATCCATCCTGTTCCGCGGCGCCGGGCCGGAGGTGGTGTGGCCCGAGTTCGCAATGGTGGCGCTGATCGGCGCCGTATTCCTGGCGCTGTCCCATCACCGGCTGCGCCGCATGATCGGCGAGATGCAAGGGTGAGCGGTGCCGGTTGCTGATACAATACGCTCTGTGGCGGGTCTCCCCGCATTGCAGAGCGGTGAACCTGGTCAGGGCCGGAAGGCAGCAGCCACAGCTGTAACCTGCGAGTGCCGGGGGTCAGGCTCGCCACCCTGAACATGTAACGGGCGTCGCATTGCGCGACGCCCGTTTTGCGTTTGCGCTCAGAGCAGCGTGTCGAGCAGCATCATCGTGACGAAGCCGATCAGCAGGCCGGCGGTGGCCAGGGTTTCGTGGCCGCGCCGGTGCGATTCCGGAATGATCTCGTGGCTCACCACGAAGAGCATTGCGCCGGCTGCCGCAGCCAGGCCCCAGGGCAGCAGGGCGGCCGATACCGCGACCATCATGGAACCGACGATCGCGGCGAGCGGCTCGACCAGTCCGGACAGCACCGCCACGCCGAAGGCCAGCCCGCGGCCATAGCCTGCGGTGAGCAGGGCGATCGCGATGATCAGCCCTTCGGGCACGTTCTGCAGCGAGATGCCGGTGGCCACCGCCCGGCCGCTACCGGCCTCGCCCGCGGCAACGCCGATCGCCAGACCTTCCGGGATGTTGTGCACGGCGATCGCGAACACGAACAGCCACACGGCCGCGACGCTGCGTTCGTGCCCCGGCTGGTGGGTGTGGGGCAGGCTGCGGTCGAGCGCCAGCAACAGCGCCGCGCCGATCGTCAGACCGGCGGCGACGGTCAGCGCCGCGCCGCTGTCGCCGGCGCCGCGCGCGATCGCCGCATCGAAGCCGGGCAGCAGCAGCGAGAACACGCTGGCGGCGAGCATCACGCCCGCGCCGAAACCGAGCAGTGCGCCCTGAGTTCCGACCGCGATGTTCCGCATGACCAGTACCGGCAGCGCGCCCAGGGCGGTGGCGGCGGCGGCCATGGTGCCGCCGGCGATGGCGTGGCGCACGCCGGCGGGCAGGGTGCCGAATTGCGCGTGGAGCTGAATCGCCAGCAAGACCAGGCCGGCCAGAGCGATCGCCCAGCCGCCGAGCGCGCGCAGGAAGCCGGGCAGGCCGGCGCGCCGGTAGTGCATGCGTGCGACTTTGGTGACCATTTCAGCTTCCTCCCGTCATTTCTGCATTCAAGTATCGGGCTTCATGAGCAATAGTTCCAATTGAACGAGGGAAAGTTCCGCATAGCTTGAGTGTATGAGTCAGGCAAAAAGGAGGCCGCCCGCGGGCGGCCCATGCGCGTGATTGCGTGGTGCGCTCAGCGTGGGCAGCGATAGCCGCCCGGCGTGCCCTTGGGCGAGAGGACGAACTGCCACAGCTGTGTGGTGCGGGCACGGAAGGTGCCGGCGCAGGCGAGCAGGTAGTAGCGCCACATGCGGTAGAAACGCTCGCCGTAACGTTCGGCGAAGCGCGGCCAGGCGGCCTCGAAGTTGGCGTGCCAGGCCATCAGCGTGCGGTCGTAGTCGGCGCCGAAGTTGTGTACGTCCTCTACGACGAAGAACTCCTCGGCGGTGTCGGCAATCTCCCCCATGGACGGCAGCGCGCCGTTGGGAAAGATGTAGCGTTCGATCCACGGGTCGGTGGGCACGCCGCGACGGTTCTTGCCGATGGTGTGCAGCACGAACAGACCGTCGTCGGCGAGCACGCGGCGCGCGGTCTCGAAATAGGTGCGGTAGTTCTTCTGGCCGACATGCTCGAACATGCCCACCGAGGCGATGCGGTCGAAGCTGCCGTCGAGTTCGCGGTAGTCCTTGAGCAGGAAGTCGACCGGCAGGCCTTCGCACAGGGCAGCGCCGTAGTCCGCCTGTTCCCTGGAAATCGTCACGCCGGAACAGCGCGCGCCGTACTCACGTGCGGCGTAACGCATCAGGCTGCCCCAGCCGCAGCCGATGTCGAGCAGCGTCATGCCGGGTGCCAGGCCGAGCTTGCGGCAGATCAGGTCGAGCTTGGCAGTCTGCGCCTCCTCTAGTGTCTGCGCCTCGGCCCAGTAGCCGCAGGTGTAGGCCATGTGCGGGTCGAGCATGGCCTCGAAGAAGTCGTTGCCGATGTCGTAGTGTTCCTGCCCGACTTGCCAGGCGCGGCGCATGTTCTGCAGGTTGAACAGACGCGCGCGCAGTCCGGCGACGATCAGCGCGGTGTTGGCTACCTTCTCGTCGAGTTGGGCGGCGAGTACGCGCGCGAAGAATTCGTCGAGCCGGTCGCAATCCCACCAGCCATCCATGTAGCTTTGGCCCAGACCGAGGCTGCCGCGCGCGAGGATGCGCTCGGCCGTGTCGGGATGATGGAAGCGCAGGTCCCAGGGGCGGTCGCCGTCGATGCGTACGTCCGCCTCGGCGAGCAGATCCGCGACGGCGTCCAGTGCAAGACGACTCTTGCGGCGCGGCGCGGCGGGCACATGGGGCGGGATGCGCGAGCCCAGGCCGGAGCGGGCCGGGCGGCGTTGCGAGGTTTCTGCACTGCTTGCCTGTTCCATCGTTTTCCTCTTCTCCTGGTGCAGGTGAGAGGCCACGGCGGGCCGGGGCTCGCGTCTGCCGCGTCTTTGCGGCAGGCATCTTGCTGGGTCGAACTATAGCCAGATTGGATGGGCCGGGTAAACCCGGGTGTCGTGCGCAGTGTGCACGGGGGCGCGCAAGAAAACGCCCCGGCCGGCCGAAACCGGTGCGGGGCGGGGGCAATGACGGGCCGGGTGGCCCGTGCAGCGGGATTACTCCAGGTCGAAGCGGTCGGCGTTCATGACCTTGGTCCAGGCGGCGACGAAGTCGCGCACGAACTTCTCCTTGCTGTCGTCCTGGGCGTATACCTCGGCGTAGGCACGCAGGATGGAGTTGGAGCCGAACACCAGATCGACGCGGGTGGCCGTCCACTTCGCGGTACCCGTCTTGCGGTCACGCAACTCGTAGAGGTTCCTGCCGGTCGGCTCCCACTTGTAGGCCATGTCGGTGAGATTGACGAAGAAGTCGTTCGTCAGCGCGCCGACACGATCGGTGAACACCCCGTGCTTGCTGCCGCCGTGGTTGGTGCCGAGCACGCGCATGCCGCCGAGCAGTACCGTCATCTCGGGTGCGGTCAGACCCATCAGTTGCGAACGATCGAGCAGCATCTCCTCGGGTGCCGGGATGTAGTCGTCCTCCTTGAGCCAGTTGCGGAAGCCGTCGTGCAGCGGCTCGAGCACTTCGAAGGACTCGGCATCGGTCTGCTCGGCGCTGGCGTCGCCGCGGCCCGGTGCGAACGGCACCGGCACGTTGAAGCCGGCCGCCTTGATGGCCTGCTCGAGTCCGACGTTGCCGCCGAGCACGATCACGTCGGCCACGCTGGCGCCGGTCTCAGCGGCGATCTTCTCGTACGCGGCCAGCACCTTGGCCAGACGCTGCGGCTCGTTGCCGGCCCAGTCCTTCTGCGGGGCCAGACGGATGCGTGCGCCGTTGGCGCCGCCGCGCATGTCGGAGCCGCGGAAGGTGCGCGCGCTGTCCCAGGCGGTACAGATCATCTCGGACTGGCTCAGGCCGGCCGCGGCGATCTTCGCCTTGACGGCATCGACGTCGTAGCTCTTGTTGCCGGTGGGTACGGGATCCTGCCAGATGAGCTCTTCGGCCGGCACTTCGGGGCCGATGTAGCGCACCTTGGGGCCCATGTCGCGGTGGGTCAGCTTGAACCAGGCGCGGGCGAAGGTCTCGGCGAGATAGTCCGGATCCTTGTAGAAGCGCTCGATGATCTTGCGGTAGGCCGGATCCATCTTCATCGCCATGTCCGCGTCGGTCATGATCGGGTTGTGACGGATGGACGGATCCTCGGAATCGACCGGCTTGTCTTCTTCCTTGATGTTGATCGGCTCCCACTGCCACGCGCCGGCCGGGCTCTTCTTGGACTCCCACTCGTAGTTGAGCAGCAGGTACAGATAGCCGTTGTCCCACTTCGTCGGGTTGGTGGTCCACGCACCTTCCAGGCCGCTGGTGACCGCATCGTGGCCGATGCCGCGCTTGGTGTGGTTGCTCCAGCCCAGCCCCTGTTCCTCGACGTCTGCCGCTTCCGGCTCGGGGCCGAGCAACTCGGCGTCGCCGTTGCCGTGGCACTTGCCGACCGTGTGGCCGCCCACGGTCAGCGCGGCGGTTTCCTCGTCATCCATGGCCATGCGCTTGAAGGTCACGCGCACGTCTTCGGCGGTCTTGAGGGGGTCGGGGTTGCCGTCCACGCCCTGCGGGTTGACGTAGATCAGGCCCATCATCACGGCGGCGAGCGGGTTCTTGAGGTCGCGCTGGCCGGAGTATCGGCTTTGGGGGTTGTCGGTGGGCGCCAGCCATTCCTTCTCGGAACCCCAGTAGGTGTCCTTCTCGGGGTGCCAGATGTCCTCTCGGCCGAAGGCGAAGCCATAGGTCTTGAGGCCCATGGATTCATACGCGACGTTGCCGGCGAGGATGATCAGGTCGGCCCACGAGAGCTTGTTGCCATACTTCTTCTTGATCGGCCACAACAGGCGGCGGGCCTTGTCGAGGTTGGCGTTGTCGGGCCAGGAATTGATCGGGGCGAAGCGCTGGTTGCCGGTGCCGCCGCCGCCACGGCCGTCGGCCATGCGGTAGGTGCCCGCGGCATGCCAGGCCATGCGGATCATCAGGCCGCCGTAGTGGCCCCAGTCGGCCGGCCACCAATCCTGGCTGTCGGTCATCAGGTCGGTGAGATCCTTCTTGAGCGCGGCGTAGTCGAGTTTCTTCACTTCCTCGCGGTAGTCGAAGTCCTTGCCCAGCGGATTGGTCTTGGTGTCGTGCTGGTGCAGGATGTCGAGATTCAGCGTCTTTGGCCACCAGTCGGTCACTGAACGGGCGACCTCGGTGTTGCTACCGTGCATTACTGGACACTTGCTCATGGTTGCTCCTCCTTGTTTGCCCGGAGTCGGCGGGAGCCGCTCAGGCTGTCTCGGCGATTTCCGCGAGTACGGCATACAGCATAGCGAATGCCGCATTGCAGTCGGGTTTCATCGTCAATGACTTTGGCCGGCCGCGCTCGCTACCGGTTCCCCAACAAATCAAGCATAGGTCGGGAAGATTCATAGAGCTAATCGATGGTGTGAATATCTTTGATTGTTATTTGTTATCGAGCCTAGCGAAGGCTCACCGGAGTTCGAGGCGCCCCTGCTAGAATCCGACGCCATGAGCTATCAGGTCCTCGCGCGCAAATGGCGCCCGCTGTCCTTCGCCACGCTGGTGGGGCAGGATCACGTCGTGCGTGCCCTCAGTCACGCGCTCGCGACCGGCCGCCTGCACCACGCCTGGCTGTTTACCGGCACGCGCGGCGTGGGCAAGACCACCATCAGCCGCATCCTCGCCAAGGCGCTCAACTGCGAGAGCGGCGTCACGCCCGAGCCCTGCGGGCAGTGCGAGGCCTGCCGCGCCATCGACGCCGACCGCTTTCCCGACTACGTCGAAATGGACGCCGCTTCCAACCGCGGCGTCGACGACATGGCCGCGCTGCTCGACCGCGCCGTGTATGCGCCGGTGCAGGGGCGCTACAAGGTGTACATGATCGACGAAGTGCACATGCTCACCGGCCATGCCTTCAACGCCATGCTCAAGACCCTCGAAGAGCCGCCGGAGCACGTCAAGTTCATTCTCGCCACCACCGACCCGCAGAAGATTCCGGTCACGGTGCTCTCGCGCTGCCTGCAGTTCAACCTCAAGCAGATGTCGCCGGGCGCCATCGTCGAGCACCTCGGGCACATCCTCGGGGAAGAGGGCATCGAGTTCGAGCCGCCCGCGCTGGCGCATCTGGCGCGCGCGGCCAGCGGTTCGATGCGTGACGCGTTGTCGCTGCTCGATCAAGCCATCGCCCATGGCGCCGGCCGGCTCGAGGAAGAGGGCGTGTCGCGCATGCTCGGCACGGTCGGTGACGACCACCTGTTCGAACTGCTCGACGCGCTGGCGGCCGGCGACACGACGCGCATGGTCACGCTGGCCGACGCGATGGAGGCGCGCAGCCTGTCCTTCGACGCCGGCCTGCAGTCGCTCGCCTCGTTGTTCCAGCGCATCGCGCTGGTGCAGATGGCGCCGGGCGCGATTGCCGACGAGGCCGAGCGTGCGCGCCTGGCCGAACATGCGGCGCGCTTCGATGCCGAGTTCGTGCAGCTGGCCTATCAGATCGCGATCCACGGACGCAGCGAACTGACGATGGCGCCCGATGAGGCCACCGGCTTCACGATGACGCTGCTCCGCCTGGCCGCCTTTCGGCCCGAGCAGCCGCCCGCGCTCGACGGCCCGCTGCCGGGCGTCGGCGACGGCGGGGCCGGGCGTGCCCGCCCGCTGCCCGAGGCGGCTTCGCCGGTGAAGCCGGCAGTTGCGGCACCCCCGGTTGCGGCCGTGCCGGCGCGCACCGAGCCTGAAGCGACGGCGCCCGTGAACCGGCCGACGGCCGACGGCGCCCCCGAAGAAGCGCCGCCGTGGGAAGATGTGCCGCCGGCCTCGCCCGACGATCGGCCGGTGTCGGCGGAGGAGCGTTTCGCCAGTGATGCGCCCGAAGATGACAGCGTCAAGCATGCGAACCGCAGCAACGATGTCGCCGGGGCGCTCGAGGCGGCGCTGGCGGCTGGCGACTGGCATGCGGTGCAGCGCGTACTCGCGCCGGGAGGGCTGGTGCGCGAACTGTGCCAGCACTGCGAGTGGGTCGGTTTCGCCGACGATCGGCTCGATTTGCGCCTGGCCAATACCCACAAACACCTGATCGAGGTCCATGCGGCGCTCGTCGACCGCCTCGGGGAACTCGTATCGGAACGCGCCGGGCGCAAGCTGCGCGTGCGCGTCGAAGTCGGCGCCATCGAGGGCGAGACGCCGGCCCAGCGCGAGAGCGCCGAGCGGCAGGCGCGCCACGTCGCCGCGGTCGCCGCGCTCGAACGCGACCCGTTCGTCGGCGAAATCATCGAACGCTTTGACGCGCGTTTCGTCGAAGAATCGGTCAGACCTCTTTGAATCCATCCCTGTCGCGGAGAACAAGCAAATGATGAAGGGCGGAATCGCCGGGCTCATGAAGCAGGCCCAGCAGATGCAGGAAGACATGAAGAAGATGCAGGAGCAGCTCGCCAGCATCGAGGTCGAGGGCCAGTCCGGCGCCGGCATGGTCAAGGTGGTGATGACCTGCAAGCACGACGTGCGTCGCGTCACCATCGATGAATCGGTGATGGACGACAAGGAGATGCTCGAGGATCTGGTCGCTGCGGCCGTCAACGACGCGGTACGCCGGGTCGAGACGACCACGCAGGAGAAGATGTCCGGCATGACCGCCGGCATGAACCTGCCGCCGGGCATGAAGCTGCCGTTTTGAACCCGACCCCTGGCCAGACGGGTAGCGCCCTTCTGACGTCGACCGACGCTGTCAGAGGCGCGCGAGCGCGCTTGCCTGATCTGCAAAGCGCGCAATGTCCCGTCTCGACACCCTGATCGAAGCGCTGCGCTGCCTGCCCGGTGTCGGGCCGAAGTCCGCGCAGCGCATGGCCTATCATCTGCTGCAGCGCGACCAGCCGGGCGCCGCGCGTCTGTCGGCGGCTCTATCCGAGGCGCTGGCGAACCTGCGCCACTGTGAGCGCTGCAACAACTTTACCGAGCAGGCGGTGTGCGGGCGCTGCGCTGACCCGCGTCACGATCGCAGTTTGCTGTGCGTGGTGGAGATGCCGGCCGACCTGTCGGTGATCGAGCAGACCCATGCGTACCCGGGCCTGTACTATGTACTGATGGGGAGGCTGTCGCCGCTCGACGGCATCGGTCCGCGCGAACTCGGGCTGGAGAAGCTGATCGCGCGCGCCAGCGACGGCCAGGTGCGCGAGGTGATTCTTGCCACCAACTTCACCAACGAGGGTGAGGCCACGGCGCATATGATCGCGGAACTGCTCGATGCGCGCGGCGTGCGCGTGTCGCGCATCTCGCGCGGCGTGCCGGTCGGCGGCGAGCTCGAACACGTCGATGCAGGCACGGTCGCCCAGGCCCTGATCGACCGCAAGTCGCTGTAGACGGCGCGCCGGATGGGGTGGCGCAGCTTTCGGGCTTTTTAAGGGCTGCGGTTTTCCCCTATAATGCGAAAGTTTTTTTGAACCGGAATCTTGCATTCCTTCTTGAGAGGCCAAGAGCGTGGAAGAGAAGATGGACAACAGTCGCCGCAACCTGCTGGTTGCGACGTCGGTGGTCGGGGGCGCTGGCGCGGTTGCGGCGGCAGTGCCGTTCGTCGCGAGCCTGACGCCGTCGGACCGTGCCAAGGCAGCCGGTGCTCCGGTCGAGGCCGACATCAGCCAGCTCGCCCCCGGCGAGATGATGACCGTCGAGTGGCGAGGCAAGCCGGTGTGGATCCTGCGCCGCACGCCCGAGATGATCGCCTCGCTGCAGAAGACCGACGAGAAGGTCAGCGATCCGGAATCGGAAAAGCCGATGCAGCCTCCGTACGCTCAGAACCAGCACCGTTCGATCAAGGAGGAGTACCTCGTCACGGTCGGCATCTGTACGCATCTGGGCTGTTCGCCATCGGAGAAGTTCAAGATGGGGGCGGAGAGTGGCATGAGCGCCGACTGGCCGGGCGGCTTCCTGTGCCCGTGCCACGGTTCGCTGTTCGATCTGGCCGGCCGCGTCTACGCGAGCATGCCCGCTCCGGACAACCTCGAGGTTCCTCCCCACATGTATCTGTCCGACACCACGATTCTCGTGGGCGAAGACGAGGCCTAAGCAATGACGACGAAATCCCAGGCTCTGCTGAACTGGATCGACGAGCGCTTTCCGCTGACGTCGACCTACAAGGCGCACCTGTCCGAGTACTACGCGCCGAAGAACTTCAACTTCTGGTACTTCTTCGGTTCGCTCGCGCTGCTGGTGCTGGTGATCCAGATCGTGACCGGCATCTTCCTGGTCATGCACTACAAGCCGGACGCCTCGCTCAACGCGGCCGGCATCCCGGTGGCCTTCGCCAGCGTCGAGTACATCATGCGCGAGGTGCCCGGCGGCTGGCTGATCCGCTACATGCACTCGACCGGCGCCTCGGCCTTCTTCGTCGTCGTGTATCTGCACATGTTCCGCGCGATGATCTACGGCTCCTACCGCAAGCCGCGCGAACTGCTGTGGATCTTCGGTGTGCTGATCTTCCTGTGTCTGATGGCCGAGGCCTTCATGGGCTATCTGCTGCCATGGGGGCAGATGTCGTTCTGGGGCGCGCAGGTCATCATCAACCTGTTCTCGGCGATCCCCATCATCGGGCCGGACCTGTCGACGGTGATCCGTGGCGACTTCGTCATCGGTGATGCGACGCTCAACCGCTTCTTCGCGCTGCACGTCATCGCCGTGCCGCTGGTGCTCATCGGCCTGGTCGCTGCGCACATCATCGCGCTGCACGAAGTCGGTTCGAACAACCCGGACGGGGTCGAGATCAAGAAGAAGAAGGACGCCAACGGCATTCCGCTCGACGGCATCCCGTTCCATCCGTACTACACGGTCAAGGACATCGTCGGCGTCGGCGTCTTCCTGTTCTTCTTCTCGATCGTCCTGTTCTTCTATCCGGAAGGCGGGGGTTACTTCCTCGAGTACAACAACTTCATTCCGTCCGATCCGCTGAAGACGCCGTCGCACATCGCGCCGGTGTGGTACTTCACGCCGTTCTACTCGGTGCTGCGCGCGGTCACCTATCCGCTGTTCGGTCTCGACGCCAAGTTCTGGGGCGTGGTCGCGATGGGCGCGTCAGTGGTCATCATCGCCTTCCTGCCGTGGCTCGACCGCAGCCCGGCGAAGTCGATCCGCTATCGCGGCCCGATCTACAAGAGCGCGCTGGCGATCTTCATCGTTTCCTTCTTCATCCTCGGCTACCTGGGTGTGCTCGCCCCGACGCCGGGTCGCACGCTGGCCGCGCAGATCTGCTCGGTGCTGTACTTCGCGTTCTTCCTGCTGATGCCGTGGTACACGAAGATCGACAAGTGCAAACCGGAACCGGAAAGGGTGACCTTCAAATGAGACTCCGCATGTTCAAGACCCTCAAGCGGCTGATGCTGGCCGTGATCGTCGCCCCGGCGCTGGCCGTCGCCGCTCCGGCCTCGGTGGACCTCGATCGCGCTCCGGTCAGCATGGATCCGGCCACGCTGCAGCATGGCGCCAAGCTGTTCGTGAATTACTGTCTGAACTGCCACTCGGCAAGCTTCGTACGCTACAACAAGCTCACCGAGATTGGCCTGACCGAAGACCAGATCCGCGACAACCTGATGTTCGCGGGCGAGCGCGTCGGCGACCTGATGACGATCGCCATGCGTCCCAAGGAGTCCAAGGAGTGGTTCGGTGCGACGCCGCCCGATCTGTCGCTGGTGGCGCGGCAGCGTAACTCGGGCGACGGCTCCGGCGCGGACTGGCTGTACACCTATCTGCGCCAGTTCTATCGCGACCCGAACCGTCCGACCGGCTGGAACAACCTGGTCTTCGAGAACGTCGGCATGCCCCATGTACTGTGGGAATTGCAGGGCGAGCAGGTGCTGACAGACGGCAAGCTGGTACTCGACAAGCCCGGGCGCATGGACGCAGCCGAGTATGATCGCGCCGTGGCCGACCTGGTGTCTTTCATGGTGTGGATGGGCGAGCCTGGCGCCGAGAAGCGCGAGACCATCGGCGTGTTCGTGCTGATTTTCCTGGTCGTGTTCACCGGCATCGCCTACGCACTGAAAAAGAACTACTGGAAAGACATCCACTGATCACAGCCCCGTGCCGCCCTGCGCGGCGCCCGAGGCCCGATGTGACGCACCACGCGAAGCCCGCGTGGTGCGCTTTGTTTTCCGAATCTGGAGTTTCACGGACATGATGACCCTGTATTCCGGCACGACCGACCCGTTCAGTCACCGCTGCCGGATCGTGCTCTACGAGAAGGGGATGGACTTCGAGGTAATCGACGTTGATCTCTACAACAAGCCCGAAGACATCGCGGTGATCAACCCCTACAACCGCGTGCCGGTGCTCGTCGACCGCGACCTGATCCTGTACGAGCCGAACATCATCAACGAGTACATCGACGAGCGCTTTCCGCATCCGCAACTGATGCCGCCCGACCCCATCCTGCGCGCGCGTGCGCGGCAACTGCTGCACCACTTCGAGCAGGAGCTGTTCGCCCATATCGAGGCGCTCGAGAAGGGGCAGAAGGCCGCCGAGAAGGCGCGCGCCGCGGTGCGTGACGAACTGGTGCAGTTCGCACCGGCGTTCGCCAAGCAGAAATTCATGCTCGGCGACGACTTCTCGATGCTGGATGTGGCCATCGCGCCGCTGCTGTGGCGTCTCGAGCATTACGGCATCGAACTGCCCAAGACCGCCGCCGGCATCATGAAGTACGCCGAGCGCATCTTCAGCCGCCAGGGCTTCATCGACGCGCTCACGCCCTCCGAGAAGGTAATGCGCCGCTGATTACGGAGAGCGCGGCGGCGCCACGTCGCCGCGCGAGCTGCATGACATCCTCGACTCTTTCCACCCGTCCGTATCTGGTCCGCGCGATCAATGAATGGTGTCTCGACGAGGGGCTCACGCCCTACGTCGTGGTGCATGTCGACGGCGACGTGCTGGTGCCCCCGGGCTACGCGCGCGACGGCCAGATCGTGCTCAACCTCGATCCGGACGCCACCCATCGACTGTCCATCGACAACGACGGTATCGGCTTTCAGGCGCGCTTCGGCGGCGCGCCCCACGACATCTGGATTCCGTACGCCAACCTGCTGGCGATCTATGCGCGCGAGAACGGCAGGGGTCTGGCCTTCACGCAGGGCGTGGCCTTCGAGCTCAACCCCGAAGGCGATGACGAAGCGGGCGACGAAACCGTCGATGACGGAACCCCTGCCGATGACGCACCGGTCGAATCCGCTTCCGGCGACGACGACACATCGCCGGACGAGCCGCCCAAGGGTGGTCGTGGCGGCCATCTGAAGGTGATCAAGTAAGCCTGGACGGTAGCGGGGCGGGCGGCGCGCGTCACAGCCCCCGCAATGTCCAGTTGCCGTCGTTCTGACGGCAGCCCACGCCACGCGCGCTCTCGCGTCGCGTGCCTTCGATATCCAGCGAGAACACGCGGCATTCCGGGCGGTCGCGGTGCGGCCCGAGCGGGGTGAGGGTGTAGTGCAGGCCGCCCGGCGCATCCCAGCGCACCGGCTGATGATCACGCGCCAGTTCCAGCCCGTGCGCGATGCAGGCCTCGTCGGCGCGGTCCATGCGCCGCCCGATCTCGGCACCGACGATGGCGCCGATCACCGTGCCGGCGAGAATCGCGATGCGTCGCCCGTCACCGTCGCCGACCTGGCTGCCGACAACCCCCCCGACCGCCGCTCCGAGTACCGCGGCGACGCCTGAACGATCGCAACGTCCGCCGAGAATGCCGTAATCGCGTTCCCAGCGGTGGCCGGTGTAGCCGGCATAGGCCGGATCGTTCTTGGCGCGCCAGCCATGCGCCGGCGCATGGGGTGGCGGGGCCGCGAAGCTGGTGGCCATGAGGCAGGCAAGTGCGCCGCCGACGGCCAGATTGCGCAGTGCTCGAGACTTCATCGTTTGCTCCTGATGGAGGACACACTCCCAATCTAGCAGTTGCGCCGCCCCATGCCGGCAAGCGATTGCAAGCCCATGCTTCAGGGAGTGTCGCCGCGCAGCGGAAACGCCGGTACGGGCGAGGGACGCCCGGCGATCAATGCCGCGATGATGTCGGCCGAGCCGCAGGACAGGGTCCAGCCCAGCGAGCCGTGCCCGGTGTTGAACCACAGGCCGTCGACGCGTCCGCGTCCGATCACCGGTACGTAGGACGGAGTGCACGGGCGCAAGCCGGCCCAGGGCTCGGCCTGCGTGGTGTCGCAGGCGCCGGGGAAGAGGTCATCGATCCACGCCAGCAGTGGCGCGGTGCGCGACGCATCGGGGCTGGCGTCGAATCCGCAGATCTCGGCGGTGCCGGCCACGCGCAGCGTCTCGCCCAGGCGCGAGGCCACCAGCCGGCGCGACTCATCGGTGAGGCTCACGATAGGTGCGCGCGCGGCGTCGATCACCGGGGCGGTGACCGAATAGCCCTTGACCGGATAGATCGGCAGGCGCTCGCCCAGCGGTGCCACCAGCGCCGGCCCGAAGCTGCCCAGACACACCACCACCGCGTCGGCCGCGAGCACTCTTTTGCCGGCAGCGTCGCGCACGCGCGCGCCAAGCACTCTTTCGCCGGCGGTGTCGATGGCTTCGACCGTGGTTTCGTAGTGAAAGCGAGCTCCACGCGCGGCTGCCAGTTCCGCCAGGGCGCTCGTGAACAGGCGCGCGTTGCCCGACTCGTCATCCGGCGCGTGCAGACCGCCCGCCAGGCGTGGCATGACCGTCGCCAGCGCCGGGTCGATGTCCACGCACTGCTGCGGCGAGACGACCTCGGCGCGGATGCCGTGCGCGGCCAGCAGGCCGAGGCGCGCACGCGCCTCGGTCACTTCACGAGCGGTGTATTGCAGGTGAAGGATGCCGCGCGTGCGTGCCTCGTACTCGATGCCGGTGGCCTCGCGCAGTGCGCGCAGGCGCTCGCCGCTGTGCACGGCCAGCGCGGCAATCGCGTGGGCGTTGCGGCGGTGGCGCGCCGGCAGGCATTCGCGCAGGAAAGCCGCCAGCCATCGCCAGCGCGCCGGGTCCAGCCCGATGCGCAGGCGCAGCGGCGCCTCCGCGCGTCCGATCGAGCGCAACGCGATCAGCGGCGCGGCCGGGCTGGACCACGGCTCGGGGTGGCTGATCGAGATCTGTCCGCCGTTGGCGAAGCTGGTCTCGAGCGCCGCTGCCGGCTGGCGGTCGACCACGTCGACCTCGAATCCGGCTTGCAACAGCGACCAGGCGGTGGTGACGCCGGTCACGCCCGCGCCGAGAACCAATACATGCATGTGACTGACGGAAAAGGAATTGTTTGTGCGCCGAGACGCCCAGGCATGGCGCGCATGCGGCACGAGGCGGCGTACAGCACTGGTGAGCGAGCCGCTCAGGGCCGATAATTCTATCCTGTTCAAACCCACCCCGCCTTGCCGGGACCAGCATGGAGCCTCACATGGCACGCGTCACCCTCACCCAGCACCTGATCGAACAACAGCGCGCCGGCCGCATCAACGCCGATCTGCGGCTGCTGATCGAAGTCGTCGCAAGGGCGGTCAAGGCCATCAGCGTGACCATCTCCAAGGGTGCGCTGGCCGACGTGCTCGGCAATGCCGGCAGCGACAACGTGCAGGGCGAAGCGCAGAAGAAACTCGACGTGCTCGCCAACGAGATCCTGCTGCAGGCCAACGAGTGGGGCGGACACCTGGCAGCGATGGCCTCCGAAGAGGTCGAAGAGGTGCATCAGATCCCCTTCGACTATCCCAGGGGCGGCTACCTGCTGCTGTTCGATCCGCTCGACGGCTCGTCCAACATCGACGTCAACATCTCGGTGGGCACGATCTTCTCGGTGCTGAAGAACCCGCCGGGGGAGGGCGAGCCGAGCGAGGCCGCCTTCCTGCAGCCGGGGCGCGATCAGGTCGCCGCAGGCTACGCGCTGTACGGCCCGTCGACGATGTTCGTGCTGACCATCGGCGACGGCGTGCATGGCTTCACGCTCGACCGCGAGATGGGCAGCTTCGTCTACACCCATCCGTTCATGACCGTGCCGCACGAGACTTCCGAGTACGCCATCAACGCATCCAACTATCGCCACTGGGAGCCGCCGATCAAGCGCTACATCGACGAACTGGTGCAGGGCAAGGACGGACCGCGTGGGCGTGACTTCAACATGCGCTGGGTGGCGGCGATGGTGGCCGACGTGCACCGCATCCTCACGCGCGGCGGGGTGTTCATGTACCCGGTCGACGCCAAGTGCCGCGACAAGGGCGGGCGCCTGCGCCTGATGTACGAGGCCAGCCCGATGGCGATGATCATCGAACAGGCCGGCGGCGCGGCCAGCACCGGGCGCGAACGCATCCTCGACGTCATCCCGCAAAAGCTTCACCAGCGCGTGCCGGTCGTGCTGGGCTCGGCCGCCGAGGTCGAACGCGTCGAGGAGTACTCCCGCCAGGGCTGAGTGGCGTCCGGGCGGCCAGGAGGGGCAATGCCTGATCGAAGCGTCGCCCGGCTGCTGTGCATCGAATCCCCGCCGGCAGGCACGCGCGCCGCGATCGATGGCGCGTTGCGTCCGCCCGAGAGCGAGTATGTCGCGGCGCTGCTCGCCGCGTGGGCTCCGTCGCCGGACGAAGTGGCGCGTATTGCCGAGTTGGCGCCGCGGCTCGCCGCTGCCCAGCGTATGCGCCGCATGCGCGCCGGAGGCGTGGACGCGCTGATGCGCGAGTTCTCGCTGTCGAGCGACGAGGGGCTGGCGCTGATGTGTCTGGCCGAAGCGCTGCTGCGCGTGCCCGATGCCGCGACCGTCGACCGGCTGATCCGCGACCGCCTCGCTGCGGGCGACTGGCGTGCCCACGTGGGCCACGATCCCTCGCTGTTCGTCAACGCCGCCGCGTGGGGGCTGCTGGCCGGGCGCAGGCTGCTCGCGCCGGCCGATGAGCACGGTCTGGCGCGCGCGCTGCACGAGGCGCTCGCGCGCGGCGGCGAGCCCCTGCTGCGGGGCGCGATGCGCGGTGCCATGCGTCTGCTCGGCGAGCGCTTCGTCGTCGGCCGCGACATCGGCGAGGCACTGCGCCGCGCCGCGCGGGCACGCCCCTGTCTGTACTCCTTCGACATGCTCGGCGAGGCGGCCATGACCGATGCCGATGCGCGCGTCTATCTCGCCGCCTACCTGGCTGCCGCGCGGGCGATCGGCGAGGCGGCTGGCGCGCGTCATTGCGACGAGAGCGACGGCATGTCGGTCAAGCTCTCGGCGCTGTCGCCGCGCTACGTCTGGTCGCAGCCCGAGCGCCTGCGCGAGGAACTGCTGCCGCGCCTCGCCTCGGTATGCCATGTCGCGGCCGAGGCCGGCATCGGCCTGGCCATCGACGCCGAGGAGGCCGACCGGCTCGAACCCTCGCTCGATCTCTTCGAGGCCCTGCTGGATGACCCGCGACTGGCTGGCTGGGACGGCCTGGGCTTCGTCGTACAGGCCTACCAGAAGCGCGCGCCGGCGCTTGTCGATCGTCTGGTCGAACTGGCCCGCATGCGCGGGCGGCGCATCACGGTGCGCCTGGTCAAGGGGGCGTACTGGGACACCGAGATCAAGCGCGCCCAGCTCGACGGCGTGGACGATTACCCGGTGTTCACGCGCAAGGCACATACCGACCTGTCGTGGCTGGTGTGCGCGCGCCGACTGCTGGCCGCGCGTGCCTGGCTGCGTCCGCAGTTCGCCACGCACAACGCGCACTCGGTCGCAGCCGTGCTGGCCATGGCGGGGGACGCGCGCGACTTCGAGTTCCAGTGCCTGCACGGCATGGGCGAGGCGCTCTACGACGGCCTGCTCGCCGAACCCGATGTGGCGCGAACGGTGCGCGTTTACGGGCCGGTGGGCAGTCACGAGACGCTGTTGCCCTATCTGGTGCGGCGTCTGCTCGAGAACGGCGCCAACAGCAGCTTCGTGCATGGCATCGTCGATCCCGGCGTGCCGCTGGACACCCTGCTCGCCGACCCCGCCGAGTGCGCGCGCGCCGCCGGTGGTCGGCCGCACCCGCGCATCGCAACTCCACCCGACTTGTATGGGCCGACACGGCGCAATCCGTCAGGCATCGATCTGGCCAGTCCCGGCGTGCGTGCCTCCCTCGCGGCACGGGTCGCAGCGGAGCTGGGTCGTCGCCATGTCGCCTCGCCGCTGCTTGCCGTCGAGCATGCGGGCGGACCGCGCCGCACG
This sequence comes from Pseudazoarcus pumilus, assembly GCF_002872475.1. Classification (GTDB taxonomy): domain Bacteria; phylum Pseudomonadota; class Gammaproteobacteria; order Burkholderiales; family Rhodocyclaceae; genus Pseudazoarcus; species Pseudazoarcus pumilus. The sequence continues at coordinate 774,186 of NZ_CP025682.1, forward strand.
GTGCGTAATCCGGCCGCCCTTGGCGACGTCGTGGGCGAGGTCGAGGAATGCGTGCCGGACGCCGTGCCGACCGCCGTAGAGGCCGCGCTGCGCGAAGGCAGGGAGTGGGGGGCGGTGCCGGCGACACGGCGCGCGGCCGTGCTCGAGGCCGCCGGTGACGTGCTCGAGGCCGACGCCGGGCGGCTGCTGCCATTGCTCGTGCGCGAAGCCGGCAAGACCTGGCACGCGGCCATCGCCGAACTGCGCGAGGCCGTCGATTTCTGCCGCTACTACGCCAATGCCGCACGCGCGCTGGACATGGACGCGCGTCCGCTGGGTGCGGTGGTGTGCATCAGCCCGTGGAATTTCCCGCTGGCGATCTTCACCGGGCAGATCGCCGGCGCCCTGGCGGCCGGCAACGCCGTGCTCGCCAAGCCGGCCGAGCAGACGCCGCTCATCGCCTTCGCGGCGACGCGTGCGATGCATGCGGCCGGCGTGCCGCGTGCCGCGCTGCAACTGCTGCCCGAGAAAGGCGCGACGGTGGGTGCGGCGCTGGTGGCCGATGCACGCATCGGCGGCGTGCTGTTTACCGGTTCGACGGCCACCGCCGGTTCGATCCGCCGGGTGCTCGCCGCGCGCGACGATGAACCGTTGCTGATCTGTGAGACCGGTGGACAGAACGCGCTGGTGGCGGACTCGACCGCGTTGCCCGAGCAGCTCGTGGCCGACGTGATCGCCTCGGCCTTCGATTCGGCCGGCCAGCGCTGCTCGGCGCTGCGCCTGCTGTGCGTGCAGGAAGACATCGCCGACCGCGTCCTGGAGATGCTGCGCGGCGCAGTGGCCGAGCGCGTGCTGGGCGATCCGCGCGACGCGCGCACCGACATCGGACCGGTCATCGACGCCGCTGCGCGCGACCGCATCGAAGACTGGATCGCGAGTGTGCGCCGCCGCGGTCTCGACGTCTGGCGTGCGCCGCTGCAGGTACCCGACGGCGGCCATTTCGTCGTACCGACGATCATCGCGATCGACGATCCGGCGCTGCTCGCCGAGGAGCACTTCGGGCCGGTGCTGCATGTGCTGCGTGTGCCCGCCGACGGCATCGAAGCGGCCATCGAGCAAGTCAACGCGCTCGGCTTCGGGCTGACCTTCGGCGTGCACAGTCGCATCGGGACGAGCGTTGCGCGCTTCGCCTTGCTCGCGCGCGCCGGCAACGTCTACGTCAATCGCAACATCGTCGGCGCCGTCGTGGGGGTGCAGCCGTTCGGCGGGCACGGGCGTTCCGGCACCGGGCCCAAGGCCGGCGGGCCGCTGTACGTGCCGCGCCTGGCCCGCGGCGCGGGGCTGCCGGCGCTCGATTTCGCGCGTGCGCCGCAGCTTTCGCAGGCATTTACCGACTTGCTCGACTGGATCGCATGCGGCTCCGGTGCCTTGGCGTCCGACGCGCGCGGCGAGTTGCTCGTGGCCGGCCGCGTCTATGCCGCCGAGACCCTGTCAGCGGGCGAGTTGTCCCTGCCCGGACCGACCGGCGAGGATAACCGCCTGTACTTCGTGCCGGTGGGTGTGGTGACGTGCGTGGCCGCGCACGCGGGCGCACTGCTGCACCAGATGCTGGCGGCCTTCGCCGGCGGCAACGAGGTGCGCGTCGCGCGCGATGCGATGTCCGCCCGCGTGCTCGCATCGCTTCCGGCGACGGTGGTCCGTGGTGCCGCGCACGGCGACGATGTGCGCGATTGTGCGGCGGTATTGTTCGACGGACCGGACGCGCTTGCGCGCCAGTGGCGCGAGCGGCTGGCGACGCTCGATCCGGCGCCCGAACTGCTGCGCCCGCGGCCGCGCTATGCGCTCAACCGTCTGGTGCGCGAGCGCTGCGTCAGCATCAACACCGCCGCGGCCGGTGGCAACGCGGCCCTGTTCGCACTCGGCGGCGGCGCATGATGCGCCAGCACGCGCCGGCCGCCGGTAGAATGTCGGCCATGCGAGTCCATCCCGTCTTCCTGCGCTGCCTCGCCGTCGCGCTGATCCTTGCCGCGTCGGGCGCCGTTGCCCAGCCCGCGCCCGGCGACCAGGCGCCGCTCCAGGTCACGCTCGAGGCGCCCGAGGGGGTACGCGCGCTCCTGCAACGTCATCTGCGCATCCTGCGCGTCGAACAGGCCGCTCCGGAGCGCACCGCCGACCGGGTGGCCCTGCTGCGACGCACGCGCCGCGACGTGGAGCAACTGCTCGCCACCGAGGGCTACTTCTCTCCGGCGGTCCGTTTCGAGCGCGACCACGAGGTGCGCTGGCGCATCGAAGTCGATCCCGGCGTGCAGGCCACCATCGACGAGGTCGAACTGGAGTTCGCCGGCGATCTCGCCGGTGACGGCCCCGACCGCGCGGCCCGGCGCGATTCGCTGCGTTCGGCCTGGCCGCTGCGCGCCGGTCAGCCCTTCCGCCAGTCGGCCTGGGATGGCGCCAAGCAGCAACTGCTCTACAGCGTGTCGGTGCGCGACTATGCTGCCGCACGCATCGCCGACAGCCGCGCGGCGGTCGACCCGGCCACCGCTTCCGTTCGTCTGCACGTCACCGTCGACTCCGGCCCGCCGTTTCGCATCGGCGAGCTGCGCGTGAGCGGTATCGAGCGCCTGCCCCCGGAACTGGTCGAACGCTACAGCACGCTCGAGCCGGGCGAGCGCTTCGATCAGGACCGCCTGCTGGCCTTCCAGAGCGAACTCCAGGCGGTGCCGCAGTTCGCCTCGGTGGTGGTCGACATCCCGCGCGACCCGGCGCTCGCCGATGCCGTGCCGGTGGATGTGCGCATCGTCGAGGCGCAGACGCGCCAGCTCGGTTTCGGCGCGGGCTTTTCGACCAACACCGGTGCGCGCGTGGAAGCCACCTGGCGCGACGTCAATTTCCTCGACCGCGCCTGGGAACTGAACACCGGTCTGCGCATCGAGCAGCGCCGCCAGACGCTCTACGCCGACGTCTTCCTGCCGCCGGCCTCCGGCGGCTATCGCGACAGCTTCGGCGCCGTCATCGAGAGCAGCGACATCGAGGGCCTGCAGCAGTCGCGTTACGCCTTCGGCGCGGTGCGCAGCCATGTGCGCGGCGACATCGAGACCGCGCTGGCCCTGCGTTACCAGCGCGAGACCCTGGACCCCAAGGGCGGCGAGGAGACGCGCACCACGGCGCTCACCGCCAACTGGAGCTGGACGCAGCGCAAGGTCGACGACATGCTCGACCCGCGCAGTGGCTATGTGCTGCATGGCGAGATCGGCGGCGGCGCCAAGGCCGTGCTCTCCGACCAGGACTTCCTGCGCCTGTACGGGCGGGCCGTGCGCTACCAGCCGGTGGGCATGCGCGACGTATTCATCCTGCGCGGCGAACTGGGCGCGACGCTGGCCGACAGCCGTGACGGCATCCCGCTCAACTTCCTGTTCCGCACCGGCGGCGCGCAGTCCGTGCGCGGCTATGCCTACCAGAGCCTGGGCGTGCGCGAAGGCGCGGCGACCCTGGGCGGGCGCTACATGGCCGCGGTCAGCGCTGAGTACGTGCACTGGTTTCGCGAACAGTGGGGCGTGGCCAGCTTCGTCGATGTCGGCGACGCGGCCGATTCGCGCGAAGACTTCGACCCCAAGCTGGGCGTCGGCGTTGGCGCGCGCTGGCGCAGCCCGGCCGGCCCCATCGCGCTGGATCTGGCCTGGGGCCACGACGAGCGCGACCTGCGCGTGCACTTCGCGGTGGCCGTCGCGTTCTGATGCGCCGCGCCGCTGCCCGGCAATCGGGCGCCGGTGGCAAGGCGTTCAGGCTCAGCCACTTGCGGCGTCAATCCCCGTCTTGTCCACAGGCTTGCCCACGGAAAGTGGGGATGGAATCGACCGTGCCGCGTCGGCAAGTGTCCGGGCCGCGATCAACTCACGACGCGCCGCGGTCGGCGTTCCGGCGCATGGCCTGACGTCTGCGTACGATCCCCGACAGCCCGACCATGCCCAGCGTCGCCAGCATCGCCACCGGACTGAGCGCCGGCACCGGCACGACCGCCGATGCGGCGAGCAGCAGATGCAGCGTGCTCTCCTTCTGGATGTTGTAGTCTTGCAGGGTGCGCCCGTCCTCCAGCGCCTTGCCGGCGAAGATCAGCCTCTGTTGGTCGGGCGGGATGCCCTCCTTGTCCTGGATCTTCTGCTTGACGTTCTCGATGGTGTCGCTGGGTTCGACCTCGAGCGTGATGGTCTTTCCGGTCAGGGTCTTGACGAAGATCTGCATGGGCGTGGCCGCGTGGGTGTCGGCCACCATGGCCGCTCATGTGGCAATCATGCCACGTTGGCGATAGACGCCGAGGCGTGTTGTTGGCTATATTCGCCCGGCCTGCGTGGACGTTTCAGACCGGGCGCTCGCGCAGCATCGGAGATGCCAGGCCGAAGCGCGACGATTCCTGCGGAAGTGTGGCCGGCGTCAAGAATGCATGATCGCCACGTGCGCCTCCGTCATCCAACGGAGTCCGGGCTGTCGTGCCGGACGCCACCTTAGCGAGAGGTGCGTCATGCGTCACATGCGTCGGGTTTGCGGCAGTTTCGTGGTGTCAATTCTGTTGTGTGTTGCCGGGAGCGCATTCGCGCAGGGTATTCCGGCCCCGGCGGCGATGACGCCGGGCGATCTGATCGACGGCGACACTTTTTACGTGATGTTCGTCACGTCGACCACCCATCCCGGCAACCTCGCGACCGCGGCCGACTACGACGCCGCCGTCAATGCCGCCGCGCAGTCTTCCGGCTTCTACGGCACTGATGACTCCTCGCTCACCGGCCAATGGCGCGCCTTCATCGGCCACGACGACGGCACCAACCGCGCGGATGTCGTCGGTGGCGCCGCGCCGATCTACCGCATCGACGGCACGCGCCTGGCCAACAACCGGGCCGATCTGCTCGATAACACGATTGCCGCGACGGTCAGCGTCACGCAGCAGGGTGGCGCGCCGGGATCCGTCTTCGTCTGGACCGGCATGAATGCCACGGGCGCGACGTCCTATGGTTTGGGGGCGATCGATCAGTCGAGGTACGGGCAGTCCAACTTTACTGACACTACCTGGTTGGACGGAGGCGGGATAACCCCCAACGGCCAGAACTATCACGTCTACGCCGTCTCTCCCCTGCTGCGCGTGGGCGCACCCGCCGCCGCTGCGCAAGTCACGCCGGTACCCGTGATGTCGCCCTGGGGGGCGGCGGCGCTGGTCGCTGCGCTTGCCGGTGTCGTGGGCTGGCGCCGACGCAGCGCCACGCGGAGTTGAACCCGGCGCCTGTGCCGCTAGCACTGCGGGTGAGGTACGCATCGGGCAGCTGGCGATCCGCCTTGGGTCGCACGGATGCAGGACGCTCAAGTCATTCGGTGGCGTGATCCGTGCCGTCGCCGTGTCCGTCGTTCGCTTGCGCGGCATGCGGCGTCAGGCCAGGAAAGCGCGTGCCGGCATGGTCGATGTGGCAGCTTTGACAGGCGCGGGTCATTTCCTGGAACCATAGCCGCTGCAGGGTGGCGTCGTGGTGTTCGCCTGCCTGCGCCAGATTCCTGGCGAGAACGTGGAAGGCGCGGTCGGCCGCGATGAAGCCGGCGGGCAGCTTGGCGCCGAGTTCCTCGCGCTGCGCGGCGGACAATTCCTGCTTGAGCACGAAACTGTCGTGGATCTTTCGGGCTTCATCGGACACGGTCGCATGATCTCCGCTGACGACTGCAGTGTGGATGCGGCCCATTGCCTGTGCCATGGCCTGCATTTCCGCAATGATCAGCGCGCGCGTGGCGGGGGAGAGTTCGGCTGTCGCCGGCGGTTCCTGCGGTTCCGCGGCAGCCGCGACCATCGGAAAGAGCATTGCCGCGAGCAGTGCTGAAAATCGTCTGTTCATGTGTCGTCTCCCTTGCTGTGCAATCCGGGGTCGATCACCCGATCGGACCTCGTCAAAATGATCGTGCCACGATAGCTTGGCACTGCGTCCTATTCAATCGAGGCTTCGTCCCTCGCCGGCCTCTTCGTGGGTCACTCCATCGCGGATGTGATAGATGCGTTTGAAGGTCGGGATGATCTTTTCGTCGTGTGTGACGACGATGATGGCAGTCTGGAATTTTCGAGCCATGTCGTTGAGGATGCGAATCACCGCCATGGCACGCTCGGAATCGAGCGGGGCGGTGGGTTCGTCGGCGAGGATCACGGGCGGACGATTGACCAATCCGCGCGCGATGGCGACCCGCTGCTGCTCGCCTCCGGACAGTTGCGCCGGCATCGCGCTGGCCCGATGTTGAACATCGAGTGCGGTGAGCAACTCAATTGCCTGCGCGCGCGACTTCCCGTTGGGCACGCCGGCGAGCATGGGCAGCAAGGCCACGTTGTCGGTGACGTCGAGAAACGGGATCAGATACGGCGCCTGGAAGACGAAGCCGATCTTGTCGCGTCGCAGGGCGCGCAGGTCGCGCACCTTCCAGCCATCGTCGTAGATCACTTCATCGCCAAGCGTCATGCGACCGGCGCTCGGGCCGATCACCGCGCCCAGGCATTTGAGCAGGGTGCTCTTGCCCGAGCCGGAGGGGCCGATCAGGCCGACCACCTCGCCCGGAGCCACCTGCATGTCGACGCCCTTCAGGGCGTCGACGGCGGTGTCCCCCTTGCCGTAGCGCTTCTTCAGGCCCTCGATGCGAATGCCGTTGCCATTCATGTCAGCCCCCTATGGCTTCGGCCGGGTCGACCTTGAGCGCCATGCGGATGGCGACCAGGCTGGCAAGCACGCAGATCACGAGTACGGCGAAGAAGCCCACGATCGAGTCGCTTGGCATGAGCAGCACATATTTGGGAAATAGCGGTGCCGAGAACGTGGCGGTGATCTTGCCGACCACGAAACCGATCACGCCCAGCGCGAGCGCCTGCTGCATGATCATCGCGGCGATGCTGCGGTTGCGCGTGCCGATGAGCTTCAACACGGCGATCTCGCGGATCTTGTCCATCGTCAGTGAGTAGATGATGAAGGCGACGATCGCCGCGCTGACGATGGCCAGAATCGCCAGAAACATGCCGATCTGTTTGGCCGAAGTGGCGATCAGCTTGCCGATCAGGATGCCTTCCATCTGGGCGCGGGTATAGACCGTCAAGCGCTGCCAGCGGCGGATGGATTCGGCGACCTCGTCCGCGACGTACCCTGGCCGAAGCGTGACCAGAACGGCATTGACGAAGGTGTTGGTGCTCTGTGAATCAATCACCGCATCGAGCAACCCCGGCACTGCCGGTCGGTTGAAGGCCGGGTTCGCCGTGGTGCGACGCCGGCTTTGCAGAATCGCGTCATTGTCCTTGAGGAACTGCGCTTCCTGGGCATCCTTGAGCGGAATGAACAGCATCGGGTCACCGCTGGACGAAACCATGCGCCGTGTCAGTCCAACCACCAGGTAGTGATTGCGGCGAATCGAAACGCGGTCTCCCAGCTTGAAGCCGGAAGCGATATCGGCCACCGCCTCGTAGTGGCTGCGCGTGATCTGGCGTCCGGCGACGAGGTAGGGGGGCCATCCGGGAGTGGCCCCCGGCTCACCGGGTGCGATTCCGACCACCATGATGCGCACGTCGCGCTCGTCCTTGCGCACCTGCATGGTCAGGTAGGTTACGTTGGCTGCCCGGGCGACGCCCGGCATGGCAAGGAGGCTGCGGTACGTGTCGTCGTTCAGGCTGGAGGACTCGGCATAAGGTCCCAGGGTGTCTTTCTGCACCACCCACAGATCGGCGCCGCTGTTGTCGAGCAAGGCCTTGCCATCGTCGACCATGCCGCGATATACGCCGGCCATGATCAGGGTCACGCCGATCAGCAGCCCCAGGCCGATGCCCGTGAACACGAACTTCCCCCAGGCATGGAGAATGTCGCGGCCGGCAAGGCTGATCATTTCGCGCTGCCCGGGATGCGATCGACGATATGGATGCTGCTGCGCGATGTCAGAGCTTTTTCGCTATAGACGACGATCTGGTCACCTACATCCAGCCCTTCGCGCACTTGCAGGTAGCCATCCAGATCGGATGTGCCCGCAGTGATCGGCGTGAAGGCCAGGTCAGCGTCGACGACCCGCCACACACCTATCCGGTTGTCCTCACGGCGCAGCGCGGCGTTGGGGATCGTCGCGGTGGCCGCCTGCGCAGGCAGTTCGATCGTGACTTCGGCCAGTTCTCCCAGCGGCGGCAGGGGCCGGGGGAGGGAGTCGAAGACCACCTTGGCGAGAATCTCTTCGGTCACCGCATCGGCCTTCGGTTCCACGCGCAATACTCGGCCCTTCAGGGTCTCGCCCTCGCGCGAGCGCAGCTGGATCCAGGCCGGCAACCCGGCGGTCAGCCCCGCCGCGCTCATCTGGTCGAATCGCACGTTGATCCACAAACTGGCGGGGTCGATGATCTCCACCACGGTCTGCCCGGCGACAACGGTGGTGCCCGGGTCTGCATCCCGCGCGGCCACGATGCCGTTGCTCGGCGCAACCAAGCGCAGGTTGTTGCGCTGCGCGACCAGGCCTTCGTGGTCGGCGCGCGCGCGAGCGAGTTCCTCCCGGGCGCTGGACAGCGCGGCTTCGGCTACCCGCAATTCCTGCTTCTTCGCGGAAAGCAGCTCTTCGCTGCTCGCGCGCAATGCGAACAGGTCCTCGTAGCGGCGCGTCTGGCTTTGCGCGTAGTCCCTGCGGACTTGCGCCTCGTGCAATTGCGCTTGCGCGCGTTTGACGGCCGACTCCCGCGAGCGCACCTGATCGTCGAGATCCACCGGATCCATCTCGCCCAGCGTCTGGCCGGCCTCCACCTTGTCGCCGACATGTACGGCGAGGTGTTCGACGCGGCCCGCAAACGTGGGTCCGATCTTGTACGTGTAGCGCACGTCGGTGATGCCGATGCCAAAGAGCCTCGGCGTGATGGGCCGTGCCTGCACAGTCTCGACCGTCACCGCAACCGGGGCCAGTGGGCCGGACTTCAGACCGACATAGATGAAGAGGCCGAGCAAGGGGACGATGACGGCCAAAAGGGCCAGAGTTCGGCCTTGCAGAGGGAGCTTTTTCATTGCGAAGCCTCGATGCCGCGACGATAGATCGCAAAGACGCGTGGCGCGTCGCTGAGCATGCGCGCGACGTCTCCCGCCAGCATCGACTGCATGACCAGTCCCTGGACCGTGCCGATGAACAGCGTCGCCGCCGCCTCGCGGTCGAGATTCCGGGACAGCTCACCGCAGGCCTTGCCCTGCTCGAGCAGGACGTGCAAGCGTTCTGCGTAGCGCTGGATCAACGTCTGAGCCATGCGTTTGGCGGGGGTGGATTCGGCGCGCTGGAGTTCGCCAAACATCATTCTCGGTACGCCGGGGTGCTCCACCACGAACGCGACGTGAGTCATGAACATCGCCTCGAGCGCTGCCAGCGGTGACTCCATGCCTTGCGCGGCGCGATCAATCCTGTGCAGCAGGCGCTCCGCGACCCACTCCATGACCGCCTGCCAGATGGCCTCCTTGTTCGGGAAGTGCCGAAAGAGCGCCCCCTGGGTCAGATCCATGTGCTTCGCGATCGCCGCCGTGGTGATCTCGCTGGGATTTCGTGAACCCGCAAGCTTGACGACAGACTCGATCGTGACCGCACGACGTTCGTCGGCCGGCAGATTCTTAGGATGATCGGACATCACGAAGCCTGAAAGATAGTAATCAATTACTATCTTTTCACGCCTGCCGGAAAAAGGGAAGGCGCAAACCTGCGTCGCTGCGCAAGGAGATGTCGTTGATCGTTGAACTCGAGAGCGTGATCCCAGCGACGACAAGGCCTTCCGAGGCTCTCAACTGTTCGACACTAAGCGAGAACCAGTTCAGAACTAAGTGAGGCTCGACAGCAGGCATGATGAGCCGGGACTCTCAAATTCAACGATCAAAACTCTCAACTTCAACCATCAACGACAAAACGACACCTCGCGCGACTTGAAATCCGCCTCTCGTGCCCCTATTATCAGCACTCGTCGACGAGGAGTGCTAACAGCGGCTTCTCCGTCGATCCCCGGTAACTACGTTTCGCGGGCATCCGGCCTGCGTGACTTGAACCCGTACAGGAGTGAAACAGATGAAGATCCGTCCCTTGCATGATCGCGTGATCGTCCGGCGCCTCGAAGCCGAGCGCAAGACTGCTGCCGGCATCGTGATCCCCGATTCGGCCGGCGAGAAGCCGGACCAGGGCGAGGTCGTGGCGGTCGGCAACGGCAAGATCCTCGATGACGGCAGCGTGCGCCCGATGGCCGTCAAGGCCGGCGACCGCGTGCTGTTCGGCAAGTACGCCGGCCAGACCGTGAAGGTCGAGAGCGAAGAGCTCCTCGTCATGCGCGAAGAAGACATCATGGGCGTCGTCGAGGCCTGAGCGCCCGCGAGTCGCCACCCGAAACGAATCAAGGAGTCCATTCCATGGCAGCTAAAGAAGTGAAGTTCGGCGATGCCGCGCGCGACCGCATGGTCAACGGCGTCAACATTCTGGCCAACGCGGTCAAGGTCACCCTCGGTCCCAAGGGCCGCAACGTCGTGCTCGAGCGCAGCTTCGGCGCACCGACCGTGACCAAGGACGGCGTGTCCGTCGCCAAGGAAATCGAACTGAAGGACAAGTTCGAGAACATGGGCGCGCAGATGCTCAAGGAAGTCGCGTCGAAGACCTCGGACGTGGCCGGTGACGGCACCACCACCGCCACCGTGCTGGCCCAGTCCATCGTGCGCGAAGGCATGAAGTACGTGGCCGCCGGCATGAACCCGATGGATCTCAAGCGCGGCATCGACAAGGCAGTGATCGCCGTCACCGACGCCCTGGCCAAACTGTCCAAGCCGTGCTCGACGAGCAAGGCCATCGCTCAGGTCGGTTCGATCTCGGCCAACTCCGACGCCGACGTCGGCCAGATCATCTCCGACGCGATGGACAAGGTCGGCAAGGAAGGCGTGATCACGGTCGAGGACGGCAAGTCGCTGTACAACGAACTCGACGTCGTCGAGGGCATGCAGTTCGACCGTGGCTACCTCAGCCCGTACTTCATCAACAACCCGGATCGCCAGATGGCGGTGCTGGAAAACCCGTTCGTCCTGCTCTTCGACAAGAAGATCTCCAACATCCGCGATCTGCTGCCGGTGCTCGAACAGGTGGCCAAGTCCAGCCGTCCGCTGCTGATCATCGCCGAAGACGTCGAAGGCGAGGCGCTGGCCACGCTGGTGGTCAACAACATCCGCGGCATCCTCAAGACCTGCGCTGTCAAGGCGCCGGGCTTCGGTGATCGCCGCAAGGCCATGCTCGAGGACATCGCCGTGCTGACCGGCGGCCAGGTGATCGCCGAGGAAGTCGGCCTGACGCTCGAGAACGCCACGCTGGAGCAGCTCGGCCAGGCCGCGCGCATCGAAGTGGGCAAGGACAACACCACCATCATCGACGGCAACGGCTCCGCCGACAACATCGAGGCCCGCGTCAAGCAGATCCGTGCGCAGATCGAGGAAGCCTCCTCGGACTACGACCGCGAGAAGCTGCAGGAGCGTGTCGCCAAGCTGGCCGGCGGCGTGGCCGTGATCAAGGTCGGTGCCGCGACCGAAGTCGAGATGAAGGAGAAGAAGGCCCGCGTCGAGGACGCGTTGCACGCCACGCGTGCCGCCGTCGAGGAAGGTATCGTGCCGGGCGGCGGCGTCGCGCTGCTGCGCGCTCGCTCGATGATCGGCGAGCTCAAGGGCGCCAACCCGGATCAGGACGCCGGCATCAAGATCGTGCTGCGCGCACTCGAGCAGCCGCTGCGCGAGATCGTCTCCAACGCCGGTGACGAGCCTTCCGTCGTGGTCGCCAAGGTGCTCGAGGGCGAGGGCAACTTCGGCTACAACGCCTCCACCGGCGAGTACGGCGATCTGGTCGACATGGGCGTGCTGGACCCGACCAAGGTCGAGCGCACCGCGCTGCAGAACGCCGCGTCGATCGCCGCGCTGATGCTCACCACCGACTGCATGGTCGGCGAGCTGCCGGAAGAGAAGCCCGCGATGCCCGACATGGGCGGCATGGGCGGCATGGGTGGAATGGGCGGCATGGGCGGCATGATGTAATCGTCCGCGCACCGCGCATCATCCTGAAAGACCCCGCCCAGGCGGGGTCTTTTTTGTGCACGCGCGATTCGCGGGACGTGGCTCTCGACGGTTGGGCGTGAATCGGTGAAGATGCGGGCCTCGATCATTTGCGAGGCCCGACCATGCGCATCCTCCTTGCCGAAGACGACCCGGTGATTTCCGACGGGCTGGCGCGCGCGCTGCGCCGCGGGGGCTACGCCGTCGATCCCGTCGTCACCGGCGTCGAGGCCGATACCGCGCTGGCGACCCAGCCCTACGACCTGCTGATCCTCGACCTGGGCCTGCCGCGCCTGCCCGGCATCGAGGTGCTGAAACGGCTGCGCATGCGCAAGTCGACGCTGCCGGTGCTGATCCTGACCGCGCAGGACGGCGTCGAGGACCGCGTACGCGGGCTCGATGCGGGTGCCGACGATTATCTGACCAAGCCCTTCGAACTGCCCGAGCTCGAGGCGCGCGTGCGCGCGCTCACGCGGCGCGGCACCGGTCAGCCCCGGCGCATCGGCTTCGGCCGCCTCGAATACGACCAGGCCGACCGCGTCGTGCGCATCGACGGCGAGATGGTGGAGTTCTCGGCGCGCGAGATCGGCCTGCTCGAGGTCTTCATCCTCAAGGCCGGTCGTCTGGTGAGCAAGGAGCAACTCGTCGACCACCTGTGCGGCTGGGGCGAGGAGGTGTCGAACAATGCCATCGAGGTCTATGTGCACCGCCTGCGCAAGAAGCTCGAGGACAGCGATCTGCGCATCGTGACCGTGCGCGGTCTCGGCTACTGCCTGGAGCAGCGTGATGAGGCTGCGGCGTCGAAGACCTGATTCGCGGGCCACGCCGAGCGACCGTCCGCAGCCGCCCAATTCGCTGTTCGGCGAGATCCTCGACTGGCTGCTTGCGCCGCTGCTGGTGCTGTGGCCGATCTCCATCATCTTCACGCATAGTGTCGCCGACAACATCGCCAACCAGCCGTACGACCTGGTGCTGGCCGACAACGCGCGCGCTCTCTCGCGTCTGGTGCAGGTCATCGACGGCGTCGTGTGGGTCGATTTTCCGGCCTCGCCGCGCGTCATGTTCCGCTCCGACCGCGACGATGTTTTCTACTACCAGGTCGCCGAGGCCGGCGGGGCGCTGGCCAGCGGCGATCCGGAACTGCCGCAGGTCGCGCCGCCGCCCGTGGTCACGCCCGAGACGGTGCTGTTTCGCGACGAGTTCGTGCACGGCGAGCAGGTGCGCGTGGCCTACACCTTCGTGCCGCCCTCGCGCGAGAACGAGCCGCTGGTCATCGTGCAGGTGGCCGAGACCCTCAACAAGCGCAGCACGCTGGCCTCGCGCGTGGTCACCGAGGTGCTTTTTCCCCAGTTCGCGATCATTCCGCTGGCGGTACTGCTCGTGTGGGTCGGGCTGTCGCGCGGTATCGCGCCGCTCAACCGCCTGCAGACGCGCATCTCCAGCCGTCGCCCGACCGACCTGTCGCCGATCGAGCCGGCCAGCGTGCCCGACGAGGCGCGCCCGCTGATCGTATCCTTCAACGACATGATGGCGCGCCTCGAGCAGAACCTGCAGGCCCAGCAGCGCTTCATCGCCGACGCAGCCCACCAGATGCGCACGCCGCTGACCGGTCTGCGCACGCAGACCGAACTGGCCCGCGACGAGACCGATCCCGAGCAGTTGCGTCGCTCGCTCGCGCATATCGCCGACAGCGCCGAACGTGCCACCCACCTCATCAACCAGTTGCTGCTGCTCGCACGCGCCGAGGCGATCTCGGAGCGTGTGTACACCGTCGAGGCGGTTGATCTGGACGCGGCCGTGCGCGAGGTCGCCGGCGAACTGTTCCCGCGAGCGCTGGCCAAGAGTCTGGACTTCGGCGTCGAGGGCGAGCCGCGCCCGGCCGTCGTGCAGGGCAATGGCCTGCTGCTGCGCGAACTGATCAAGAACCTGCTCGACAACGCCATCAAGTACACGCCGCGCGGGGGGAGCGTCACGGCGCGCGTGCGCGAGTCCGGCGCCGGCGTGCTGCTGGAAGTCGAGGACGACGGCATCGGCATCCCCGAAGCCGACCGCGCACGCGTGTTCGAGCGCTTCTACCGTGTGCTCGAAAGCGGCGAGGACGGCTCCGGGCTGGGGTTGCCGATCGTGCGCGAGATCGCCGAGCTGCATGGCGCGACGATCACCCTGGACGCCGGTCCCAGGGGCTCGGGTACGCTCGCGCGGGTGCACTTCGGCACCCGCGCTGCACTGCGCAGCCCGTCACCACCACCGGCAGCGCGTTCGCGCGCGAACCGCGTTTGACGAACGCGATTCGTCGGCTATAATGCGGCCTCTTTGGGCCAGGTAGCTCAGTTGGTAGAGCAGCGGATTGAAAATCCGCGTGTCGGCGGTTCGATTCCGTCCCTGGCCACCACGTGAATTCAAGCACTTAGCCCAGCCTCCGCGCTGGGCTAAGTGCTTTTGAACGCCGGTTTCTGACGTTTTTCTGACACTGGCAACGTGGAACCACTGCGTTTACGTGCGTTTGACTGCGCAAGTAGCGCTGAAAAAACAGGGTCTATCCCCGACCGGCTTGCCTATACGTAACTCCACTTTCAAAACTGGAGTTACGCATGAACCGAGAAATATTCCTCACCCACCCCCTCATCACGCACGCAGCGCAAGGGGGGCTCCATGGCTAAACCCTATCGCGACGGCAAGGGCTGGGCGTTTCGTCTGCGCATGCGCGGCAAAGACGTGTATCGCGCGGGTTTCAAGTCCGAAGCGCAGGCGCGGCGCGCGATGGAAGTCGTGCGTCACGAGCTTGAGCATGGCCCCGGACAGTCTGGGATGGGGCCTCAGCGCACGCCGCTTGGCGTCGCGTTCATGGACTACGCCCGCGAGCGACTGCCTTTCCTGAAAGGTGCCAGGCAGGATGCGCAGCGCATCAATCAGTACCTGCGCGCGCTCAGTCTGCCTGTCATCGAGCTTACGCCGGTCGACTCGGTGAAAGCGGGCGAGCGGATCTACTGGGAAGTGACCTTCGCGGAGGAGCCCAACCGTGTGATCCCCGCGTCGCTCAACGAGCACCGTGGGCGCCAGCAGACTTCGAGCAGCGATAGCGACAAAGCGCGTAAACGCCTCGCTACGATGATGGTGTCGGATGTGACCACGCACCACATCCAACAGCTTATTAACGCGCTCGTTGCCGAGGGAAAGAAGTCGGCTACGGTGCATCTTGAGCGCTCGGAGTTGCGGCGCCTCTTTGCGCATGCTGCCAACTGCTGGAGGTGGCGGTTCTGGGGAGGTAACCCGGCTGGCAAAGGGCTCCACATGCCTTCCGTCGACCCGGGCCGCGACCGGGTCGTGAGCAACGAAGAGTGGGAAAGGCTCTCCGTTGAACTGGCGAAGTACCCCAATCCCTACGTTGCTCCGCTTGCCTGCTTGATGCTTGAGACCGCCATGCGATCTTGCGAGCCGCTCGTCCACCTGCGGTGGGGGCATATCCAGTGGCAGCAGCGTCAGCTTGAGCTGCCCGACGCAAAAGCAGGCCGGCGGCTGGTTCCGCTCGGGCCCGGTGCGTTGCACATCCTCAAACAGCTCAAAGACCACGCAGCGAATCCGCCGCAGCTTGCGGACAGGGTGTTCCCCACGACGTACGAAGCGGTCAAGAAAGGCTGGTCCGTTGCTCGAGCCGCGGCAGGAGTCGAAGACGTCGGGCTGCATGACCTGCGTCACACCTCGGCTACCCGATTTGCGCTCGAGTTCAAAGGGAATCTGCCTGTTCTCATGGTCATCACGGGGCATAAGACGGCCCAAATGGCGATGCGCTACGTGAATATCAAAGCAACCGAGGTCGCGACCATGATGCATGGCGAAGAACTGAGTGTTGAGCATTGCGCGGCAGGCTACAAGAGAGGCGTTACTGCGGCATTTGATGCTGCTCTTGAGAGGAGGGCGAAGGAGGCACTCGAGAAGCAAGCCAAGAAGCGGCGTGTTCCCGTCGCCGAAGATGTGGCGCCGGATAGCCTGTTTGATGCTCGCAAGCGTGTTGCTGCAGTGCCCTCGGCGGTTACTGCCCGCAGCAACGTTGTCCGGGTTGATTTCGGGAGGAGGGCTGCATGAAAAAGAGAGGAGAAGCGAAGTTGGTGTGGTTTGCCGTACAGACGGTACTGTTCGTTCGGCAGGCGCGACGAGCGGGCGGGGTGTATCAGCGAGAGCTTAAGTACGCCGACGCTGCAGTGTCGGTTGAGTACACCGCTCAGACGGACCTGCGCGAGGGGAGTGCGGTGCGCGGCATGATCAGGGTCTGTGTATCTGCCGCACCACCACACCGGCGTCGGCAGCGCTGGCTCCATGCCTATTTGAAGCTCTGTGAGACTTTGGCGGACGACATCATGATCGTTACGTTGCCGCCGTGCCCCGTGCGTGAAAAGCTTCTCAAGCGCGGGTATGTCGAGGTTTCCAAGCACTCTCTGATGCTAGATCTGCGCGCTGCGTAGTTGAGCATGCAACGGCCACCCCCGCGGGTGGCCGTAGTTTTTACAGCCGCAGGAGTGCCAATTTTGGAGTCAGCGCAGCTTGGTGGGTATTCAGAAGTCGAGCGCGGCTTTTTCAGCCTCGGTCAGATCTCGTACTCGGCGACGACGCTCGGACTCTTCTAAAAAAATGACGGAAGGATCTTTGCCTTGAAGCAGCTGCTGCAGCGTCATGCCTGGAGCGATCACCCCGAGATATCTAATCAGCTGCCCAAGCGTTCTTCCTGGATCTCCCTGTTCGATCTTGCGGACAGTCGGTCGTGACATCCCCGCACGCACGGCAGCTTCGGACTGCTTGATGCGGCGTGCGATGCGCAAGCGGTGAAGGCTCTCTCCAAGCTCGCGGGTTTGCGCAAGCTGCTTATCGTTGAGGAGTTTTGACTCGACTTTTTTCATGAAAACAATCTTTGCCTTTATCGATTTAAGGGAAATGATTATTGCCATTTTAAGCGCAAAAAGCCCATCGGGCGGTGCAAGATCTGCTGATCTGGTTGGGTGTTTCAAGGCTCGCCGAGTTGCCCGCTTTCAGAGCGCTAAGCGACGCAGGGGGCGAAGCCCAACCTTGAGTTGTTTCCCTCAGCACTATCCAGCTGCCATGCGATAGGGCCTGGATCGATGTTTCAGGGTGATACGATTTACCCATTTCTCCAAAGATGTTGAGCTGCGGGGACAAGCGATTCTGTCGTAGGTAGCAGTGTCTCCCCGCATGATGGTGTGTGACTTAAGGGCGGGTGCCCCGGCAGTGAAGGGAACTCATGGCGAAAGCAGCTGGAAATGACAACGGTGGCAACCTCGGCTTCGAAGCCGATCTGTTCAAGACGGCAGACAAGCTGCGGGGCAACATGGAGCCCAGCGACTACAAACACGTCGCGCTGGGGCTGATCTTCCTGAAGTACATCTCGGATGCGTTCGAGGCCCGGCACGCAGCCCTGCTGGCTGAAGACGCGCAGGCGGCCGAGGACAAGGATGAGTATCTGGCCGACAACGTGTTCTGGGTGCCCAAGGAGGCGCGCTGGTCGCACCTCAAAGCCAACGCCAAGCGCCCTGAGATCGGCACGCTCATCGACGACGCCATGCGCGCCATTGAGAAGGACAACGAATCCCTCAAAGGGGTGCTGCCCAAGGACTACGCCCGTCCGGCGCTCAACAAGGTGATGCTCGGTGAGCTGATCGACCTGATCTCGGGCATCGCGATGAACGAGAACGGCGACAAGTCCAAGGACATCCTCGGGCGCGTCTATGAGTACTTCCTCAGCCAGTTCGCGGGGGCTGAAGGCAAGCGAGGCGGCGAGTTCTACACCCCGCGTTCGGTGGTGCAGGTGCTGGTGCAGATGCTTGAACCCTACCAGGGCCGCGTTTATGACCCCTGTTGCGGTTCTGGCGGCATGTTCGTGCAGTCCGAGAAGTTTGTGCTCGAACACGGCGGGCGCATCGGTGACATCGCGATCTACGGCCAGGAAAGCAACTACACCACCTGGCGTCTGGCAAAGATGAACCTGGCCGTGCGCGGCATCGATTCCGATATCCGCTGGAACAACGAAGGCAGCTTCCACAAGGACGAGCTGCGCGACCTGCGCTTCGACCACATCCTCGCCAACCCGCCCTTCAACATCTCCGACTGGGGCGGCGACCGCCTGCGTGAAGACTCGCGCTGGCAGTTTGGCGTGCCGCCCGTGGGCAACGCCAACTACGCCTGGCTGCAGCACATTTACTGGCACCTGGCCCCGTTTGGCGCCGCCGGCGTCGTTCTAGCCAACGGCTCCATGAGCTCCAATCAGAGCGGCGAGGGCGAGATCCGCAAGGCAATGGTCGAAGCCGACGCCGTCGACTGCATGGTGGCCCTGCCCGGCCAGCTGTTCTACTCCACCCAGATCCCCGCCTGCCTGTGGTTTCTCGCCCGCGACAAGTCCAACGGCAAGCGCGGCAAAGAGACGCTGCGTGATCGGCGTGGTGAAGTGCTGTTCATCGATGCCCGCAACATGGGCAAGCTGGTGGATCGCACCCGGCGTGAGCTCAGTGAAGCCGACATCCAGAAGATCGCTGACACCTACCATGCTTGGCGCGGTGAGAAGGCGGCTGGCAACTACGAGGACATCCCCGGCTTTTGCAAGAGCGCAGGGCTGGAAGAGATTCGCAAGCACGGGCATGTGCTGACCCCTGGCCGCTACGTTGGTGCGGAGGAAACAGAGGAGGATGGCGAGGCTTTTGGAGACAAGATGCACCGGCTCAGTGCTCAGTGGCGCGAGCAGCAGCAAGAGGCGGCAAGGCTGGACGCAGCGATTGAGGCCAGCCTGAGGGAGCTTGGGTATGGCCGCTAGTTTGCCCACAGGCACAACTTTGGCGCGAGGTCTCCCTGCGCTTGAGCAGATCTACTGGCCGCTAGTTGCCGCTCGAGACCTGTTCCAGCTTAGGTACGGGAAAGCGTTAGTAGAAACAAGCCGACGCCCTGGCTCCGTCCCTGTCTATGGAACAAATGGTCGTTGCGGTACGCATGATTCAGCACTATTCAAAGGGCCCGGAGTGGTGCTCGGAAGAAAAGGTCAAGGGCCTTTAGGGGTCGAGTGGTCCGCTGATGACTACTGGGTAATTGATACTGCCTACTCCCTGCTTCCGCTAAGGGCAGACATCGATCTCCGGCATGGCTACTTCTTAATCAAATATGTCGGTTTAAATCATCTAAAAGACGGGACCTCGAACCCTACCCTGAGCAGGGATTCTTTTGGTGCACAAGCGTTTCCTTTGCCGCCATTAGAACAGCAGCGCGCCATCGCCCACATCCTCGGTACGCTGGACGACAAGATCGAACTCAACCGGCGCCGCAACGAGACGCTAGAGGCCATGGCCCGCGCCCTGCTCAAGGACTGGTTCGTCGACTTCGGTCCCGTTCGCGCCAAGATGGAAGGGCGAGAACCCTACTTGCCGGCCGATCTGTGGGAGCTTTTTCCGGGGCGGTTCGATGATGAAGGGAAGCCTGAGGGTTGGGATATGCGACCCCTAGATGAGATCGCAAACTTTCTCAACGGCCTTGCGTTGCAGAAGTTCCCAGCAGCAGACCCTGACCAAAGCCTCCCGGTGATCAAGATTGCCGAACTCCGCTCTGGAATAAGCCGTAAGAGTGATCGGGCGTCTAGAGATGTGCCAGAGAAGTACGTGATCAGGGACGGTGATTTCCTATTCTCTTGGTCTGGTAGTCTGATGGCTAAATTTTGGACCGAAGGCGAAGGGGCACTGAATCAACACCTGTTCAAGGTTACTTCTGACCGCTACCCCATGTGGTTCGTAAGTCACTGGGTGTATCAGCACCTGGCAGCATTTCAAGCTATTGCTGCATCTAAAGCCACGACGATGGGTCATATCCAGCGGGGTCATCTCAAGGCCGCGATGACAGTTTGCCCTCCAGGTGATGCGCTGGAGAGGATGGGAGTGATGGTGGAGCCGCTGGTCGACCAAGCGATACGCAACGAACTTGAATCTCGGAGCCTCGCTCAGATCCGCGACACCCTCCTTCCCAAGCTGATCTCCGGCGAGCTGCGCATCAAGGATGCTGAGAAGTTCATTGAGGAGCCCGCCCTGTGAGCGACATGAAGACCTGTTTCAAGCGAGTGGACTACGACTTGTCCAACCTGCTGCACTACCTCGACATCGGCGACATCGGCCTACCCGACATCCAGCGTCCCTTTGTTTGGTCCAATGCCAAGGTGCGCGACCTGTTCGATTCCATGTATCGGGGGTTTCCGGTTGGTTACTTCCTGTTTTGGGAGAACGCCCAGACCAACGGCGCCAAGCAGATTGGTGTGGGGGACAAGGTGCATAGCGCTCCGTCGCGCCTCATCGTGGATGGTCAGCAGCGGCTCACCTCGCTGTATGCAGTGTTTCGGGGCAAGCGGGTGCTGGACGAGGACTACCGGGAGCGCAAGATCGAGATTGCCTTCTGCCCGCGTACCGGGGCCTTCGAGGTGGCAGACGCGGCCATCCGGCGCGACCCTGAGTGGATTCCGAACATTTCCGAGCTGTGGGCTTCGGGTAACTCAAGCTTCAAGATGGTCAAGGGATTTCTCAAGACCTTGACTGCCAAGGTCGAGCTGAGCGAGGAAGAAGAAGAGCTGATCAGTCACAACCTCGACCGTCTCTTCGATCTGCAAAAGTACCCTTTCACGGCGCTGGAGATCGCGGCCACAGTGGACGAAGAGCAGGTGGCCGACATTTTCGTGCGCATCAACAGCGAGGGAGTAAAACTCAATCAAGCCGACTTCATCCTGACCCTGCTGTCGGTGTTCTGGGATGCAGGCCGTGCCGAGTTGGAGCAGTTCTGCCGCAACTCGCGACAGCCGCCCGCACTTGGTAGTCCGCCTTCGCCGTTCAATCACTTCATCGAGCCCGATCCGGACCAGATGCTGCGCGTCTCGGTTGCGTTGGGGTTCTCACGCGGACGACTGAAAAGCGTCTACCAAGTGTTGCGCGGGAAGGATCTGGACAATGGTGAGTTTTCAGCAGACCGGAGGGATGCTCAGTTCGAGGTGTTGCGCCAGGCCCAGGCCAAGGTGCTGGACCTCACCTGCTGGCATCAGTTTCTGAGTGCGCTTGTGGGCGCTGGCTATCGCAGCGGGGAAATGATCTCGTCGCAGAACGCACTGCTGTATGCCTACGCGATTTATCTGATTGGCCGGACTCAGTGCAAGGTGCCGGAGCATCAGCTGCAAAAGGTAATCGGGCGTTGGTTCTTCTTTGCGAGCCTGACCGGGCGCTATACCAGTTCGCCCGAGTCGGTCATGGACGGAGACCTGAATCGTCTGCGGGGTGTTAGCGACGCAGCCCAGTTTATGGCGATCCTGGATGAATTGATGTCCAGCCAGCTCACCGGTGACTTCTGGACCACAACCCTGCCGGCAGCGCTAAACAGCTCATCTGCCCGAAACCCGGAATTGTTCGCTTACGTCGCGGCGCAGAACCGTCTGAACGCACCAGTGTTGTTCTCTCACAAGAAGGTGAGCGATCTGCTGGACCCCTCCCTCAAGACCAAGAAGAAAGCGCTGGAGCGCCACCACCTGTTCCCGCGGGCATGGTTGCAGGGGGAAGGGCAGGAAGACCTGAAAGTCATCAACCAGATGGCCAACTATGCGCTGCTCGAATGGCCCGACAACATCGACATCAGCGATGATCCGCCCGCGGTCTACGTACCTCAGATCCGCCCTCGCTTCAGCGAGAACGAGTGGGCGCGCATGCATGAGTTGCATGCTCTTCCAGACAGTTGGGAGTGCATGGCGTATGACGATTTTCTGGTCGCGCGACGCAAGCTCATGGCTGACATCGTCCGGCGCGGCTTTGAAACGTTGAGGTAGCTGACTAATGGCCTTTCTCTCCGAAGCCCAGCTGGAAGCTGCACTGCTGGAACAACTGATCGAGCTTGGCTATGCCTGTGCTTCGGATGACCGGATAGGCCCAGACGGTGAGAACCCTGAGCGTGCGGCCTACGACGAGGTCGTGCTCACGGCAAGGCTGGCTGCAGCGGTATCGAGGCTGAACCCCTCGCTCCCCAGCGAGGCCCAGGCGGATGCCATCCGTCGCCTGACGCAATCCGAACTGCCTACGCTGCTGGAGGAAAACCGCCGCATCCACCGCCTGCTGATCGAAGGCGCGGATGTCGAGTACTACGCCGAGGACGGCACACTCACTGCGGGCAAGGTTCGGCTGATCGACTTTGAGACTCCGGCCAACAACGACTGGCTGGCAGTGCAGCAATTCACCGTGGTAGCAGGCCAGCACAAGCGCCGCCCGGATGTCGTGGTGTTCGTGAATGGGCTGCCCCTGGCGGTGATCGAGTTAAAGGCCCCTGGTGCGGAGAACGCCACACTCGCCGGCGCCTTCAATCAACTGCAGACCTACAAGCAGCAGATCCCGGCATTGTTTCGCAGCAACGCCCTGCTGGTGACCTCGGACGGCCTCTCTGCGCGAGTGGGCTCACTGTCGGCCGACCAGGAGCGCTTCATGCCGTGGCGCACGACAGATGGCGCGCGTATCGAGCCGAAAGGAACGCCTGAGCTTGCGACTCTGATCGAAGGTGTATTTGAGCATGGACGTTTGCTGGAGCTGCTGCGGCACTTCACGGTCTTTGGCGAGACCAGCAACGGGCTAATAAAGATCATCGCGGGCTACCACCAGTTTCACGCGGTCAAGAAGGCGGTGATCTCTACACTGCGGGCGAGTCAGTCCTCGATTGCCGAGGATCCGGCCAAGTACAGGCTGCGCAGCGTCAAGGATCAGCCACCGGGGGACCACAAGGCCGGGGTGATCTGGCATACACAGGGGTCCGGCAAGAGCTTGCTGATGGCCTTCTATGCGGGCCTGCTGGTGTTTGAGCCCCGCATGGCCAACCCGACGCTGGTGGTATTGACCGACCGCAATGACCTTGATGACCAGCTCTTTGGCACCTTCGCGATGTGCCGCGACCTGCTGCGCCAGACACCGGTGCAGGCGCAGGACCGGGAGCACCTGCGCACGCTGCTCAATCGCGCTTCCGGCGGCGTGATCTTCACCACGCTGCAGAAGTTCTCTCCCGCGTCCGAGGAGAGCGACTTCCCGATGCTGACGGATCGCCCCAACGTGGTTGTGATTGCCGATGAAGCGCACCGCAGCCAGTACGGCTTCAAGGCGAAGGTGGCGAGCAAGACGGGCGAGATCGCCTACGGCTTTGCGAAGTACCTGCGCGATGCGCTGCCCAACGCCTCGTTCATCGGCTTCACGGGCACCCCCATCGAAGCAACGGATGTGAACACGCCAGCGGTGTTCGGCCACTACATCGACATCTACGACATCAGCCGCGCTGTAGAAGATGGTGCGACCGTACCGATTTACTACGAGTCGCGGCTAGCGCGCATCGAGCTGGACGAAGACGAGAAGCCCTGCATCGACGCCGAGATCGAGGCGCTGCTGGAAGACGAGGACGAGCCCAGCGCAGAGCGCGCCAAACAAAAGTGGAGCACCGTCGAGTCTCTGGTGGGCAGCAAGAAGCGGCTCACCATGGTGGCAGCAGACCTGGTTCAGCACTTCGAAGACCGGGTGGCCGCGCTCAAGGGCAAGGCCATGGTGGTGTGCATGAGTCGGCGCATCTGCGTGGCACTGTACGAGGAGATCGTGAAGCTGCGCCCGGACTGGCACAGCCCGAATGACAACGAGGGCAGCGTCAAGATCGTGATGACAGGCGCGGTAACTGACCCGGAGGGTTGGCAACAACACATCGGCAACAAGACTCGCCGTGACCTGTTAGCCAAGCGGGCGCGAGATCCGGATGACCCCTTGCGGCTGGTGATCGTGCGCGACATGTGGCTGACGGGCTTCGACGCCCCCAGCATGCACACGATGTACATCGACAAGCCGATGCGCGGACACGGGCTGATGCAGGCCATCGCACGGGTGAACCGAGTGTTCCGTGACAAGCCCGCCGGCCTGATCGTCGACTACATCGGGATTGCACAGAACTTGAAATCTGCACTTGCTCAGTACTCCCGGCCCGATCAGGACAAAACCGGCGTTGATGAAGCCGAGGCCGTGGCCGTGATGTTGGAGAAGTACGAGATCGTGCGCGACATGTTCCACGGCTTCGACTACCAAACCGCCTTGGCCGGCACTCCGGGCGAGCGACTGGCGATGATGGCTGGTGCCATCGAGTGGATTCTCGACAAGCAGCAGCAGTGGGCCGCAGCCGAGAAAACCCCGGAGGCCAAGAAACAGGCTCAGAGACGTTTTGCGGACGGCGTTCTGGCGCTCTCGAAGGCCTTTGCGCTGGCTGCCAGTTCCGATGAGGCACGGGGTATCCGTGAGGAGGTCGGCTTCTTCCAGGCGATCCGGGCTGCACTGGTGAAGTCAGCGGCAGGCTCTGGCAAGTCCCGCGAGGATCGAGAGCTGGCCATCCAGCAGATCGTCAGCCGCGCCGTGGTATCCACCGAAATCGTGGATATCCTGGCAGCCGCCGGCATTCAGTCGCCGGATATCTCCATCCTGTCGGACGAGTTCCTGCTCGAAGTCCAACAGATGGAGAAGAAGAACTTAGGGCTTGAGGCGCTGCGCAAGCTACTCAACGACAGCATCCGTTCGCGCACGCGCACCAACGTGGTTGAGACGCGCGCGTTCACCGAACGGCTGGAAGATGCCATCGCTCGCTACCACGCTAACGCGATCACTACCGCCGAGGTGCTCCAGGAGCTCATCAAGTTGGCTCAGGACATCCGCGCAGCACGCACCCGGGGCGAGGAGCAGGGACTATCCGAGGAGGAAGTCGCCTTCTACGATGCCCTAGCGGAGAACGAGTCGGCCCTGCAGGTGATGGGCGACGACAAACTGAAGGTGATCGCGCACGAGTTGCTGGTGAGCCTGCGCGAAAACGTCGCGGTCGACTGGGCGCACCGGGAGTCGGCCCGCGCAAGGCTGCGCGTGCTGGTCAAGCGGATCCTGCGCAAGTATGGCTATCCACCAGATCTCCAAGACGCCGCCGTACAGACGGTCTTGCAACAGGCCGAGGTGCTGTCGGCGGCTTGGGGCGTGCGCTAAGGCCGCTTTGATCGAGCTCGTCTCTGCTGAGGACGAAAATCCCTTGGGAGTCAGCGGCCGAGCGGCTGAATCCCAAGGGGGTGTGGTCTTTCAGGTCAGCGTGTCGATATAGGCTTCATACCGCGCGAACGAGTCATCTCTGCGCAGGTGCGCGTAGTTTGCGAGAACGGTGGTGAGGTTATCGTTCAGCAATTCAGCGACAGCTAGAAAGTCCCCGGGATACTTGCGTAGCCATGAAGTCGCAACCAGATGCCGCACCGCATGTGGCCCAAAACCCGGCGAGCCAGGGATATAGCGGCGAGTCAAGTTAAAAACGGTTTTCCCAAACCCTTCCCAAATCCTTCCTTTCCTGCCGCCTACCAAAAGGTAGTCGCTCTGATTGCCTGCAAGCAGGGTGTTTCGGTACTCCTCGATGTACTCATCCAGCATGGGCTTTACCCAGTTCGCAAGTTTGACAGAGTACGCACGTCCCTTTTGGAATTCGCCCGTCTTCAAGTGTTGGGGTTGAAGTTGTATGCGCCAGCCTTGGCTCGGGCTGCCTTGAAGCGTGCCCTGTCCTGAGGGGAGCCACGTCATCGACATCCAGGTTCGCGCGCGCAAGGGGTTTGCCAGTAGAAGTGCCATAACCAGAGCATTCCGCTTGTGTCTTGCCTCAGTAATACTCCCGGGAGGTGCGGCAGCTGCGTCGGCTTCGATCTTGCAGATCGCCTCGCGAAGAGGCCGCAGAGGATCGGGGAGTTCCAGTAGGTGTGCGATAGGTTCTTCCGGCTTCCTGCTCAGACTGTTCGAGCTTCGCGTGTAGTCGCGAAGCAGCTTGTGGCTTTTGGCGCACATCTCTTGCCATGCCTCATCGCTGGCCGGTCGGTAGTCCTCTGGAAGCCTGTTTCGGTAGGTTGAGGGTTGCTGCCAAAGAAATCCTGTGTTCGGTCGCAGGAGGTTGCACACGATCAGCGCAAATACTTTGTGGCCTGAATGTTGTATCCCTCCTGACTGGGCGGTTAGCCACGAGAGGTAGCAATTCAGTGCGTGGGGGTGAGCAAGCCAGGCGAGTGTGATCGGTGGCGTGCTGTTCCATGGGATGCCGCCATGCTCGATGGGTAGCTTGGTCAGAACGCCAAAGAACGATCTAAGCCGCCCGATCACGTTGTCCGCAGTCGGGCAGGCCATGCTTCCCCGGACGGCGAACTGACTCAGAGCTGCAGACACGCCTATGGGGATAAGTCGCCAACGTCCTCGCGTTTGCCGCTCCAATGTCGGGAATGCGCTTGTCTTGTAGTCAATCAGGGAACCCCACTCTGCTCTGAACTGGTCCGGAAACTCGGGTTCGCTCAAGAAGAGGTTGTGTTTGGGGCGCTCCGCTATGCGCGCTCGGTGAGATGGTGTGGCGGGCGCAGGAAGTGCCTCCTCGCCCTGTGTGTGGATATGGCGAGTCAGACCATTTCGGCCAACCGACAGCGCAGACTCAAGTCGGTGAACGGCCGCTTCGTGCCTCGCTTCGGGCCTTTTCCCGCGAATCCACTTGAGCAATGTTGCGGGGGTGATGTGTGCCAGTTCGGCAAGTCTTTCAATGGAAAGTCCCGATTCGGCCACCTTTTGTCGAAGCATGCCGCTGAAGCATGACGGATCAGTCACCTTCTGTGATGGCTTGGCATTGGCCCCTTGGTGAAGCCGGTACACAAGACGAAGGTGGCTGGCTCGGTCACGCCGTGTGCGCGCAACGACTTGGACTTGATCGAGGTAGGCCCGGAGGCGGCTATCGAAGGCGCTGCCCAGTTCGGCCCCCACGTTTGATGCGGTAGATTTCCCGCAGAAGGCGAGGTAGCTGTTCAGCGTACTGACATGATTACGGTAACGCTGCACCGCGCTTGGCGTCGGGTTCTCGCTGACGGAGAAGTGTTGTTGCAACAGTTCGGTGATGCTTGAGTAGGTGATTGGCATATCGAGCTCCTTAGGATTGGAGCTCGCAAAGACGCTTGTGAAGTTGATTGGCCTGATCACGTTATCTGCCGTAACGGCTTTATAACGACATGTATACAACGTATTGAAAAATTGAGCTTTTCCTCTCATCTAATGCCCCCTTGATTAGCAATCCAGGGGCCTTGTTAGCGTTATCGCGAGCTTGAGTAACAGCAAGTGCTGTGTTTACGTATAGCTACCCGGGTGTCTGATAACGCAACCAAATTGATGGTCTGAAATCTACCCAGACGAAGGGCTGTAACTGCGATAGCACTGGCAGGCCGCAGCTTCAGTGCTGCTGCCTTACAGGCGGGCCCTTGGTTCGTGGCAGGTGTTCTGGTCTGAAGGGCAACGTGTAAGCGTCGCTTACACGTTCGATGTTCGGACCCCATCCGTCGCCCCGCTTGCTTCTTGTGTGCGGGCAATCTCGTGGCTCAACTCGTTGTCGGAATTGAGATTGGTCTGTAGTAACTCGCTGGGGAGTTGGTGCGGGGTTCACTGCCGTTACTCGGGCGAGGCGATACCCACGCGCTTGCCTCCCCTGTTCTGCCGCTACTCCTGCGCGACGCTTGTTTCTTTGGGTGCTAGTTGTCGCCGCCGATGTAAAACTGACCCCGTGACGCCGAGGTAATTTTGACCCCCTTGGGCGATGAAGGCGGCCTTTTGGCCGCGCTGATGTCGTCGCCTGCTGGATTAGCTTGGAGAACTTCGTGTAGAAGGCCAGCCCTTGAGGTTCTCCGACAGGCGTTCGCTGTCGCCCGACAATGCCTTCCAGGCGTTTGCGAACTTCTTGCGGGCGTTGTCCGATTCTTCCAGCCACCATTGCGCCTCGGCGGTTGCAGTATTCAGTGGCGGTGCCGGTGGTGCAGATCGGGAAAGTGCGCGTGCTTGTGCGTGACCGCCGTATGAGTGTGGCGATGGACGTGCGGTTCTTCGGTGGCGATTCCCGAATGCTCGTGGTGGTGATGTTCGTCGTGCCAGTGCAAGTGGCTGTGTTCGAGCGGCTCGTGGTGGTGTTCGTGGTCGTGCCGCTCGCTCAGGTGCAGCCACAGTCCGACGCCCATCAGCAGCGCGGCGGGCCACAGCAGAGGCGGCGCTTCGCCGCCGGGCAGTGCCAGCGCGACGGCGACGCCGACGAAGGGCGCGAGCGAGAAATAGGCGCCGGTGCGCGCCGCGCCGAGTTCGCGCAGTGCGAGCACGAACAGCGCCAGACTGATGCCGTAGCCGACCAGGCCGATGGCGAGGGTGCTCAAGGCGCTGCCCGCGGCCGGCCACGAGGCACCCAGCATCCAGGCGATGACGAGGTTGATGGCGCCCGCCGTCAGGCCCTTGATGGTGGCGATGAATACCGCGTCACCGCCCGAGATGCGGCGTGTCAGATTGTTGTCGATGGCCCAGCACGCGCAGGCCACGGCAATCCACAGGGCGCCGCCGGTGCTGCCACCAGTTTCGGCTTGTTGCGACGGCCACGCCAGCAGCACGCCGCCGGCCACGATGGCCAGCATGCCGATGACGAGGCGCCGGTCGCAATGTTCGCGAAATATGATCCAGGCGATCAGCGCAGTCAGCACGCCCTCCAGGTTGAGGAGCAGCGAGGCCGAGGCGGCATCCGTGCGGGCCAGGCCGATGAGCAGCGCCACCGGCCCCAGCACGCCGCCGAACAGTACGGCGGCGGTGAGCCAGGGCCATTCGCCGGCCACCAAGCCGGAAGCGGCCCAGCCGCGGTCGCGCAGCAGCCGGAAAGCGCTCAGGCCAAACCCGCTGCCGAGGTACAGCAAGCCAGCCAGCAACACCGGATGGGCGCTGGCGACGACGAGCTTGGCGAACGGAGTGCTCGCACCGAACAGCACGGCTGCCGCCAGTGCGAGCACGATTCCGCGGTGCATGGCGACCTCCGTTGAACGGCGATGCGTCGGCCGGGCTTACGGCATGGCGAATCGCACTGCCATGGTACGCCCGCCGAGCGTCACCCGCGCCACCACGCGCGCGCCGGCGGGCAACTGCGCCGTGCCGGCGAAATGCTCTCCGGCAGGCGCGAGCTCGATGTCCTGCTTGCCGTCCTTGGATACGACTGTCAGTTTGGCGCTGCCGCCGTCGGTGTTGACCGGCTCGCCGTGATCGCGCACGAACAACCGCAGGCCGTCTTGGCTGACCAGCTCGAAGTCGAGGTCGTTGGCTTCGCTGACGATGCCGCCGTGCTTCGGCGCATGGTCATGGGCGCCTTCTTCAGCGTGGCTGTGACCATGGCCGTCGCCATGTGCGTGACCGTGGCTCTTGTCGGCCAGTGCGGGCGTGGCGGCGAGCAGGCAGGACAGCAGGATCAGGGTGCGAGCGTTCATGTGTGGGCTCCTTGGTTGCAGGGGGTTGTGAAACGGGGTCATCAGAATGCCTCCTTCTCGTTCTGGTTCATCAGGCGCTCGGTATCGCGCCGGCCGAACAGCCAGAACAGGGCGGGGGTCAGGAAGGTGTCGAGCAGGGTCGAGCTGATCAGGCCGGAGAAGATCACCACCGCCACCGGATGCAGAATCTCGGTGCCGGGGCGCTCGGCCTCGAACAGCAGCGGGGCGAGCGCGAAGGCGGTGACCAGTGCGGTCATCAACACCGGGCTGAGACGTTCGAGCGAGCCGCGCAGGATCATCGCGTGGTCGAAGTTCTCGTTCTCCGAGCGCATCAGGTTGATGTAGTGGCTGACCTTGAGGATGCCGTTGCGCACCGAGATGCCGGCCAGGGTGATGAAGCCGATCAGCGCCGCGATGGACAGCGGCTGGCCCGACAGCCACAGGCCGATCACCGCGCCGACCAGCGCCAGCGGGATGTTGGCCATGATCAGCGCAGCCAGCCGGTATGAGCGGTAGCGTGAGAACAACACCACGAACATCAGCGCGGCCGACACCAGCGCCAGCATGCCGACCAGCCGCGCGGCCTGTTCCTGCGCCTCGAACTGACCACCCAGGGTGATGAAGTAGCCCTCCGGCAGGCGGTGCTCGGAGACCCGTGCGCGGATGTCCTCGACTACCTCGGACAGCGCGCGCTCCTGCACGTTGGCCGACAGCACGATGCGGCGGCGTCCGTCGTCGCGGCTGATCTGGTTGGGGCCGTCGCCGTCCTCGATGGTGGCCAGCCTCGACAGCGGCACGAAGCCGCTGGGCGTGTCGATCAGCATGCGCGACAGCCCCTCGACCGTGCGCGCGGTGTCGGGCAGGCGCACCACCAGGTCGAAGCGGCGCGAACCCTCGACGATCTGCGCCAGCTCCTCGCCCTCGACCATGGCCTGCAGCAGGCTCAACACGCGTGAGGTCGGCACGCCGTAAGCCGCGGCCGCTGCGTAGTCGATGCGCACCTTGATCTGCGGCGCGAGTACCTGCTTCTCGACCTCCAGATCGGCCAGGCCGGGAATGTCGGCGAGCCTCGCGCGCAGCGCCTCCGCCTGGCTGCGCAGCACGTCCAGATCCTCGCCGAAGAGCTTGATCGCGATCTGCGAGCGCACGCCCGACATCATGTGGTCGATGCGGTGCGAGATCGGCTGCCCGATGGCCACGGCGGCCGGCAGATTGACCAGCCGTGATCGGATGTCGGCCCGAATTTCGTCCATGCTGCGGGTTAGCTCAGAGGCCGGGATCAGCCCGATGTCGAGTTCGCTGACATGCACGCCCTCGGCGTGTTCGTCGAGTTCCGCCCGGCCACTGCGACGTCCGACGTGGGTGACTTCCGGCACCTCACGTACCAGCCGCTCGGCCTCGCTCGCCAGTGCAGAGGATTCGGCCAGCGTCACGCCCGGATTGAGGCGCAGGCCGACGAGTAGCGTGCCCTCGTTGAACGGCGGCAGAAAGGTGGTCGGAAAGGTCGGCACCGCCGCCGCGGCGAGCAGCACCGCCACGGCACCGGCGGCGACGGCCGGGCGTGGGCGTTCCAGCACGCGTGCCAGCGCGCGGCCGTAGCCGCGCTTGATCCACGCCAGCAGCCGCGTGTCGCCATGCTCGAGCGACTTCATACCGGGCAGCAGGTAGAAGGCCAGCACCGGCGTGAGCGTGACCGACACGATCAGCGAAGCCAGCGTGGACACGATGAAGGCCACACCCAGCGGCACGAACAGCCGCCCTTCGATGCCCGGCAACGCGAACAGTGGCAGGAACACCAGCACGATGATCATCGTCGCGTAGACGATGCCCGAGCGCACTTCCAGCGAGGCGTTGCGTACGATGGACAGCAGCGGCAGCGCGATGCCCGGATGTGCGGCACGGGCGGTCTTGAGGCGGCGGATGATGTTCTCCACATCCACCACCGCGTCGTCCACCAGGCCGCCGATGGCAATCGCCAGCCCACCCAGCGTCATGGTGTTGATCGACATGCCGAAGTAGTCGAACACCATCGCGGTGATCAGGATCGACACGGGAATCGCGGTCAGGGCGATCAGCGTGGGGCGCAGCGTGCCGAGGAACAGCGCGAGGATGGCCGCGACGAACACCGAGGCGGCGATCAGCTTGCCCGTCAGCGTATCGATGGAAGCCTCGATGAAGCTTGCCTGGCGGAAGGTCACGCGCGGTTCCGCCATGCCCTCGGGCAGCGAGGACTTCATCTCGTCGAGCGCCGTCTCGATGGCGCGGGTCACCGCGATGGTGTCGGCCGTGGGCTGCTTCTGCACGCCAAGGATTACCGCTGGCTGGCCTTCGAAGCCGGCGTCACCGCGCTTGACCTTGGGCGCGAAGGTGACCTCGGCGATCTGCTTGAGCAGCACCGGCTGGTCATTGCGCACGGTCAGTGCGAGCTGGCGCAGATCCTCCAGTACCGAAGTTCGGCCCAGGTGCCGGATCAGGTACTCGCGCCCGTTCAGTTCCAGGAAACCGCCCGAGGTATTTGCCGCGAAGCCCTGCAGCGCGTTGGCCAGATCCTCCTGGGTGATGCCCAGATCACGCATGCGCGCGGTGTCGGGCTGCACCTGGAACTGGCGTACCTCGCCGCCAATGGGAATAACCTGGGCCACGCCCGGAACCGACATCAGCCGCAGGCGCAGCACCCAGTCGGCGTACTCGCGCACATC
Source organism: Pseudazoarcus pumilus (assembly GCF_002872475.1). Taxonomy (GTDB): domain Bacteria; phylum Pseudomonadota; class Gammaproteobacteria; order Burkholderiales; family Rhodocyclaceae; genus Pseudazoarcus; species Pseudazoarcus pumilus. The sequence continues at coordinate 806,264 of NZ_CP025682.1, forward strand.
CATCGGCGAGATGCGCTGCGGATCGATGGGAATCGCGATCTGCATGATCTCGCCCATGATCGAACTGATCGGCCCCATGTGCGCGACGATGCCCGGCGGCAGGGCCTGCTCCATGGAGCCGAGCCGTTCGGACACCATCTGGCGGGCGCGGTAGATTTCGGTGTCCCAGTCGAAGGTGACGTAGATGAATGACAGGCCCGCGCTGGACACAGAACGCACCGATTCCACGCCGGGCAGGCCGTTCATGGCCGTCTCCAGCGGAAAGGTGATGAGCTGTTCGACTTCCTCGGCGGCCATGCCGCCGGCTTCGGTCATCAGCGTGACAGTGGGCTTGTTCAGATCGGGGAAGACGTCCACCGGCGTCTGCGACAGCGTCAGCGCCCCCCAGGCCATCGCCGCCAGACTGGCGACGATGACCACCAGCCGGTTGGCGAGGCTGGCATCGAGTAACCACTTGAACATGTGCGCCTCCCCTCAGCGGATCTGGTTGACGAGGGCGGCGGCGCGCACCACCACGCGGTCGCCGTCGGTCAGCCCGGACGTCACCGCGACATGGCCGCCGTCGAGCGGCTCGCTCAGCACCACGCGCGGCTCGAAGTGCTCGGGCGCGGTCTTGACCCACACGATGGTCTGATTCGAGGGGTTCTTCATCAGCGCCGCGGCCGGCACGCGATGCCCGTCCACGGTGTCGGCCAGTTGCACCTGCACGCGCACGGTTTGCCCCAGCGCCAGCCCGTCCAGCGCCTCGCCGGTCGCAGCGAAGCGGATCGGCAGTGCCTGATCGCGCAGCGCGCTGGCCGTTCCGACGTGACGCAGTGCCAGCACGCGTCCGCCGACCGCGAGGCTGCCGCCAGTGATGCGCGTGACGCGCTCGGGTTCATAAGCCAGCGCCTCGATGCGCAACCGCGTCGGGTCGACAATCTCGAACAGCGTCTCGCGCGCATCGACCACCTGACCGGCCACCGCGCGCGCCTCGGCGATCACGCCATCGACCGGCGCAGTAAGCGCCTCGCGCCCCTGCAGGCCGTCGCGCGTGGCGCGGATGCGTGTGTCCAGGCTCGCCAACGTTGCGGCGGCCTCGTCGATGTCCTTGCGTGGCACGCTGTCGGCCAGCTCGCGCAGGCGCTTCAGGCGGGCGCCGACGATGTCGCGCTCGGCGCGCAGTTCGGCCAGTTGCGCCTGCTGTCCGGCGCGTTCGATGGCGCCGGCCGCAGGCACCACCCAGGCCAGCACTTCGCCGCGTCGCACCGGCCGCCCCGGCTCCGGCAGGCCGTCCGGTCCGGCCTCGACGCGGCCGCCCTGCATGGGCTGCACCAGACCCCCGGCATTGGGGTCCATTACCACACGGCCGTTCAGTTCCAGCGTGCGCGGCAGGGCTGCGCGCTCGACCGGCAGGGTGCGCACGCCGAGCTGGCGCTGCGCCGGCTTGGGCAGGAAGACGCTGCCGTCGGGTGCGCGGCGCGGGCCGTCGCCGGCCACCGGGGCGGCCTCCTCGCCATGGTCATGACCGGGGCCGCTCCACGCGGCGGGCATGGCCGTGCTCAGCGCAGCGAGCAGGCATAGTTGCAGGATGCGGGTCTTCATGCGCGCACCTCCCGCCCGCGGCCACCACGCAGCAGCGCGGCCAGCAGCGCCAGCAGTGCGCCGCCGGCGATGGCCCACGGCAGCCACTGTTCGGCATGGTCGTGTTCATCCGTAGCGGCTTCGTCGGCGTGATGCACGTCCAGCGTACCAACCAGCACGTCGGCTGCATCGGCCGTGATCACGGTGGCGACCACGGCATATTCGCCCTCAGCCGGTTCGGCAGGCAGGTGCACGCCGAAGGTGCCGGGCGCGACCGGCTCGACCGTCAGCGTGTCGGGGCCGAGCTCGAATTCGAGTTCGGCGTTCTCGACTGGCGCGTTGCTGTCGGCATGGTCGAGATAGAGGGTGAGCAGATCGCCGTCGAGCACGCCGACCAGTTCGAACAGCTCACTGGTGGCGGCGAAACGTGGTGCGGCGGGGCCAGTGGCCTGCGGTGCGGCCTCCTCGCCATGATCGTGGCCGGGGCCGGACAGGGCCGCCGGGGCATGCAGGCACAGGGCGAGCGCCACCATGCCGAGAGTAATGCGGTGTGTGGACATCGGGATTCCTCGTGGGGTGCGCGTCACTGCGGCAACAGGCCGAGTGCCTGGCGCAGCGCGGAGATGGCTTCGGCTTCGTCGATGCGCGCGTGCGCCAGTGCGCGGCGCGCCTCGGAGGCCTCGAGTTCGACCAGCAGACGGTCGGGCAGCGAGGTCTCGCCGAGGCGGAAGGACTTGGCGATGGCGCGCAGCGTGTCCTCGGCCAGCGTCGCGCGGCGCTCGGCTGCCTCGCGGCGGGCCTCTGCGGCGAGCTGTGTTTCGCGCGCGGCGAGCAGATCGCTCTCCAGTCGCAGGCGCTCAAGCTGGGCGCGTTCCTCGTGTTCGATGGCTTCAGCCATTGCCATGCCGGCCTCGGAGCGGTGTTGCGCACCGCCACCGAAGGGGATGCGGATACCCACCGTCAGGGTCTGCTCGAAACGCGCGCCGGCCTCGCCGCGCTCGCGCGTAACCCCCAGCGTCAATTCCGGATTGGCGCGCGAACGCTTGCTGGCAAGTACCGCAGCACTGCGCGACATCGCACTCTCATCGAGCAATGCGGCCAGCGCCGGATGGCTGTCGCCGATGGCCGGAGCCTCCTCAGGCAGCGGCTCGATGTGCAGTTGCTCAGCGTCGGGCAACGCAGCGTCGCGACCCACCAGCTGCTGCAGAGCCAAACGTGCGCGCGCGAATTTGGACCGGGCGCCGGCCAGCTCGCTCTGGGCATCGGCCAGTACGCCGCCGGCGCGATTGGCGTCGGTGAGCGCAAGCTGGCCTGCGCGCTGGCGTCGCGTCACGTCGCCGTGCAAGGCCCGCGCTGCGTCCAGACGCGTTTCCGCCAGATCGAGATCGACCGCGGCACGCTGCAACTCCCACCAGGCCTCGCGCAGCATCCCCGCGGTTTCCAGTTGGGCCATGCGTGCGCGGCTTGACACCGCGCCGAGTTGCGCATCGGCGCTGCGCTGCACGAGCGCGCGCTCACCCGGCAGCCACAGTGGGAAAGCCAGCCCCGCCTCGTACTCGCGCGCACCGTCGTTGCGGTTTAAGCGGTCGCTGCGCAGCGACACCTCGGCGGCGGGCGGTTCGGCGAACCAGCGCCGGGCGGCCTCGCGGCCGGCCTCGGCGGCGCTCATGCGCGTGCCCAGCGACAGCGCCTCGGGGCGACGCTGCCAGGCGGCCTCGAACAGGGTCGCCAGACTGCTCGGGCGGGCTTGCGCGGTGGATGGGACAGCGGTCGCGTCCTGCGCGACGGCCGGGGTGAAGTACAGCGCGCCGATCAGCGCGCACAGCAGCGGCATGGGCCGCAGTCGTTCGATGGGGTGCATCCGATTCTCCGTTGGGGTGGGGGAATCGGCGAGGCACGACGGTGGCGCACGGGGCGGCGCGCCGGAATCAGCGCGGACGTTGCGAACCGGAGGTGTCAGGCCTCGCCGTCAGGCGGCGAGGCCGGCCCATTTGGGCCTTTCGATGCGGGTGGGCGGTGCGGTGGCGATGGGCGGGTGCGTTTGGGCCGGCAGCAAGCCGATACTCGCGGGCAGGCTGAGCGTGGATGCGACGGCGGCCAGCGTCTTGGCGTGCAGTTTGCACGTGGCGCAGTCCGGGTGCTTGGCGGTGGGTGATTGCGGCTCGTCGTGAGAGGCGTCGCTATGCGAGTCGGCGTGATGCCCGAAATGCCATGCGTCGGAACCCTGCTCATGCTCGCAATAGCTGCCCGCCGACGCCCAGAGGGACTGGAGCGGCAGCAGCGCGATCAGAAGGACAACAACCCATCGGAGCATGGCGCGGATCATAGCAAGCGCGTCCAGGCAACAACAACCGCGCGGCGCCAAGGGTTACCGACGCATGCTGGTTTGCGCACACCGCCCCGGTGAAGCACAAGAACGCGATGGCATGCGGGCCGCAGTATCCCCAGGGGAATCGCCGCCGTGGGTGCCGCACTTTAAGAGTCGCTTGATCCTGGGCGGCAGTAATCGCCTCCACCTTGTTCGGCGACGAGTGCCTGAAGCTTCGCGACGCCCCTTCCCTGCATCTTTGGCACACATCGGCGCCTCGTCGCCGCTGATCATGCAGCGCGCAGGGGACCACGCCGAGCCCTTGCAGCGCGCGCGGCTGCAGGACTTCATCAGCGGGAGCTTCGCCGCGCGTCACGGGGCACGTGCATCACGTCATGCCCGAACTGCTGGCGTTGGCCGGCTGGGCCTGGCTGGTTGAACACACCGAGCTGCTCGGCGGCATTATGCTGTTCGCCGCCGGTGCCACCCTGTATCTGGTGTTCCAGGACAGCGCGCCACAGGCGCGCATGCGCCGGCACTGGGCGCCGCCCCGCTGTGCGCCGTGGCCGGCTTTGCGCTGGGCATGGCGCTGGCGGGTTGAACCGCCGTCCGCCGTGTCCGTCAGTCATGTTTTTCGCGCTTGACTTCGGTCTTGAGGATTTCGCCGCTGACCGGGTGCACGTCGAGCTCGACGCGGCGCCCGTCCGGGTCGGTAGCCTTGACTTCGTAGCCGTCGGACTCGCGTTCGACTTCCTCGAAGTTGCGGTAGCCGGCCGCTTCCAGGCGTTGCAGCACGTCCTGGATGGACAGCCATTCGCTGCTTTGCGAGGCGGTTGCCGAACGGTCGGAGGCGATGGCGTGGGAGCCGGCAAACAATGCGCCGCCGGTGGCAAGCGTGGCGGTCAGCAGCAGGGTGGAGAGGATTCCGGTCTTGGTCATGATGCGTACTCCTGAAGTGATTGCGATCCGCCGTGTGCGAACCGTGAGTCCATTGTCGGCAGGCTCGCCTGAACGGCCGCTGAACCCGCCGTTCAGCCTGCGTTCAGGTGCGCGGCGCTATAAACGCGCGGCAGGAGGTGCGAAATGAAGAACATCGCAGTGCGCATTGCCGGCCTGACCGCCCTGTGCCTGATGCTGGCCGGGCCGGTGCTGGCCGACGACAAGGATCACGAGCGCGCGCGGCGCGCGCTGGAAGCCGGCGAGGTGTTGCCGCTGGGCGAGGTGCTGGCGCGCATCGCGCGCGAGATGCCGGGCGACGTGCTGGAAGTCGAACTCGAGCGCGACGACGGGCGCTGGATCTACGAGATCAAGCTGCTGCGTGCCGACGGCGCGTTGCTGGAGGTGGAGGTCGACGCCGCCACAGCCGGCGTGATCGAGGTCGAACACGAGAAGCGGGGCCGCTGATGCGCGTGCTGGTGGTCGAGGACGAGACGGCGCTGGCCGAGCAACTGCGCGAGGCCCTCGCGGCGGCGGGCTATGCCGTGGATCACGCTGACAACGGCGTCGATGGCCAGTATCTGGGGGAGGTCGAGAACTACGATGCGGTGGTGCTCGATCTGGGCCTGCCGCGCATGGACGGACTGACGGTGCTGCGCCAGTGGCGCGCGGCCGGGCGCGACATGCCAGTGCTGATCCTGACCGCGCGCGACAGCTGGCACGAGAAGGTCGGCGGCATCGACGCCGGCGGCGACGATTACCTGACTAAACCCTTCCACATGCAGGAACTGCTTGCCCGCATCCGCGCGCTGATCCGGCGTGCCTCGGGCCGGGCCAGCGCCATCCTCGAAAGCGGGCCGCTGCGGCTCGACACCGCGCGCGGCGAACTGACGGTTTCCGGACAGCCGGTGACACTGACCAGCCACGAGTTCCGCCTGCTCGCCTATCTGATGCACCACCCCGGGCGCATCGTCTCGCGCGGCGAACTCACCGAGCACCTCTACGCGCAGGACCACGAGCGCGACTCCAACACCATCGAGGTGTTCGTCGCGCGACTGCGCAAGAAGCTGCCGCCGGAGCTGATCGAAACCGTGCGCGGGCTCGGCTACCGCCTCGTGGACGCGGTATGAACCCGACCACGCACGCCCCGCGGCGCTGGCGCAACTCGCTCGGGCTGCGCCTGGTGGCCGGCACGCTGTGCTGGGTCGCGGTGGCGCTGGTGGTGGCCGGCTGGGGACTGTCAGCGCTGTTTGCCGAGCACGTCACGCGGCAGTTCCGCGCCGAACTCGGCACTTATCTGGACCAGCTCGCCGCCGCCATCGAATTCGATGCCGACGGTGCGCCGCAATTGCGCGCGCCGCTGGGCGACCCGCGCATGGCACGGCCGTATTCAGGCCTGTACTGGCAGGTGGACCGCGTCGCGCCCGAGGCCAATGAGGGGGTGCTGCGCTCGCGCTCGCTGTGGGACGGCGTGCTCGCCATGCCGGCGGAGACCGCGACCGACGGACAGCGCCGCCTGCATCACGTGCGCGGCCCGGACGGCGCCGACGTGCTGCTGCTCGAACAGATCCTGCGGCTCGATGAGCTCACGCTGCGCGTCGGCGTGGCCGGCAACGAGGCACTGGTTAGTGAACCGATGGCGCGCTTCAATGGGCTGCTCGCACTCGCGCTGCTGATTCTCGGCCTTGGCCTGGTGAGCGCGAGCGTGGTGCAGTTGCGCATTGCGCTGCGTCCCTTGCGCCGCGTGCGCGACGAGCTCGGGCAGGTACGTGACGGTAGTGTGTCGCGCCTCGCCGGCTATTACCCCGACGAGTTGCAGCCGCTGGTGAATGAGTTCAACGATGTGCTCGCGCAGAACTCGGCAGTCGTGGCCCGCGCGCGCACTCAGGCGGGCAATCTCGCCCATGCATTGAAGACGCCGCTCACCATCCTCGCCAACGCCGCGCGCGAGGGTGACGGCGCGCTGGCGCGCAGCGTGGCCGAGCAGACGCAGGTCGCGCAGCGCCACATCGAACGCCATCTCGCCCATGCCCGCGCAGCCGCGCGCGCCGGCGCAGCGGGTCAGCGCGTGCCGCTGCAGCGGGTGCTGGAAGGTTTGCTGCGCGTGATGCGTCGCCTGCACGCCGAGCGCGACCTGACACTGGAGTTGGAAGATTGCCCGGCAGCCGCGGTGTTTCGCGGTGACGAGCAGGATTTGCAGGAGATGCTCGGCAACCTGCTCGACAACGCCTGCAAGTGGGCCGCCCGGCGAGTGATCGTGAGCGCAGGTATCGTGGATCAGGCCTTGATCGTGACGGTCGAGGACGATGGCCGCGGAATCCCGGAGCATGAGCAAGAGGCGATGCTGCAGCGCGGCGTGCGTGCCGACGAGCGCACGCCCGGCTCGGGCCTAGGACTTTCCATCGCGCTGGAACTGGCGGAGCTCTATGGAGGCGGACTCACCCTTGACACATCCCCTCTGGGCGGACTGCAGGCGAGCTTGCGTCTGCCCGCGACCTCCTAGTGGTCACGGCAGGGAATGCGCTGCGACGGAGCGTCGCTTGAGACCTTGAGCCCAGAGCACCATCAAGCCTGTAAGGATTCCGCAACCAGCTACCAGTAGCCAGTCGTCCACGTGGGGTGCCTCCATGTGAAAAAGTTCGCCGAGTTCTGGCTGAACGAGCACCATGGCCAGCGCCAGCGGCGGCACCGCCACCATGACCCAGGCCATCCCGCTGCGCATGCCGCTCAGTGCCGCAGTGATTCCGCTACCGGCCAGCACCAGCGCCAGTACGGCCATGCTGCGGGCGTGCTCCACGGCATATTCGGCTTGCAGCGCATACAGGTAGGCGCCAGAAACCATGGCTGTCACAAGCACTCCGACTGCGCCTACTAGCCACCACTGCCCTGCGTCGAAAAAACGCACCCGAGCACCCGTCGATGGCGGCCGGTCGGGCATGCGTCCCGTGCGTACGTTCTGGAACACCAGCAGTGCTGTGGGGTGGATGATGAGTTCAAGCAGCACGATGTGAATGGGCAGGTAGAGCAGGGGGTAGCCCAGCATCGGAATCAGCGCTGCCGTGATCACCAGCGGGATGTGGATCATCAGCAGGTACTGGAAACTCAGCTGCAAGTTGGCAAAGAGTTGCCGACCCTCGGCCACGGCACCGGCGATGCTGCGAAAGTTGTCGTCCATGAGCACGATGGCTGCGACCTCGCGGGCGCTCTGGCTGCCGCGCTCGCCCATGGCGATGCCCACATCGGCCGCCTGCAGCGCCGGCACGTCATTGACCCCGTCGCCTGTCACGGCAACGATTTCGCCGCCCGCCTGCAGGCTACGTACCAGCTTCAGTTTCTGTGCCGGCATTGCGCGGGCGACTACGTCGATGCCATTCAGGTCAGCGCCGGCGTCCAGCATCTCGCCCGTGACAAGCCGCAAGCCGTCCTGCCCGAGCCCGATCTCGCGGGCGATGGCGGCGGCCGTGTCGGGGTGGTCGCCGGTGACCATGATTACCCGGATGCCTGCGTCGCGACAGGCCTGTACCGACTCTCGCACGCCCTCGCGTACCGGGTCTTCGAAGGCCAGAACGCCGGAGAAGGTGAGTCCGGTGACAGGCTCATTGCCGTCCCATGCAACAGTGTCGAGCTTGCCCGCGGCGCAGGCGATGACCTTGTGGCCGCTTTGCGCGAAGTCGTTAACATCCCGCATCCATCGGTCCACCTCGTCTTCCGAGAGCGAACACAGAGCGAGCACGATCTCCGGCGCCCCTTTGACCGCGACACGCAGACCATCGGGAGTGGCCCAAAGTGAGGTTTCGCGGCGCCGATCCTCCGTGAACGGAAAACAGGCACGCAGGGCTTCGGCTGGGGGAGGCGTTGCGGCCTGCAGCAGCGCCTGGTCCATCGGATCATTGCTGTCGGAGCGCGAAGCCGCAGCCGCTGTCTCGAGCAGCAGCGCCGCGTCGTAGTGCTGCGCAGGCAGCGAATGCGCCAGTTCCAGCCGCCCTTCGGTCAGTGTTCCGGTCTTGTCCGAGCAGATGCAGGTGACGCGCCCGATGTTTTCCACGACAACTGCACGGCGTACCAAGGCCTTGCGACGTGCCAGCCTGTAGACGCCCGCACCCAGGAAAATTGCCAGCACCACTGGAAACTCCTCGGGCAACGCGGCTACAGCTAAGGTCATCGCGCTCAAAATCGCATCAACGATGCCGTAGCCCTGTTGCAAGCGAAGCCCTGCGAGCACCAGACAGAAGCCCCCCGCGATGAACAACAGGATCTTTACCAGGTGCGCAACTGCTTGCTGCAAGGGCGTCAAGGAATGCGTCCCAGCCAGTGCCGAACGGACGATCTCGCCGTACAAGGTCTCGGCGCCGGTCCACACCACGCGCAACCGGGCTTCACCCGTCATTACCCTCGTGCCGGCAAGTCCCCAATGGACTTCATCGATGGATTGCCCGGCGATCTTAGGCAAATAGGGCTCTTTGCGCACCGGAAAGGCTTCGCCCGTCAAGGTCGACTCATCGACCTGGAGCGAGTCACACCACAGCACGATCCCGTCCGCCGGGAGATACTCACCAGCGCTGACCGACACCATGTCTCCGGGAACCAAGGCCTCAACCGGGACGGACATTGACTGGCCATCACGAACCACCGTTGCTTGAACAGCCAGGCGGCTTCCCAGTCCCGCAACCGACGCTTGAGTGCGTCGGTGCAACCATGCATCCATACCCAGCAGCGGAATCAGAGCAAGCAAAAGGACGGCAGCCTCAACCCGTTCGCCAACAACCCAAAACAGGGCGCTGGCAACGAGCAAGAACCACAGCATCGGATCGCGCAGACTGTCCACAACGATAACGGACCATGTTTTCCCCCGGTCCGGAAGGATCTGGTTGGGTCCGAATTCTCGAAGGCTGGAAGCGGCTTGATCCGAGCGAAGTCCAGCTTCGTCAGTACCAAGGCCCAGAAGCCTGTTTTCGGGCACAACTCGGCGCATGTGACCTCGCTGAAGGGGCGGGAAGCCGCGGCGTCTGGATGATGTAACCAGTTGAACCGCTATGTGGAGTTTGACCTTCCCATAGCTTTATTGCCACGGGGCCCTTGGGGTGGGGCGCTCAAACCTGAATTAACGTGTCATCGCGAGGCGGAAACGAACGCCTGTAGCCATGAGTCGGTGGTGCGCGTGTTTCCTTGCCCACGCGCTTGCCTCCTCTGTACGGCCGCTACTCCTGCGCGGCGCTTGTTTCTTTGGGTGCTTGTGAGCCGTTGCACGCTGGTAAGGGTGCTGTGACCGTTTGCGCCCCGTTTCCGCTGATATCTGACATGGCATCAGTGCAACCCCCGCTCGGTAGGTAGGAGGCTTGCCTTCTTGCGGTTGTAGTAGGTCCGGCGCGAGATGCCCAACCGCTCCCACGGTCTCGTCCGTTCGGCGTACGGTGTCTTGTCCGCTTTCCATCGGCGCAGGGCGCGTTTGCGCTGGATGTCGCTGAACTTGCGCGCTGAAAAGTTGCGCCAGCACCAGCGGGCAACTGAACGGCCGATTACGCGTATTTCGCTGAACGGAAGCGGGGGTGTGAATGCCTGGTTGAGAGTCTCCGCTTCGTTGAGTGCGGCTCGCAGCCATAGATCCGGGCTCGCCCCCGCATTCTGATAGCTCAAGACCGCGCGGTACGCCCACTTGCGAAGCTGATCGAAGAGTGTCACGTTGCGCCCGAGTCCCGCGCCTTCGTCTGTGGTGTGCCGACGCTTCTGGAGCGTGACCCACTCGGCGAGTTCGTCGAGCGAGTAAGGGTGATCGTGTAGGTGCCACGTGTGCCAGCGCGCGTGAAGCGGGTTCTTGCAGATCAGGCCGCAATAGCCGGGGTCAGCCAGTAGGCGGAGCCGGAGGGCCTGTTCGATGGCAGCTGCGTAACGCAGCGGCTTGTCGCGGCCGCTGACGCTCGTCACCACGGGTGTTTCAAGCAGGTAGCCATAGTGGGCATGAGCGTTTTGCGGATTTGTCGCGATCCAGTTTGGCGCGGGCAGATGTGCTCTCTCCCATGTCAGTGCCGCTTTGGGCATGTCGATGTCGAACAGCAGCCAGTGTCTGAGCGCCGGCGGGTTCAGCTGGATATGGCTCATCCGGCTTGCGAGGCTGGCTGGCCGAACGACAAGTCCATGTTGGAGGTTGTTGGTGCAGTACGGCCGGTGAGGCAGCCGGGGTAAAACGAGATCTGACAGGGTGTCCATGGGCCATCCGTGATGGCCCCATCTGCATTACCTGATCTGTCCTGTCGGTGCTATCTGTCTGTCCTCTCGCAGAGGGGCGAGGGTCGTTTCGAAGAAGTAGTGCGCCGCTGGTGCGGCGCGAGTTGTTTGGACGTGGTGCGTGTCGGCGTCAGTGCGAAGTCCAGGCTTCTTGAGCCGCGAACATGCGCCTCTGCCAGTTCCGCACAGCGATTTCGCTCCAGTACACCCGCTTGCCGACCCGCACGGGGGGAGGGAAAGTCCCGGCCGAAACCATGTTTTCGACGGTGCGGGCCGAGATGTTCAGACGCTCGCACAGCGTTGCCTTGTCGACCAGTTCCGCGATCTGGGTCTGTTTGCTGTGAAGGTCCACAGTGTTGTCGGTGGTGTTGGTACTTCTGCGTGCTTTGCTCATGGTGCAACTCAAGTAATCAGGGACACGGTATAGCTCGGTCTGCACGCAAAACGAGAACCAAAAACAGGCCTTGGCGGCACGGGTTTTGAGCGGTGTCCGAAAACTGCCTGGAGCAAGGCGAGTTATGCCCTTAAAATTTTTTAGGGCGGTTGTGGATGTCGACGCTGCGTGTCATGATGAGGCCACTGTCGGCTCTGGCATTTTTCTGCCGTTGTCAACAGGGGTCAGGTGCGTTTGACTGCGTTCGAATGCGTCTGAGTGCTTGAAGTTACGTTGAGTTGCGTACGGCTGCGCGGGTCATAAGCGTTGTTTATCGCTTGAAAATCCGCGTGTCGGCGGTTCGATTCCGTCCCTGGCCACCAGAACGATCAAAGCCGAAGGCCCGCATATTGCGGGCCTTCGGCTTTTTGCGTGCGGCCGTGTGTGCTCGTCACGTCGTTCGATCTTGTCGCCAAATGTGTCGCGATCACGCCACTTTTGGTCGCGTCAGCCCTTTCGCATACGCTCTCTTCGTACTAGGATGCGGTGTGGCCGTGGCGGTCGGAACCGGCCCAGGGTGCGGAATTCGGGCCCGTTCCCGGACTCTTGCGAACACGGATCCAGCATTGCCGCCGCATCGCACTCGGCGTCGCGCTCCTGCAACATGCCGGCCTGCGACCCAAATAGAACGCACCTGTCATTCAACAAGGAGAAACAGCATGAAACTTGCACGCCTGACCCTGCCTGCGCTGGCCATCGTGCTCGCATCGGGCTGCGCTTCGGTCGCCGATGTCGAGGCGCTGAAGATGGACGTCGAGGAACTGCGTACGGCCACTGCGGCCAACGCCAAGTCGGCTTCCGCCGCTAACGACAAGGCCGCCGCCGCCGCCAAGGAAGCATCGCGCGCCTCGCAGACTGCCCTCAACGCCGACCAGCTCTCCAAGGCTGCGATCGGCAACGCCGAGGCCGCCGAGAAGGCTGCCGCAGCTGCCGCAGCTGCCGCCAAGGAAGCCGAGGTGATCTCCTACGACGCGCAGTCGGTCAGCTACAAGCTGCGTTCGGATCTGGTCGATCGCAGCGTCATTCCGGGCGAAACCGAAAAGGCTGCCGGCGGCTCGCAGTAAGCGAAGCCCTTCCGGATGCAGGCCGTGGCGTGGCAACACGTCGCGGCCTTTTTTTGCGCGGGAGCATTTCTCTGCTCTCTGAAACACCTGATTTTGCAAGGCATTTCGGCTCGGCCGGGGTGATATAATGCATGCCACTTCGCCCCGCCCAGTCTCCAATGCAGCTCTATGCCCTCGGCCTGAATCACCTGACCGCGCCGCTCGCGATCCGCGAACGCGTCGCGTTCCAGTCCGAGCGTCTGGGGGACGCGCTGCACGACCTGAGCCATGTGCGCTCGGTGCGCGAGGCGGCCATCCTGTCGACCTGCAACCGTACCGAACTGTATTTCGCGGCCGAACAACCGCAGGAGGCGGCCGACTGGCTGGCCGGTTTTCATCGGTTGCCGCTTGCGGACATGTCGCCCTACCTCTACGCCTACCCGCAGCGCGATGCGGTGCGCCACGTGTTTCGCGTCGCCGCCGGGCTCGATTCGATGGTGCTGGGCGAGCCGCAGATCCTCGGTCAGGTCAAGGAGGCCGCGCGGCGCGCGGAAGAGGCCGGCACGCTGGGCACGCTGCTGCACAAGCTGTTCCAGAATACTTTCGCGGTGGCCAAGGAAGTGCGCTCGACCACCGCCATCGGCGCCAACAGCGTGTCGATGGCCGCCGCCGCGGTGCGATTGTCGGAGCGCATCTTTGCCGACCTGTCGCACCAGCGCGTGCTGTTCATCGGTGCCGGCGAGATGATCGAGCTGTGCGCCGCGCACTTCGCCGCGGCGCAGCCGGCGCTGATTGCCGTGGCCAACCGTACCGAGGCGCGCGCGCAGGTGCTGGCGGGCCGTTTCGGTGCCGAGGTAATGCGCCTGGATGCGATCGGCGACGTGTTGCCGCGCTTCGACATCGTCGTCTCCTGTACGGCCGCGCCGCTGCCCATCGTCGGCCTGGGCATGGTCGAGCGGGCGGTCAAGGCGCGTCGCCACAAGCCGATGGTGATGGTGGATCTGGCCGTGCCGCGCGACATCGAGCAGGAGATCGCCAAGCTCGACGACGTGTTCCTGTATACCGTCGATGATCTTGCGCAGCTCGTCGACGCCGGCCTCGAATCCCGCCAGCAGGCGGTGGTCGAGGCCGAAGGCATCATCGATGCGCGCGTCGATGGCTTCCTGCACTGGATGCAGACGCGCGAGGCGGTGCCCACCATCCGCGCGCTGCACGGTCATGCCGAAGCGCTGCGCGCCGTCGAACTGGAGCGCGCGCGCCGCCTGCTCGCGCGCGGCGATGATCCCGAGGCGGTGCTCGAGCAACTCTCGCGCGCGCTCGCGCGCAAGCTGCTGCACGCGCCGGTGCATTACCTGAACCAGGCGGACGGCGAATTGCAGGCCGATGCCAGTCGCGTCGTGCGCAAGATATTCAACCTCGATCCCAACGACTGAAGCCGCGTCGAACGCCCCCCCGATGAAGCAAAGCATCCGAGACAAGCTCGAACAACTCGCCGCGCGACTCGAGGAAGTGGACCGCGAACTGGCCTCGGGCGAGGTCGAGGCGATGCGTGAACTGGGCCGCGAGCGCGCCGAGATCGAGCCGGTGGTCACGCTGTATCACGAATTCCGGCAGATCGAGGACGACTGCGCGGGCGCGCGCGAGATGTTCGCCGACCCCGAGATGCGCGAACTCGCGCAGGCTGAGATCGAGGCCTGCGAGGTGCGCCTGGAAGCGCTCGAAGACGCGCTGCAGCGCGCGTTGCTGCCGCGCGACCCGAGCGATCAGCGCAATCTGTTCATCGAGATCCGCGCCGGCACTGGCGGCGACGAGGCGGCGCTGTTCGCAGGCGACCTGCTGCGCATGTACACGCGCTACGCCGAACGCCGCGGCTGGAAGCTCGACATCGTCTCGGCCAGCGAATCGGCGCTGGGGGGCTACAAGGAAGTGATCGCGCGGGTGCTCGGCGACGGCGCCTATGCGCGGCTCAAGTTCGAGTCCGGCGTGCATCGCGTGCAGCGCGTGCCGGTCACCGAGACGCAGGGGCGCATCCACACCTCGGCGTGTACGGTGGCCGTTCTGCCCGAGGCCGACGAGATCGCCGACGTGGCGATCAACCCGGCGGACCTGCGCATCGACACTTATCGCGCCTCGGGCGCGGGCGGGCAGCACGTCAACAAGACCGACTCAGCGGTGCGCGTGACGCACGTTCCAAGCGGACTGGTGGTCGAATGCCAGGACGACCGCTCGCAGCATCGCAACAAGGCGCAGGCGCTGTCCATCCTGGCTGCGCGCTTGCATGACCGCCAGGTGCACGAGCGTCAGAGCGAGGAGGCGGCCACGCGCAAGAGCCTGGTCGGCAGCGGCGATCGCTCCGAGCGCATCCGCACCTACAATTTTCCGCAGGGGCGTGTCACCGACCACCGCATCAACCTCACGCTGTATCGTCTCGAGGCGGTGATGGAGGGCGATCTGGACGAACTCGTCGACGCCCTGATCCTCGAACATCAGGCGGGTCTGCTCGCCGAACTCGCCGGAGAAACATGATCGATACCTCCACCCCTGACGTCGCATCAGCCCTGAAATGGGCACGCGAACACATCGACAGCGTCGATGCGCGCATCCTGATGCGCCGTGTGCTCGATTGCGCGGCCACGCGTCTGGTATCGCATCCGGACCTGCGCCTGGATGCGGCCGAGTGGGAGCAGTTTCGCCATTTCGTCACGCGGCGCGCCTCGGGCGAACCGGTCGCCTATCTGGTGGGCGAGCGCGAGTTCTTCGGCTACAGCCTGATGATTACCCCGGCGGTACTGATTCCGCGCCCCGAGACCGAACTGCTCGTCGAGCTGGCGGTGGCGCATTTCGCCGGCCGGCCGAACACGCGCGTGCTCGACCTGGGCACCGGCAGCGGCGCGATCGCGATCGCGCTGGCCAAGGAACTGCCGGACGCCGATGTCACCGCCGTCGACCGCTCGCGCGAGGCACTGCTGGTGGCGATGGCCAATGCCGCGCGCCTGCGCGTGTCGGTGTCCTTCGTGGTGTCGGACTGGTTCGCCGCGCTGGCCGGCGACCGCTTCCAGCTCATCGTCGCCAATCCACCGTATGTGGCCGCCACCGACCCGCATCTGGGCGAGGGCGACGTGCGCTTCGAGCCGCAGGCCGCGTTGGTGTCCGGGCCGGAAGGGCTGGACGACCTGGCCGAGATCGTCGTGCGTGCCCCCCATCATCTCGATCCGGGCGGCTGGCTGTTCGTCGAGCATGGTTACGATCAGGCGCGACGCGTGCGTGCATTGCTGGCCGATGCGGGCTTCACCGCGATCGCCTCGTGGAATGATCTGGCCGGCATCGAACGGGTGTCGGGCGGGCAATGGCTGGGGCGGGGGGCTTCCGGTCGCCGGCTTGACGCACCGCAGCGCGACACCTAGAATATCCGACTAATTAACTCGGGCATTAAGCCCGCATGGACACGCTACATGGACATCCAGGAATTCATTCGCGAACAGGTCAACGCCCACCCCGTGGTGCTCTTCATGAAGGGCACGCCGCAGTTCCCGCAGTGCGGGTTCTCGGCCACCGTGATCCAGGTGCTCAAGCAGTCCGGCCTGACCAAGGTCGCCGCGTTCAACGTGCTCGAGAGCGAGGACCTGCGCCAGGGCGTCAAGGAATACGCCAACTGGCCGACCATCCCGCAGCTCTACATCAAGGGCGAGTTCGTCGGCGGCTGCGATATCATCAAGGAATTGTTCGAATCCGGCGAACTGCAGCAACTGCTCGCCGAAGCCGACCCGGAAGGCGCGGCGCCGCAGGCCTGAAACGCCGCGCATCGACCGCTGCGACGCAGTGAAAAGGCCGCACCCGACGGGGGCGGCCTTTTTTATGTGCGCCCAGCATGGGCGCACTCCTGCGGGTGCGAGTCCCGCCGTAAGTTGATCACAGCGAACGAAGTGAAGCGCAACTGCATGAGGGTGACCGAGTGTGGGGAGGAAGCGTGGAGCATAAGCTGCGAGCCGATGAACAAGAATCGGATAGAAGGCGCTGCCGAGCAGGGCGAGCGGGCATGAAACCGCGAAGCTCTCGTGATCAAGGCGAAGCGGCGTAGATCCGGCGGTTGTGCAGCGAAGGAGTGCGTTCTTACCTGGGGAGATCTCGCTTTGTGTCTGAAAGGGCGACGGCGCCGAGCCGGAGCGAGAAGTCAGCAGAGGCCGTAGTAGCTGCCGTGCTGGGGCGAAGGGCCGAACGAGTAGGAGGGCCGAAGGCCATGTCGCTCGAACGTGCAGTGCATCAGAAGCCCGGTCATGCGGGGCGCAACGCGGGAGGGCGGGGTGAAGCCGCGCTTGAGGCGATGCGTGATGAAGCACGGACGGCGCGGCATGCAACTGGAAGCCCGGGGCGAGAGGGCCTGCTTGCGCAGGTGCTCGCGAGCGCGAACATGGAGGCGGCGTGGAAGCGCGTCAAATCCAATCGCGGCAGTGCAGGGGTGGATGGTCGGTCGATTGCCGAGACGGCGGACTACCTGAGAGCGCACTGGCCCCGGATTCGGGAAACGTTACTGGACGGCAGCTACCGGCCCGCGCCGGTGCGCCGTGTCCAGATTCCGAAACCCGACGGGGGCGTGCGTGAATTGGGGATACCGACGGTGACGGATCGGCTGATCCAGCAAGCCCTGCTGCAAGTCTTGCAGCGCAAGATTGATCCGACGTTCTCCGAACATAGCTATGGCTTTCGACCGGGACGCCGTGCGCATGACGCGGTGCTCGATGCACAGCGCTACGTGCAGGACGGCTACCGGGTGGTGGTCGATGTGGATCTGGAGAAATTCTTCGACCGGGTCAATCACGACATCCTGATGGAACGGTTATCGAGGCGCATCAACGACAAAGCCGTGCTACGGCTGATTCGTCGCTACCTCGTGGCCGGGATCATGGAGGGTGGAGTGGTCATGGAACGCTACGAGGGCACGCCGCAAGGCGGGCCATTGTCGCCGCTGCTGGCCAACGTGCTGCTCGACGAGGTGGATCGGGAGTTGGAACAGCGCGGTCACCGCTTCGTGCGTTACGCCGACGACTGTAACGTATATGTACGCAGCCGTCGTGCGGGCGAACGCGTGTTGGACGGGCTGCGCAAGCTCTACGACCGACTCCATCTGAAGGTCAATGAGGCCAAGACGGCCGTCGCGCCCGCATCTGGCCGGAAGTTTCTCGGTTATGCCTTCTGGTATGGCCGAGGCGGTCAGGTCAAATGCAAGGTGGCGGACAAGGCCAAAGAGACCTTCAAGCAACGCATCCGACAAATGACGCGTCGCTCGGGTGGGCGTAGCCTGCCGGAGATCGCCGAACAACTCCGGACTTACATGCCGGGCTGGAAGGCCTACTTCCAGCTCGCGCAGACGCCGCAAGTGTTCCGCGGACTCGACGAGTGGATTCGACACCGGCTGCGTGCCGTGCAGCTCAAGCACTGGCGCCGGAGTACGACGATGTATCGGGAGTTGAAAGCGCTGGGCGCTTCGGAGGCGGACGCTCGCAAGGTGGCCGCGAACAGTCGGTGCTGGTGGCGCAACAGCCGCATGGCGCTGAACCGGGCAATGCCTATCGCCTACTTCGACCGGATCGGAGTGCCCCGGCTCTCATGACCTCAACTGCTCGAACCGCCCGGTGCGGACCCGCATGCCGGGTGGTGTGGGAGGGGAACGGTCAGGTAAGCTGACCGCCCCTATCCCGATTCGCTGCGCGTTCCCAGCGTCATTCGCTGCGCGTTCCCAGCGCGAAGTCGAGCTTGGCCGTGAGGCGTTCGGCCTCGCGCAAATAGCTGCGCCCGAACAGGTTCAGGTGATTGAGCACGTGGTAGAGCGCGTACAGCGGTTTGCGCGTCTCGTACTCCGCGTTGAGTGGCAAGGCGCGTCGATAGGCTGCGTAGAAAGCCGGCGGGAAGCCCCCGAACAGCTCGGCCATGGCCAGGTCGGATTCGCGGTCGCCGCGATACACGGCCGGGTCGAACAGCGCCGGCTGGCCGTCGGCGGTCATGGCGGCGTTGCCGTGCCACAGGTCGCCGTGCAGCAGGCTGGGCTGCGGGCGGTAGTCGAGGAACAGGCCGGCCAGGCGCTCGATCACGCGCGCGCCATGGCGTTGCAGGTCGCCGCCGAAGCCGTTTGCGCGGGCGCGCAGCAGTTGCGGCGCGAGGCGGTGCTGGGCGAAGAACAGCGCCCAGTTGTCGCTTGGCGTGTTGTCCTGCGGGCTGCGGCCGATGAAGTTGTGGCGCGGCCAGCCGAATCGCTCGCCGGTGTGGTGGTGCATTTCGGCCAGTGCCTCGCCGAAGCGTGCGCCGTCATCCGGGGTGGCGAGCGGGGTCAGTTCCAGATGTTCGAGAATCAGGCAGGCGCCGTCGTCGTCCGCGCCCAGCGCGATGACGGCCGGTACACGCACGGCGCCGGTCTCGGCCAGCGCGGCCAGCCCGTCGGCCTCGGCCTCGAACATCTCAAAGGTGTCGGCCGGGCCGTGCTTGACGAAGTAGCGCTGCTCGCCGCCGGCCACGCTCAGCGCGCGATGCGTGTCGCCGCCGGTGACGGCGCGCGAATCGGTGATGCGGAAGGCGTTGCCGGTGGCTTCCCGGATGGCGCGTTCGACGCGCGTGAGCGTGGCGAGCGCATTCATGGCTTCAGCCCTGCAGACGCGCGCGGGCAGCGGCAATCGCGCGGCGCACCTGCTCCGGCGCGGTGCCGCCGATGTGCTTGCGCGAGGCCAGCGAGCCTTCGACGGTGAGCACGGAGAAGACGTCCTCGCCAAGGCGCTCGACGGCGCCCGGCACGTGGGCCATGGCAATGCGCAGCTCGTCGAGCGTGCACTCGGGCAGATCGCAGCCCTTGAGTTCGGCTGCACGCACGGCCAGCGCCACGGCTTCGTGGGCGTCACGGAAGGGCAGGCCCTTCTTGACGAGGTAGTCGGCCAGATCGGTGGCGGTGGCAAAGCCCTGCGTCAGCGCGCTCTTCATCGCGTCGGCCTTGACGCGGATGCCGGTGACCATGTCGGCGTAGATGCGCAGCGTGTCGATCACCGTGTCGGCGGTGTCGAACAGCGGTTCCTTGTCTTCCTGGTTGTCCTTGTTGTAGGCGAGCGGCTGGCCCTTCATCAGGGTCAGCAGCGCGATCAGGTTGCCGTTGGTGCGGCCGGTCTTGCCGCGCACCAGCTCCGGCACGTCGGGATTCTTCTTCTGCGGCATGATCGAGCTGCCGGTGCAGAAGCGGTCGGCCAGGTCGATGAAGCCCACGCGCGGGCTCATCCACACGATCAGTTCTTCGGACAGGCGCGACAGATGCGTCATCAGCAGTGCGGAAGCGGCGCAGAATTCGATGGCGAAGTCGCGGTCGCTGACGGCGTCGAGCGAGTTGTAGCAGACCTCGTCGAAGCCCAGTTCGTGCGCGACGGATTCGCGGTCGATGGGGAAACTGGTGCCGGCCAGCGCGGCGCTGCCCAGCGGCAGACGGTTGGTGCGGCGGCGGCAGTCGACGAAGCGTTCGGCGTCGCGGCGCAACATCTCGTGATAGGCCATCAGGTGGTGGCCGAAAGTCACCGGTTGCGCGACCTGCAGGTGGGTGAAGCCGGGCAGGGCGGTGTCGGCATGGGCTTCGGCGACGTCGAGCAGGTTGTGCTGGAATTGCCCGATCAGTTCGAGGATCTGGTCGATCGCATCGCGCAGCCACAGACGGATGTCGGTGGCGACCTGGTCGTTGCGGCTGCGGCCGGTGTGCAATCGCTTGCCGGCGTCTCCCACCAGTGCGGTGAGGCGCTTTTCGATGTTGAGATGCACGTCCTCGTCGTCGAGGCTCCAGGCGAACTCGCCGCGCTCGATCTCGCCGGCGATCTGCGCCAGCCCGCTCTCGATGTCGGCCAGATCCTGTGCGCCGATGATGCCCTGACGGGCCAGCATCCTGGCGTGCGCGAGCGAGCCGCGGATGTCCTGTGCGGCCATGCGCTGGTCGAAATACACCGAGGCGGTGTAGCGCTTGACCAGATCGGAGACGGGTTCGGAGAAACGGCCGGACCAGGCCTTGGGGGCGTCGTTGCTGGGGTGGTCTGTCATAATGCGGGCATCTGGAGGCCGCCGGCGGCGCCGGCGGCGGGGGAAATTGGCGTGCAGAGTATAAAGCAAATGCCGGGGCGGCCCGCGCTGCGGCGCCACCTGCCGGATCTGCGCAACCTCGGGGTCTTGCTGCGTACGTTGCTGCTCGTGAACCTGCTCGCCCTGCTGACCGCACTCGTGCAGGAGCCGGCGCCCGTGCGCCTGTTCGAGACCTTTCTCGCGCTGGCCGCACGGGTCGAGCTGCCGCTGTTCGTGATCGTGCTGCTGTACTTCGCCGCCGCCCCGATGCTGGTACGCCTGCCCTGGGTGTTCGGAGTGGCGCTGCTCGGCAGCGCGACGGCCATCGTCGTGGCGCTGCTGTTTCCGTTGCTGGCGATGCCCGGCGATGCGCTATGGCGCTGGCTGCTGTGGGCGCTCGCCGCGTTGGGCGCGACCCTGGCCTACTTCGATCATCGCGAGCGCAGTCTCACGCCGGCACTGGCCGAGGCCCGCCTGATGGCGCTGACCGCGCGCATCCGCCCGCACTTTTTGTTCAACGCGCTCAACGGCGTACTCGGCACCATCCGCTCCGATCCGCGCCGCGCCGAGCGCGCGCTCGAGGAACTGGCCGAACTGTTCCGCGCGCTGATGCGCGAGCAGCACGGGCTGGTGGCGCTGGCCGACGAGCTGGTGCTGTGCCGGCGTTATCTGGATATCGAGTCGCTGCGCCTGGGCGATCGCCTGCAGGTGGACTGGGAGGTCGGCGACGGAGTGGAGGAAGCGCGCGTGCCGCCGCTGATCTTGCAGCCGCTGATCGAGAACGCCATCTACCATGGCGTCGAGCATGTCGCCGATGCCTCGCGCATCGGCGTGCGCATCGCGCGCCGCGGCGCCGAACTGCGTATCGAGGTCGACAATCCGCGCGCCGACGCGGGGGAGGTGCGCGTGGGCAATCGCATCGCGCTCGACAACATCCGCGAGCGCCTGCAATTGTTCTTCGATCTGGAAGCCAGCCTCGAGGCCGGCCCGCGCGGTGGTCGCTTCCATGTCGTCATTCGCCTGCCGTACCGAAGGAGCAGTCATGGTCCCGAAAGTGCCCCTGCGCATACTCATCGTTGACGACGAGGCGCCGGCCCGTGCGCGTCTGCGCGACCTGCTCGGCGACATTGCCGCCGAGCAGCCCAGCGAGATCGTCGGGGTGGCGGCCAACGGTGTCGAGGCGCTGCGCCTGATCGAGGCGCAGCCGGTCGACGTCGTGCTGGCCGACGTGCGCATGCCGGCGATGGACGGCGTCGAACTGGCGCGTCGCATCGGCGCCGGCGAGGACGCACCGCACGTGATCTTCACCACCGCCTATGACGAACACGCGGTCGAAGCCTTCGAACTGGCCGCCACCGACTATCTGGTGAAGCCGGTGCGCGCCTCGCGTCTGGCCGAGGCGCTGGGCCGCGCACGCGCGCGTATGGGGAATGGCGGGCGGGGCGTGCCGCGCCGCAATTTCAGCGTCAGCGAACGCGGTCGCATCGTGCTGGTGCCGATCGCCGAGGTCGTGCTCCTGCGCGCCGAGATGAAGTACGTGACGGCAATCACCACGACGCGCGAATACGTGCTCGACGAGTCGTTGGTGCAAATCGAGCAGGAATTTCCGGAGCGCTTCCTGCGCGTGCACCGCAACTGCCTGGTTGCGCGCGACGCGGTCGCCGGCGTCGAGCGTGCCGGCGAGGTCGACGGCGAGGCGCACTGGGACGTGCTGCTGCGCGGACTCCACGAGCGCGTGCCGATCAGCCGCCGGCAATGGCCGACGGTGAGGGAGGCGCTGCGGCTCTGACGGGCCGGGGGCCGATTCCCGGCCCCTGGAAACTCACCCGCTGTTTCGCAAGCCAGCCGCGGTGCCGTTGATCGAGATGTGAATGCCCAGGCGCAGGCGTTCGTCCTCGGGCTTTTCGCGGTGGCGGCGCAGCAGCTCGACCTGCACGTGGTTGAGCGGGTCGAGATACGGGAAGCGGTTGCGGATCGAACGCTTGAGCAGCGGGTTGCCGTCGAGCAGTTCCTCCTGCTCCATGATCGCCAGCAGCATGTTCACGGTCTCGTGCCATTCGGCCTGGATGCGGCCGAAGATCTGCTCGCGCAGCGCCGCGTCCTTGACCAGTCCGGCGTAGCGCGAGGCGATGGCCAGATCGGTCTTGGCCAGCACCATGTCCATGTTCGACAGCAGCGCGGCGAAGAACGACCATTCGCGGTTCATCTGACGCAGGCGCTCGAGCCCGTCCTCGGGGTGGGCCTCGACGAACTTGCGCGCGGCCGTGCCGAAGCCGTACCAGCCGGGCAGCATCAGCCGGCACTGCGCCCAGCTGAACACCCAGGGGATGGCGCGCAGGTCCTCGATGCGCTGACCCTTCTTGCGCGAGGCCGGGCGCGAGCCGATGTTCAGCTCCGAGATCTCGGAGATCACGGTCGACTCCCAGAAGTACTTCTCGAAGCCTTCGGTCTCGTAGACCAGGCCGCGATAGGCGGCGAAGGCGTCGTCCGAGAGCGTCTGCATGGTGTCGAGGAATTCCTCGCGCGGCGCCGGCGCGTTGCCCGAGAGCAGCGTGGCCTCCATCGTCGCGGCGACGATGACCTCGAGGTTGCGGAAACCCACCTCCGGGTTGTCGTACTTCGCGGCGATCACTTCGCCCTGTTCGGTCAGGCGGATCTGGCCTTGCACGGCGCCGCCCGGCTGGGCGGTGATGGCCTGATAGCTGGGGCCGCCGCCGCGACCCACCGAACCACCGCGGCCGTGGAACAGACGCAGGCGAACGTCGTGGCGGGCGAACAGCTCGACCAGGCCGATTTCGGCCTTGTACAGTGACCAGCCGGAGGTCATGAAGCCGCCGTCCTTGTTGCTGTCCGAATAGCCCAGCATGACTTCCTGGGTGCGTCCGCGAGCGCCGTCGAGCAGTTGCATGTACTGCGGCAGCGAGAACAGCGCGTCCATGATGCGGGGCGCGTTGGCCAGATCCTCGATGGTCTCGAACAGCGGGATGATGTTGCCGTCGAGCGCGTTCTCGTGCGGGCGCAGGATGCCGGCTTCCTTCATCAGCAGGGCCAGTTCGAGCAGGTCGGAGACGCTGTCGGTCTTGGAGATGATGAAGTTGGCGATGGCCTCGGGGCCGAAGCGCAGGTGGGACTCACGCGCGGCGCGGAAAATCGCCAGTTCGGATTCAGTCTGTTCGGCGTATTTCACGTGTGGCGACACCAGCGGGCGCGGCGTGGCGATCTCGTCGAGCAGCAGCGCCACGCGCGCGTCCTCGTCGAGCGCCAGATAGTCGGCCTCGCGACCGGCCACGGCCAGTAGCTCGGCCACCACGCGCTCGTGCACGTCGGAGTTCTGGCGCAGGTCGACCGGCGCCAGATGGAAACCGAAGATCTTCACCGCGCGGCGCAGCAGGCGCAGTTTGCCGCGCGCGAGCGTGGCCGAACCATTGGCCACCAGCGAGCGGTGGATGATGTCCAGGTCCTCGAGCAGGGCCGCCGGGCCGGGGTAGGGCTCGGCGTCGAGGCGCACGGTGCGCTGCGGCGGCACGCCCAGCAAGGCGTGGTAGGTGGCGGCCAGGCGTTCGTAGATGCCGGTCATCGCGCGGCGGTAGGGCTCGTCGACGCGCTGGCGCGAAGCGTCGCTGGAACGCTCGGCCAGTTCGCGCACGGCGTCCGACACGCTCACCAGACCATCGGCCAGCGACAGCCGGGTGCTCAGCGTGAGCACTTCGTCCAGGTAATAGTCGAGCACGACCCCGGCCTGCAGTTCGAGCGTTTGGCGCAGCACGTCTGCGGTGACGAAGGGGTTGCCGTCGCGGTCGCCGCCGATCCAGCTGCCGATCTTCATGAAGGCGGGCAGCTCGACGTTGGCGAGCGAGGGGTCGCGCTCGGACAGCTGTTCCTCGATGGTGGCGTAGAGCTTGGGCAGCTGGCGCAGGAAGGTGATGTCGAAGTAGGACAGGCCCATCGACACCTCGTCGACCACCGACGGGCGCACCGGGCGCAGCATGCGCGTCTGCCACAGGGTGAGCACCGCGCGCCGGATTTCCTCCTCGGACAGCGACATCTCCTCGGGCGTGAGTTCGATGCGGTCGCGGTCGTCGAGCTGGCGCGCGATGCGCATCTGCGCGTTTAGGATGCTGCGCCGCTGCACTTCCGTGGGGTGGGCCGTGAGCACCGGCGAGATCATCGCGGTGTCGAAGAAGCCGGCCAGATCGGACGGCGCGAGACCGCGCTCGAGCGCATCATCCATGGCGCGCGCGAGACTGCCCTGGCGCGGCGCCGAGCGCATGCGCAGGTGGTAGCGGCTGCGCCGGATGTGGTGCTGATCCTCGGCGATGTTGGCCAGATGCGAGAAGTAGCTGAAGCCGCGCACGACCTGGATGGTCTGCTCGCGCGACAAGGCGTCGAGCAGGCCCTCGAGTTCGCGCTTGGCCGAATGGTCCTCGTCGCGGCGAAAGCGCACCGAAGTCTGGCGGATACGCTCGATCAGATCGAAGGTGGCCTCGCCCTGCTGCTCGCGGATGGTGTCGCCGAGCAGACGGCCGAGCATGCGGATGTCGTCGCGCAGCGGTGCGTCCTTGTCCTGGGTGGTCATGGTCGGGGTTTCCTGCGTGTCGTTATTGGTGTTTGGGTTGCAGCCGGGCGCGGGCCTCGGCGATCGCCCGGGAGACGTATTGGGCATAGAAATCGACCGTGCCGACGCCCACTACGGGCTCGGCGAGCCGTTCTCCGGAGGGGCCATAGAGTACCAGCATCGGCGTGAAGCGCGCTTGTTCGGCCCGCGCAAAGTCCGCGTGCGTGGTCGGTTCGCCGTCGAACGCGGTCATCGGCGTGGCGCGATCAATGTCGATCTGGCGGAAGATCGCGCCGACGTCCGCGTCGCGCGACATCGGCACCAGCTGGCTGCGTGCGATGTCGCACCACGCGCATCCATGCTGGCTATACAGGATCGCCATCGGCGTGGCCTCTCGGCGCATCGCGGCGGCCTCGCGTGCGAGGTCACCGGCGGCGGGCAGCGTGCCGGCCGCCGCGGCGGGCAGCGCCAGCGCACATGCTAGAATGGCCGCCATTGCCCGCAACTGGCGGGCGCCTCGCAAGAGTCGCATCGAACCCATCGTCCCGAATCCGGGGCTCCGCCCCATTCTGTCCCGACCGTCCCGAATCCATGAATCCGAGCACGCCCGAGCGCATCGTCATCGCCACCCGAGAAAGCCGGTTGGCCCTGTGGCAGGCCGAGCACATCCGCGCCCGCCTGCTGCAATTGTATCCCGCCTGCCAGGTCGAACTGCTGGGCATGACCACGCGTGGCGACCGCATCCTCGACCGCCCACTGGCCAAGGTGGGGGGCAAGGGCCTGTTCATCAAGGAGCTCGAAACGGCGCTGCTCGACGGTCGTGCCGACATCGCCGTGCACTCCATGAAGGACGTGCCCATGGCGATCGAGCCCGGCTTCGTGCTGGCCTGCATCTCGGATCGTGACTCGCCCTTCGACGCCTTCGTGTCCAACCGCTACGAGAGCCTCGCCGACATGCCGCCGGGTACCGTCGTGGGCACCTCGTCGCTGCGTCGCCAGTCGCAGATCTGCGCGCGCCATCCGTATCTGGCGGTGACCAGCCTGCGGGGCAACCTCGACACGCGATTGCGCAAGCTCGACGAGGGCCAGTACGACGCCATCGTGCTGGCCGAGGCGGGCCTGCGCAGGCTGGGCATGGACGAGCGCGTGCGCGCGGCGCTGACGGCCGAGGAGTCGCTGCCGGCCGTCGGGCAGGGCGCGCTCGGTATCGAGTGTCGCGAGGATCGCCCCGAGCTGCTGGCCTGGCTCGCGCCGCTGCACGACGCGTCGGTCGCCGCGCGCGTCACCGCCGAGCGCGCCGTCTCGCGCGCGCTCGCCGGCAGTTGCGAGCTGCCGCTGGGCGCCTACGCCGAACTTGATGGCGAGCGGCTGTGGCTGCGCGGTTTCGTCGCGCTGCCCGACGGCTCGCGCATCGCCCGCGCCGAGCGCAGCGGTCGTGCCGGTGATGCCGAGGCGATCGGCCTGGCCCTGGCCGAAGAGCTGCGCGCGCAGGGTGCCGAAGAGATTCTCGCCGCACTCGACTGAGCGGCGCACAAGCCGGCCCGACGCGGCCGCATCCACGGGGACCTTCAGTGCAGCACACGCTTGCAGGCAGGACCATCGTCGTGACCCGTCCCGAGGCGCAGGCCGAAACCCTGTGCGCGGCCATCGAGTCGCGTGGCGCGCGTGCGCTGCGCTTTCCGGTGCTGGGCATCGCACCGGCCGACGACATGTCCGCGCTGGAAGCGGTGACTGCGCGTCTGGACGAATTCGACCTGGTCTTCTTCGTCAGTCCCAACGCGGTCGATTTCGCGTTGCGCCACATGCTCGCGCAGCGCGACTGGCCGGCGGGTGTCATTGCGGCGACGGTTGGCGGCGGCAGCGAGCGTGCGCTGCGGCGTCACGGTTTCGCCCATGTGCTCGCGCCCACCGAGGGTTTCGACAGCGAGGCCGTGCTGGCGCTGCCGGAGTTCTCGGGGGCGGCGATCCGCGGCAAACGCGTTCTCGTGCTGCGTGGCGACGGCGGTCGCGAGCTGCTCGGCGAGGAACTGACGCGGCGTGGCGCGCTGGTCGAACACGTCAGCGTGTACCGGCGCTTTTGCCCGCATGCCGACGCCAGCGTGCTGCTCGACGCCGGGCCGCTCGACGCGCTGGTGTTGACGAGCAGCGAAGGCGTGCGCAATCTGGCATGCATGCTCGGCCCGCATGCGCTCGGCGCATTGCGTTCCGTGCCGGTGTACGCACCGCATCCGCGCATCGCCGGCAGTGCCTTCGATGCGGGCTTTCGTTCGGTCGTGGAGACCGATGCGGGCGACGCCGGCATCGTGCGCGGCCTCGAGGCGGGCCTCGGCCCGGCGCCTGCGGCCTGACGGCTCGCAGATTTTTTGCAACCAGTCTCGGTTAAACTCGCGAACATGGACAAACAGACCCCTGCGCTGACCCAGCCGCCCCCGGCTGATGACAGGGAGGACGCCGCCCAGGCCGCCTCCGATGAGACCCGCGCCGAACAGGCCGCGACTGCGGAGGAGGCCGAGGCTGCGCGCCCGGCCGAGACTGCGTCCGCCGAGACCCCGCCTCCCGCGCCGCCCCGGCCCGCGCAGGCGTCCGCTTCCGGCGGTAGTCGTGCCGGTCTGGTGCTGGCCGTGCTCGCCCTGATCGGTGTCGGCGTGCTTGGCTGGCAGCTGTGGGAATTGCGCCAGGCCAGTTCCGGCATGCGCACCGAGATCGCCGATCGTCTGGCCACCGCCGACAATCGCGCGGCCGAGGCGCGCGCGTTGGCGCAGTCGGCGCGCGAATCCATCGAGTCGATGCAGGGGCGCTTCGGCGCGCTCGAATCCAAGGTCGCCGAAACCGAAGGGCAGGCCGCCGCGCTCGAATCCCTCTATCAGGAATTTTCGCGCTCGCGCAGCGAGCGCGCGCTCGCCGAGGTCGCGCAGGCAATCACCATCGCCAACCAGCAACTGCGCCTGGCCGGCAACTTCGAGGCGGCGCTGATCGCGCTGCAAAGCGCCGAGTCGCGACTGGCCGCGCCGGAGATGGGTCACATGCAGGACCTGCGCCGCGCGCTGCTCACGGACATCGATGCGATCAAGGCCCATCCGCAGGTCGATGTCTCGGGCTTCGCGATGCGCCTGGAGTTGCTGTTCGAGCGCCTTCAGAAGCTGCCGCTGGCCTATACCGTCGAGCCGCAGGGCACGCCGCCGGCGATGGACAGCGAACCGATCGAGCCGGCGCCGGCCGATGCCAGCGACGTCGAAGTGTGGTGGCGCAACGCCCTGGGTTTGGTGCGCGAACTGGGCGCCGACGCCTGGAACGAGATGCGCGGCATGATCCGCCTCGAACGCATGGATCAGGCCGATCCGGCGCTGCTCGCGCCCTCGCAGGGCGACTTCCTGCGCGAGAACGTCAAGCTGCGCGTGCTCACCGCGCGCCTGGCGCTGCTTGCCGGCGACGCGCGCACCTATGCGGCCGATCTGGAGGCCGCGCGCGAACTGGTCGCCCGCTTCTTCGATCCGCGTGACGCGCGCGTGCAGCACGTGCTCGCGGAGTTCGACGAACTCGCCTCGGTCGATCTGCAGGCCGAGACCCCCTCGCTGACCGCTACCTTCTCCGCCCTGTCGATGGCGCGCGAACGGCTTTCCGCCGGTTCGGCGCCGGACGCGGCCGGATCGGAACGCTGAGGGGGTATCGATGCGAGCACTGATCTGGATCGTCGCAATCTTCGCAGTGGCCGCCGGCATCGCGATGCTGGCCGGGCAAAACGAAGGTTACGTGCTGGTCGTGTCGCCGCCGTGGCGTGCCCAGCTGTCGTTGAATTTCGTCATCGTCGGCCTGATCGTGGCCTTCGTGCTCATGTACGTGCTGGTGCGCGTGCTGCGCAGGACGCTGGGTTTGCCTGGCCGGGTCGCGCGCTATCGCGTACGTCGCCGCGAGGAGAAGCGCACGAAGGCGCTGCATCAGGCCCTGCGCGCGCTGTTCGAGGGACGCTATGGCGATGCGCTGTCGAGCGCGCGCGCGGCTGACGCCGCCGATCGCACCTCCTTCGAGGTGGCCGTCGTCGCCGCGCGGGCGGCGCACGGCATGCGCGACGCGCGCAAGCGTGCCGAATGGCTCGACAAGGCCGGCGAACGCGAGGGCGGGCGCGCGCCGCGTCTGCTCGCACAGGCCGGCTTCGCGATCGACGACGGCGAGTTCGCCGATGCCCGTGCGGCGCTCGATGCGCTGCGTGAGAGCGGCCACCGCAGCGTCGCGGCACGTCGGCTCGCGCTCGATCTGGCGCTGGCCGAGGAGCGCTGGGACGAGGTCGCCGAGCTGGTGCCGCAACTGCAGTCCGAGCGCGCCTTGCCGGTCGACGAGGCGCGTCGCCTGCAACGCGCTGCGCGCATCGCAGGTTTCCGCCGCAGGCTCGGCGACGCGACCGAGACCGCGGCCTACTGGCGCGATCTGCCCAAGGAGGACATGGCCGACCGCGTGCTCATCGCCGAGGTCGTTCCCATGCTGGCGGCGACCGGCCAGGGCGGACTCGCGCGGCGCACGGTCGAACGCCTGCTCGATGACCAGTGGGACTCGGAACTGGCACGCCAGTACTCGCTGTGCGCGGGTGACGGCGCGGAGGCCGATCAGGCGCTCAAGCGTGCCGAGAAGTGGCTCGCCGCGCATCCTGACGACGCCGGCCTGCTCGCTTCGGTGGGTCGTCAGTGCATGGCCGCGCAGATCTGGGGCAAGGCGCAGAGCTATCTGGAAGAATCGCTGGCACGTGATGCGCGCGCCGATGTGCATCGTTCGCTCGCCGAACTGTTCGAGCGCCTGGAACGCACGGATGACGCTGCGCGCCACTATCGCGAGGCGGCGCGTCTGGCGCAGGGCTGAAGACGGCTGACATCCGATTGCCGTCAAACGCGAACGGCCGCTGGGTTCCGGCGGCCGTTCGCGTTCACTGCCTGGCTCAGTCGCGCAGGCGTTGCGCCGCCGGGCGCAGGTATTTCTCGTAGAGTGCGGCCTCGGGGCTGCCCGCTTCGGGTGTCCAGTCGTAGCGCCATTTGACGATGGGCGGCAGCGACATCAGGATGGATTCGGTGCGCCCGCCCGACTGCAGGCCGAACAGCGTGCCGCGGTCGAACACCAGATTGAACTCCACGTAACGCCCCCGCCGATAGGCCTGGAAGTCGCGCTCGCGTTCGCCGAAGGGCAGGTCGCGGCAGCGCTCGACGATGGGCAGATAGGCCTCGAGAAAGGCCTCGCCCACCGAGCAGGTCAGGCCGAAGGCATCGTCGAACGGCCGCGCGCCGTCCGCGCCCAGGTCGTCGAAGAACAGCCCGCCCACGCCGCGCGGCTCGTTGCGGTGCTTGAGGAAGAAATAGCGGTCGCACCAGTCGGCCAGGCGCCGGTACTCGTCCTCGCCGCCGAAGGGCAGCACGGCCTCGCGACACACGGCGTGAAAATGCTCGACGTCCTCGTCGAAGGGGTAGTAGGGCGTCAGGTCCATGCCGCCGCCGAACCACCATACCGGCTCGCGTCCTGCGGCCGTGGCGTTGAAATAGCGCACGTTCATGTGCACCGTCGGGCAATAGGGGTTGCGCGGGTGCAGTACCAGCGACACGCCCATGGCCTCGAAGGCGCGGCCGGCCAGCTCGGGCCGGTGGGCGGTGGCCGAGGCGGGCATGGAGTCGCCCATCACATGCGAGAAATTCACGCCGCCGCGCTCGAACAGGCCGCCATCCTCGATGACGCGCGACAGGCCGCCGCCACCGCCGGGGCGATCCCAGCCATCGGCCAGGAAGCGGCCGCCGTCGGCCTCCTCCAGGCGTGCGACGATGCGCTCCTGCAGTCCGGTCAGCCAGCGCTTGACGGCTTCGTTGTCGTTCATGGGCGTCAGCCCTTGCGCGCCAGGGCGCGATGCCCGATGTCGTGGCGGTACTGGCAGCCGTCGAAGTGGATGTCGGCGGCGATCTGGTAGGCGCGCGTCTGCGCCAGGCGCGCACTGTCGCCGAGCGCGGTCACGCACAGCACGCGGCCGCCCGAACTGACCACGGCGCCGTCCTTGAGGGCCGTGCCGGCGTGGAAGACGTGGGCGTCCTCGGCGGCGCGCTCGGGCAGGCCGGTGATGGCGTCGCCCTTGCGCGGGCGTGCCGGGTAGCCCTTGGCGGCGAGCACCACGCCGAGCGCGAAACGCCGGTCCCAGTCGGCCTCGACGCGGTCGAGCGTGCCGTCGATGGCGGCCTCGATGAGATCGGACAGGTCGCTCTTCAGACGCATCAGGATGGGCTGGGTTTCCGGGTCGCCCATGCGGCAGTTGAATTCGACCACGCGCGGGCGGCCGTCGGTGTCGATCATCAGCCCGGCATAGAGGAAGCCGGTGTAAGGCGTGCCCTCGGCGATCATGCCTTCGAGCACCGGGTCGATGATTTCGCGCATCACGCGTGCATGCACCTCCGGCGTGACCACCGGCGCGGGCGAATAGGCGCCCATGCCGCCGGTGTTGGGGCCGGCGTCGCCGTCCTTGAGCCGCTTGTGGTCCTGGCTGGTGGCCAGCGCCAGCGCGTGGCGACCGTCGGCCATGACGATGAAGCTCGCTTCCTCGCCTTCGAGGAATTCCTCGACGACGACGCGCGCGCCGGCGTCGCCCATCTTGTTGTCGAGCAGCATCATGTCGATCGCCGCGTGCGCCTCGTCGAGCGTGGTCGCCACCACCACGCCCTTGCCGGCGGCGAGGCCGTCGGCCTTGATGACGATGGGCGCACCCTCGCGCGCGACGTAGTCATGGGCTGCGGTCGCGTCGGTGAAGGTCTCGTACTTCGCGGTGGGAATGCCGTGACGCACCATGAAACGCTTTGCGAAGTCCTTGGAGGCCTCGAGTTGCGCGGCCGCCTGGAGCGGGCCGAAGATCTTCAGATCTGCGGCGCGGAAGGCGTCGACCACGCCTTCGGCCAGCGGCGCCTCGGGGCCGACCACGGTATAGGCCACGTCCTCTCTGCGCGCCAGCTCGATCAGATCCGCGGTCTTGGTGACGGCGACATTCTCGACGCCGGGCTCGCGCGCGGTGCCGGCATTGCCGGGTGCGACCAGGACGCGGGTGACCTTGCCCGACTGTACGAGTTTCCAGGCCAGCGCGTGTTCGCGGCCGCCGGAGCCGATGACGAGAACTTTCATGGGATTCGATTCGTTGGGAGTTGCAGGGATGCGTTCAGTTTCAGTGCCGGAAATGGCGGAAGCCGGTCAGCACCATGGCCACGCCATGCTCGTCGGCGGCAGCGATCACTTCCGCGTCGCGCATCGAGCCGCCGGGCTGGATGACGGCGGTGGCACCGGCCTCGGCGAGCACGTCGAGGCCGTCGCGGAACGGGAAGAAAGCGTCCGAGGCGACCACCGAGCCGCGAATGTCCAGCCCGGCGTTGCCAGCCTTGATGGCGGCGATCCGCGCCGAGTCGACGCGGCTCATCTGGCCCGCGCCCACGCCCACCGTCATGCCGTCGCGGCAATACACGATGGCGTTGGACTTGACGTATTTGGCCACGCGCTGTGCGAACAGCAGGTCGGCCAGCTCACGCGCGTCGGGCGCGCGCTGCGTGACCACCCGCAGATCGGCGGTGGCGATGTGCGCCTCGTCCGCGCCCTGCACCAGCAGACCGCCGCCCACACGCTTGAAGTCGAGCGCGCCCGCTGCGCGTCCGAGCGGACACTGCAGCACGCGCACGTTCTTCTTGGCGGCCAGCAGTTCCAGCGCGTCGGGCGCGAAGGACGGTGCGATGAGCACTTCCATGAACTGTTTGGAGACGCCCTCGGCGGTGGCGCGGTCGACCTCGCAGTTGAACGCGATGATGCCGCCGAAGGCCGAGGTCGGGTCGGTCTGGAAGGCCTTGACATAGGCCTCGGCCGCGTCCGTGCCGAGCGCCACGCCGCAGGGGTTGGCATGCTTGACGATGACGCAGGCGGGCCCGTCGAAGGCCTTGACGCATTCCCAGGCCGCGTCGGCGTCGGCGATGTTGTTGTAGGACAACTCCTTGCCCTGCAACTGACGGTAGCGTGCGATCGTGCCCTCGGCTGCGGTCGGCTCGCGGTAGAAGGCCGCGCCCTGGTGCGGGTTCTCGCCGTAGCGCAGGTCCTGCACCTTGTCGAAGGCCAGTTGCAGCCGGTCCGGGAAGGCCTCTTGCGTGCCGTCCGGGCCAAGAGCGGTCAGATAGTTGGCGATCGCCGAATCGTAGCGCGCGGTATGCGTGTAGGCCTTGGCCGCGAGTGCGAAACGGGTTCTGTACGACAGCGCGCCGTCCCCGGCCTTGAGTTCGTCGACGATGGCCGAGTAGTCGTCCGGGTCGGTGACGATGCCCACGCCACCGGCCTCCGTGCCGTGGTTCTTGGCCGCTGCGCGCACCATCGCCGGGCCGCCGATGTCGATGTTTTCGATGGCGTCCTCCAGCGTACAGCCGGGTTTGGCGACCGTGGCCTGGAACGGGTAGAGGTTCACGACGACCAGATCGATGCGCGAAATGTCGTGCTCGGCGATGGTGTCCATGTGCGCGGGCAGGTCGCGGCGCGCGAGGATGCCGCCGTGCACCTTGGGGTGCAGCGTCTTGACGCGGCCGTCGAGCATCTCGGGAAAGCCGGTGTGATCGGATACGTCGGTGACCGGCAGGTCGGCTTCGCGCAGCAGCGCGGCGGTGCCGCCGGTCGACAGCAGGATCACGCCCAGATCGTGCAGGGCGCGGGCGAGGTCGACGACGCCGCGCTTGTCGGAGACGCTGAGAAGGGCTTGACTGACTTTCATGGGGCGGGAATCCGGCAGCGGCCGCAGGGGCCGGTTTACAGCAGTTCGTGGTCGGAGAGCTTGCGGCGCAGCGTGTTGCGGTTGATGCCCAGCATGCGCGCGGCCACCGACTGATTGCCGCCGGCGCGGTCCATCACGAAGGCCAGCATCGGGCGCTCGGCGTTGCGCATCACCATGTCGTAGAGCGCGGTCGGCTCCTCGCCGTCGAGGTCCTGAAAATACTGGTCGAGCGTGCGGTGCACGGATTCGGCGATGGCGTTGTCGCGACTCATGCGGCGAGCTCCTGCGGTTGTTCTTCTTCGAAACGCAGTCGTGCGTCACGCTCGGCCAGTTGCCCGAAGAATTCGTCGACTGCGGCGAGCTGATCGTCGATCTCGCCGAGCGTGTTCATCATCTTGCGAAACGCCGCCGAGCCGTCCAGACCCTTGGTGTACCAGGAGATGTGCTTGCGTGCGACCTTCACGCCGGTCTCCTCGCCGTAGAAGGCGTACAGGTCCGCCAGATGCTCGCGGCACACGCGCTGGATCTCGCTCACCAGCGGCGGCGGAAGCAGTTCGCCGGTGGCCAGGAAATGCTCGATTTCGCGGAAGATCCAGGGCCGACCCTGCGCGGCGCGACCGATCATGACGCCGTCGGCACCCGTGTAATCCAGCACGTACTTGGCCTTCTGCGGCGTGGTGATGTCGCCGTTGGCGATCACCGGGATGCCCACCAGCGACTTGACCAGGGCGATGGTGTCGTACTCGGCGTGGCCGGTGTACTGGTCGGCGCGCGTGCGCCCGTGAATGGCAATCGCCCGGATGCCGGACTCCTCGGCGATGCGCGCGATGGTCGGGGCGTTCTTGTTCTCGCGGTTCCAGCCGGTACGGAATTTGAGCGTCACCGGCGTATCCGGCACCGCCTTGACGACGGCCTCGAGGATGCGCGCGACCAGCGGCTCGTCCTGCATCAGCGCCGAGCCGGCCATGACGTTGCAGATCTTCTTGGCCGGACAGCCCATGTTGATGTCGATGATCTGCGCACCGCGGTCGGCGTTGTGCTTCGCGGCCTCTGCCATCATCGCAGGGTCGGCGCCGGCGATCTGCACCGAGATCGGGTCCACTTCGCCCTCATGATTGGCGCGGCGCTGGGTCTTGGCGCTGCCGTACAGCAGCGAGTTCGACGTGACCATCTCCGAGACCGCCACGCCGGCACCGAGCTTCTTGCACAACTGGCGGAACGGACGATCGGTCACGCCGGCCATCGGTGCCACGAAGAGGTTGTTGCGCAGTGTAAAGCCGGCGAACTGCATGGACGCGATGACCTCCGCGAATCAAGGGTGGGGAAAGGGCGTCATTCTACCCCAGTGCCCGGCCCCTGCGGCAGCGGGAGTCGTAGGTCGCAGCTTGGCGTCGCGCCGCTGCGCCGATGCCGACCTGCGCCTACGGCCAGGCGCGCGCGCCGAACATCATGCGCCGCGCGATGAAGGCGCGCGCCGGCGGGCACAGGTCGAGCGCGAACAGACCGGCGCCGCGCAGCGCACGCAGCGGGGCCGTTTCGTTGGCGAAGACGCGGATCAGCGCGTCGGTGAAGCCGATGGTGCCGGCGCGGTCGAGCCGGCGCGCACGCGCCCAGGCCTCGATCAGGTCGGCCGTGCCCGGATCGGCGACGTCGCGCACGGCACGGGCCAGGGTGTAGACGTCGCGCAGGGCCAGATTGAACCCCTGGCCGGCGACCGGATGCAGCGTCTGCGCGGCGTTGCCGAGCCACACCGTGCGCGGCCCGGCAGCGCTCTGCCGGTAGCGCAGCGCGAGCGGATAGCGCACGCGTGGTCCCACCGCGGTGAGCATCGTGCGCGTGCCGATCGTCTGCTGCAGACGGGCCAGATAGGCCGCGTCGTCGAGCGTGGTCAGCTGTTCGGCGGTGTCGCGCGAGACCACCAGCACGCTGGCGTAGTCCTCGCCGCAGGGCAGCAGCGCCAGCGGGCCTTCCGGCGTGAAGCGCTCGAAGGCCCGGTTGGCGTGGTCGTCGCGGGTTTGCACCGTGGCGATCAGTGCATGCTGGCCGTAGTCGCGGCTCTTCACGGCTTCGCCCTCGCCGGGGCCGCCCTCGGCGCGTACGGCGAGTTGCGCGGTGAGGATGTGGCCGCCGTCGAGCGTGGCGGTGAGGTTGTCGGCGCCGGGCGCGAGCGCTTCGACGCGTGTGGCGTCGCGCAATGTGACGCCGGCGGCCTCGACGGCGGTGCGCAATGCACCGGCCAGCGCGCCGGCCGAGACCACGTGGCCGAGTGCCGGCACGTCCAACTCCGTCGCGCGCAGCACGCTGCGGCCGAAGCCGCCGCGCTGCGAAACGTGGATGGTTTCGATCGGCGTGGCGGGCAGTCCCTGCCACACGCCCAGTTCCTCGAGGATCAGGCGCGAGCCGTGGGCCAGCGCCAGGGCGCGCGGATCGTCGACGACCGCGCCGGCCTCGCGCGCGTCGGCGACGATGATGCGCCGGCCCGAGCGCGCCAGGGCCAAAGCCAGCGCAAGACCGGCCGGGCCGCCGCCGACGACGAGCACATCGGTGTCAGTCATGCCCGCCATCGCGCATCAGCGCTTCGATTTCGCTGGCTTCGCGCGGCACGTCGTCGGTGAGGTATTCGCAGCCCCCGGCCGTGACCACGGCATCGTCCTCGATGCGCACGCCGATGTTCCAGAAGGCCTCGGGCACGTCATCGGCGGGGCGGATGTAGCAGCCCGGCTCGACCGTCAGCACCATGCCCGGCAGCAGCGGCCGCCAGTCGCCGTCCTTCTTGTACTCGCCCGCGTCGTGCACGTCGCGGCCCAGCCAGTGGCCGGTGCGGTGCATGTAGAAGCGGCGGTAGTCGCCGTTCTCGATCACGTCGTCGAGCGCGCCGGCGAGCAGGCCCAGATCGATCATGCCCTGTGCGAGCACGCGCACCGCGGCCTCGTGCGGCGCGTTCCAGTGATTGCCGGGATGGATCTCGGCCCTGGCCGCGTGCTGGGCGGCGAGCACCAGATCGTAGATCTCGCGCTGTGCGCCGGAAAAACGCCCGCCCACCGGAAAGGTGCGCGTGATGTCCGAGGCGTAGCCGTCGAGTTCGCAGCCGGCGTCGATCAGCAGCAGGTCGCCGTCCGCCATGCGGCGGTCGTTCTCGACGTAGTGCAGGATGCAGGCGTTGGGGCCGCTGGCGACGATGGACGGGTAGGCCGGCGCCTGGCTGCCGGCGCTGCGGAAGGCGTGCAGCAGTTCGGCTTCGATCTCGTACTCGAAGCGGCCCGGGCGGCTCGCGCGCATCGCGCGGCAGTGCGCCGCACTCGAGATGCGCGCGGCGCGCCCCATGATGTCCAGCTCCGAGGCGTCCTTGACCAGGCGCATCTCGTCGAGCTCGGCGAGCACGTCGCGCATGCTGTGCGGCGCGGTGCAGCCGGCGCGGGTCTTGGCACGCACGGCGTTGAGCGCGCGCGTGATGCGCGCGTCCCAGGCGTCGTCGTAGCCGAAGCCGCACCACAGCAGGGGCTGGTCGACGAGCAACTCGGGCAGTTTTTCGTCGAAGGTGGCCACCGGGTGGGCCTCGTCGAAGCCGAAGGCTTCGCGCGCGGCCTCCGGGCCCCAGCGTCGGCCGTCCCAGGTTTCGCGTTCGAGATCCTTTTCGCGACAGAACAGGATCGCGCGCGGGTTCGCGTCGGCGACCAGCACCATGATCGCTTCCGGTTCGCCGAAGCCGCTCAGGTAGTGGAAATAGCTGTCATGGCGATACGGGTAGTGGGTGTCGCGGTTGCGCGTGCGCTCGGGCGCGGTCGCGAGCACCGCCACGCCGCCGCCGGCCGCCTGCATGCGGTTGACGAGGATTTCGCGCCGTCTCAAGAACGGCGCGATGTCGGGGGCGGAGAGTTCGGTTGCAGTATCCATGGGGCGATTGTCTCATGCAGGTGTGGCGCGCAGCCGGCGGTCGAGATCGGCGAGTTGTTCGGGCGTGCCGACGTTTTCCCATGGACCGTCATAGCGCTCGCCGGTTGCACGTCCGGCGGCGATCGCTGCACGGTAGTAGGGGCTCAGCGCCGCGCGTGTGTCGGGCGGGATGTCGATGAAGCTGCGGCTGTCGTACAGCCCGATGTTGCCGAAGGTCAGGCGCGCTGCGCCATCGAGCGACAGGCGGCCGTCGGCGTCCAGTGCGAAGTCGCCGTCGGGGTGAAACGGCGGATTGGGCACCATCACCAGATGCATGTGCGGCTGCGCGGCGCCGGCCATGGTCGCGGCGACCGGTAGCAGGCGGCGGTAGTCGTAGGCGCAGAAGATGTCGCCGGAGACCACCGCGAAGACCTCGCCCGCCGCCGGATCACCGTCGACCAGCAGCGGCAGCGCGCGGGCGATGCCGCCCGCGCTCTCCAGCGCTTCGCCTTCGGGCGAGTAGCGCAGCCGCACGCCGAAGCGGCCGCCGTCACCCAGCGCGGCCTCGATGCACTCGCCCAGCCAGGCGTGGTTGATCACGATGTCACACAGGCCGGCGCGCGCCAGTGCCTCGATCTGCCACACGATGAGCGGCTTGCCACCGACCTCGAGCAAGGGCTTGGGCACGGTGTCGGTGAGCGGGCGCATGCGCTCGCCGCGGCCGGCCGCGAGGATCATGGCGCGCATCGCGCCGCTCGCCGGCGCGTTCAAAACGTATAGCCCACCGTCATCGGCTCGGGTGCGAGCCGTTCGAGCAGGCGCGCCAGCGGCCGGAGTTCGGCATAGCGCACACACACGCGGCGCAGGTGGTGGAGTACCACCGGCATGTCGTCGAGGTAGCGCCGCTTGCCGTCGCGTATCGCCAGCCGCGCGAAGATCCCCAGTACCTTGAGATGGCGCTGCACCCCCATCCATTCGTAGTCGCGGTGAAACTCCGGGAAGTCGTCGCGCACCGGCAGACCCAGGCCGCGCGCGGCCTCCCAGTAGCGGATCAGCAGATCGAGTTCGAATTCCTCGTCCCAGCGGATATAGGCATCCTTGAACAGCGACACCAGGTCGTAGGTGATCGGCCCGAAGACGGCGTCCTGGAAGTCCACGATGCCCGGATTCGCGACGCCGGCCAGATGCATGAGATTGCGCGAATGGTAGTCGCGGTGCACGAATACTTGCGGTTCGGCCAGATTGGTGTCGAGAACGCGAGCGTACACCTTCTCCAGTGCGGCGCGCTCGGTCTCGGTGAGGCTCACCCCGTGATGCCGTTCGACATACCACTGGTCGAACAGGCGCATCTCGCGCTCGAGCAGTTCGCGCGAATACTCGGGCAGCACGCCGGGGCGGCTGGCGCCCTGGATCGCGATCAGCGCGCCCAGCGCGTCGGCGTAAAGATGGGCGGCGTTGTCGGCGTTGAGCACCTGCAGGTAGGTGGTATCGCCCAGGTCCGACATCAGGATGAAGCCCTGTTCGACATCCTCGGCATGAACCTGCGGCACGTGCGCGCCAGCCTCGGCGAACAGGGCGGCCACGGCCAGCCACGGGCGGCAGTCCTCGTGTTCGGGCGGGGCGTCCATGACGATCAGGGTCTCGCCCTCGTCGGGCAGCGAGACGCGGTAGTAGCGGCGAAAGCTCGCGTCGGCCGAGGCCGGCGCGAGTTCGAGACGTCGGCCGGGCAGGGTGGTGGCGAGCCAGGAATCGAGTTGGGCGCGTCGTTGCACCGGGTTCTCCAGTAAGCTGAGGTTTGCGAGGTCGCAGCGCGCGGCGCATCGCGTGCGCAAAGTCTTGGCTGGTGCGGCGCAGGCGCCGTCCGGTGGCCGTTGCGGACGTTTTTTCGATGCACCCTGATGTAGAATCGCCGAGTTTATCAAAGGGCCCGGCCCGACCGTAGATGACCGCAATGGGGGAACACTTGCGCGACACGAGATATGACAGGCGGCGGCTCAGGGTCGTGTCGCTGCTGATTCTGTGTTTCCCGGGCCTGACCAATGCCGGTGCACTCGCTCCCCTGCGGGTCGACCCGTCCCTGCTCGGGGGTCGGGCCGCCTCGCCTGCCGCGGCCAGTGCAGCGGCAGGCGAGGCGGTCTCGGTCAAGCCCGAACTGAGCGACGGCGAAACCACGGTGCGTGCGACCAGCATCCGCGGCTTGCGCACTGTCGAGGTCGTCGCCGAAGGCGAGGCCGAGATCGTGCGCGACGACTTCAGGCTTGCCGCCAATCGCCTGACCTACAACGAACTCACAGACGAGGTCGTCGCCGAGGGCGATGTCCTCCTGCAGCGCGGCGAGGATCGCCTCGAGAGTCCGCGCGGCAACCTCGTGCTGTACGAGCGCGTGGGTCAGTTCGAATCCCCCGAATACAGCTTCGTGATTCCCTCGCGCTCGGAAGAGGCGCCAGGGCGCACCATCGTCGGCCGTGGCCGGGCGGATCGCATCAGTCTCGAAGGCGAGAACCAGTTCCGTGCCGAAGGCGCGACCTGGACCACCTGCAAGCCCGACAGCGAGGACTGGTTCATTCGCGCCGAGGAGATCGAACTCGATTTCGACCGCCAGGTCGGCACGGCCCGTGGCTCTTCGCTGGTGTTCATGGACGTGCCGCTGCTGTACTGGCCGCGCATGAGCTTTCCGCTCGCCGAGCAGCGCCAGTCGGGCTTCCTGGTGCCGTCGGTGGCGGCGTCGAACAAGACCGGCTTCGACGTGACCGTGCCCTATTACTGGAACATCGCGCCCAACTACGATGCCACCATCGTGCCGCGCGTGATGAGCCGGCGCGGCCTGCAGCTGGGCGCCGAATTCCGCTACCTGACGCCGACCTACAACGGCCAGACCCGCATCGAATGGCTGCCGCAGGACCGCGTCACCGGCGAGGCCAGGGGGCTGGGCTCGGTGCAGCATGCGCACGCGCTGACGCAACGCCTGCATGCCTCGGTGAACCTCAACGCGGTCACCGACGACCAGTACTTCGAGGATCTGAGTTCCACGCTGCAGGTTTCCTCGCGGCGCAACCTGCTGCGCGAGGGGCGGCTGGACTACCGCGGCGACTGGTGGCAGGCCTCGATGCTGGCGCAGGGCTACCAGAACCTGCGCGATGACGAGCCCTACCAGCGCCTGCCGCAGTTCGTGGTGTCGGCCTACCGCGACGATCTGCCCGGCGGCGCGGAGTTCATCTTCGACAGCGAAGTGGTCAATTTCCGCCACTCGGATGACGCCTTCATCGACGGGCGGCGCTACAACCTCTACCCGCAGCTGGCGCTGCCCTTCGTGCGTCCGGGCTGGTTCGTCAAGCCCAAGATCGGCTTCCACTACACCAGCTACGATCTGGACGACCCGGTGATGCCGGGCGGGGCGACCTCGATCACGCGTTCGCTGCCGATCTTCTCGGTCGACAGCGGCATGGTCTTCGAG
The DNA here is from genome assembly GCF_002872475.1 of Pseudazoarcus pumilus. GTDB lineage: Bacteria > Pseudomonadota > Gammaproteobacteria > Burkholderiales > Rhodocyclaceae > Pseudazoarcus > Pseudazoarcus pumilus. The sequence continues at coordinate 847,461 of NZ_CP025682.1, forward strand.
CGCGACTCGAACCTCTTCGGCCGGGCCTTCCAGCAGACGCTGGAGCCGCGCCTGTACTACGTCAACATCCCCTACGAGGACCAGAGCGAGATTCCGGTCTTCGACACGGCGCGCTACGACTTCGGCTTCGCGCAGATCTTCACCGAGAACCGCTACGCGGGCATCGACCGCATCGGCGACGCCAACCAGATCACGGCCGCGCTGACCTCGCGCTTCATCGAGTCCGACAGCGGCATCGAGCGCATGCGCGTGACCGTCGGCCAGCGCTATCATCTGGAAGACCGGCGCGTCGCGCTGCCGGGCGAGTCGCTCAGCAACTTCGGCCGTACCGACGTGCTGGCCGCCTTCTCCGGGCGCATCTCGCGCAGCATCTCGCTCGACGCGGCCATGCAGTACAACCCCGAAAACCAGAACACGCAGCGCACCAACGTGCGCGTGCGCTTCCAGCCCGAGCGCAACAAGGTGTTCAATATCGGTTATCGCTTCTCGCGCGACGTGCTGCGCGACATCGACGTCTCCGCGCAGTGGCCGCTGGGCGGTCGCTGGTATGGTGTGGGTCGCGTGACGCGCTCGATCGACGAGAACCGCATCACCGAGGCGCTGGCCGGCCTCGAGTACGTGAGCACCTGCGGTTGCTGGGCCGTGCGCACCGCGGTCCATCGTTTCGCGATCACCCCGGACGACGTGACCAACGCCTTCTTCCTGCAACTGCAACTCACCGGTCTGGGTGGAATCGGCCCGAGTCCGGTGAATCTGCTCAAGCGCAGCGTGCCCGGCTACGGCATGATCAACGAATCGGTCTCCGACCCCTGGTTCGGCCCGTGACGCGCGCCGCAAGCCACCCAACCGTCAGGCATTGAACCGCATGTCCAAGATGCATCGATTTATCGCCCTCGTCCTCCTGCCGCTCGCCTTCGCGGTGGCGGCCGACGCCCTCGCGCAGCGCGCGATTCCGGCCGACCGCATCGTCGCCGTGGTCAACGACGAGGCCGTCACCGCCACGCAGCTGCGCGATGCGATGGAGCGCGTCGTCGGCCAGTTGCGTCGTCAGGGCGTCGATCTGCCACCGCGCGAAGTGCTCGAAGACCAGGTTCTGGAGCGGCTCGTCCTGGAACGTGCGCAACTGCAGCTGGCGCGCGAGAACGGCATCACCGTCGATGAAGCGACCATGCAGCGCGCGATCACGCGCATCGGCGACAACGCCGGCCTGAACGAGGAGGAACTGCGCGAAGCGCTGCGCCGCGACGGCCTCAGCTGGGAGCGCTTTCGCGAAGACCTGCGCAAGGAGATCCTGATCACGCGTTTGCGCGAGCGCGAGGTCGACAGCCGCATCGTCGTCACCGAAGCGGAAATCGACAACTACCTGGCCAACGCGCCTGAACCGCAGGAGAGCGAGCGCGAACTGCTGGTCGCCCACATCCTGCTGCGCGTGGCCGAGGACGCCGGCGAGGAAGAAGTCGCCGCGGCGCAGCGCACGGCCGCCGACATCCTCGAACGGCACGCCGCCGGCGAGGCCTTCCAGCAACTGGCCATCGAGTTCTCCGATGCGCCCGATGCGCGCGATGGTGGCGTCATCGGCTGGCGTCAGCCCGAGCGCCTGCCGGCCCTGTTTGCCGAGGCGGTCGAGGGGCTGGCGCGCGGCGACGTCTCCGAAGTGCTGCGCAGCGCCGCCGGCCTGCACATCGTCAAGCTCGTCGACACGCGCGGCGGCCCGGAAGGCGATCAGGTCGAGCAGACCCGGGCGCGCCACATCCTGATGCGCACCACCGAAGTGCTGCCCGATGCCGAAGTGCGCGCCCGCCTGGAGGGGCTGCGCGAGCGCATCGTCGTCGGCGGCGAGAGTTTCGAGGACCTGGCCAAGGTCCATTCGGACGACCTGTCGGCCGCACGCGGTGGCGATCTGGGCTGGATCCTGCCGGGCGACACCGTGCCGGAATTCGAACGCGCGATGGACGCGCTCGAGCCCGGCGAAGTCAGCGAACCCGTGCGCTCGCCCTTCGGCTGGCACCTGATCCAGGTCGTCGAGCGTCGCGTGCAGGATGTCAGCGAAGACCGCCTGCGCGCCCAGGCGCGCAACGCGCTGCGCCAGCGCAAGTCCGACGAGGCCTACGAGAGCTGGCTGCGCGAGTTGCGCGATACCGCCTACATCGACATCCGGCTGCTGCGCGACTGATGGTCGACTCGCAGCCAATCGTCGCCGTCACCGCCGGCGAGCCGGCCGGCATCGGGCCGGAACTGTGCGCGCATCTGGCGCTGCGCGACTGGGGCGTGCATCCGGTGGTGCTCGGCGATGCCGGCCTGATCGAATCCCGCCTGGGCCCGCTCGACCGCAAGCTGCGGGTGCGGGAATGGCAACCGGGCAGCGTCGGCGAGGCTGGCACGCTCGACGTGTTGCACCTGCCGCTGGCGCGCGCCTGCCATCCAGGGCGCGTCGATGCGGCCAACGCTGCACACGTGCTCGCCATGCTCGACCGCGCCACCGACGGCTGTATGTCGGGCGAATTCGCCGCGATGGTCACCGCGCCGGTGCACAAGGCGGTCATCAACGAGGCCGGTATCGCCTTCTCCGGCCATACCGAATATCTCGCCGAGCGCACCGGGACGCCGCGCGTGGTGATGATGCTGGTCGGCGGTGGCCTGCGCGTGGCGCTGGTCACCACCCATCTGCCGCTGTCCGCCGTGCCGGCAGCGATCACGCCGGCCGTGCTGGAAGACACGCTGCGCATCCTGCATCGTGACCTGCGCGCGCGCTTCGGGCTGGAAGAGCCGCGCATCCTCGTCGCCGGCCTCAACCCGCACGCGGGCGAGGGCGGGCACATGGGGCGCGAGGAGATCGACATCATCGAGCCGGTGCTCGCACGGCTGCGCGCCGAGGGCATGCAGTTGCACGGCCCGCTACCGGCCGACACCGTTTTTGTGCCGCACACGCTGGAGCGCGGCGACGCGGTGCTGGCGATGTACCACGACCAGGGCCTGCCGGTGCTCAAGTACGCGAGCTTCGGCGGCGGCGTGAACATCACGCTGGGTCTGCCCATCGTGCGTACCTCGGTCGATCACGGTACGGCGCTGGATCTGGCCGGCACAGGGCGTGCCGACCCGGGAAGCCTGTTCGCCGCGATGCAGCTTGCGGTCGATATCGTCGGGCGCGGTCATGGCTGAGCACCGCGCGCGCAAGCGCTTCGGGCAGAACTTCCTCTCCGACGCCAGCGTCATCCGCCGCATCGTCGACGCCATCCGGGCGCAGCCGGGCGAGACCATGGTCGAGATCGGTCCCGGCCTGGGCGCGATGACCGCGCCGCTGGTCGAGCGCCTCGGCCACATGCACGTGATCGAGATCGACCGCGACCTGATCGCCCGCCTCAAGCAACGCTACGCGCCGGAGCAACTTACCATCCACGAAGGCGATGCCCTGGCCTTCGACTTCGCCGCACTCGGCCCCGACCTGCGCGTGGTGGGCAACCTGCCCTACAACATCTCCACACCGCTGCTCTTCCACCTGGCCGGCTTCGCCGAAGGCGTGCGCGACATGCACTTCATGCTGCAGAAGGAAGTCGTCGAGCGCATGGTCGCCGAGCCCGACACGCCCGACTACGGCCGCCTGTCGGTGATGCTGCAGGTGCGCTTCGCGATGGCCAGCATCTTCGACGTCCCCCCCGGCGCCTTCCGCCCCGAGCCCAGGGTCACCTCCAGCATCGTGCGCATGGTCCCGCTGCCTGCGGATCGCCCCGCGCCCGACGACGAGGCGCTATTCGCCCGCATCGTCGCCGCCGCCTTCGGCCAACGCCGCAAGACCCTGCGCAACACCCTGCGCGAATTCCTCACCGACCCCGACTTCGAAGCCCTGTCCATCGACCCCGGCCTGCGCGGCGAACGCCTCACCGTCGCCGACTACATCGCGATCGCGAACCACGTTCATCGCAAGCAATGATCCGTAGGTCAATGGGATGGACTCCTCCCCCTTACGGCATCGAGGTGCCAGACTGAGAATTGCATTCCCAGTCACAGGTTGAGGAGGAGTCCGAGATGAAGATTACGCGCCTTGGCATTGATCTGGCAAAGCAGGTGTTTCAGTTGCATGGGGTGGATGAGCGGGGTCATCGGGTGTTGCGCCGTCAGGTACGGCGGGCGCAGCTGCTGGAGTATCTGGCGCGTCTTGAGCCGTGCCTGATCGGGATGGAGGCGTGCGCCGGTGCGCACCACTGGGCGCGGCGCCTGCGCGAGCTGGGCCATGATGTGCGGCTCATTGCGCCGCAATTTGTGAAGCCGTACGTGCGTGGCAACAAGAACGATGCCAACGACGCGGAGGCGATCTGCGAAGCGGTGGGTCGTCCGGACATGCGCTTTGTGCGCATCAAGACGGTGGCGCAGCAGGACATTCAGGCGCTGCACCGGGTGCGCAGCGAGCGGGTGACCTCACGCACGGCGCTGGTCAATCAGATTCGCGGCCTGGTGGGCGAGTACGGGATTGCGATCGCACAAGGGGTCAGGCAGGTACGGGTGGCGCTGCCCGTGCTGATCGAGAACGCAGACGAGCGGCTCAGCGAGGCGTTCGTGCAGATTCTGTCGGAACAGTACGACGATCTGGTCGCGCTCGATGAGCGCATCGCCCGGCTCGACGCACAGATCGAGCGCATCGCGCGCGAGGATGGGGCCGCGCGACGGCTGATGAGTTTGCGCGGAGTGGGCCCGATCACCGCCACCGCGCTGGTGGCCAGCTTGGGCGATGGCCGTCAGTTCGCCCGGGCGCGCCAGGCCAGTGCCTGGGCGGGGATCGTGCCAGCGCAGCACGCGAGCGGGGGCAAGCAGCGCCTGCTGGGCATCAGCAAGCGCGGTGACGCGTATGTGCGCACCTTGCTTATCCACGGCGCGCGCTCGGTGATCAAGAACTGCGCGCACAAGGACGATGCGTTGAGCTGTTGGGTGCAGGCGCTGTGCGCGCGACGCAACAAGAACGTGGCCGCGGTGGCGCTGGCCAACAAGACGCTACGCATGGCCTGGGCGTTGTTGGTGCGAGGCGGTGAGTACGATCCGGAGCATGCACGAACACGGACCGAAGAGCCTGTGGGTGTGGCGTGAGCGCTGCGCAGTGATTGAAGTGAATCGAAGTAACGAGAAGGAGTAAGCCCCTACCGTCGATTGCGAAGCCCAAGTCGTGGATGGCTCACAGGTCGAACCGACGTCGGCACAGCCTGCTTAACGCGAAGTGCTCCCAAGCACGATAGGTCGATCAGGCGCCGGCGTGCGAATAGCCCATCGAGACCCGAGCAAATGCGCTCAACTACTGAGGTCGGATATACGTGCGCAGTCGTACCCAACAGCCAAAGACGACAAAAGGCTTGCAAACGGGAGGAGTCCATATACGCGTCGAGCCGCAGGCGAGTGCGACACTCCCCTCACGGGACGGACCCGCCCGCAGCACACGCGAGATGTCGCACTCGCTGCGCTCGTCACGACCTACCAATCCAGCCCGCCTCGAATGCCTCAATCCTTCGGGCAAGTATCGATCTTGAACAGCGTATAGGCCGGGCAGGTGCCCATCAGGCCGGTGACCAGCGGCAGCACGCCGATCCAGGTCCAGGGGGCGCCCACGTCCATGATCGCCAGTGCGATCAGCACGAGGCCGGCGACGATGCGTACGGTCTTGTCGATGGAACCGACGTTCTTGGTCATGGGAATCCCTCCTTGTGCGCCCGATTGACGGCAGTGCTCAGGCCATGTGACCGCGACCGGTCGGGAAAGCTCCCCGGACCGGTCGGCGGATCAGGTTGCGCGCTTGCCGCAGGTGGTGAAGCCCAGCAACGGGTAGAGCGGGCACCAGCGTAGCAGACCGGTGGCCAGCGGGATCACGCCGATCCAGGCCCAGACGGGGCCGCCTGCGATGGCCCAGGCGATCAGGGCGATGCCTGCGACGATGCGAAGAATGCGGTCGATGCCGCCGACGTTGGCTTTCATCGGAACCTCCTTGTGTGGATGACGGTTCCGATTTCAGCAGCCCGTGCTGCGCCGGTCTGTGACCGCGGTCACTCAGGAGGTTGCGGCGATCTCGCGCAAGCGCGCAGGGTCGAGAAGTTCCACCTGTTCGCGCCCCAGGCGCACCAGCCCCTGGTCGGCGAAGCCGCCGAGCAGGCGGCTGACGATTTCGCGCACGCTGCCCAGCTCGTCGGCCAGTTGCTGGTGGGTGACGCGCAGCACGCGGCCCTTGCCCAGCAGCACGGCGGCCAGACGCTGGTCGAGGCGGCGGAAGGCGACTTCCTCGACCAGCTGCATCAGCCCGGCGATGCGCTCGGCGAACAGCCGGAAGACGAAATCGCGGAAGGGCGGCTCGGCCAGCAGTGTGTCGAAGCGGGTGGCCGGCAGCGCCATCAGCCGCACCGGGCCTTCGCTGACGCCGCGCGCGGTGTAGGGCGCGTGGCCCAGCAGGCAGGACGAGGACAGGATGCAGGTCTCGCCGGCAGTGACGCGGTACAGCGGCAGTTCACGGCCGTTGGGCGCGTGCTTGGTCACGCGGATGGCGCCGTCGAGTACGAAGGGGAAGCCCTCGCAGGGCTGGTGTTCGTCGAACAGCACCGCGCCGTCGGGTACGTCGATCCACTGCGCAGCCGCGAGCGTGTCGGCGACCAGCGATGCGGGCAGGGCGTCGAACACCGGGTAGAGCGCGTGCAGGGCTGCGTCGTCGCGCATCGGCTCACAGCGCCAGATCGACGAGCACCGGCGCGTGGTCGGAGGGTCGTTCGAGCTTGCGCGGCGCCTTGTCGATGGTGCATGCGGTGCACGCCTCGGCCAGCGTTGGCGTGAGCAGCACATGGTCGATGCGCAGGCCGTAGTTGCGCCGGAAAGCTCCCATGCGGTAGTCCCACCATGAGAAGCTCTGCTCCGGCTGCACGAACAGGCGGAAGGCGTCGTTGAGGCCCAGCGCCTCGATGCGGTAGAAGGCGGCGCGCTCGGGTTCGGAGACGTGGATCTCGTCGCTCCAGTCGGGATGGGCGTCGCGCTCGTCGGGGGCGATGTTGTAGTCGCCCACCAGTGCGAGCTTCGGATGGGCGGCGATTTCGTCCTTGAGCCAGGCGGTGAGCGCTTCGAGCCAGCGCAGCTTGTATTCGAACTTCTCCGAGCCGACCGCCTGGCCGTTGGGGAAATAGCCGCACACCACGCGCACGCCGTCGATGGTGGCGGCGATGACGCGCTTCTGCTCGTCCGCGAAGCCGGGAATGCCGCGCACCACGTCGGTCGCCTCACTGCGACTGAGGATGGCGACCCCGTTGTAGGTCTTCTGCCCGTCGAACACGGCGCGGTAGCCGACCTCGGCCAGCGCCTCTGCGGGGAAGCCGGCGTCCTCGCACTTGATCTCCTGCAGGCCCAGCGCGTCGGGCTGGTGCGTGGCCAGCCAGTCGAGGACGTGGGGCAGGCGGACCTTGAGCGAATTGACGTTCCAGGTGGCGATCTTCACGCCGCCACCATGCCGCTGTGGCGCAGCAAGGCGTCGACGCGCGGCTCGCGGCCACGGAAGGCCTTGAACGATTCGATCGCCGGGCGACTGCCGCCGACCGACAGGATCTCGCGCCAGAAGCGCTCGCCGGTGGCCGTATCGAGCACCGTACCGGCCTCGCCGCGCGCTTCCTCGAAGGCCTCGAAGGCGTCCGCCGAGAGGACCTCGGCCCACTTGTAGCTGTAGTAGCCGGCCGCGTAACCGCCCGCGAAGATGTGCGAGAAGCTGTGCGGGAAGCGGTGCCACTCGGGCGGCTGGATCACCGCGACCTCGCGGCGAACGTCGGCGAGCACCTGCATGACACGCTCGACCGGCACCGTGTCGCCTTCGGGTTCGAGCTGGCTGTGGATGAGCAGGTCGAACAGCGAGAACTCGATCTGGCGCACCGTCTGCATGCCGCTCTGGAAGTTCTTCGCCGCGACCATCTTGTCGAACAGCTCGCGTGGCAGCGGCTCGCCGCTGTCGACGTGGGCGCTCATGCCCGAGACCACGTCCCACTCCCAGCAGAAGTTCTCCATGAACTGGCTGGGAAGCTCCACCGCGTCCCACTCGACGCCGTGGATGCCGGATACTGCGACTTCGTCGACCTGGGTGAGCAGGTGGTGCAGGCCGTGGCCGCACTCGTGGAACAGGGTCTGCACGTCGTCGTGCGAGAAGGTCGCCGGCCTTATTTGCGTACCCTGCGCCGATGGGCCGGAGAAATTGCACACCAGATAGGCGACCGGCGTCTGCACGCCCTCGCGCGCCTTCATGCGGCTGCGTGCCGAATCCATCCACGCGCCGCCGCGCTTGGTTTCGCGCGCGTGCAGGTCGAGATAGAACTGGCCGATGGTCGCGCCGTCGCGCTCGATGCGGAAGAAGCGCGCGTCCGCGTCCCACTTCGGTGCCTCGTCGGGGATGATGGCGACGCCGTACAGGCGCTGGATCACGCCGAACAGGCCATCGAGCACCCGCGGCTCGGGGAAGTACTGCTTGACCTCGTGCTCCGAGAAGGCATAGCGCGCCTGGCGCAGCTTCTCGGAGGCGTAGCCCACGTCCCACGGCTGCAGTTCGTCGATGCCCAGTTCGCGCGCGGCGAATTCGCGCAGTTCACGCAGATCGCGCTCGGCATGCGGTTTGGCCCTGGCGGCCAGATCGCGCAGGAAGTCGAGCACCTGTTGCGGCGACTCGGCCATTTTCGGCACCAGCGATACCTCGGCGTGGTTGGCGTAGCCGAGCATCTTCGCTTCCTCGGCGCGTAGCGCGAGGATGCGGCCGATCAGCGGGCCGTTGTCGAGTTTCGCGTCACCGAATTCCGAGGCGCGCGTGGCGTAGGCGCGGTACATGCGCGCGCGCAGCTCGCGGTCGTCGGCGTACTGCATTACCGGCATCCAGGACGGGAAATGCAGCGTGAACTTCCAGCTTTGCGGCCGTCCGGCCTTCTCGGCCGCGGCGCGCGCGGCGGCTACGTCGTCGGCCGGGATGCCGGCCAGCTGCGCCTCGTCGTCGATCCACTCGACATGGGCGTTGGTGGCGTCGAGCAGGTTCTCCTGGAACCTGGCGGAGAGCGCGGACAGTTCTTCCTGGATCTGCTTGAAGCGCGGCTTGTCGGCGTCGGGCAACTCCGCCCCGGCCAGACGGAAGTCGCGCACCTCGTTGTCGAGGATGCGGCGGCGCACCGGCGACAGCGTGGCGTACTCGGTGCCTTCGCGGATGGCCTTGTACTTCTCGTACAGCGCCAGGTTCTGGCCCAGTTCGGCGTAGAAGCTCGAGACCTCGGGCAGCATCGCGTTGTAAGCCTCGCGCCATTCGGGCACGTCGAACACGCTGTGCAGGTGGCCCACCACGCCCCAGGCGCGGCCCAGACGCTCGCCGGCCTCGGTCAGCGGCGCGACGAAGCCGTCCCAGGTGGGCGTGGCCGGGTCGGCCAGCTTCGCTTCGATCAGGCGACGGTTTTCGTCGATCAGTTCGCGGATCGCCGGCGCGACGTGCTCGGGGCGGATCGCGTCGAAACGGGGCAGGGCGGTGAAGTCGAGCAGGGGGTTGGTCATGCGTTCCTCGGGTCGAAAAAAGACGATGTCCATCGGACCGTCGCGTGCGGCGGCGGTTCGACGGACATTGTAGCGTTCGCGCCGCGGCGCGCGGCTATTCGACCAGATCGCGGTAGGCGTGCCAGGTGGCGTGGCCGAGCAACGGCAGCACCACGATCATGCCGATCATCAGCGTGGCGAAGCCGATCGCCACGAGGCCGACGATGATCGCCGCCCACAGCGCCATCGCTTTCTGATTGGCAGCCACGGCGCGCATGCTCGTCATCGTCGCGGTGACGATGTCGCTGTCGCGATCCATCAGCATCGGGACGGCCACTACCGAAAGCGAGAACACCAGCGCGGCGACGGCGCCGCCGATCAGGACATAGATGGCAACGAAGTCCAGATACGCGGTTGACAGCAGCACTTCGCTGGCGAAGCCGCCGACGCCGGAAACGCTGCCGTCATAGAACAGCGCGAACAGGATCGCCGACAGGCGCTCCCAGGCGATCAGTGCGAAAGCGAGGAAGGAGCCGAAGAAGGCGAGCTGGTCGGCGTGTCCGCGCAGGCCGCCGAGCGACGCGAAGAAGCCGGTCGCCTCGCCCGCGTCGTGACGGCGCGAGATTTCGTACAGACCGGCCGCCGCCAGCGGCCCGATCAGCAGGAAGCCGGAAATGGCGGCCGTGAACAGATACGGCCGGTCCATCGTCGAGGCCAGGATGAAGGCGCCGGCGAGTGCGAACACCACGCCGTAGGCGAGGCTGGCGACGAGGCTGTCGCGCATGTCCTGCCAGCCCTGTCGCAGCCAGAGCAGTACGTGTGCCGGTTCGACGCGTCGGATGTCGGGCAGATGGAAATGGTGGTCCAGTGAGTGCAGCGGCTTGTCCATGCGATCCTCCTGCGTACGTGAAGGTCGGAGCGAGGGCGATGGCCCTCGCTCTCAGCATAGAACGTGCAATGGCAATTGCAGGGGTCGGAAAACGCGCAGATCAGGCAGGGCGCCACACGTTGCGGCAGCGCGTCTCGCGCAGCAGCGAACCCGCGATCACGCCGCTGACGGCGACGGCGACAAGCAGCGCCAGTGCCGGCGTGAAGGTGTCGGGGACGTACTGGCGCACGCCGGCCACGGTGGTGCCGTCCCAGCCGTGGTCCATGATCAGTCCGACCACCGGTTGCAGGATCGAGGCCGAGACGAAGCCGCCCATGTTGACGACGCTGGTACTCATGCCCGACAGGTGGGGCGGATTGACCTCCTTGACGCAGGCCCAGGACAGCGTGAAGGCCGCCGTGGTCACACCCATCAGTGCGAACAGCACAAGACTGGCGGCGAGCGGCATGCGCACGCCCGACAGCCACACCAGCCAGATCGCCACACAGGCCGCACCGGTGGCGACCAGCACCGGCTTGCGTCGGCCGATGCGGTCGGAGAGCGTGCCGATGGCCAGGCAGCCGCAGGCGAAGCCGGCGAACAGCAGCGAGATGTGGTTGGCGGCGTCGATACGCGACAGTTCATGCACCGACATCAGATACGGCGTGGCCCACAGCCCGCCGAAGGCGAAGAAACTGCCGCACAGGCCGAAATTGACGAAGACCGCCGGCCAGGTCAGCCGATTCCGGAGCACCGTCAGCAGGCCTTCGAGAATCGCCGTGCGGTCGAAGCGCGGGCGTCCCTCGCGCGGTGCCTCGCGCACCAGGAACCAGGTGGCCACGACCAGCGCGAGCGAGATTGCGGCGGTGGCGAGAAAGGCCGTGCGCCACGAAGTCGCCGCCGACAGGGCCGCCAGCGGCGTGCCGGCGAGCATCGAGCCGGCGTTGCCGAGCAGCATCGCCAGGCCGACCATGCTGGCGAAGCGGTTCTCCGGGTACCACAGCGCGATGAGCTTGAGCATCGCGACGAAGACCACCGCCACGCCCAGACCGGTGACGGTGCGCCCGATCATCGCCACGCTCAGATCGGGTGCGAGCGCGAACAGCGCACTGCCGGCCGCGGCAAGCAGGCCGCCGCCGAGCAGCGTGTGGCGCGGCCCGACCGTGTCGACGAGGATGCCGGTGGGAATCTGCACCAGCGCATAGACGTAGAAATAGGTCGCCGCGAGCACGCCCAGCGAGGCGGCCGTGGTGCCGAACGCGCTGGCCAGATCCTGCGCCACACCGGCCGGCGCGAAGCGGTGGAAGAAGGACAGCATGTAGGCCGCGATCACCACCGCCAGGGCGAGATTGCGGCCGGTAGCGCCCGTCATCGCGCGCGACTCAGTCGAGCGTCTTGCCGGTCAGGCGCTCGTAGGCCTCGCGGTACTTGGCGGCGGTCTTTTCGATGACCTCGGGCGGCAGATGCGGCGCCGGCGGCGTCTTGTCCCAGTCCAGGGTCTCGAGGTAGTCGCGCACGAACTGCTTGTCGAAGGACGGCGGATTGATGCCGACCTGGTAGCTGTCGGCCGGCCAGAAGCGCGACGAATCCGGCGTGAGCGCCTCGTCGATGAGATGCAGCGTGCCCGCGGCGTCGATGCCGAATTCGAACTTGGTGTCGGCGATGATGATGCCCTGCTTGCGCGCGTGGAAGGCCGCTTCCATGTACAGCGCGATGGCTGCCACGCGGGCCTGCTCCGCCAGTTGCGTGCCGGTCCTGCCGGTGCCTTCGAGTGCGCCGGCGAGCGCCTTGTCGCAGGCCGCGCAAGCCTGTTCGATGGAAATGTTCTCGTCGTGGTCGCCCACCTCGGCCTTGGTGGCCGGCGTGAACAGCGGGATCGGGAACTGGGTGGCCTGCTGCAGGCCCGGCGGCAGTTCGATGCCGCACACCGCACCCGTGGCCTGATAGTCCTTCCAGCCCGAGCCGGCGAGATAGCCGCGCACCACCGCCTCGATGGGCAGCGGCACGAGGCGCTTGACCACCAGCGCGCGATCGCGCACCTGCTCGCGCTCGTTTTCGGCGACGACGGATTCGGGGTCGATGCCGGTGAGCTGGTTGGGCACGATGCGCGCGAGCCGCTCGAACCAGAAGGCCGAGGTGGCGGTGAGCACGCGGCCCTTGTCGGGGATCGGGTCGGGCAGGACCACGTCGAAGGCCGAGAGCCGATCGGTGGTGACGATGAGCAGGCGGTCGGAGTCGACGGCGTAGATGTCGCGCACCTTGCCGCGTGCGACGAGCGGCAGGCTTTCGATCGTGGATTCGTACATCGGGGTGGCCACGGCGGGAAAACTCCGGTCGGGGAAATCCGGCGATTATACGCGCCGCCCGCAGCGCGGGCGATCAGCCGCCGTGCTTCTCCTCGGCGGCCAGGCGGCGGCGCATGCGCCGCATGCCGGTGTAGACCAGCACGGCGATGACCGGGATCGCCACCGCCGTGACCGTCTCGGCCGTGAGCGGCGCGATGCGCTCGCCCAGGCCCTTGGCGAGATAGTGCACGAGCTGCGAACCGTAGTAGGTGATGGCCGCGACCGACAGCCCTTCGACGGTCTCCTGCAGGCGCAGCTGCAGGCGGGCGCGCCGGTTCATCTGTTCGAGCAGTTGCTGATTCTGGCGCTCGAGTTCGACTTCGACGCGCGTGCGCAGCAGCAGCGCGTTGCGTGCGATGCGGTCGGACAGATCCTCCTGGCGGCGGGCGATGGTCTCGCAGGTGTCCATCGCCGGCTGCAGGCGCCGCTCCATGAACTCGCGCAGGGTCGGAAAGCCGGTCACGCGGATCTCGCGCAATTCGTCGATGCGCAGCTTCACCATCGCCCAGTAGGCCGCGCCGGCGCCGAAGCGGTAGGTGGTGGTCGCCACCGACTGCTCGACGTCGGCGGCCAGTCGCGTGAGCCGCCCGAGCACGCGCTGTTCGCCTTCGTGGGTTTCGGCGCGTCCCATGCGGCGCACCAGATCGGCCAGCTCGTCCTCGGCGCGCGAGAGCAGGCGCGCGACCTGCTTGGCGACCGGGAATGCGAGCAGGCCGATCACGCGGTAGGTCTCGATCTCGAGCAGGCGCTGCACGCTGCGCCCGGTCTGACGCGGGGTCAGCGACTGGCTGACGAGCAGAAAGCGCGAGAAGCCGTCCTCGCCGATGTGAAAATCGGTAAACACCCAGCCCGCGCCGTGCGAGAGCTTGGACACCACCATCTGTGCGGTGCCGGCCAGATGCTGCGCCACGAGCTGCTCTGGGTCGAGCTCGTCGGACGGGCGCACGACGACGTGGGTCGCCACCAGCAACTGACCGGGAATCGCGTTGCGCCAGGCCGCGGGAATGGCCAGCAGCGCATGGTCGTCGCGCAACTCGCCGGCCTCGCCGCGGCGGAAGAAGGTATAGCTCGAGAATTCGTTGTGCCGTTCCCACTTGAAGCGCAACTCGCCGGCGTCGAGGAAGACGTGGCCGGACTCGCAGTCCGGCGCCGGGAGGCCCAGTTGTGCAGCCAGCTCGGCGATGTGACGCGGCTCGCGTCCGGCGCTGCCATCGTGGTGCACGAAGGCCAGGTAGGTCACGGCCTCGGGCGAGTGCATCGGCACCGGCGGGCGCGCGTGGACTTCGTTGCTGAGCGTATGGCGCAGCGGGTGTTCGTCGAACGGCAGGGGCATGGGTTCGGGTTCTGGCCGGTATGCGGTTGCGCCTATAATAACGTCCGGGCTTGATGTTTGATTGATTGTGGCGCGAGCATACTCGCACGTCGTCCGGCCGGCAGCTTGCCGATCGGGATTCGCCGCCAACTCCGTGAGCCGCATGTGACCACCGAAACCGCCCACGCATACGACTCCAATGCCGGCCGAGCGGCCACCCCCCGTGGGGCGGCCGTTCCGTTTTTGAGCGTCGTGATTCCCGCCTTCAACGAAGTCGACAACGTCGGCACGTTGGTGGCCGAAATCGCCGCGGCGCTGACTGACGTCGCGGGTGGCTTCGAGATCGTCGTCGTCGACGACGCCAGTGTCGACGGCACTGCCCAGACGCTGCGCGCGCTCGGTCATCCTGCCTTGCACCCGGTTTTTCATCGAATGAACTGCGGCCAGAGCGCGGCGGTGGCGAGCGGCTTTCATGCTGCGCGCGGCCAGTGGGTGGCGACGCTCGACGGCGACGGGCAGAACGACCCGGCCGACCTGCCGGCGATGCTCGAGCGCGCGATCGCGGAAGGTGCAGACTGCGTCACCGGTGTGCGCCGGCGGCGGCGCGACAACCTCGTGCGCAGGTTATCGTCTCGCGTGGCCAATCGCTTCCGTGACTGGATCACGGGTGATCGCGTCACCGACAGCGGCTGTGGGGTGCGCGTGGTGCGCCGCACCGCGCTGGCCGAGGTGCCGGTGTTCAACGGCATGCACCGCTTCCTGCCGACGCTGCTGCGCGCTCAGGGTTTCAGCGTGGTCGAGCATGAGGTCAATCACCGCGAGCGCCGCACCGGCGTGTCGAAATACGGTGTGGGCAATCGTTTGTGGCGCGGTATTCGCGACTGCTTCGGTGTGCGCTGGTATGCGCGTCGCGCGGTGCGTGCCGAGCGCATCGAGCGGGAGGACGGATGAAGGGCGAGGAAATCTCCAAACCGTCGCCCGCCACGGCGGAGCAGCGTTCTCCATCGTCGTCGCTGGATCCGGCGTTTCAGGCCGAATTGCAGCGCGCTGCGCGAGCAGGTACGCGCAAGCTGCTGATCCTGATCGGCATTGCGGTGATGCTGTTCGTGCTGCTCGAGTTCACGCCCGCCGGCGAGCGCGTGCGTGACTGGCCGGCGCTCTACGAACTGATGGCCGGTGGCGACGGCGAGGCCGCGCTGTGGTTCGTCG
Organism: Pseudazoarcus pumilus; assembly: GCF_002872475.1. Lineage (GTDB taxonomy): Bacteria > Pseudomonadota > Gammaproteobacteria > Burkholderiales > Rhodocyclaceae > Pseudazoarcus > Pseudazoarcus pumilus. The sequence continues at coordinate 862,690 of NZ_CP025682.1, forward strand.
GCGTGACCATCGCGCTGATGATGGCGGGCACGCCGCGGCTGCTGTTCTACGCGCTGGGCGGTTTCGCCTTCGGCTTCTGGTCCGGCCTCGCCCTGGCGCTGGTGGCGAGCCTGATTGCCTCGTGGCTGGTCTTCCGCATCGCCCGCTGGGGCGGCCGTGACTGGCTGCGTCGGCGTTTCGGCGGACACCGTTTGTTCGCGCGCATCGTCGGCACCCGACCGACCGCGTTGTCGGTCGCACTGGTGCGCTGCCTGCCGGTGAGCAACCTGGTCATCAATCTGGCGCTGGCGATGAGCCGCGTGCGCTCTCGTGCCTTCGTGCTCGGCACGCTGCTTGGCTTTCTGCCGCAGGGCGTGGTCGCGGTTCTTCTGGGGGCCGGCATCGCCGACGAGGTGGCGTGGCAAGGCGCGGTCCAGCTCGTGGCGGCCGCGCTCATCGTGCTCTTGCTGTTCGTCTTCGCCTTGCTCCGCCGGCGCAATGAGGGCGCGCGATGAGGGTCTGGCCAGCGACATCGCGCGGCTGGGGTGTGCTGATCGTCCTGTTGTGCCTGCTGGTGTTCCTGATCCGCATCAGCGGCCCGAGTGACCTCGAGGGCTATGCCCAGCATCGCAATATCGGCTACGTGATGGACATGATGTGGGGCGGCAACTGGCTCGCCCAGCACGACATCCAGGGTCGCATCCTGTCCAAGCCGCCGCTGCATTCATGGACTATCGCGCCGTTCGCCGCGCTCTTCGGCGTCGACCGTCTGGCGATGAGCCTGCCGTCGCTGCTTGCCGTGCTCGCCATGGCCTTGCTGGTATTCGAACTGGGGCGGCGGCGCTTCGGCCTGCTCGCCGGTGGGCTGGCCGGTCTCGCGGTGGTGATGGCGCCGCTGATGTCCAAGCACGTCGCGCTGGTGCGCTCGGACGCGCTGTTCGCGCTGCTGATCCTGGTTGGCGCCTGCGCCGCACTGCGCGCCTGGGAGAGGCCGGACGGAGACTGGCGGGGGTGGACGCTGTTCTGGATCGCCGGCGCGCTGGCCACCCTGACCAAGGGGCCGCTGGCGCTGGTGCTGGCCGCGTCGGGCCTGCTCGCCGTGTGGTGGGAACGTCGCAGCGACCCGGACACACCGCTGCCGCGCGGCTCGCACCTGCCCGGCGTGCTCGCCTTCCTGGTGATCACGCTGGCCTGGTTCCTCGCGGCGTGGATCGAACAGGGGCAGGATCTGATCGACAAGATGCTCAAGCAGGAACTGCTCGGTCATGCTACCGGTGTTCATCGCGACACCACGCCGGGCGAGAATCTGCCCAAGCCTACGCTGTTCCTGCTGGCGCGCTTCTTCCCGTTTTCGCTGTTTTTCTTCTACGCGCTGTGGCGGGTCTTCCGGCATCCGGCCACGCATGTGGCCGAGCGCCGCATCGAACGTTTTCTGACGTGCTGGGTGCTGGCCGGTCTGCTGATGTTCTCACTCGCCGCTCACCATCGTCCCGACCTCTTGCTGCCGCTGTGGCCGGCCTGCGCACTGCTCGCCGGGCGCGAGATGTCGCGCCTGGGCGAGCGCGTCGGCGTGAGGCGCTTCGCGGTGGCGGTGTGGGTGGTGGTCGCCGTCGTGCTGGCGGGCTTGTTCGCGCAGTATCACGTCGCGTGGGGCGGTCGCGCCGAAAACACCGATATCTCGGAGTCGGTGCGCGATGCAGCCCAGGCCTTCGAGCGCAGCGGACTCGATGCCGAGGCCTTGGAGCACTACGGTACGCCGGTGACCTTCCAGATGGCGCTGGGCACCCTGCGACGCTGGCATTCTCCGGAGAGCCTCGCGGCAATCCTTGAAAATCCGCGGCGTCCCGTGCTGGTCGCCTTCGGTTACAAGTCACGTGACGAACCCCACCTCGATGGACCCGGGCGGGTCGTCGAGGCGGTGTTCGAATGGCCTGAAGAGGCCGGGGACGGGGCGCTGCTGAGGGTGTTTCGCGTGAGTCCTGCGGGTCTTACTGCGCCTGCGGAATGATCAGCACCTCGACACGGCGGTTTTGCGCGCGACCCTGCGGCGTGGCGTTGTCGGCGATCGGACGGTTGAAGCCGTAGCCGGCCTGCGAGATGCGCGCGGGCGAGACGCCGCGCTGGATCAGGTGACTCGCCACGCTCCGCGCGCGGTTCTCCGACAGGCGCTGGTTGTAGGCGGCCGAGCCGGTCGAGTCGGTGTGGCCCTCGACACGCACCACGGTGTTCGGATAGCTGCCGATGCTCGAAGCGATGCGGTCGAGTACCGGGACGAACTGCGGCTTCACGTAGGCGCGGTCGGTGTCGAAGGTGATGCTGTCGGGCGCGTCCAGGCGGATGGTGTCGCCGTCGCGCACCACGTCCACGCCGGTGCCCTGCATGTCGCGGCGCAGTTCGGCTTCCTGCTTGTCCATCTGGCGACCGATCAGGCCGCCCACGGTGGCGCCCACAGCAGCGCCGATCAGCGCACCCTTGCCACGGTCGCTGCTGCCCGAAACCCCTGCGCCGAGCACGGCGCCGGCGCCGGCGCCGACGGTCGCACCCGTCGCAGTGCGGGCGTTGTCGCCACGATAGGGGTTGTTCTGGCAGCCGGCGGCGACGGCGGCGAGCAGGGCGATGACGATTGCGGCATTTTTCATGTTGTTGTTCCCCCTAGATGGATAGATGCCCCGATTGTGCGCCGACGCCCGGCATATGCACGCATGCTTTGTAAGCGGCTCTTTCATGGGCGCGTCTTCCAGTGGCGCAGATCTTCGGGCGTGTCGATGTCGTGCAGCGTGCGCGTCTGCGCCAGTCGCCAGCCCAGCGTGGCGGCGCGTTCGCGCGTCGTCGCCGCGACCGTGGGCGTGCTCCATGCAATGTCGCGAAACAGGCGCTCGTCGTGACGGCTCAGTCCGATCAGCGCGTAGCCGCCGTCGGCCACCGGGCCGATCACGACCTCGGCCCCATCGAGCATGCCCGCCGCCTGTCGGAGCAGGGCGGCGCTCATCTGGGCGCAGTCGGTGCCGACGACGAGCACTCGCTCGCCGCGAGCAAGTGCGCGCTGCGCGGCGCGACTCATGCGCACGCCCAGATCGCCCGCGCCCTGGGCCGAGCGCTCGATGCCGGCGGGCAGCACCACATCGGCCCAGGGCGCATCGTCGGGCGACGGGTCGCCGCACAGTTCGACCGGGCCGAGCCCGGCGTCGAGCGCCGCGGCGAGCGTGCGTTCGAGCATCTCGCGCGCGAGCGCGGCCGCGCCGTCGGCGCCCAGCGCCGGGATCAGGCGCGTCTTGACCCGACCCGGCAGCGGCGCCTTGGCGAAGACGATGATGCGACAGCTGTTCACTTGTAGCGCTGTGCGAGTTGCGTGGCCGGCACGCCGCGCCAGTAGTCCCAGCGCAGGCGCCACATCAGCGCGATGGTGTGCCACACACCGCGGTTCTCCCAGCGTCGCCCCGAGGTGCGCGCCGGCGGGCGCAGGCAGGCCGGGCGCGATTGCGCGAGCAGACGGCGCGACATTTCGATGTCCTCCATCAGCGGTTGCTCGGGGAAGCCGCCCGCCGCGTCGAAGGCCGCGCGGCTCATGAACATCGCCTGATCGCCGGTGGCGATGCCGCTGGCGCGCGAGCGCAGATTCATCATCATCGCGACCACACGCAGCATTGCCGGCCGGCCCTCGATGAGCACATCGAAGCGGCCCCAGACGTGGCGGCCGTCGGCCAGCGCGGCACCGATCAGGCGATCAGCGCCGGCCGGCAACACGGTGTCGGCGTGCAGGAACAGCAGGGCATCGCCGGTTGCCCGGGTCGCACCCGCGTTCATCTGGCGGGCCCGGCCGGGGGGCGAGTCGAACACCGCGACGCCGGCCGCGCGCGCGATGTCGGCCGAGCCGTCGGCACTGCCGCCGTCGACGACGATGACCTGTGCGTTCATGGCTGTCAGCGACGCGAGCAGGGCCGGCAGGCGCTCGGCCTCGTTCAGCACCGGGATCACGACCGACAGGCGCATGTCTCAGGCTTCCGGCTCGATGCGCTGGGTCGCGTGCGGGCTAGAGTCGACCGGGCCCAGGCGCCAGCGGTGGTAGCGCGCGAGCCAGCCGAGCAGGGTCTGCGGTGCGTGTGCGCGCTTCCATTCGCCGGCCGCGTACTTGTTGGCCTCGGCCATGGTCGGATAGGTGTGGATCGTGCCGAGAATCTTGTTCAGGCCCAGGCCATGCTTCATCGCCAGCACGTACTCGGCGAGCAGTTCCCCGGCGTGTTCGCCGACGATGGTCACGCCGAGAATGCGGTCCTTGCCGGGCGCGGTCAGCACCTTGACGAAGCCGTGGTCGGCGCTGTCGGTGATGGCGCGGTCCAGGTCGTCGAGGCCGTAGCGCGTCACCTCGAACGGGATGCCGCGTTCGCGCGCCTCGGCCTCGTTGATGCCTACGCGCGCGACCTCCGGATCGACGAAGGTGACGTGCGGCACCACCGACCAGTCGATGCGGAAGCGCTTGAACTGCCCGAACAGGCCGTTGACCGCCGCGTACCAGGCCATGTGCGCGGCTGTGTGCGTGAACTGGTAGGGTCCGGCGACGTCGCCGACGGCGTAGATGTTGGGATACAGCGTTTCCAGATACTCGTTGGTGTGGATGGTGCGCTCGGCCGGAATGCCCAGCGCCTCGAGCCCGTAGCCGGTGAGCCGTGCCTTGCGGCCGACGGCGACCAGCAGGGCGTCGAAGGCGATGCGCCGCACGCCCGCCTCGCCCTGCACCACGAGCATGCGGCGTCCGCCTTCGCGCTCGACGCTCACCGCCTCGCGCCCGGTCAGCACCTCGACGCCGTCGGCTTCGAGCGCGGCTTGCACGCAGGTCGAGACCTCTTCGTCTTCACGCGGCATCAGGCGCGGCCCGTGCTGCACCTGCACGACCTGGGAGCCGAGCCGGACGAAGGCGTGCGCCAGTTCGCAGCCGATGGGTCCGCCGCCGAGCACCACCAGTCGCTGCGGCACTTCGTCGAGTTCGGCGAAACGCTCCCATGCCGTGTCGCTGGTCACATAGCCCGAGTCCTCGATGCCGGGGATGTCCGGCACAATGGGCGAGGCGCCGGTGGCGAGCACGATGGCGCGCGCCGTGAGCCGCTGACGCCCACCGTCATTGAGCGCGATCTCGACCGTCCAGGGATCGATCAGCTTCGCATACCCCCGCAGGACCTCGACGCCCAGATCGGTGTAGCGCTCGACGCTGTCGTGCGGTTCGATCGCGCGGATCTTTTCATGTACGCGCGCCATCACGGCGCGGAAGTCGAACTTCGGTTCGGCCGCCTGCAGGCCATAGTCTTCGGCGTGGCGCATCTGGTGGGCGGCCTTGGCGCTGCGGATCAGCGCCTTGCTCGGCACGCAGCCGGTGTTCAGGCAATCTCCCCCCATGTGGTGGGCCTCGATCAGCGTGACCTTGGCCTTGACTGCGGCAGCGATGTAGGCCGACACCAGTCCGCCGGCGCCTGCGCCGATCACGATCAGGTTGCGGTCGAAGCGCGCCGGGCGTTGCCACTGCGCATAGACGCGGCGCCGTTTGACGAAGTCGACGATGCGCCGCGCGATGAGGGGAAACACACCGAGCAGTGCGAACGAGGCGAGCAGCGTGGGCGATACGATGTCTCCCAGCGATTCGATACGCCCGATCTGCGTGCCGGCATTCACATAGACGGCTGTGCCGACGAGCATGCCGACCTGGCTGACCCAGTAGAAGGTGCGCGTCTTCAGCGGGGTGAGCCCCATCAGCAGGTTGATCAGGAAGAACGGGAAGACCGGCACCAGACGCAGCGTAAACAGGTAGAACGCGCCTTCGCGCTCGACCCCGCGATTGATCGCCCCGAGCCGGTCGCCGAAGCGGTTCTGTACCCAGTCGCGCAGCAAAAAGCGCGAGGCGAGAAAGGCCAGCGTGGCGCCGATGCTCGACGCGAACGACACCAGTATCGTGCCGGTGACCAGCCCGAACAGCGTGCCGGCGGCAATCGTCATGATGGCCGCCCCCGGCAGCGACAGCGCCGCCATCACGACGTAGGCCGCGAAGTAGGCACCGAGCACCGACATCGGATGCGCCTCGTAGAGCGCGACGAACTCGGCCTGACCCTGCTTGAGCGCGTCCAGCGTGAAGTGCCGGTCGAGATCGAGCGCGAAGAAGGCGACGACGACCGCGAGGATGACGCCGACGAGGAAGAGTTTTTTCATCGTAGTGCCCTCACAGGGCGCCGCCGCAACTCGAACCCTGGCCCGCCGTGCAGCCGTAGCAATGGTCGGCCACCCGGATGGGCTGGCCTTGCAGGTCAGCGTGCAGCAGGTCGCGAAGATGCGGTCTGCCCGTTCCGGGCAGGGCGAGTCCCAGTTGCTGGTTGAAGTCGCAGTCGTAGAGGAAGCCCTGCCAGTCCACGCTGACCTGATCGCGGCACATCACGCCGTCGAGATTGGCGGCCGAATAGCTGTCCTTGAGCAGGCGCATGTAGTCGTTGAACTGCCCCTTGGAGATCAGCATGCTGCCGAAGCGCTGGATGGGCATGTTGGCGATCGCGTAGAGCGCGTCGAACTCGATGCCGAAGTGTTCGAACAGTTCGCGCTTGTAGTCGGCCTGCAACTTCACCTGGTCCGGCGGCAGGCTCGCCCCCTGGGGGTTGTAGACGAGGTTGAGCACACGCTCGCCGTCGCGCCCGTAGCCGAGCGCGTTGAGCCGCTGCAGGCCGGCGATGCTGCGCTCGAACACGCCGTCGCCGCGCTGCTTGTCGACATTTTCTGCGGAGTAGCAGGGCAGCGAGGCGGTGACCTCGACCTGGTGTTCGGCCAGGAAATCCGCGAGGTCTTCATGGCCGGGTTCGGACAGGATCGTGAGGTTGCAGCGGTCGATCACGCGCACGCCCAGGCGTCGCGCGGCGACGACGAGATCGCGAAAGCCCTCGTTCAGTTCCGGCGCGCCACCGGTGAGATCGAGCGTGGTGAGCCGTCGCGCCGTCAGCACGCGCGGAATCAGCGCCAGCGTCTCGTCGTCCATCATCTCGGTACGCTTGGGGCCGGCGTTGACGTGGCAATGCACACAGGTCTGGTTGCACTTGTAGCCGAGATTGACCTGCAGCGTGGTGAGCGTGCGGCGCCGGATGGCCGGGAATTCGGTGGCCTGGAGCAGGGGAAGGGTGGCGTGCATGCGGGACTCCGTGTGTCGTCGGTTGCGGCTTGGTCGGGCCGGCGTGTGCAATCCTTACACATCGCGCAGGCAATGGTGGGTGCGCAGTGAGAGTGTGTAAGGGCCGCGACGTTCGGCCGACCAACGCATGTTCCGTCATGGAGTCGCGCGATGTCCGCAGTTTGTTCCAGGGTCGTACCCATGTTGATGCTCGTTCTGGCGAGTGTGTCAGTGTTCGCCAACGGCATCACGCCGTTCTCGTCGGCACGGCCCGGTGTAGAGCCGCCGGCGCCATGGGTGCATCAGACCCCTCCCAAGGTCGAGCGCGCCAACGATTTCGCGCTGGTCGCGGACGATGGCGCGACCGTGCTGCGCATCGAGTCGAATGCGGCCGCCTCGACGTGGCTGCATGGCTTCGAGACGCCGGTCGCGGCCGGACGGCTGGCGTGGCGCTGGAAGGTGTCGAACCCGGTGGTCGGGTCGGACTTCACGCGCAAGGACGGCGACGACTACGCCGCGCGCGTGTACGTGTTGTTCGACTATCCGGTGGACAAGCTCGGCTTCGGCGACCGGCTCAAGATCTCGCTGGCGCGCACCTTCCACGACGTCGAGCTGCCGGCGGCGGCGATCGCCTATGTGTGGGGCACGGCGCAGCAACCGGGAGAGGCTGGCCCCAACCCCTACACCGACCGCGTGCGCATGCTCGTCATCGACAGCGGTGAGGCGGGCGCGGGGCAATGGCACAGCATCGAGCGCGATCTGGCGGCGGATTTCGAGCGCCTGTTCGGCGAACCGGCGCCGCCGGTGGCCGGCATCGCGGTCGGCGCCGATACAGACAACACCGGCGAGCGGGTCACGACCTGGTTCGGTGACCTGCGGCTCGTGCCGTGACTGCAGCCTGAAGACGAGGAGAGACGTACATGGCAGGAGTGGATATTGCGGTGCTGAGCGCGGGTCTGCTGGCCCTGGCCCTGGTCAGCGTGCTCATCGCGCCGCGGGCGACGGCCGCCGACGGATTCTTCCGTGGCGCCGGACCGACGGGCGCGGCGCCGGATGTGTGGACGCTGACGCTCTCCCAGGTCACGACCTGGATCTTCGCGCGCTCGCTGATGAATGCGGCGATTCTCGGCTACTTCTTCGGCATCGCCGGGGTGCTGGCCTACGCCGCCTACTACGGCTCCTTCCTGACCGGCTGGCTGATCGTCGACCGCCTGCGATTCCGTCATGGCGTGGGCAACATGCAATCCTTCCTGCAGGCGCGCTACGGGAGGCTGGGCAACGCCTGCTTCAATTTTCTGCTCGCGATGCGCCTGCTCACCGAAGTCTTCGCCAACCTGCTGGTGGTCGGCATCGTGTTCGGTGTGGCCGGCACTTCGGCCTACACCTGGTCCATCCTCGCCGTGGCCGGCGTGACGCTGGCCTATTCGATGAACGGCGGCCTGCGCGCCTCGCTGCGCACCGACGTGCTGCAGATGGTCATCCTCGCCGTGCTGCTGGTGGTGCTGTTCGCGATGATGCTGGTGCATCCGGCCTTCGACGGCGCGGCCGCACTGGCCAGCAGCCCGGACTTCACCTCGCCCGGCTGGGTATTGCTGGTGGTGGCCCTGCTGCAGGTGCTGAGCTACCCGATGCACGACCCGGTGATGATGGACCGCGGCTTCATCGCCGACCGCGACACCACCCGGCGCAGCTTTCTGCACGCCTTCTGGATTTCCGTGCTGTGCATTCTCGCCTTCGGTGCGCTGGGGGTATTCGCCGGGCTCGAGCGTGCCGGCGACGAGGTGCTGCTGGTCACACTCGCGCGCCTGATGGGTGACACCGCGATGCTGGTGCTGGCCGCCGCGCTGGTGATCTCGGCCGCCTCGACGATGGATTCGACCTTCTCCAGCGCGGCCAAGCTGGCGGTCGTCGACATGGGCCTGGGCGGCGGACGCACCAAGGCCGGCCGCGTGGCCATGCTGTTGTTCGCGCTCGGCGGGCTGGCGCTGGTGTTTCTCGGCAGCGACGACCTGTTCGCGGCGGTGGCGGTCAGCGGCACCGCCTCGCTGTTCCTCACGCCGGTCATCGTGTATTCCATCCTGCTCGACCGCGACGTGAGGCCCTGGGCCTTCCTGCTGACCTTCGCCGCCGCGGTCGGTGGCGCGGCTTTGTATTTCCTGGAGAACTCCAAGCGCATCACGTGGATCGGCGATCTCACCGGTGTGACGCACAGCTATTCCAAGCTGCTGGTGGTGACGGTGGTGATTCTCGCCATCGGCTTCATCGCCTTCGCGCTGGCCAGCCGTCGGCGGGTGGCCCAGTGAGCGAAGCGGGGCGGGTCTGCCCGCTGCGCTACCGCTACGGGGCCGAGGCGCTGGCCGCCGCACCCGAGCACGCGGCCGAGACGCTGTACGTGGTCGGCGGCCTGTACGGCAACCCCTTCGCGCTCGATGCCGTCGAGGCGCTGGCGGCGATGGAGCCGGGGCCGGTGCGCATCGTATTCAACGGTGACTTCAACTGGTTCGACGTCGATGATGCGGGCTTTGCCGCGATCAACCGGCGGGTGCTCTCGCATACGGCCATCCTCGGCAACGTCGAGGCCGAACTGGGCGCGGCGGGCAATGAGGCCGGCTGCGGCTGCGCCTATCCGGATTCGGTCGCCACGGATACGGTCGAACGCTCCAACCGCATCCACGCGCGCCTCAAGGCCACTGCCGCTCGCCATCCGGACCTCCTCGCCGCGTTGGACCGGCTGCCGATGTTCATGCGCTGGCGCATCGGGGCGCTGACGGTGGGCGTCGTGCATGGCGATGCCGACTCGCTCGCCGGCTGGCGTTTCGACCCGGTTGAACTGGACGACCCGGCCAGCCGCGACTGGATCGAGGCCTGCTTCGCCCGCGCCCGCGTCGAGGTGTTCGCCAGCAGCCACACCTGTACGGCCGGGCTGCGCGTGTTCGGCGATGGCATTGTCGTCAACAACGGCGCGGCCGGCATGGGCAACGCGCCGGGCGATGCGCGCGGGCGCGTCACGCGCATTTCGACGCGCGCGAGCCCGCATGCGACGCTGACCGGCGTGGTGCGCGAGGGCGTGTACATCGATGCCTTGCCGCTGGCCTTCGACGCGGCAGCCTGGCAGCGTGTCTTTCTGGCCAACTGGCCGGGGCACTCGGATGCGCACGTCTCGTACTGGTCGCGTGTCGCGGGTGCGTGAAGCTACGGACTGTCGGTTGTCGCGACCTTTTCTATACTGCGGGACATTGACACTCCAGGAGATTTCCGATGAGCCTCGCCCCGTTTCACCTCGCCTTTCCGGTCACCGATCTGGCCGCTGCGCGTACCTTCTACGGCGACGTGCTGGGCTGTCCGGAGGGGCGCAGCAGCGACGAGTGGATCGACTTCGATTTCTACGGTCACCAGATCGTCGCTCACCTCTCGCCGGAGCGCGAAGAAGCCCACCACAACCCGGTCGACGGCCACCACGTGCCGGTGCCGCACTTCGGCATCGTGCTCGACTGGGAGGATTTCGAGGCGCTGTCCGAGCGCGTGCGCCAGGCCGGAGTGAAGTTCGAGATCGAGCCCTATCTGCGCTTCGCTGGCAAACCCGGTGAGCAAAAGACCATGTTCTTCAAGGACCCGAGCGGCAACGCGCTCGAATTCAAGGCCTTTCGCAACCGCGAGACGCAGCTGTTCGCGAAATAGCCCTACTCGGTATCGCCTTCACGCACGGCGCGGGCCGCGCGGCGGATGAAGTCGATCTGCTTGCCGTAGCGGCGGCAGCCGCGGCAGACCAGAGTGTGCATGCGCAGTTCCATGCGCTCGCGGGCAGTCAGTTCGCGCTCATTGCTCTCGGACTGCAGGCGGGTGATGTCTCGGCAGGTCAGCATGGCGGGGCGTCCTCGTCGAACCAGTTGTGCTCCAGACAGCCGCGAAGCCGGGTGCGGGCGCGGTGCAGGATGACCCAGCAGTTGTTGGTGGAAATGCCCAGTTCGGTGCAGATCTCGGACGTATCCAGATCGAGCAGTTCACGCATCAGGAACACGCGCGAGAGGTTCTCCGGCAGACGATGCACGCAAGCGTCGAAGACGTCCCAGAACTGCTTCTGTTCGAGCGCGGACTCTGGCTCCGGCCATTCGGCGGGGCGGTCTTCTTCGGTCCAGTGGGCGTCGCTCCAGGGCGTCTTCTTGCCGAAGATCGCGTCCAGGTGGGCATCGTCCTCTTCGGCGTCGGCGACGAGGTCGCAGCGCGAGACTTCACGACTGCTCTTGCGGATGTGATCGACGATCTTGTGGCGCAGGATGGAGAACATCCATGTCTTGAGGGTGGAGCGTCCATCGAAGCCCGCAGCAGCCTGCATGGCGGCGAGCAGGGCCTCCTGCACCATGTCCTCGGCGGCGGCTGCGTCACGCAGGCTGATGCGCGCGAAACGCAGCATGGCCGCACGCAGCGCGACCAGATCGGGGCTGTCCCAGTCGATGGCCGCGCTCATTCGGCGTCGGGGCGCGTCATTGTCAGTGCGTCGACCCAGCGGTCGAAATCCTCGGCCGATACGTACCCGAGCGCGAGCGCGGCGTCCCTGAGTGTCGTGCCGTCCTTGTGGGCCTTCTTGGCGATCTCGGCGGCGCGGTCGTAGCCGATGTGGCGATTGAGTGCGGTGACCAGCATCAGATTGCGTGCCAGCAGTTCGGCGATGCGCGTACGGTCCGGCTCCAGCCCGCGCGCGCAGTGTGCGTCGAAGCTCGCAGCGGCGTCACCGAGCAACTGCAGGCTTTCGAGTACGCCATGAGCCATCACCGGCTTGTAGACGTTGAGCTGGAAGTTGCCCTGCGTGCCGGCGAAGGCCACGGTGGCGTCGTTGCCGAACACGCGGGCACACACCATGGTCAGCGCCTCGGCCTGGGTGGGGTTGACCTTCCCGGGCATGATGGAACTGCCCGGTTCGTTCTCCGGGATGGCGAGTTCGGCGATGCCGGTACGCGGCCCCGATGCGAGCCAGCGAACGTCGTTGGCCATCTTGAACAGTGCGCCGGCGAGCGTGCGCAGTGCGGTGCTCACCCCCACCAGCGCGTCGTGCGCGGCCAGTTGCGCGAAGCGGTTTTGCGCCGAGCGGAAATCATGACCGGTGAGCGCGGCAAGTTCGCGCGCGCAGGCTGCGCCGAAGCGCGGATGGGCGTTCAGGCCGGTGCCTACGGCCGTGCCGCCGATGGCCAGATCGAGCAGTGCCTGCTCGGCGTGACGCAGGTTGGCCAGAGCCGCGTCGATCTGTGCCACCCAGGCGCCGATCTCCTGTCCCAGCGTGACCGGCGTGGCATCCATCAGATGGGTGCGCCCGCTCTTGACCACATCCTCGAACTCGCGGGCCTTGGCCGCCAGCGTGTCGCGCAGTGCGGTGACCGGCGGATACAGGCGTGCGTGCAGTTCGAGCACGATGGCCACGTGCATCGCGGTGGGGAAGGTGTCGTTGGAGGACTGGCCGCGATTGACGTGGTCGTTCGGATGCACGGGCGACTTGGTGCCGCGCGGCTCGCCGGCCAGCTCGTTGGCGCGGTTGGCGATCACCTCGTTGGCGTTCATGTTGCTCTGCGTGCCGCTGCCCGTCTGGAATACCACCAGCGGGAAGTGCTCGTCGAGCGCGCCGCCGGCCACTTCGTCGGCGGCCGCCTCGATCAGGCGCGCCAGTTCGCCATCGAGTTCGCCGAGCTCGGCATTGGCACGTGCGGCGGCGAGCTTGAGCAGGCCGAAGGCGCGCACCAGGGCGCGCGGCATGCGATGGTTCTCACGGCCGATCTCGAAGTTGGTCAGCGAGCGCTGGGTCTGCGCGCCCCAGTAGCACTCGGCCGGCACGGCGACCTCGCCCATCGAATCGCGTTCGGTTCGGGTATCCATGGCAGCAGTGTAGTGCGTCCGGGCGCAGGACGGGAGGCCAAGGCCTCACGCCGGGTCGCCGGGCGCATCCTCGCGGCCGTCGAGAAGGCGCAGATTGGCCGGCGGTGCCTTGCCCTGCTTGTCCTCGCCGAAGTAGAGCGTCATGTGCGGGAACGGGATCTCGATGCCGGCCGCGTCGAAGTGGCGCTTGACCAGGCGATTGTAGGCGCGCCCCACGCCGAACTGCGTGCCGGCGACGGCCTTGATGCGCACGCGTACGTTGACCGAACTGTCGGCCAGGGCGGTCACGCCATGCACCTCGAGGTCGCCGAGGATGTTGGGGCTGTGCTCCGGGTCCTGGCGAAGTTCCTCGAAGGCCGCCTTGAGGTGTTCGATCACCACGTCCGTGTCCTCGCGGTAGGCCACGCCGTATTCGCCGACGTGATAGCCGAAGCCGCGCATGAAGTTGGACACCGTATCCACCGACGAGAACGGCAGCAGGTGATACACGCCGGAGAGGTCGCGCATGCCCAGCGAGCGGATGGTGAGCTTCTCGACCGTGCCGGTGGTGCCGCCGGCGGTGACCAGATCGCCCACGTTGATCGCCCCCTCGAGCTGGATGAACACGCCGGTGATGACGTCCTGCACGAGCTTCTGCGCGCCGAAGCCGATGGCCAGGCCGAGCACGCCGGCGCCGGCGATGAGCGGCGCGATGTTCACGCCGATCTCGGCCAGCACCACCATGGTCGTGAGCACGATCAGCGTGATTGCCACCGCGTTGCGGAAGATCGTCAGCAGGGTTCGCACGCGCGGGGTGGCCTCTGCGCCGTTCGCGTCCGGGTTGAGCCGGTACTCGATCCAGCTTGCCGCGAGCAGCCACGCGGCCAGCGCCAGCGTGATGATGATGGCCACCGTCACGATCTTGCCGAGGGTCGTCATGCCGGCGTCCGATGCCGCCCAGACGCCCAGGTCGAAGCTCGTCCAGGCGTCGAGGATGAAGGCCAGCACGATGGCGAGGATGGCGAAGCGCGTGAGCTTGAGCGCGCCGGGCACGTAGGCGTTGAGCCGGTCTTCGAGCAGCGGGAAGCGCGCGCGCGTCTCTTCGGGCAGGCGGATGCGGCGCAGGATGATCGCGGTGAGCAGGGCCGAGATCACGATGCCGGCGAGAATCGCGATGACGGTGCGCATCGTCGCCGAGAGCATGAAGCCCAGCGCTTCTTCGCGATAGAACACGGCGATGATGATCAGTGCGGCCAAGTAGGTGACGGCGAACACATGCCAGACGCGCCCGCCCATGCTCAGGGCGACGCGGGCGAAGCCGCTGTGCATGCGGCTCGCGAGGCGGTCGAGTGCGGCGCGTACGCGTGCGCGGTTCTGCATGACGATGACCGTGGCCTTGAGCCAGGCCAGCACCATGACGAGGATGGCGAGGATGCGGCCGACCTCGGGTGCGATGAAGGCGGCGGCCGCCGGCACCACGAGCATCAGGCCATAGCCCAGGAACCAGGTCATGCGCGAGGCCCAGGCGCTCCAGTAGGCGGCTTCCTCGCTGTCGGCGGGCACCAGGCGCAGGTTCGCGTGGCGATTGGACAGCAGCGTGCCGATCAACACGCGCACGCCCTCGACGATCAGGAAGGCATTCAGGAAGAGCGATTCCTGACGGCGCATGCCGCCGTCGTCGCCGAGCACGAACAGCGCGATCGCGTAGCCTGCCAGCCAGGCCAGCACGACGGTAGCCAGATGCACGCCGATGGCCGCGACGATCGCGCCGCCGCGACGCATCAGTGCGAAGGCCGGATCATCGGCGTGCGCCCGGCGGTCCAGCCGCGCGTACAGCCCCTGTGCGATGCGGCCGAGCAGCCAGAACACCACCAGCACGCTGGCCGCGAATGCCGCGAAGATCGCCAGTTGGGTCATGAAGCGCATGGCGCCGTCGCCGGCCAGGCGCGTGCGCGCGTCGTTGAGCGCGAGCAACGCGGCGTTGGCGTCGGCCACGGTGCGTTCGGCGATCGACTGCGTGAGCCCGGCGATGCGTTGCGGCAGGCTCGGGCCGTCCGCCTGCGCGGCCTCGGCCACGGCGGGAGATTCGTCGGCCGTGCGGCGCAACTGTTCGATCAGCGCCTGGCGCGTGCTCTCGTTCTCGAGCAGTTCGGCCAGTTGTTCATTGGGTGTGGCGCTCGGCTGTTCGTCGGACTGTGCAATGGCCGCGGCGGGAAGGATCAGTAAGGCGAGAAGGCAGAGCGCGCGCAGCGTGCGCACGATGGCGGAGGGGGTGTTCAACGGGCACTCCTTTGGGGAAGTTCCGGCAATGGCGGCCCGCTGCGGGGCCGGCGAGGGCGGATTTTAACATGGCGGCCCGGGGGCTCTCCGGCGCTCAGCGGCGCTGGAAGCCCGTGTAGCAGCGCCGGAAGCGTTCCTGGCGCTCGCGCACGAAAGTGTCGAAATCCCAGTCGCCGTCTTCGAGCAGATGCGCGAAGGCCTCGCGAAACACCCAGACCTGGGCCAGCTCACGGCGGCCGTCCGCGAGTGTCACGGTGACGCTCTCGCGCTGGTATTGAGGACCTTCGAAGATGTCGAGCCGCGCGATCGCTGCGACGTCGAACTCCCGGTAGAGCAGACCGGATACCCGAGCATCGACGCAGCGTCGGATGCCAGGGTAGTCCTCACCGGCGACCGGGTGGCGAGAAAAGCCGGACAGTACGGCCGGTTCGGACGGCGGCGGGATGGCGCCCGCCGCGACCGACAGGATGTCGTGACACATCAGCGTGCCGTAGGCGAAGACATGCATCGCCATCAGCAGGGCACGCCCTGGACCACGACTTACTTGACGACCTGCGTCAGCTCGCCGGCCTTGTAGCGCTGGGCCATCCGGTCGAGCGGAACGACCTTGATGCGGCTGGCCATGCCGGCGCTGCCGAAGGCCTCGAAGCGCGCCTTGCAGACGAACTTGGCCGCCTCGCGCGCGGGCTTGTTGAATTCGCGCGGATCGAACTTGGAGGGGTTCTCGAACAGGAACTTGCGCACCGCGCCGGTCATCGCCAGGCGGATGTCGGTGTCGATGTTGATCTTGCGCACGCCGAACTTGATGGCGGTCTGGATTTCCTCGACCGGCACGCCATAGGTCTCCTTCATGTCGCCGCCGTACTGGCGGATGATCGCCAGCAGTTCCTGCGGCACGCTGGAGGAGCCGTGCATCACCAGGTGGGTGTTGGGGATGCGCGCGTGGATCTGCTTGATGCGCTCGATCGACAGGATGTCGCCGGTGGGCTTGCGCGTGAATTTGTAGGCGCCGTGGCTGGTGCCGATGGCGATCGCCAGCGCGTCGCAGTCGGTCTGCTTGACGAAGTCGGCGGCCTGCTCGGGGTCGGTCAGCAGGGCGCTGTGGTCGAGCTTGCCCTCGGCGCCGATGCCGTCTTCCTCGCCGGCCATGCCGGTCTCGAGGGAACCCAGGCAGCCCAGTTCGGCTTCCACGGTGACACCGATGGCGTGGGCGAACTTCACGACTTCACGCGACACGGCGACGTTGTAGTCATAGTCCGAAGGCGTCTTGCCGTCCTCGAACAGCGATCCGTCCATCATCACGCTGGTGAAGCCCGAGCGGATCGCCGCCATGCACACGGCCGGACTCTGGCCGTGGTCCTGGTGCATGACCAGCGGGATGTCCGGGTAGGACTCGACCGCGGCATCGATCAGATGGCGCAGGAAGGGTTCACCGGCGTAGCGGCGCGCACCGGCCGAGGCCTGCATGATGACCGGGCTGTCGCATTCGGCCGCGGCTTCCATGATGGCCTGGACCTGTTCCAGGTTGTTGACGTTGAACGCGGGCAGACCGTAGCCGTGCTCGGCGGCATGGTCGAGGAGCTGTCGCATCGAGACGAGTGCCATGGTGCTTCTCCGTTGGGACGCGCACGGTGGGTGCGTGTCGCTTGTTCTGATCGGGAAATTCTACCCGCGCGGTGATGGCTCTTGCCACACCGCGCGGCGGACGCTCAGTGCGTCCCGCAGCGCTCTTCGAGCGCGGCGATGGCCGGCAGCGTCTTGCCTTCGAGGAATTCCAGGAAGGCGCCGCCACCGGTCGAGATGTAGTCGATGTTGTCGGCAATGCCGAACTTGGCAATGGCGGCCAGCGTGTCGCCGCCGCCGGCGATGGTGAAGGCTTCCGAGTGCGCGATGGCCGAGGCCATCATCTTGGTGCCGCCGGCGAACTGGTCGTATTCGAACACGCCGACCGGACCGTTCCAGACGATGGTGCCGGCATGCGCGATGATGTCGGCAAGCCGCGCCGCGCTCTTCGGCCCGACGTCGAGGATGCGGTCGTGTGTGCCGACGTCGCACACCGGAATGCGGTTGGCGCGCGCAAGCATCGACACCTCGTCGGCGACGACCACGTCCACCGGCAGCGGCACCTCGGCGCCACGCTCGCGCATCATGTCCATGATGGCCTGCGCTTCCTTGACAAGCTCCGGTTCGGCGAGCGATTCGCCGATGCGCTTGCCCGAGGCGAGCAGGAAGGTGTTGGCGATGCCGCCACCGACGATGAGCTGGTCGACCTTGTCTGCCAGGGTCTTGAGGATGGTCAGCTTGGTGGACACCTTGGCACCGCCGACAATCGCCACCAGCGGGCGCTTGGGGTTTTCCGTGGCGCGCGTGAGCGCTTCGATCTCGGCACCCATGAGCAGGCCGGCACAAGCGATCGGCGCGAAGCGCGCCATGGCATGCGTGGTCGCTTCGGCTCGGTGGGCGGTGCCGAAGGCGTCGTTTACGTACACGTCGCACAGCTTCGCCATCTTGCGCGCGAGTTGCTCGTCGTCGTGACGTTCGCCGACGTTGCAACGGCAGTTCTCGAGCAGCACGATTTCGCCCGGCGCGACCTCGAAACCGCCGTCGATCCAGTCGGTGATCAGGCGCACCGGGTGGCCCAGCAACTGGCCCATGCGCACTGCGATCGGGGTGAGGGTGTCCTCGGCGCGCACCTCGCCCTCGGTGGGGCGGCCCAGGTGGGAAGTGACCATCACCGCCGCGCCCTGATCCAGGCAGTGCTGGATGGACGGGATGGAGGCGCGGATGCGCGTGTCCTCGACGATGTTGCCGGCCTCGTCCTGCGGCACGTTCAGGTCAGAGCGGATGAAGACGCGCTTGCCCGCCAGATCGAAGTCGCTGAGCTGATTGACCCTCATGCGCCGGCCTCGGCGAGCACGCCTGCGGCGTCGAGCATGCGGCAGGAGTAGCCCCATTCGTTGTCGTACCAGGCCAGCACCTTGACCAGATTGCCTCCCATCACTCGCGTCTGCGTGGCGTCGAACACCGACGAATGCGTGTCGTGGTTGAAATCCGACGACACCAGTGCGTCCTCGTTGTAGGCGAGGATGCCCTTGAGGGCGCCGCGCGAGGCTTCCTTCATCAGCGCGTTGATCTCCTCGGCCGAGGTGTCGCGACTTGCGGTGAAGGTCAGATCCACGAGCGAGACGTTCATGGTCGGCACGCGCAGGGCGAAGCCGTCGAACTTGCCCTTGAGCGCGGGCAGCACCAGGCCGACGGCCTTGGCCGCGCCGGTCTTGGTGGGGATGATGTTGTGCGCGGCCGCGCGCGCGCGGCGCAAGTCCTTGTGGCGCACGTCGACCAGCACCTGGTCGTTGGTGAAGGCGTGGATGGTGGTCATCAGGCCCTTGTCGATGCCGATGGCGTCCTGCAGCACCTTGGCCACCGGCGCGAGACAGTTGGTGGTGCACGAGGCATTCGACACCACCGTCATGTCGGGCGTGACGATGTCGTGATTGACACCGTAGCAGATGGTGGCGTCGACGTCGCCGCCGCCCGGCGCCGAGATCAGCACCTTCTTCGCGCCCTGTTCGAGCAGTACCTGCGCCTTGGCCTTGCTGGTGTAGGCGCCGGTGCATTCGAGCAACACGTCCACACCCAGCGCGCCCCAGTCGACGCCACGCGGATCCTTGGTGGAGAAGAACGGGATGCGGTCACCGTCGACGATGATGGCGGATTCGCCGTCGGTGTCCACCGGGAAGCCGAAGCGTCCGTGGGTGGTGTCGTACTTGGTCAGGTGGGCGTTGGTGGCGATGTCGCCCGAGGCGTTGATCGCAACGATCTCGAAGCGATCGCGCAGGCCCAGTTCGTACAGCGCACGCAGCGTACAGCGGCCGATGCGGCCATAGCCATTGATCGCGACTTTGATGCTCATCCGGGGCTTCTCCTTGCTGGAACGGGGTGCCCGACACGCGGCCGGGCGGGCATCTGCGGGTTCAGGCGGTGACGCGTCGGACGGCCTCGACGACGGCCTCGGCGGTGAAGCCGAAGTACTTGAACAGGTCGCCGGCCGGCGCCGATTCGCCGAAGCGATCCAGCCCGACCACCGCGCCGTCGAGCCCGACATACTTGTACCAACCGTCGGTGACGCCGGCCTCGACCGCGACGCGCGGCACGCCGGCCGGCAACACGGCGGTCTGCCATGCCGCGTCCTGGCGGTCGAAGACGTTGGTCGAGGGCATCGACACCACGCGCACCGGCATGCCGGCGTCCGCCAGCTGCTTCTGCGCGGCCATGGCCAGCGCGACTTCCGAACCGGTGGCGATGATCACCGCACGCGGCGCACCACCTGCGGCCTCGGACAGTACGTAGCCACCACGGCGAATATCGGCGACCTGCGCCTCGCTGCGCGTCTGGAAGGGCAGGTTCTGGCGCGAGAACAGCAGCGCGGACGGACCGTCGGCACGCTCGATGGCATGCGCCCAGGCCACGGCAGATTCCACCGTGTCGCACGGACGCCACACGTCCATGTTGGGAATCAGGCGCAGCGTGGCAGCCTGCTCGACCGGTTGGTGGGTGGGGCCGTCCTCGCCCAGCCCGATGGAGTCATGCGTGTAGACGAAGACCTGACGCAGCTTCATCAGCGCAGCCATGCGCAGCGCGTTGCGCGCGTACTCGCTGAACATCAGGAAGGTGGCGGTGTAGGGAATCAGGCCGCCGTGCAGACTGATGCCGTTGGCGATGGCCGACATGCCGAACTCGCGCACGCCGTAGTAGATGTAGTTGCCGCCGGTGTCCTTGGTGACGCCGCGCGCGCCCGACCACAGCGTGAGGTTGGAGCCGGCCAGATCCGCCGAGCCGCCGAGCAGTTCGGGCAGCTTGGGCGCGAAGGCCTCGATCGCGTTCTGGCTGGCCTTGCGCGTGGCGATGGTCTCGGCCTTGGCGACGATCGCCTGCAGCGTGCTGGCGACGTGCGCGTTCCAGTCCTCGGGCAGACGGCCGGCGATGCGTCGCTCGAACTCTGCGGCCAGCGCCGGATGTTCGGCGCGATAGGCCTCGAACTGCGCGTTCCACTGCGCCTCGCGCGCCGCGCCGGCGGCGGTCGCGTCCCAGGCGGCGTAGATCTCGGTCGGGATCTCGAACGGCGGGTGGTCCCAGCCGATGTGCTCGCGAACTGCAGCGATTTCGGCGTCGCCCAGCGGCGCGCCGTGCACGTCGTGGCCGCCCTGCTTGTTGGGGGCGCCGGCGCCGATCACCGTCTTGCAGCAGATCAGCGTGGGGCGCGTGGCATCGGCCAGCGCCTCGTGCACGGCCGCGTCGACGGCGTCGGAGTCGTGGCCCTGCACGTCGCGGATGACCTGCCATCCGTAGGCTTCGAAACGGCGCGGCGTGTCATCGGTGAACCAGCCTTCGACGTCACCGTCGATGGAAATGGCGTTGTCGTCGTAGAAGGCCACCAGCTTGCCCAGGCCCAGCGTGCCGGCCAGCGAGCAGGCCTCGTGCGAGATGCCTTCCATCAGGCAGCCGTCGCCGAGAAAGACGAAGCTGCGGTGGTCGACGATGTCGTGGCCGGGGCGGTTGAACTCGTCAGCCAGCAGCTTCTCCGCGATGGCCATGCCGACCGCGTTGGCCAGGCCCTGGCCGAGCGGGCCGGTGGTGGTCTCCACGCCCGGTGCGTAGCCGTATTCGGGGTGGCCGGGGGTCTTGCTGTGGAGCTGGCGGAAGTTCTTCAGCTCTTCGATCGGCAGGTCGTAGCCGGTCAGGTGCAGCAGTGCGTACAGGAGCATCGAGCCGTGGCCGTTGGAGAGCACGAAACGGTCGCGGTCGGCCCACTGCGGGTTGGCCGGGTTGTGTCGCAGATGGCGACGCCACACGACTTCGGCGATCTCGGCCATGCCCATGGGCGCGCCCGGGTGGCCGGACTTGGCTTTCTGCACCGCATCCATCGCGAGGGCGCGGATCGCTCCGGTCACCGGGTTGAACACGGGCGGCTTGACGTTGCGCTCAGAAGACATGGGGCGGGCCGTATGCGTTTGATGGAAAAGGCCGAAATTATGGCTGAAAATGCTGCTTTGCGGTAGGGCGGGCCGGCTTGCGGGAGATATCGGGTTCGCCTCACATGGCCTTGCGCTTGGCCTCCATCAGCTTCCAGATCAGCGGCGTGAGGATGAGCTGCATGGCCAGGTCGAGCTTGCCGCCCTCGATCACGATGGTGTTGGCGCGCGACATGAACGAGCCGGCGATCATGCTGAGCAGGTAGGGGAAGTCGATGCCGCGCGGGTTGGAGAAGCGGATCACCACCATCGACTCGGACAGCGAGGGCACGTCGCGCGCGATGAAGGGGTTGGAAGTGTCGACCACCGGCACGCGCTGGAAGTTGATGTGGGTGCGCGCGAACTGCGGGACGATGTAGTGCACGTAGTCGTGCATGCGACGCAGGATGGTGTCCTGCACGGCCTCGGCCGAGTAGCCGCGCACATGGGTGTCGCGGTGCAGCTTCTGCAGCCATTCGAGGTTGATCGTCGGGGCGACGCCGATGAGCAGGTCGGCGTGGCGGGCGATGTCGATGTGTCCGGAGACGAAGCCGCCGTGCAGCCCTTCGTAGAACAGGCAGTCGGTGCCTACCGGCAGGTCTTCCCATTCGGTGAAGGTGCCCATCGGCAGGTTCCAGCGCACCGACTGTTCCTCGTTGTGGATGTAGACGCGCTTGCGACCGATGCCCGATTCCCCGTAGCCGCGAAACAGCGCCTCGAGCTCGTCGAGCAGGTTGGCGTCGGGGCCGAAGTGACTGATGCCGCGCGTGCCGCCGGCCTCGGCCTCGTCGATCTTGTGCTTCATCTCGTCGCGCGTGTAGCGGTGGAAGCTGTCGCCCTCGACGATCGCCGCGTTGACATTCTCGCGATCGAAGATGCGCTCGAAGGTGTCCTTGACGGTCGTCGTGCCGGCGCCGGACGAGCCGGTGACCGCGATGATGGGATGTTTGGCTGACATGGGGGGCTCCGTCGAAGTGGGCGCGGCCGCCTTCAGGGCGCGGCTAGGGCGTTCGTGCGTCGATCCACGCGCGCCATTCGTCGAACAGGCTGTGGTTGGCCGCGGCGATGACCGCGCGCTTGCGGCCCGGACCCTCCATCAGCGGGCCGCCGTCGAGCGCCGCGCCGACACCGCCCGCCTCGTCCAGGATGAGTTGCCCGGCGGCATGGTCCCACAACATCTGACCGCCGTGCAGGTAGACGTCGAGCCGGCCGGTGGCAACGAAACACCATTCGAGCGCGCTGGAGCCGAAGTTGCGCTGCGAATAGTACGGCGGGCGGTGCGCCAGCTCGTCGCCCAGGGCAGGGGCGACACGCTTGAAGTCGACGCCGGCGACCGCTTCCGAGAGCCGTTTGGCGGGCGGGCGCAGTGGCAACTGCGTGCCGTTGAGCCACGCGCCGGAGCCCTTCGCGGCGTAGAAGGATTCGTCCGTGACCGGGTTGTAGACCACGCCGAAGCGCGGCTCGTGATCGACGAGATAGGCGACCGAAACCGCGAAGAACGGGATGCCGTTGAGAAAGTTCGTCGTGCCGTCGATCGGGTCGATGCACCACAGGCCGCTACGGCCTTCGTCCCACATGCGCTGCTGGGCTTCGGGCGTCATTTCCTCGCCAAGCACCGGGCCGGCGAGCAGGGCCGGCAGTTCGCGCTCGAAGGTATTCTGCGATTCGAGATCGGCTTCGGTAAACAGCGTGCCGTCGGACTTGCGGTTGCGTGCCGTGCGCAGATGGCGCGGCAGAATGACGTCGCGCGCCACATCGCGCACCAGGGACTCGAGCGCGCGGGCGCGGGCGAGACGGTGCGAGGGGGTGGTCATGGGCTCCCCGCAGGGTGGTGTCGAAGCCATATACTAGCATGATGGTATCTCGCTTCTTCTGCCCCGAGCCGCTCCCCGAGAGCGGCGAGATTCCGCTCCCGGAGCCGGTTTCGCATCATGCCCTGCGCGTGCTGCGCCTGCCCGACGACGCGCCGCTGGTGCTCTTCGACGGAACCGGCCGCGAAGTGGCCGCGCGACTCGTCGTGCGCGGCAAGCGCGCCTTCGCCGAACTTGGCGCCTGGAGCGAGCCGGTGCGCGAGTCGCCGCTCGAACTGGTGCTGGTGCAGGCGCTGGCGAGCGCCGACAAGATGGACTGGGTGATGCAGAAAGCAGTGGAGCTGGGGGCCTCGCGCATCGTGCCGGTGCGCGCCGCGCGCAGCGTGCTGAGGCTCTCCGGCGAGCGTGCCGCCAAGCGCGTCGCCCACTGGCGGCAGGTGGCGGTGGCGGCCTGTGAGCAGTGCGGTCGCAATCGCGTGCCCGAGATCGGCGACATCGTCGATCTGGCCGTGCATTTGAGCGCTGGGCGTGACGCGGTCGAGTTCGTCATTCTCGATCCGCACGCGGGCGAGCCGCTGACGTCGCTGGGGGCGCCGCAGCGTGCCCGCCATCTGCTGATCGGTCCCGAGGGGGGATTCGACGAGCTCGAGCTGGCGGCCTGTCGTGCCGCCGGGGCGCGCGCGCTGCGCATGGGGCCGCGCGTGCTGCGCACCGAGACGGCGGGGCTGGCGGTGCTTGCCTCGATGCAGGCCCTGTGGGGCGATTTGTGAACGCGGCGGGCCAAGCGTGCGTCATCCGCTAGAATGCAGCGAGGATTTCAACGGGGATCTGTCTTGAGCCGCGAATCGCAACCCCCCCCGGAGGCGCGTGTGAGCACCGCCGACGAGACCGCTGCCCAGTTCGTCGCCTGGGTGCGCGGGGCCGCGCCCTATGTCCACGCTTTTCGCAACAAGACCTTCGTGATTGCCTTCGGTGGCGAGGTCGTCGCCGACCACGATCGCGCGCAGCGCTTCGCCTACGACTGCAACCTGCTCGCCGCGCTGGGCATCCGCCTGGTGCTGGTGCATGGCGCGCGTCCGCAGATCGACGCCGAGATGGCGCGGCGCGGGCTCGAGCCGCAGTTCCACCACGGCCTGCGCGTGACCGACGCGGCGGCGCTCGAGTGCGTCAAGTCGGCGATGTCGGTGACCCGCGTCGAGGTCGAGGCACTGCTCTCGCAGGGCTTGCCGAACACGCCGATGGCCGGTGCGCACATCCGCGTGACCGGCGGCAACTTCATCACTGCGCGCCCGGTGGGCGTGGTCGACGGCGTCGACTATCAGTTCACCGGCGCGGTGCGCAAGATCATCGATGACGAGATCTGCGCTGATCTCGACCAGCAGAACGTCGTGCTGATCACGCCGCTGGGCCTGTCGCCGGCTGGCGAGATCTTCAACCTGAGCATGGAAGACGTGGCCGAGGCGGTGGCCGTCGCGCTCAAGGCCGAGAAGCTGGTCTATCTGTGCGACGCGCCAGGCCTGCTCGATGAGGACGGGCGCGTGATCGAGTCAGTCACCGGCGACCAGGCGCAGCGCATGTTCGACGCCGGCGAGGGACTCACCGAGGATCTGCATCTGTACCTGCCGGGCGCGGTGCGCGCGGTGCGCAAGGGCGTGGGGCGCGTGCACCTGATCGACCACGACAAGGACGGCGGGCTGTTGCTGGAGTTCTTCACGCACGCCGGCGTGGGCACCATCGTCACGCGCGATCCGCTGTTTCGCATGCGCGAGGCGACCTTCGACGACGTCGGCGCGCTGGTCGCGCTGATCACGCCGATGGAGGCCGACGGCTCGCTGGTGCGCCGCGGGCGCGAGTTGCTCGAACAGGAGGTCGAGCGCTTCACGCTGGTCGAGCACGACGGCGTGCTGGTCGGCTGCGCAGCCCTGTATCCGTTCGGTGACGAGGGCTCGGCCGAGTTGGCCTGTCTGGCGGTCGCGCACGATTACCGTCGCGCCGGCCTCGGCGACCAGTTGCTCAGGCGTCTCGAGAGGCGCGCCCGCGCGATGGGCCTGAGCCGGCTGTTCATCCTCACCACGCGCACCGCGCACTGGTTCCGCGAGCGCGGCTTCGTCGAGGCCGGCCCGGACATGCTGCCGCGCCAGAAGCGCGAACTGTACAATTATCAGCGCCGTTCCAAGGTGTTCGTGAAAAGCTTGTGACCGGACGTTGGGTGTGTGCGGCCCGTGGCGCGAAGGGCTGCTAGAATGCCCGGCACCAACGTTCGCGAGAGGTAAGTCATGACCCGCATGGTTCAATGCGTCAAGCTCGGCCGCGAGGCCGAAGGTCTGGAGCGCCCCCCGGTGCCGGGCGATCTCGGCAAGCGCATCTTCGAGAACGTCTCGAAGGAGGCCTGGCAGCAATGGGTGCAGTACCAGACCATGCTGATCAACGAGAACCGCCTCAACCTGATGGATGCGAAGGCGCGCAAGTATCTGGCCGAGCAGATGGAGCGCCATTTCTTCGGCGGTGGCGCTGATCAGGTCGAGGGCTACGTGCCACCGTCCGCCTGAGCGGCCGGGCACACGAAAAAAGGGCAACCCGCGGGTTGCCCTTTTTTGCGTAGGGTGCGGGATTACTCCGCGGGGCGAACGGCCTTCTCGAGTTCCTCGATGGTCTCGTGGCGCACGTCGCGCCCGCGCGACATGAACACCACGTACTCGGCGACGTTGGTCGCATGGTCGCCGACGCGCTCGATCGCCTTGGCGATGGACAGCGCGTCGATGGCGCGCAGGACCTTGTCGGGCGAGGCCATCATGGTTTGCGCCAGATCGGCCATCACGCTCTTGGTCACGGCGTCGACGTCCTTGTCCTCGCGCGCGAGCTGCGGTGCGGCGGTGATGTCACCGCGCACGTAGGCGTCGAGCGCGCGCTCGAGCATCGAGGCGACCCGTTCGGCGACCGCGCGCAGGTCGAAGTCCGGCACGCTGGACGGCTCGGCGGCGACGATCTGGCGTGCCGCCTTGGCCATCTTCTTGGCCTCGTCGCCGACGCGTTCCAGATCGGTGATCATCTGCATGGTCGTCGTGATCAGGCGCAGGTCGGAGGCCGCCAGTGCGTGTCGCACGATGACTTGTACGCAACGCTCGTCGAGATCGATTTCCTCGCGGTTGACCTGCTTGTCGCGCAGGATGACGCGTTCGACCAGTTCGCGATCGCGGTCGACCAGGCCGCGCATTGCGTCGCGTACCTGCTGGCAGACGTCCTGTCCCATCAGCACGACGCGGCGGCGCAACTCGTCCAGATCCTCGTCGAAGCGGCTGAAGGTGTGCTTGTTCATCATGTACGGCTTCCTCGGTCAGTGCCCCGCAGACTAACAGCGTGATGTGACGGTATTGTTTCAGTCACCGCGCGCGAGGCTGCGCACGCCCTGTGGCGTGGCCAGCAGCAGCACGTCGGCACCTCGACGTGCGAACAGTCCGTTGGTGACGACGCCGGCAATATGATCGACTTCGCTTTCGAGCGCGACCGGGTCGTCGATCGTCAGATCATGTACGTCGAGGATCAGGTTGCCGTTGTCGGTGACGAAGTCCGCGCGCTCGACGACGCGCCCGCCCAGCTTCGCGAGCTGGCGCGCGACATGGGCGCGCGCCATCGGCACGACCTCGACCGGCAGCGGGAAATGCCCCAGACGCTCGACGCGCTTGGACGCGTCGCAGATGCACACGAAACGCTCGGCCACTGCGGCGACGATCTTCTCGCGCGTGAGCGCGCCGCCACCGCCCTTGATCATGTTGAAGCTACCGTCGATCTCGTCGGCGCCGTCCACATACACCGGAATCGACTCGACCTCGTCGAGCGCGAACACGGGGATGCCCAGCGCGCTGAGCCGTTGCGTGCTCGCCTCGGAACTGGACACCGCGCCGGCGATCTCCCCGCGCATCGTGGCCAGGCCATCGATGAAGTGATTGACCGTCGAGCCGGTGCCCACACCGACTACCGCACCGCGCACGACATGCGCCAGCGCGGCCAGCGCGGCCGCGCGCTTGAGTTCGTCCTGGTTCATCGCATCCCTCACATCAGGCCTTCGAAGGGCTGCACCGCGACGCGCTCGCCGGCGCTCACGCCGTCGCACTGGTGCGCGAGCACGATGAAGCAATTGGCCTCCGACATCGACTTGAGCACCCCCGAGCCCTGGCTGCCCACCGGCGCCACATGCGGTGCGCCGTCGCGCCATTCGAAGCGGGCACGCACGTACTCCCGCCGCCCGGGGCGCTTGCGCAGATCGACGCCGCACACGGCGTCGAAGCTCGGCGCCGGTGGCAGCGGCGCAATCCCCTGCAGCGCGAGCAGGGCATCGCGCACGAAGGCGTGAAAGGTCACCATCACCGCCACCGGGTTGCCGGGCAGGCCGAACATCCAGGCATTGCCGACGCGACCGAAAGCCATCGGCCGGCCGGGCTTGATGGCGATCTGCCAGAACGAGACCTCGCCCAGGCGATTGACCAGTTCACGGATGAAGTCGGCTTCGCCCACCGATACGCCGCCGCTGGTGAGAATCACGTCGGCGTTGTCGGCAGCGGCACGGAAAGCGGCCTCGATCTTCGCCGGTTCGTCGGGAATCACGCCCATGTCGAGCAGTTCGCAGCCCAGCCGCGTGAGCGCGCCGTAGAGCGTGTAGCGGTTGCTGTCGTAGATCTGGCCGGGGGCGAGGGGGTGGCCGATCGAGGCCAGTTCGTCGCCGGTCGAGAAGAAGGCCACGCGCAGGCGCCGGTGCACCGTCACCTCGGCGATGCCCAGCGAGGCGATCAGCCCCAGTTCGGCCGGGCCGCAGCGCTTGCCGGCCGGCAGCGCGACGCCGTCGACGGCCAGATCCTCGCCGGCGCGACGCAGGTTCTGGCCGCGGCGGTGGCCGCCGCCGACGAACACCGAGCGCTCTTCGCTGCGCGTGGTCTCCTGCGCCAGCACGGTGTCGGCACCGGCCGGGATGGGCGCACCCGTCATGATGCGCACCGCCTGGCCGGGGCCGATCTGGCCGGAGAAGGGCTGACCGGCAAAGGCCGTGCCGACCACGTTCAGGCGGGCTTCACCTGCGGATGGCAGATCATCGAAACGAACGGCGTAACCGTCCATCGCCGAGTTGTCGTGCGCGGGCACGTTGCACGGCGCGATCACGTCCTTGGCCAGGACGCGACCGAGGGCATCGCGTACCTGCACGCATTCGTGCGCGCCCACCGGCGTGATGCGTTCGAGAATGGCGCGACGGGCGTCCTCGATGGACAGCATGTCTTCGGGCAAGGGATTCATCGTGCTTCCAGCTTCAAGTCCAGTTGGTCTTCATTATCGCCGAATGGTCCGGCGTCTGCAGCCCGCACCCGGTCTACAATCGCGCCGATGAACGATTCGATCCATCTGGCCGCGGCCGACGTGCTGGCGCTGTGCGACGCGCAGCGCAAGTGTGCGCGCACGTCGTGGTTGCGCGAACGCTGGCTTGCGGGCGAGTTGCGCATCGTGCCCGGTGCCGACGACATGCGGCCGCCGCTTGCGCCGGGTCGGCCAGCGCGTCCGTTGCTGGTCGCGCCCTCGGCCCTGCGTTCGCGCAAGCCCTCGACGCCCGAGGGGCATGCCGCGCTGGTGCATGCGATCGCTCATATCGAGTTCAATGCGATCAACCTCGCGCTCGACTGTGTGGCGCGTTTTCGTTCCTTTCCGCAGCAATTCCACGACGGCTGGCTGCAGGTCGCGGCCGAGGAGGCGCATCACTTCACGCTGCTGCGCGATCGTCTGCGCCGGCTCGGTTACGACTACGGCGACTTTCCGGCGCACGACGGGCTGTGGGAGATGGCACGCCGTACCGCCGACGATGCGCTCGCGCGCATGGCGCTGGTGCCGCGCGTGCTCGAGGCGCGCGGGCTGGACGCCACGCCGCTGATCATGGACAGGCTGCGTCGCATCGGCGACGCGGATACGATCGCCATCCTCGACATCATCCTGCGCGACGAGATCGGCCATGTCGCACTCGGCGATCGCTGGTTTCGCGCGCTGTGCGCCGAGCGCGGGCTCGAGCCGGAAGCGACCTATCTGGCCCTGATGGGCGATTTCGATGCGCCCTGGCCGCAACCGCCGCTGCACGAGACGGCGCGGCTCAAAGCGGGCTTTTCGCCGGGCGAGATCGCGCGGCTGGCGCGCGGGCGGCGCGGCTAGACGCAAGAATGGCGGCCGCAGCCGCCATTCCGGATCGATCGCAAGGGAGGGCTTTGGATTGGCGTGCTTTCGCAGAGGTTCCAGCCTCCCTGACCCTCAGCCCTCGCCAATCAGTCGTCGATGTGACGCAGGCCGGCCGCGTAATTGGCGACGGCAGCCATTTCCTTGTCGGTCATCTTGAGCGCGATCATGCGCATCATTTGCGCCGGATCGTTGGCACGCTCGCCCTCGCGGAAGGCCTGCAGCTGGGTCAGCGTGTACTTGGTGTGTTGACCGGCGATGCCCGGATACTGCGCGGGCATGCCGCTGCCGGCCGGGCCGTGACAGGCGGCACAGGCGGGTACGCCCTTGGCGACGATGCCGGCGCGCCAGATGTTGCGGCCCTGCTCGACATTTTCGTTTTCCTCGGCCACGCTCGGCTCCGCTTCCTGCGCCGCATAGAAGTGGGCGACGTCCTGCATGTCCTCGTCGGACAGCGCCGCGACCATCGGTCCCATGATCGCGTTCGGCCGTGCCGGGTCGGCGCCGTCGATCGAGGCGAAGTTGCGCAACTGCTTGTAGAGGTATTCCGGAATCTGGCCGGCGAGCTTGGGGTTGTCGGCAATCGCGCTGTTGCCGTCCGCGCCGTGACAGCCGGCGCACACACCTGCGGCGATTTGCTTGCCCTTTTCGAGATCCGGGGTCCGGTCCTGGGCCTGCAGGCCGCCAGCGACCAGAAGCAGCGAAAGCAAAAGGGAACGCTTGATCATGGGTGTCCTCTGAAAGTCCTCGGAAAGCTGTGAGCGTTTTCGCAAACGCTGTATTCTATATGAAGTCGCCGGGTCTGAGCGAAGCCCCGAATGAATCCGAACCCGGGGCGCTCGCCGCGTCCCCTGCCCAATGCCCATCTTCCGCAACGCGCGTTTCGAAATCTCCATCGCCAAGGCCTCCGGTCTGCCGCCTCCGAACGGCGCCGAAGTCGCGTTCGCGGGGCGCTCCAATGCCGGCAAATCCAGCGCGATCAACACGCTCGCCGGACACACGCGCCTGGCCTTCGTGTCCAAGACGCCGGGGCGCACGCAGCTGATCAATTTCTTTCGCCTGAACTGCGGCGCCGCGCTGGTTGATCTGCCCGGCTACGGCTACGCCAAGGTGCCACCGGACGTGCGTCGGCAGTGGCAGGGCCTGCTCGAACATTATCTGAAGCGCCGCGAGAATCTGGTCGGCCTGGTGCTGATCATGGATTCGCGCCATCCGCTCACCCCGCTGGATCGCCAGATGATCGGCTGGTTCGCGCCCAGCGGGCGTCCCATCCACATCCTGCTGACCAAGTCCGACAAGCTCTCGCGCAACCAGGCGGCGGCCGCGCTGGCGCTGGTGCGACGCGAACTCGCCGACATGGGCGATCAGGTGTCGGTGCAGTTGTTCTCCAGCCTGGCCAAGACCGGTGGCGACGAGGTCGAGCAGGTGGTCGGCCGCTGGTTGGGGCTGGACATGGCCGGCGACGAAAAAGAAAAGCCCCGGGCCTGAGGGGATCAGTCCGGGGCGAACGCCTTCCTCGGAAGGCTCCCGCTCAGGGAGGGAAGCGGGGGATGGCTGTTGCGCATCCGGGTGTTCAGAGTGCGCATCGTGGGTCAAGGTTCCCCGTCTTCAAGCTTGCCCGGGCTTGCATGTGAAGCTGTTTTGTTTCAAGGAGTTGCCGATGCCGCCAAATCCCGCATTCCCCGCCACCCGCATGCGCCGGATGCGCCGCGACGAGTTCTCGCGTCGCCTGATGCGCGAACACCGCCTGAGCGCGGACGACCTGATCTACCCGGTCTTCGTGCTCGACGGGGAAGGGCGCACCGAGCGTGTCGCGTCCATGCCCGGCGTCGAACGTGTATCCATCGACCTGCTGCTGGGTGTGGCGAAGCAGGCGCTGGAACTGGGCGTGCCGGCGCTGGCGCTGTTTCCGGTGATCGATCCGGCGGGCAAGACGCCGGGCGCCGAGGAGGCATGGAACCCGGACGGGCTGGTGCAACGCGCGGTGCGCGCGCTCAAGCAGGCCTGCCCGGAGCTGGGCGTGATCACCGACGTCGCGCTCGACCCCTACACCAGTCACGGCCAGGACGGGCTGATCGACCCGACGGATCCGCGGGGCTACGTGATGAACGACGAGACGCTGGAGGCGCTCGCACGCCAGGCGCTGTCGCACGCGCATGCCGGAGCGGACGTGGTCGCGCCGTCGGACATGATGGACGGTCGCGTGGCGCGCATCCGCGCCACGCTCGACGCCGAAGGCTTCATCCATACGCGCATCCTGGCCTATTCGGCCAAGTACGCGTCGAGCTTCTATGGCCCGTTCCGTGACGCGGTGGGCTCGGCCGGCAATCTGGGCAAGGGCGACAAGCGGACCTACCAGATGGACCCGGCCAACTCCGACGAGGCCGTGCGCGAGGTCGCGCTCGACGTGTCCGAGGGCGCGGACATGTTCATGGTCAAGCCCGGCATGCCGTATCTGGACATCGTGCGCCGCGTGAAGACCGAGCTGGGTGTGCCGACCTATGCCTACCAGGTCAGTGGCGAGTACGCGATGCTCAAGGCGGCCGCGGCCAACGGCTGGCTGGCCGAGCGTGACTGCGTGCTCGAGGCGCTGCTGGCCTTCAAACGCGCCGGTGCCGACGGCATCCTGACCTATTTCGCGCTCGATGCGGCGCGCTGGCTGCGCGAGGGCTAGGCGAACAGCCGGCTCCACGCCCGGCGCAGTTCCAGCACCGACGAGATGCGCAGGTCCGCGTAGGCGGGGCGGCGCGGCAGTGAGCCGACCAGCACGGTCTTCATGCCCAGGCGCTTGGCCGTGCGCAGGTTGAGCGCCGAATCCTCCACCATCACGCAACGCTGCGGGCGCAGACGGTGTTCGCGCAGCAGGCGGCGGAAGGCGTGCACGCCGGGCTTGGGCTCGAAGCGCATGCGCTCGACCGCGAAGACGTCGTCGAAATGACGCCGGATGCCCATCGCGCGCACTACCGCATCCACGTAGTGCTGCGGGCCGTTGGAAAACACGATCTTGCGCCCCGGCAGGCGGCGCAGCATCGCGGCTAGCGCGCGGTCGAATACCAGCATCTCGTGCAGGCGCTCGAAGCGGTGGGTCTCGGCGAGGAAATGGGCCGGGTCCGTGCCGTGATGGCGCATCAGACCGGTCAGCGTCGCGCCGTAGCGTCGCCAGTAATCGAGGCGCAGCGCATTGGCCGTGTCCTCGTCGACGTCCAGGTGTTGCGCCAGATACGCGATCATGCCGCGGTTGATGTGCGGAAAGACGTGGGCGCTGGCGTTGTGCAGCGTGTTGTCCAGATCGAACAGCCAGACCGGTGCGGGATGCATGCGGGAAAAGCGCGGGCTGTGAAGCCCGCGCAGAGCGTATCTAGACCGCCTCGAGGCCGAGGCGCTGGAACAGGCGTTCGTCGCGATCGGCTTCGGGATTGTCGGTGGTGAGCAGGCGATCGCCGTAGAAGATCGAATTGGCGCCGGCCAGAAAGCACAGTGCCTGCGTCTCGTCGCTCATCTGCTGGCGGCCGGCCGACAGGCGTACCACGCTGGTCGGCATGGTGATGCGCGCGGCCGCGATGGTGCGCACGAACTCGAAGGCGTCGATGTCCTCGGCGCCGGCCAGCGGCGTGCCGGGAATGGGCACCAGGTCGTTGATCGGCACCGATTCGGGCGGCGGGGCCATGTTCGCCAGTTGCGCGATCATCGCCGCGCGTCCGCGTCGTCCTTCGCCCATGCCGACGATGCCGCCGCAGCACACGTGGATGCCGGCCTCGCGCACCTTGCCGATGGTGTCGAGGCGATCGTTCATGGTGTGCGTGGTGATCACCTGGCCGTAGAACTCGGGCGCGGTGTCGATGTTGTGGTTGTAGTAGTCCAGGCCGGCTTCGCGCAGGCGCTCGGCCTGGCCGTCGCGCAGCATGCCCAGCGTGACGCAGGTCTCCAGTCCGAGCTTCTTGACCTCGCGCACCATCTCCAGCACCGGCTCCAGGTCGCGCTCCTTGGGGCCGCGCCAGGCCGCGCCCATGCAAAAGCGCGAGGCGCCGTTGGCCTTGGCTGCACGCGCGTGCTCGAGCACCTCGGTCAGCGGCATCAGGCGCTCCTTCTCCAGGCCGGTGTCGTAGCGCGCCGATTGCGAGCAGTAGCCGCAGTCCTCCGAGCAGCCGCCGGTCTTGATCGACAGCAGCGTCGAACGCTGCACCGCGTTCGGCGCAAAGTGTTCGCGATGCACGCGCTGGGCCTCGAACACCAGATCCATGAAGGGGCGCTCGAACAGCGCCGCGACGGCCGCCGTCGTCCAGCGCTCGCTCGTCTCGCCCCGGCCGCCGGCCTTTGCGCTACCCTGTTCTGCCAAGCCCGTTGTCATTTCCGTAATCCTTTGCCGTGTTCGCGCGAGTCGCGCATCTTCCGTGATGGCTCCGAGCCTTGTCAAACCGCTGACCCGCACGCTGCGCGAGGCAATCGCTGCGAGCATGCCGCAACGCTGCCTGCTGTGCGGCGGCGCGAGTGGCGGCGCGCCGGTGTGCGAGGCGTGCGGCGACGAGCTGCCGCGGCTGCCGCCGACCCGATGCCCGCAATGCGCGCTGCCCTCGCCGGGCGGACACTGCGGGCGCTGCCTGCGTCGCGTGCCGGCCTTCGATGCGAGCCACGCCTTGCTCGCCTACGCGTTTCCGGCCGACCGTCTGGTGCAGGCGCTCAAGTATCGTGCCCGACTCGGGCTTGCCGCGTATTTTAGCCGCCTCGCCATCAATGCGTGGCCGCCGCCAGCGCTCGACTGCATGGTGGCCGTGCCCATGCATGCGCGTGCGCTGCGTGAGCGCGGATTCAACCAGGCGGTGGAGCTGGCGCGCCCGCTGGCCCGCGCATGGGCTCTGCCCCTGTTGCCACATGCGCTGCGTCGCATCGGCGACGGCCCGCCCCAGGCCTCGCTCGCCGGCCGCGCGCGGCGCCGCAACGTGCGCGACGCCTTCGTCTGCGACGAAGACATGACGGGCCGCGCGGTGCTCGTCATCGACGACGTGATGACCACCGGTGCGACACTGGAGGCGATCGCGCGCTGTCTGCGCCGCGCCGGTGCGACGCGGGTGGAAAATCTCGTCATCGCGCGTACGCTTGCGCCGGATTGATTTCCGGAGTGCCCATTGCATGTTCGACCTCGTCCTGTATCAGCCCGAGATTCCGCCCAACACGGGCAATCTGATCCGCCTGGCCGCGAACACCGGGGTGCGCCTGCATTTGGTGCGCCCGCTCGGTTTCGACCTGAGCGACCGTCAGCTCGCACGCGCCGGGCTGGACTATCACGATCTCGCGCGGGTCACGGTGCACGCGGACTGGTCCGCATGCGCCACGGCGCTGGCCGGGCGTCGCATGTTCGCGCTGAGCGTGCGCGGTACGCGCAGTTTTGCCGAGGTCACCTATGCTCCGGGGGATGTGTTCGTGTTCGGACCGGAGACGCGCGGCCTGCCGCAGGAGATGCTCGACGGGTTTGCCGCGGACGCGGTGCTGCGCATCCCGATGCTGCCGTCGAACCGCAGCATGAACCTGGCCAACAGCGCGTCCGTGGTGGTGTTCGAGGCGTGGCGCCAGCAGGGGTTTGCCGGCGCGGTGTGAGTGCCGGGGCGGCTCAGTCCTGCTCGTGGCGCGGGTCGCGCGCGAGCAGCTGTTCGACCGCGTCGCGCGGACCGATGTGTTCGGAGTGCAGCAGCGCGTCGACGGCTTCGGTGATGGGCATCTCGACGCCGTGGCGCCGGGCCAGCATCGCCGCCGAGCGCGCGGTGGGTACGCCTTCGGCGACGTGACCGAGCTTTGCGAGGATGTCGGGCAGGGACTGGCCGCTGGCCAGCGCCAGGCCGACACGCCGGTTGCGTGACAGATCGCCGGTGCAGGTGAGGATCAGGTCGCCCATGCCGGCCAGCCCGGTCAGCGTCTCGGGTCGGGCGCCCAGCGCCACGCCCAGGCGCGTGATCTCGGCCAGTCCGCGCGTAATCAGCGCGGCACGCGCGTTCAGGCCGAAACCCATGCCGTCGGACACGCCGGCGGCGATCGCGATGATGTTCTTCAGCCCGCCGCCGATCTCGGCGCCGACGAGGTCGTCGTTGGCGTACAGGCGCAGCCGTGGCTGATGCAGGGCCTGTACCCAGCGCTCGGCGAAGGCCCGGTCGGTGGAGGCGAGCGCGATGGCGGTGGGTTGCCCGGCGCCCACTTCCGCTGCGAAGCTCGGACCGGTGAGCACGCCGCAGGGCGTGTCGCTGCCGATGGCGTCGAAGACGATCTCGTGGGGCATGCGTCCGGTGCCCGCCTCGAGGCCCTTGCAGGCCCAGATCAGCGGGGTGGCGGGGCGGCGTGCGTGCAGCGCAATGACGGTGTCGCGCAGGCCGGCCAGCGGGGTGGCGACGAGATGCAGGTCGGCATCGACGGCGTGGTCGAGTTCGCCGGTGACGCTCAGCGCGTCGGGGAACGCTACCTCGGGCAGGAACTGGTGATTGATGCGCTCGCGGGCGAGGGTCTCGACCTGCTCGGGCTCGCGCGACCACAGTAGGACCTCATGTGCGCGTGCGAAGGCCACGGCCAGCGCCGTGCCCCAGGCGCCGGCGCCGAACACCGCGATGCGCATCGGCCTACAGCCCCCAGACGTCGGTCACGCGCACGTGGCCGGTGCCCCTATCCGGATGGCGCACCTGGACCCAGCCGTTGGCCGGCGGCGTGACCAGTTCGAGCACCACATCGGTGGCCGCCTCGAACAGCTTGTCGGCGTCGCCGGCCGGCTGGGCGCGCACCGCGGCGCTGGGCCGGGCGACGACCATCAGCGTGCGCTGCGCGCGCAGCTTGTCGCGTTCGATCCAGCTGATGGCGCCGCCCGGGTCGCGGACCTTGATCCAGCGCTCGAGCTGGACGACGACTTCGACCGGTGTCCCCTCGGAAATGATGAACAGCTTGCGCCCCTGCACGGACGGCGTCTCATAGAGGATCGCCGGCCGGGCGACGGAGCGGTATTCGATGGCCTGCGCGCTCGCGGCCGCGAGCGCCAGCAGGGCCATGGCGACGAGGCTGCGGGCACGCATGCTCATGTCACTGCTCCTGTTCTGCGGTGGCCGTCTGGCCGCGCTGCTTCTGCTGCTGGTACATGGCCTCGAAATTGACCGGCTGCAGCAGCACGGGCTGGAAGCCCGCGCGGGTCAGAGCGTCGGAGACCGTTTCGCGCGCGTACGGGAAGAGGATGTTGGCGCAGCCGACCATCATCACGCCATCGAGTTCGTCCTCGGGGATGTTGCGCAACTGGAAGATGCCGGACTGGGCGACCTCGACCAGGAAGACGGTGCGTCCGTCGGGCACGGTGGCCGAGACGTTGGCGACGAGCGTCACTTCGTAGATGTGATCCTCGATCTTCCTGCCGTTGGTGTTGAGTTCGACGTTGAGCTTGGTGTTCTCGAGTTCGAGGAAGATCTGCGGAGCGTGCGGGATCTCCAGCGAGAGGTCCTTGACGAAGATCTTTTCGATCGAGAACGAGGGTTGGGTCTGTTCGGCCATGTGCGGGTCTTTTGAAGTTGAAGGTTCGTCGGAGTGTCAGGATTGCGGCGCGGTCAGCAGCGGAATCAGCCGGCCGTCGCGGTCGAGTTCGTACAGTTCGTCGCAGCCGCCGACATGGTAATCGCCGATGAAGATCTGCGGAACCGTGCGGCGTCCGGTGATTTGCATCATCTCGCTGCGCAGGCTGGGGTCGAGGTCGACACGGATCTTCTCGACATCGGTCACGCCGCGCGTCTCGAGCAGTTGCTCGGCGCGCACGCAGAACGGGCACACGGCGCTGGTGTACATTTTCACGCGTGCGCTCATTTCTTGCCCTTGGCCTTGCGACCGGTGGCCAGCGGCTGGCCGCCCTTTTCCCATTCGGCGATGCCGCCCTTGAGGTTGAACACCTTCTCGAAGCCGGCCTGGCGCAGCTTGGTGAGCACGCTGCGCGACCGGTTGCCGGTGGCGCAGCATACGATCAGCGGGGCGTCCTTGAACTTGTTCAGCTCGGCCATGCGACGGTCGAATTCGGACAGCGGGAAGTGGTGCGCGTTGGGGATGTGGCCCTGCGCATATTCGCCTTGCTCGCGCACGTCGATGACCACCGCGTCCTCGCGGTTGATCTTCTGCGTGACGTCGAGCGGCGCGAGCGAGCTGCGGTCGGTGGCCTGACGGATCGTGTCGACGATCAGGAAGGTGCTCGACGCGAGTGCGAGCAGCGTCCATTGCCAGTGTTCAGCCAGGAATTCCAATTCAGTACTCCGGTTGCGGGGGATGGGTCAGCGATCGCTGCAGAAGACTTCGCGCATCAGCCCGATCAGTTGCAGTGTGCGCTGGTCGACGACCCGGTAATAGACGCGGTTGGCGTCCTTGCGGGTCTGCAGCACGCCCTTGTCGCGCAGGATGGCCAGGTGCTGGGAGATGTTGCTCTGCGAGGTGCCGACGGCGTCGACGATGTCCTGGACGCAGACCTCGCCGTCGCCGAGAACGCACAGGATCTTCAGACGTAGCGGGTGGGCGATCGCCTTGAGCGCGCGCGCGGCGGTCTCGATGTGTTCGTCCTTTTCGATGAGCGCGAAGATGGAAGGTGTGGTCACGGTTGGCGTGTCAGGGTCGGGACAGAAAGACTAGTATAAAATATCGAGCCGGACTCGGGCAGGATCACTTTGCCCGACATGCCGGCTCGTCCAATTTCCGACCCGAGGCTTCATGTACAAGATCGTTCTGCTGCGACACGGCGAATCCGTCTGGAACAAGGAAAACCGCTTTACCGGATGGACCGACGTCGATCTGACCGACAAGGGCGTAGCAGAGGCCCATGGAGCGGGGCGCTTGCTGCGGCGCGAGGGCTTCGGCTTCGAGCGCGCCTACACCTCGGTGCTCAAGCGCGCGATCAAGACGCTCAACATCGTGCTCGAGGAACTCGACCTGATGTGGCTGCCGGTGAACTACTCGTGGCGTCTGAACGAACGCCACTACGGCGCGCTGCAGGGGCTGAACAAGGCCGAGACGGCGGAGCGCTTCGGCGACGACCAGGTGCTGGTGTGGCGGCGTTCCTACGGTACTTCGCCGCCGCCGCTCGAGGACGGCGACGAGCGCCTCACCGTGGACGACCCGCGCTATGCCACGCTACCGCGGTCACGCTATCCGCGCGCCGAATGCCTCAAGGATACCGTGGCGCGCTTCGTGCCCTACTGGGAGACGATGATCGTCCCCGACATCCTGGCTGGCCACCGCGTGCTCATCGTCGCCCACGGCAACAGCCTGCGCGCGCTCATCAAGTACCTCGACAGCATTTCCGACGAGGACATCGTGAAGCTCAACATCCCCACCGGTCAGCCGCTGGTCTACGAGCTCGATGCCGATCTGCGCCCGCTGCGCAGCTACTACCTCGCCGACGAGGATGTCATCCGCAAGGCCGAGGCCGAGGTCGCCCGCCACGGCGGCCCGCGCGAGTAAGTGTCTGCATTGGGGCGCTCCCTGTTCCTGACTGCGATGCTGCTGTTGGGGGCAGCGCTGTCGGCGCCCGCAGCGTTCGCGCAGGCCGACCCGGTCGAGCGGCGACGCGCCGATCTGGATGAGGTGCAGCGCCGCATTCAGGAGCTGGAGTCGGCGATCGCGGCCACGCAGTCCGAGCATGCCGCCGCTTCGCGCGGGCTGGCCGAGGCCGAGGCCGCGGTGTCGGCAGCGCGACGCAAGCTGCGCGACGTGCTCGCCCGGCGCAAGGCGGCCGAGGAGAAGCTGGCCGAGCACGAAGCCGAGCGCGAACGTGTCGGCGCGCGCATCGAGTCGCGGCGCGAAGAGCTGGCCGCCCTGCTGCGGCGCCACTACATGCAGGGTGGCAGCGATGTCGCTCCGTTCCTGTCGGGGCGGGATCCCAACCAGATCGCGCGCGACGCCCATTATCTGGAGCATCTGGGGCGCGCGCGCATGGAACTGATCGCCGCCCTGCGCCGCGATCTTGCCGAGCAGGAACGGCTGATCGTCGAGGCCCGGGCGCAGCGCGAGCGCATCGCCGCGCTCGAGGCCGAGCAACGTCGCGAGCAGCGCGCACTCGAGAAGGTGCTGGCGCTGCGGGCGAAGACTGCGGCGGAGCTGTCCGGGCGGCTGCACGGCCAGGAGCGCGCGATCGAGGCGCTGCGCGAAAACGAGCAGCAACTGGCGCGCGTGGTGGAACTGATGGTGCGCCGCAATGAACAGGCGCGTCGCGCGCCGGCGCCGCCAA
Organism: Pseudazoarcus pumilus; assembly: GCF_002872475.1. Lineage (GTDB taxonomy): Bacteria > Pseudomonadota > Gammaproteobacteria > Burkholderiales > Rhodocyclaceae > Pseudazoarcus > Pseudazoarcus pumilus. Next base: position 902,161 of record NZ_CP025682.1, read on the forward strand.
CGCCGGCTTCCCCGCCGGTCACGCGCATCGATACCGGGCCGCTGGCCGAGTCCACGCCGGCCGGCACGCCGTTCGCCAAGTTGCGCGGGCGTCTGGGATTTCCGGTGCGCGGCGAACTTGCGGGGCGCTTCGGTGCTCCAAGGCCTGATGGAGGCACGCGCTGGCGCGGCCTGTTCATCCGTGCCAATGCCGGCGAACAGGTGCGGGCGGTCGCGGCCGGGGAGGTGGTCTTCTCGGAGTGGATGCGCGGCTACGGGAATCTTGTCATCGTCGACCACGGAAACGAATACATGAGCATCTACGCGAACAACGACGCGCTGCTGCGCGTGGTCGGAGAGCGCGTCGCCGGCGGAACCCCGATCGCCAGCGTCGGGGCCAGCGGAGGCGCCTGGGAATCGGGCTTATACTTTGAAATCCGGCATCGCGGAGAGCCGGTGGATCCGCTGCGGTGGATTCGCCGCCGTTGAACGCGCCGCGGACAGATCGATTGAAGGAGTCGTCATGCGCAGCAAGTTTCAGAAACTCGGCTTGATCCTCACCGGCCTGGTGGCCGGTGTGCTGATCAGCCTCAACTTTTCGGCCGTTGCCGACCGCACGGCGCCGGCGCCACTGCCGGTCGAGGAGCTGCGCGCGTTCGCCGACGTGTTCAACGCGATCAAGCAAGGCTATGTCGAGCCGGTCGAGGACAAGACGTTGATCAATCACGCGATCAGCGGGATGCTCAGCAATCTCGATCCGCACTCTGCCTATCTCGACGCGGAGGCCTTCAAGGAACTGCGCGAGGGCACGCAGGGCGAGTTCGGCGGCCTGGGCATCGAGGTTGGCATGGAAGACGGCTTCGTCAAGGTCGTCTCGCCCATCGAGGACACGCCGGCCTTTCGTGCCGGCATCGAGGCCGGCGACCTGATCGTCAAGCTCGACGACACCCCGGTCAAGGGCATGACGCTGTCCGATGCGGTCAAGCGCATGCGCGGCAAGCCGGGCACCACGATCACGCTGACCATCATGCGCAAGGGCGAGTCCACGCCCATCGTCGAGCGCATCACGCGCGAGGTCATCCGCGTGCAGTCGGTGCGTTCCAAGCTCGTCGAACCCGGCTTCGGTTACCTGCGCGTGGCGCAGTTCCAGGAGAACACCGCGGCCTCGGTCGTCGAGCATCTGACGCGCCTCACCGAGGATGGTCCGCTGACCGGTCTGGTGCTGGATCTGCGCAACGATCCGGGCGGTCTGCTGCACGGCGCCGTGGGCGTGTCGGCGGCCTTCCTGCCGCGCGACACGCTGGTGGTGTCCACCGACGGACGCGCGCCCGACGCGCGCCGCGAGTACTTCGCCAGTCCCGATGACTACCTGCGCGGACGTCGTGACGACTTCATGAGCGCGCTGCCTGCCTTCGCGCGCGAGGTGCCGATGGTGGTGCTGGTCAACGCCGGCAGTGCCTCGGCCAGCGAGATCGTCGCCGGTGCGCTGCAGGATCATGGCCGTGCCAAGGTGGTCGGTACGCAGACTTTCGGCAAGGGCTCGGTGCAGACCATCCTGCCGCTCAACAGCCAGTCGGCGATCAAGCTGACGACGGCGCGCTACTACACGCCCAGCGGCCGTTCGATCCAGGCCAAGGGCATCGAGCCGGACATCCTCGTCGAGGAGAGCGAGAACGGTTCGGCGCGTCGCGTGCGCGAGGCCGACCTGGTCGGTCACCTGATCGGCGCCGACGAGCTCAAGCAGGATGAGGTGCCCGCGGGCGAGGTGTCGGCCGAGGAAGGTGCGGAGCGCCCGTCCACGCCGCGCTTCGAACTCGGTGGCGAGGACGATTACCAGCTTGCCCAGGCCATCAGGCTTCTCAAGGGAGAGCAGATCGTCCAGAATGCAGGCAAGTAGTCAGGCGGCCGGGAGCCCTCGATGCGGCGCGAAACCGCGTACAAGCTGGCGGGAAGGAATCATGAGCATCCGTCGCCGGGCAGTGGCCTGACGAAGGAGCGCGAGGTCCGCTTTGCCGCGTCGCCTCCGGGGCAGGTCGAGCGCGCGCGCGAGGCCTTGCGCATGCTCAAGGGCGTGTCGGTGAGCGACGCGTCCTCGCCCGATGCGCTGTGCGTGCGCTACTCGATTCTCGACTATTCGCTGGAACTGCTCGAGGAAGGCCTGCGCAACGCCGGCTTTCACCTCGACAACGGCCTGTACGCGAAGCTGGTGCGTGCCATCGTGTATTTCTGCGAGGAGACGCAGCGCCACAACCTGCTCTCGCCCGAGCGCCTCATCAAGAAGTCCAACGAGGTCTACATCAACGTCTACGACCAGCATCCGCACGGCGATCACGACGACACGCCGGTCGAGTTGCGCGACTACAAGTAGAACCCTGGCACGCCAGCAGCGGCGTGCTCCATCCCGCGATTCCGACGATGAACGACGATCAACTGCTCCGCTACAGCCGCCACATCCTGCTGCCCGAAATCGGCGTGGAGGGTCAGGAGGCGCTGCTCGCAGCGCGCGTGCTGGTACTCGGTGCCGGCGGACTGGGGTCGCCGGCCGCGATGTATCTGGCCGCGGCGGGCGCGGGCACGCTGGCCCTGGCGGACGACGACGAGGTCGATCTGACCAACCTGCAGCGCCAGATCCTGCACACCGCCGAGAGCGTCGGCGAGCCCAAGGTCGAATCCGGACGACGCACGCTGCATCGTCTCAATCCCGGCACACGCATCGAGCCGCTGCACTGCCGGCTCGAGGGCGATGCACTCGACGAGCAGGTCGCGCTGGCCGACGTGGTGCTCGACTGCTGCGACAACTTCGCCACGCGCCATGCCGTCAACCGCGCCTGCGTGCGCCACCGCAAGCCGCTGGTGTCGGGCGCGGCGATCCGCTTCGACGGGCAGATTTCGGTGTTCGACCTGCGCGGCGATGGTCCGTGCTACCACTGCCTGTTCCCGGAAGGCGAGGACGTGGAAGAGGTGCGTTGCGCGGTCATGGGCGTGTTCGCCCCGCTGACCGGCATCGTCGGCGCCACCCAGGCGGCCGAGGCGCTGAAGCTGATCATCGGCTGCGGCACCTCGCTGGCGGGCCGCCTGCTGCTGCTCGACGGCCTGCGCATGCAATGGCGCAGCATCAACGTGTTGCGCGACCCGGACTGCACCGTGTGCGCAAGCGTGCAACGGGCCGATGGCGACGCGCGTTCGCTGGCCTCCAGCCCCTAGCCCACGAGCATTTCCACCGGCGCCGGATGCCCCAGGAAGGCCTGTGGGCTGGCCGTTGCGCCATAGGCGCCAGACTGGAACACCACCACCAGATCGCCCGGCTGCGCGTCCGCCAGCGTCATGCGCTCGGCGAGTACGTCCAGCGGCGTGCACAGCGGGCCCACCACGTTCGCCACGAGCGTGCGCGGCGCGTCCATGCGATTGCCGATGGCCACCGGGAAGTTCTTGCGGATGACCTGCCCGAAATTGCCCGAGGCGGCCAGGTGGTGGTTGAGTCCGCCGTCGCACACCAGGAAGACCTGACCGCGCGATTCCTTGCGGTCGACAACACGGCACACATATACGCCGGCCTCACCCACCAGATAGCGGCCGAGTTCGAGCGCGAGACTGGCACCGGGCAGCCGTGTGTCCGCCTCATCGAGCAGCGTCGCTAGATTGTCGGCGATGGGTGCCAGATCGAGGCGGCTGTCGCCCGGAAAGTAGGGAATGCCGAAACCGCCGCCGAGATTGAGCACGCGCACCGGCGCGCTCGCGTGTTCGGCCAGACGCACGGCCAGTTCGAAGGACAGCCGCTGCGCCTCGACGATGGCGTCGGCGCGCAGGTTCTGCGAGCCGGCGAAGATGTGGAAGCCCTCGAAGGCCAGGCCCATCCGGTTGATTTCGCCGAGCAGCGCGGGGACGGCCTCGGCATCGACGCCGAAGGGCTTGGCGCCGCCGCCCATGCGCATGCCCGAACTCTTGAGTTCGAAGTCGGGATTGACGCGCACCGCCACGCGCGCGGCGCGTCCGCCACGTGCGGCGATGTCGGCCAGTTCGCGCGCCTCGCGATGCGATTCGATGTTGAGCAGCACGCCGGCCGCGACCGCGGCCTCGAGTTCGTCGCGCGACTTGCCCGGGCCGGCGAAGCTGATCGCGGCCGCGCTGCAGCCGGCCTGCAGGGCCAGCGCGAGTTCTCCGCCAGAGGCTACGTCCAGCCCGTCGACGCGAGCGGCCAGGTGGCGTACCAGCTCGGGATGGGGGTTGGCCTTGATGGCGTAGTGCAGCTCGATGCGCGCGGGCAGGGTCTCGCGCAGTTCGCGCATGCGTGCGTCGAGCAGGGCGCGGTCGTAGGCGAAGAAGGGCGTGCCACCAGCATGTGCGGCCAGCTCGCTCAGCGACAGGCCGCCCACGACCAGTTCGCCGTCGCGCACCGCGAACTGGTCCATCGGTGCGTGTACGGGACTGGGTCTCGCGCCGGTTCCGCTCATGATTCCTCGCCGGCGCGCTCGGCGAGCGCCTTGCGGTCGATCTTGCCGTTGGCGTTGCGCGGAAGCGGACCGCTGCGCACCTCGATGTGCGCCGGCACCATGTAGGCCGGCACGCGCGCGCGGCATTCGACGAGCAGCGCGTCCACATCCACGGTGTCGTGCGCCGGCGTGACGACGGCGTGGATGCTCTGGCCGAGGTTGTCGTCGGGCAACCCGAAGGCGACGCACTCGCCGACCATGCGCGTGGCGTAGAGCACTTCCTCGATCTCGGTCGGGCTGACGCGGTAGCCCGAGGTCTTGATCATCTCGTCGCGTCGGCCGATGAAGTACAGGTAGCCGTCCTCGTCGCGTCGCACCGTGTCGCCGGAGAACACCGCGATCTCGGGCAGCACCAGACCGTCGCAGCGGCACGTGAGATGAGCGGGCAGGGCACGGAAGCGCTCCGCGGTCTTTTCCGCGTCGTTCCAGTAGCCCAGTGCCACCAGCGGGCCGCGTTGCACCAGCTCGCCCGGCTCGTGCGGCGCGCATTCGGAACCGTCCTCGCGCAGCACCAGCACCTCGGCGTTGGGGATGGCCTTGCCGATCGAGCCGGGGCGTGCGTCGATGTCCTCGGGCGGCAGATAGGTCGCGCGGAAGGCTTCGGTCAGGCCGTACATCAGATAGGGGCGGGTCGCGGGCAGCTTGGCGCGCAGCGTGCGCAGCGTATCGAAGGGCATGCGTCCGCCGGTCGAGGCAATGTAGCGCAGATGCTCGTCCGTGCCCTGCGGCCAGCCCAGCCGCGCCAGCTGGATCCACAGCGGCGGCACGGCAGTGAGTCCGGTGACGCGCTCGCGCGTGACGGCCTTGAGCACGTCGCGCGGCAGCAGGTAGTTGAGCAGGACCACGCGAGCGCCGGCATGGAAAGCCGTGGTCAGTTGCGAGAAGCCGGCGTCGAAGGACAGCGGCAGGGCCGCCAGCAGCACGTCGTCGGCAGCGTTGGCCAGATATTGCGACACGCTCTGCGCGCCGGCAACGAGGTTGCGGTGAGATAGCACCACCCCCTTGGGCCGACCGGTGCTTCCCGAGGTGTACAGGATGGCCGCCATGTCGCTGTCGATGACGCGGCTGCCCGGCAGCGCCGGCGCCTCCAGCAGTTCAGCCCAGCGATGCGTCGTGATGCCCTCGAAGCGCGGCAGCTCGTCGAGCTCGCCGGTGACCACGATCTGGCGCAGGTCATGACAGCGTGCCAGCGTGCCTGCGAGCAAGGGCAGGCGCTCGGCACTGGTGATGAGTACGCGTACGTTGCAGTCGCGCAGGATGTAGCCGGCCTGATCCGGCTTGAGCAGCGGATTGAGCGGCACGAAGGCGCCACCAGCGGCGGTGGCTCCGAACGCTGCGGCGACGAACTCCGGCCGCTTGTCCAGATAGATCGCCACACGTTCGCCACGCGCCAGCCCGAAGCGGGTCAGCCCCCCGGCCACGCCCTGACACAGGGTCGCGAGCTCGGCATAGTCGAGGGTGCGCGCGCCCGCGGTCAACGCGCCTGCGTCGGGTGTGCGCTGAGCGGCGGCGAGGATCAATTCGTGCAGCAAGGTGGTGCTGTTCATGCGGCTCCGTGGGGCAGGCGTGAGCGGATCATCGGTCGGGCGCGAGAGTGCAAGTATAATGCGCGACTCGCCGTCTGCCGCCCGAGCGGCCGACGGCCAACGATGAGGCTGGTTATTTGAACACGCAGCACGAAGTCCTGCAGTTGCTCGACGAGGTTCTGGCGCTCGATGGCCGGGGGCTGGCCTTCGAGCGTTCGACGCCCTTGCTCGGCAGCGTGCCCGAACTCGATTCGATGGCGGTGCTGGCGGTCATCCAGGAAATCGAGATCCGTTTCGGCATCGAGGTGCCCGACGACGAAGTCGACGGCAGTTCGTTCGAGACCGTTGGCACCGTCGTCGAATTCGTCGAGCGTCTATCGAAGCGCTGAGCGCTTTTCTCCATTTGCGGTCTATCGGTCGGGCGCGGGTTCAGTTGCGCTGGCCCGCGGCGACGAAGTGCGGGTTGTCGAATCCGGGCTTGCCGTAGGTCAGCGGGCCACCGTCGAGGCGGTCGACGCAGCCGCCGGCGGCTGCGAGCACCGCATGCCCGGCGGCGATGTCCCACTCCATGGTGCGGCCCAGGCGCGGGTACAGATCGGCCTCGCCAGTGGCCACCAGACACAGTTTGAGCGACGAGCCCGCGTTCTTCAGCGCGGCGATCGGGCGTCCGCGAAGAAATTCGGCCAGCGCGTTCGCGTCGCCGTGCGAGCGGCTCGCCACCACGGTCAGGCCCTCGGCAGGCGGTGTACGCGTCGTGATCGCGCGCCGCTCGCCGCCTTCCTCGACGAAGGCACCGACGCCGGCCGCGCCGGCGAACAGGCGCTCGAGTGCCGGCGCGAACACCACGCCGAGCGTGGGCTCGCCATCCTCGACGAGCGCGATGTTGACGGTGAATTCGCCGTTGCGGGAAATGAATTCGCGCGTGCCATCCAGCGGGTCGACCAGCCAGAACCGTTCGCCGACCTGCGGGATGTGGCCGGCAGAGACGGCCTCCTCGGCGACCAGCGGAATGTCCGGGGCGATGGCTTCGAGCGCCTGTGCGATCACGGCTTCGGCGCGCTCGTCGGCCTCGGTCACGGGCGAGGCGTCGTCCTTGCCGCGCACTTCGAAGTCGGTGGAATAAACGTCGAGGATCACGCGGCCGGCCTCGCGGGCGACGGGAATCAGGGCTTCGAGCAGGCTGCGGCGTTGTTCGGTGTCGAGCGACATCGGCTTCCTTCGGGCGGGCTGGCTTCACGAGCCGGTTATTATAGGGGCTCGTCCGGCGCGGCTTCGACCGCACCCCGACCCGATTCACGGAAACTTTCGATGACGCTGACCCACCTGCAACGCCTCGAGGCGGAGAGTATCCACATCCTGCGCGAGGTCGTCGCCGAGGCCGAAAACCCGGTGATGCTCTATTCCATCGGCAAGGACAGCGCGGTGATGCTGCACCTGGCGATGAAGGCCTTCCATCCGGCGGTGCCACCGTTTCCGCTGCTGCACGTCGACACGCGCTGGAAATTCCGCGACATGTACGCCTTTCGCGAGCGCATGGCGCGTGAGTCCGGTATGGAACTGATCGTGCACATCAATCCCGAGGGCGTGGCGCGCGACATCAATCCGTTCACGCACGGCTCGGCCATCCACACCGACATCATGAAGACCGAGGGGCTCAAGCAGGCGCTCGACAAGTACGGTTTCGATTCCGCCTTCGGCGGCGCGCGCCGCGACGAGGAAAAGAGTCGCGCCAAGGAGCGCGTGTTCTCGTTTCGCAGCGCGCAGCATCGCTGGGACCCGAAGAACCAGCGTCCCGAACTGTGGAAGCTCTACAACGCGCGCAAGCACAAGGGCGAATCGATGCGCGTGTTCCCGCTGTCGAACTGGACCGAACTCGACATCTGGCAGTACATCCATCTCGAGAACATTCCCATCGTGCCGCTGTACTACGCCGCCGAGCGACCGGTGGTCGAGCGTGACGGCACCCTGATCATGGTCGACGACGAGCGCATGCCGCTCGCGCCGGGCGAGCGTCCGACGATGCGCAAGGTACGCTTTCGCACGCTGGGTTGCTACCCGCTGACCGGCGCGGTGGAGTCCGAAGCCGACACGTTGACCGCGATCATTCAGGAGATGCTGCTCACCCGCACGTCCGAGCGGCAGGGGCGCGTGATCGACCATGATTCGGCCGCGTCGATGGAAAAGAAGAAGCAAGAGGGATATTTCTAGAATGGCTCACGTTTCGGACCTGATCGCGACCGACATCGAGCAATACCTCGAAAAGCACGAGAACAAGAGCCTGCTGCGCTTCATCACCTGCGGCAGCGTCGACGACGGCAAGAGCACGCTGATCGGTCGACTGCTGTTCGAGTCCAAGATGCTCTTCGAGGATCAGCTCGCCGCGGTCGAGGCCGACTCGAAGAAGTGGGGCACGCAGGGCGACGCGATCGACTTCGCGCTGCTCGTCGACGGGCTCGCCGCCGAGCGCGAACAGGGCATCACCATCGACGTCGCCTACCGCTTCTTCTCGACGGACACGCGCAAGTTCATCGTCGCCGACACGCCCGGCCACGAGCAGTACACGCGCAACATGGTCACCGGCGCGTCGACGGCGGATGCCGCGGTGCTGATGGTCGACGCCCGTCGCGGCGTGCTCACGCAGACCCGGCGCCACAGCTATCTGGTGCATCTGCTGGGCATCCGCCACGTCGTGGTCGCGATCAACAAGATGGATCTGGTCGGCTACGACGAGCAGGTGTTCGCACGCATCGTCGATGATTACCGCGAGTTCGCCGCGCAACTCGGTCTGCAGGGCGTCACCTTCATCCCGATGTCGGCGCTGGCGGGCGACAACATCGTCGAGCGCTCGGCGGCCATGCCGTGGTATCGCGGCACCACGCTGATGGCCTGGCTGGAGACGGTTGAGGTCGACGACGAGCGCATGCAGCGCGCGCCGCTGCGCATGCCGGTGCAGTGGGTCAATCGCCCGAATCTGGATTTCCGCGGATTCGCCGGCACGCTGGCCGGCGGCATCCTGCGTGCGGGCGACCGCGTGCGCGTCCAGCCCTCGGGGCGCGAGAGCACGGTGGCGCGCATCGTCACACGCGATGGCGATCTCGAGCAGGCGGTGGCCGGCCAGTCGGTCACGCTGACGCTCGCCGACGAGGTCGACGTCTCGCGCGGCGACATGCTCTCGGCTGCAGATGCGCCCGCCGAGGTCGCCGACCAGTTCGAGTGCACGCTGGTGTGGATGGCCGACGAGCCGATGCTCCCCGGACGGCCTTATCAGCTCAAGATCGGCACGCGCACGGTCAGCGCCAGCGTCACCGCGATCAAGCACCAGATCAACGTCAACACGCTCGAGCACAATGCGGCGCGCACGCTCGAACTCAACGGCATCGCCGAGTGCAATCTGAGCCTCGACCGGCCGGTGGCCTTCGACCCCTACGAAGCCAACCGGGACACCGGCGGCTTCATCCTCATCGACCGCCTGTCCAACCATACGGTCGGTGCCGGCATGCTGCGCTTCGCGCTGCGCCGCGCGCACAACATCCACCTGCAGCCTGTCGACGTCGACAAGGCCGCGCGCGCCGCGATGAAGGCGCACAGGCCATGCGTGCTGTGGTTCACCGGATTGTCGGGCGCGGGCAAGTCGACCATCGCCAACCTCGTCGAGAAGCGCCTGCATGCGCGCGGCTGCCACACCTATCTGCTCGACGGCGACAACGTGCGTCACGGGCTCAATCGCGATCTGGGCTTCACCGACGCGGACCGCGTCGAGAACATCCGCCGCGTCGCCGAGGTGGCGCGTCTGATGACCGATGCCGGCCTGATCGTGCTCACCGCATTCATTTCGCCGTTCCGCGCCGAGCGTCGCCTGGCACGTTCCCGGGTGGGCGAGGGCGAGTTCTTCGAGATCTTCGTCGATACGCCGCTGCAGGTCGCGGAAGAGCGTGACCCCAAGGGCTTGTACGGCAAGGCCCGGCGCGGCGAACTGAAGAACTTCACCGGTGTGGATTCGCCCTACGAGGCGCCCGAAGCGCCGGAGCTGCGCATCGACACCACCACGCTGAGCGAGGACGAGGCCGCCGAGCGCATCGTCGCGCTGCTCGTGGAGCGCGGCCTGATCGGCGGCTGAGTCGGGGCGGTTTGCGCCCTACTTGCTCTTGATCATCGTCCCCACGCCGTGGTCGGTGAGGATCTCGAGCAACAGGCAGTGCTCGACGCGTCCATCGATGACGTGCACGGACTGCACGCCGCTGCGCGCCGCGTCCAGCGCCGAGCCGATCTTGGGCAGCATGCCGCCCGAGAGCGTGCCGTTGGCCACCAGCTCGTCGATTTCGCGCGGGGTGAGCCCGGTGAGCAGCTTGCCGTTCTCGTCGAGCACGCCCGGGGTGTTGGTCAGCAGCACGAGCTTTTCGGCATGCAGGATCTCGGCGAGCTTGCCGGCGACCACGTCGGCATTGATGTTGTAGGTCTCGCCACCTTCGCCCACGCCGATGGGGGCGATCACCGGAATGAAGTCGCCCTTGTCGAGAAACGAGATCAGGCTGGGGTCGATGCCGGTGATCTGCCCGACCTGGCCGACGTCGATGACGTCACCCGGCGGGGCGTCCTTCTTCTGCATCAGCAGCTTCCTGGCGCGGATGAAGCCGGCGTCCTTGCCGGTCAGGCCCACTGCCTTGCCGCCGTGCTGGTTGATCAGATTGACGATTTCCTTGTTGACCTGGCCGCCGAGCACCATTTCGACCAGATCCATGGTTTCGGCGTCGGTCACGCGCATGCCCTGAATGAATTCGCCCTTCTTGCCGACGCGCTGGAGCAGGCTCTCGATCTGCGGGCCGCCGCCGTGCACCACCACCGGGTTCATGCCGACGAGCTTGAGCAGCACGACGTCGCGCGCGAAGCAGTCCTTCAGTTGCGGGTCGGTCATCGCGTTGCCGCCGTACTTGATGACGATGGTCTTGTCGAAGAAGCGCTGGATGTAGGGCAGGGCTTCGGCGAGGATCTCGGCCTTGAGGGCGGGGGCGACCTGACGGGTGGCTTTTTCGGTCATCGATGGCTTCCTTTTCGGGACGCGCCGATTGTAGGCGATTCGCCTGCCCGCGGTCGATGCGCGGGCGCACGCTGTCGTGCGACGGAAAGAATACTGCGCGACAATGGCGGGCCTGCCGGCTGGTCCGGCGACATCAGCGAACGGAGCACGAATGCGGATTGCGGTTTTCGGTACGGGGTACGTCGGTCTGGTCACCGGCGCGTGTCTGGCCGATGTGGGCCATCAGGTGATGTGCGTCGACGTCGACGCGGCCAAGATCGAGGGACTGCAGCGCGGCGTGATTCCGATCTACGAGCCGGGGCTGGAGGCGATCGTGCGACGCAACCATGACGAGGGGCGGCTGGCCTTCACCACCGATGCGGCGCGCGCCGTGGCCTTCGGCGAACTGCAGTTCATCGCCGTGGGCACGCCGCCGGACGAGGATGGTTCGGCCGACCTGCAGTACGTGCTGGCGGTGGCGCGCACCATCGGTCGTCACATGGACGCCTACAAGATCGTCGTCGACAAGTCGACCGTGCCCGTGGGCACGGCCGAGCGCGTGGGGGAGGCGATTGCCCGCGAGTTGGCCACGCGCGATGTGAGCATCGATTTCGACGTGTGCTCCAACCCCGAATTCCTCAAGGAAGGCGCGGCCATCGAGGACTTCACCAAGAGTGCGCGCATTGTCGTTGGTACCGATTCCGAGCGGGTGCGCGCCGCGATGCGTGAATGCTACGGGCCCTACAGCCGCAATCACGACAAGATCCTGTTCATGGATGTGCGCGCGGCGGAACTGACCAAGTACGCGGCCAACGCGATGCTCGCGACCAAGATCAGTTTCATGAACGAGATCGCCAACCTGGCCGAACGCCTCGGTGCGGACGTCGAGCAGGTGCGACTGGGCATCGGCTCGGACCCGCGCATCGGCTACCACTTCATCTATCCGGGCTGCGGCTACGGTGGCTCGTGCTTTCCCAAGGACGTGCAGGCGCTCGCGCGCACCGCGCGCGAGGTGGGCTACGAGGCCGAACTGCTCGACGCGGTCGAATCCGTCAATCACCGCCAGAAGCGGGTGCTCTTCGACAAGCTCGTGCAGGTCTTCGACGGCGATCTGGCCGGGCGTACGATCGCGCTGTGGGGGCTGGCCTTCAAGCCCGATACCGACGACATGCGCGAGGCGCCCAGCCGGGTGCTGATGGAGGCGCTGTGGGCGGCCGGTGCGCGCGTGCGCGCCTTCGACCCGCAAGCGATGGCCGAGACCGCGCGCATCTACGGCGTGCGCGAGGACCTGGAACTGGTGCCCGAGCGCTACGACGCGGTCGATGGTGCCGATGCATTGGTCATCTGCACCGAGTGGAAACCCTTTCGTGCGGCGGATTTCGCGCGTCTGCGCACGTTGCTGGCGCGGCCGGTGGTCGTCGACGGGCGCAACCTGTACGACCCGCGCATTCTGCGCGAAGCCGGTCTGATGTATTACGCGGTGGGTCGCGGCGAGTCGCTCGCGGCGCGCTGAGACCTCAGCGCGTGCGCTGCGCGCCGAGTTCGGGCAGGCGCAGTATGGCGTCGCGGTTGGACCACGAGAAGGCCAGCGCCGCCGCTTCCTCGAACGGCAGCCATTGCTGTGCCACGTGTTCATTGGGCGCGAGCTGAACCTCCACCGCCTCGGGGATGCACACGCTGAACACGTGTTCGGTGTTGTGCGTCGCCTCGGGCGCGTACATCGGCCGCCATTGGCCGCGGATGCGGAAGCGATTGGTATGGCGCCAGTCGTGGAAGTCCGACGGATCGCGCACCAGGCCCGTCTCCTCCATCACCTCGCGCACGGCAGCCTCGAGCGGGGTCTCGTCGGCTTCGAGGCTGCCGGTGACCGATTGCCAGTGACCGCCCGGGCGTGCGCGTTCGATCAGCAGCACCTGCAGGTCGGGGGTGTGGATCACGACGAGGACGGAAACGGGGCGTTTGTAGGGCTTTGCTGCGGCGGTCATGTCGATTGCGGGTCGGGCATGGGGTCGGTGACGAGCAGCCACAGCGGCGGAGCGTCGGCGTCCAGGTCTCCGGCGCGTTCGGCGAGGATGTCGAGCAGCGTCGCGCCGGGTTCGCGCTCCGCGTCCAGGTGCTCGAAGGTGAACAGACGTGCGGGCGCCTCGGGCAGCCAGCCCAGATCACCCAGGCAGTCGGCAAGCGCATCCCAGTTGTGGCCGAACCAGGCGGGAAAGGCCAGCGCGGTGGCGATGCGCGCGAGCAAGTCGGCCTTGTCGCGGCAGTCGGCCAGTTCGACGCGGCGCACGTCGATGCCGGCGGCGTGCGCCGCGTCGACGAGAGCGTCGATGCGCGCGTTGTCGACGCGGTACAGCCCCGCCTCGGTTTCGCGCAGCAGCGCTGCGGGCGCGCGCGGCGGGTGTGTCATCGCGCGTCCCCGATGCGGCGGAAGCTGCGGTAGTGGTCGGCCGTGTAGTAGAACACCTCGGGCGGATCGCCGCCGGTGACGATGCGTCGCGCGCCGCGATCCGGCGAGCCTGGCGTGGGCACGGTGTACTCGCGGTAATGGCCGCGCGGACGGTCGGGCAGCAGGCCCTCGCGGTTGTGGAAGGTCGAGCCGTCCTTGCGATAGGGGAAGGGGCCACCGCGCAGGATCAGGTCCAGCGTCTGCACGCCCTCGGCTGGCAACTGGGCGCGTGTGACGACTTCGCCGCTGAGCGTAGCCGGCGGCGCGATGCGTTCGGGCAACAGCGCGGTGAGCAGTGCCGCGCACAGCAGGGAGAAGAACAGCAGGCGCCAGATGAGGCGGGTGCTCACGCCGGCCGTGCGCCCGGAGCGCTGTTGCGCGCGTCGGTCGCGGCCGGCGCATGCGGCTGCATGCCGTACTTGCGCTCCAGTCCGGCCATGAAGTTGACCATCGTGTCGAGCTTGGGATTGGACGGGTCGAGCTTGCGCGTACGCGCGATCAGGCTGCGCGCCTCGTCGGCCATGCGCTCGCTCCAGCCGTTGTGCTCGATGTGGCGCAGCAGGGCCAGCGCGGCATTGAACAGCACGCTCGGATTACCCGGCATCTTGCGCACGGCGCCCAGCATCTCGGCGACTGCGCCGTCGTAGTCGCCGGCCTGCGCGAGCTTCGCGCCGGCGGCGACGTAGCCGCGCACCTCGGCGTGCAGGCGTTCCTCGACCTGTTCGGACAGATCCTTGCGACCGTGTTCATCGAGCAGGGCGCGGGTCTGGTGGATGGTGGCCTCGTCGGCGGCGCGGCGCAGGATTTCGCCAACCAGCGCGCCCCCCTCGTCGTCCAGGCCGGCAGCGAGGCATTCGCGCACGATGTCGTGCTTGAGTTCGAGCGGCAAGTCATCGCACTCGAGCGCCGCGCGTGCCGCGGCCTGCGCGGCACTGCGAGCGGCGGCGTCGTCGCGGCCATGGCGCGCGATCATCGTCTTGCCGAGCGCGGCGCAGGCCCTGGCCGCGGGCAGGGCACCCATGCTCTTCTCCAGGTCAGCCACCGTGGCGCGCGCATTGTCGATGTCGTTCTGCAGGATCTGTACGCGCGCCAGCGCCACGTGATCGGCCGGGTCGCGGAACTCGGAGCGCTTGCCCAGTTGCACGACCTGATGCAGCGCCTGCTCGGCGCGTTCGAGTTCGCCGATGCGGGTGGCGAGCTTTCCGAAGCGGCGCAGACGGCCCAGACGCCGTGGCGAGCGTCGCAGCGCATCGTTCAGCGCCTCGGCCGCGCGCGGCGCGTGACCGGCCAGCTCGCGGCACAGCGCGAGCAGATCGTAGGCGTCGAGATAATGCTCACTCTCCCCGACCAGGTCTTCGAGGATGGGCTCGGCCTCGTCGAAGCGTTCGGCGGCGATGAGTACGCGCGCGCGCCCGAGCTTGGCCCAGGGCGCGCCGGTGGCTTCGATGACCTCGGCATAGAGGTGGTCGGCTTCGTCGAGCTGGCCCTGTTCGAGGGCGATCTCGCCGCGCAGACGCATGAAGTCGATGCGCCACTGCGGGTGGCGCAGTTCGGCGCGCTCGCAGGCCGCAGCGGCCTCGGTCGGCTGACCGTTCTCCATCAATCGATGAATGGGCCGGAAGGCTTCGCGCTTGGCCACGGCACGCTCGATGCGCGCGTGCAGCGTGCCGGGGGTGAGCGGCTTGAGGATGTAGTCGTCGGGGGCGAGCTCGGCCGCGCCGACGACGCGCTCGTAGCTGCGCTCGCTCGAGATCATGATGAACAGCGTGTCGAGCGGGATGATGTGGCGAGACCGCAGGTCCTCGAGCAGGTGCTGGCCGTCCTGATTGTCGTCGCCGAGATCGTGCTCGCACAGGACCAGGTCGAAACGGCGCTCACGCAGTCGGTTGATGGCCGTGCCGGCCGAGCCGGCGGTGTGCACCTCGCGGATGCCGAACTGGTCCAGCATGCCGCGCAGATGCGCGCGCATGTTGTGGTTCGCCGCGATGACGAGGACTTCGAGTGCGTCGAGCTGACTCATGGCCGATGACGGGCGCCGGAATGGGATGGTCCGTGCCGCCTAGCTTACGGCACCAGCCGCCGGAACAGAAGCCGGGCGTGCGCCCGGCGTGCTTCAGCCCTTGGCGACTTCGACCTGGGTCTCGACCTTCTGGCGCAGGCGGATGTGCAGTTCGCGCAGCTGGCGCTCGTCGACGTCGCTGGGCGCCTCGGTGAGCAGGCACTGGGCGCGCTGCGTCTTGGGGAAGGCGATCACGTCGCGGATCGACTCGGCGCCGCTCATCAGCGTGACGATGCGGTCCAGGCCGAAGGCCAGGCCACCGTGCGGCGGCGCGCCATAGCGCAACGCGTCGAGCAGGAAGCCGAACTTGGCGCGGGCCTCTTCCTCGCCGATGCCCAGCGCGCGGAAGACCTGGCTCTGCATGTCGGCGCGATGGATACGCACCGAGCCGCCGCCGATTTCCCAGCCGTTGAGCGCCAGGTCGTAGGCCTTGGCCAGGCAGGCGCCCGGATCGGACTCGAGCAGCTCGAAGTGCTCGTCCTTCGGCGCCGTGAACGGGTGGTGGCAGGCCGTCCAGCGCTTTTCGTCCTCGTCGTACTCGAACATCGGGAAGTCGACCACCCACACCGGGCACCAGGCCTCGCCGTTGAGAAATCCCTTCTCGTGGCCGAGCTTGACGCGCAGCGCGCCGAGCGCGTCATTGACCACCTTGGCCTTGTCCGCGCCGAAGAAGATCAGGTCGCCCGATTGTGCGCCGGTGCGCTCGATGATGGTCGCCAGCGCGCGCTGGTGCAGGTTCTTGACGATGGGCGACTGCAGGCCTTCCTCGTTGAGTTTTGACGCGTCATTGACCTTGATGTAGGCCAGACCGCGTGCGCCGTAGATGCCGACGAACTTGGTGTACTCGTCGATCTCGCCGCGGGTCAGTTCGCCGCCACCGGGCACGCGCAGCGCCGCAACACGCCCGCCACTGCTGGCCGGGCCGGAGAAGACCTTGAAGGCGACGTCCTCGACCGCGTCGGTGACGTCGACCAGTTCCAGCGTCACGCGCAGGTCGGGCTTGTCCGAGCCGTAGCGACGCATCGCCTCGGCGTAGCTCAGGCGCGGGAAGGGCGAGGGCAGCTCGACATCCATCGCATCCTGAAAGACATAGCGGATGAGTTCTTCGATGACGGCGGTGATCTCGCCCTCGTTCATGAACGAAGTCTCGATATCGACCTGGGTGAACTCGGGCTGGCGGTCGGCGCGCAGGTCCTCGTCACGGAAGCACTTGGTGATCTGGTAGTAGCGGTCGAAGCCGGCGACCATGAGCATCTGCTTGAACAACTGCGGCGACTGCGGCAGCGCGAAGAACTGCCCCGGATGCACGCGCGAGGGCACCAGGTAGTCGCGCGCGCCTTCGGGCGTGCTCTTGGTGAGCATCGGCGTTTCGACGTCGACGAAACCGTGATCGTCGAGGAAGCGGCGGAAGGCGCGGGCCACGCGATAGCGCAGCATCAGGTTCTCCTGCATCTGCGGGCGGCGCAGGTCGACCACGCGGTGGGTCAGGCGCACGGTCTCGGACAGGTTGTCGTCGTCGAGCTGGAACGGCGGCGTGACCGCGGCGTTGAGCACCTCGATGTCGTGGCACAGCACCTCGATCTCGCCCGAGGTCAGGGCGGCGTTCTCGGTGCCGGCGGGGCGGCGGCGCACCCGGCCCTCGATGCGCAACACGTACTCGCTGCGCACCGATTCGGCGATCGCGAACATGTCCGCGCGGTCCGGGTCGCACACCACCTGCACCAGACCCTCGCGGTCGCGCAGATCGATGAAGATCACCCCGCCATGGTCGCGGCGGCGGTGCACCCAGCCACACAGGGAGACGCTCTGGTCGAGATCGGCGGCCGTGACCTGGCCACAGTAATGAGTACGCATGTCATGTTCCGAACGGTTGGGGCCGACCGCGCATCGCTGCATGCGGCCAGGCCGATGATGCGGGAGGTCAGTGGCAGCCGCAGCCGCCCGTGCTGCACGCGGAGGGCGCGGACGCGGAAGATTCGCTGCCGCCCGATTCGGTCGCCTTGGCCGCAGGCGCGCTGCCCGAATTCTTGAAGTCGGTGGCGTACCAGCCGCTTCCCTTGAGCTGGAAGCCGGCTGCGGAGACCAGCTTGGTATAGGTCTCGGCGCCGCATTCGGGGCAAGTGGTGAGCAGCGCAGCCCCCATCTTCTGGAGGTGTTCCTTCTGTGCGCCGCAGGTGGTGCATCGATATTCGTAGATCGGCATGGCAACCTCTGCAAGCAAGCGGTGGATTTTAGCAGAACAGCGTGCTTGCTATGGGGGCGGCATCGCGCGAATTCAAGGGGCCGCGGCGAGCGTCAGAATCCGCCGAGGTAGGCCTGCGTGATGCCCTCGCCCCAGAACAGGGCGAGCACGCCCGCCGCGGCCAGATAGGGGCCGAAGGGAATGGGTACGTTGCGCCCGTGGCGCGCGAGCACGATCAGCGCGATGCCGGTCACTGCGCCCACCAGCGACGAGAACAGAATGACCAGCGGCAGCATCTGCCAGCCCAGCCACGCGCCGATGGCGGCGAGCAGCTTGAAGTCCCCGTAACCCATGCCCTCCTTGCCGGTGACCAGCTTGAACAGCCAGAACACCGACCAAAGCGACAGATAGCCGGCCATCGCGCCGATCACCGCGTCGGCCAGCGGGACGTAGGTCGCGCCCAGATTCATCAGCAGGCCCAGCCACAGCAGCGGCAGCGTGATCTGGTCGGGCAGCAGCTGGGTGTCCGCATCGATGAAGGCCAGCGCGATCATCGCCCATACGAATACCAGCGCACCGGCCAGCGCCAGGCTCGCGCCGAAGTGCACCGCGGCGTAGCCGCTGATCAGCCCGGTGAGCAGCTCGACCACCGGGTAGCGTCGTCCGATGGGCGCGCTGCAGTGCCCGCAACGTCCGCGCAGCACCACATAGCTGATCAGCGGGATGTTCTCGAAGGCGCCGATGCGATGGCCGCAGTGCGGACACGACGAACGCGGTACGGCGAGGTTGTAGCGCGATGCCGCCGGTGTCGGCTCGCCGCGCAGCTCGGCCGCCTGGGCTTCCCACTCGCGCTCCATCATGCGCGGCAGGCGGTGGATCACGACGTTGAGAAAGCTGCCGACGAACAGGCCCAGCAGCACGCACAGCGCGGACAGGGCGAAGGGGTCTCGGAAAAGGTCGGGCATCGGGTCCATGCGCGCCGCGGCCCAGGCCGCGGCGCCGGAGAGCGGCTCAGATGACGCCGCCGAGCTTGAAGATGGGCAGATACATCGCGATCACGAGACCGCCGATGATGGTGCCGAGGAAGACCATGATGGCCGGCTCGAGCAGTTGCGACAGGCCCGCCACGGCGTCATCGACTTCCTGCTCGTAGAAGTCGGCGACCTTGCCGAGCATGGCGTCGAGTTCGCCCGACTCCTCGCCGATGGAAACCATCTGCACGACCATCACCGGGAAGACCTCGGCGTTCTGCATGGCGACGGTGAGGCTGGTGCCGGTGGAAACCTCGGTCTGGATCTGCTTCGTAGCGGTCAGGTAGACGTGGTTGCCGGACGCGCCGCCGACCGAATCGAGCGCCTCCACCAGCGGCACGCCGGCGGCGAACATCGTCGACAGCGTGCGCGCCCAGCGCGCCACGGTGGCTTTGCGCACGATGTCGCCGATGACGGGCAGCCGCAGCAGGGCGCGGTCGAGGAGATTCTGTGCTGCGGGCGAGCGTTTATACAGATAGGCCGTGATCATCACGGTGGCGACGATCGCGCCCAGGATCACGTACCACCACGCGACGAAGGCGTCGGAGATCGCCAGCACCAGCAGCGTGGGTGCCGGCAGGTCGGCGCCGAAGCTCTCGAAGACCTTCTTGAATTCGGGGATGACGAACAGCATCATCACCGCGATCACCAGGCCGGCGACGACGACCACCGCGGCCGGGTAGAACATCGCCGACTTGATCTTGCTCTTGATGGCGAGGATCTTTTCCTTGTAGGTGGCCAGGCGCTCGAGCAGGTTGTCGAGGATGCCGGCCTGCTCGCCTGCGGCGACCAGGTTGCAGAACAGGCGGTCGAAGTACTGCGGATGGCGGGAGAAGGCGGCCGCGAGGCTGGCGCCGGTTTCCACGTCGTTGCGGATGTCGTTGAGCAGCCGCGCGAAGCTCGAGTTGGTCGCGCCCTTGATACCGATGTCGAAGGCCTGCAGCAGCGGCACGCCCGAGCGCATCATGGTCGCGAGCTGGCGCGTGAACAGCGCGATGTCCTTCTCGCCGATGCGCCGCCCGCGCGAGAGCTTCTGCTTCTTGACGCGGGTGACGATGATGCCCTGGCGGCGCATCGTGACATGCACCACGTTTTCGCCGCTGGCGCGCAGTTCGCCGCGCACCATCTTGCCGTTCTTGTCCTTGCCCTCCCAGTTGAACAGATGCTCCCTGGGGCGCAGGGGGGAAGAGCGTCGTGCTGGTGCTGAAGTCGCCATGGAGTCGGGCTGTCCGTTCAGTCGTTGGTGTTCGCGAGCACTTCCTCGAGCGAGGTGATGCCCTGCTTGACCTTGATCAGGCCGGAGGCGCGCAGGTCGCGCACGCCTTCGTTGCGTGCCTGGTCGGCGATGTCGATCGAGCTGCAGTTGGTCATGATCATGCGCGCCATCTCGTCGGAGACCGGCATCACCTGATAGATGCCGACGCGGCCGCGATAGCCCGACCCGTTGCAGCGCTCGCAGCCGACCGGGCCCTGCGGCTGCCAGCTGCCGTCAATGTCCTCGGCCGGAAAACCGGCCTGCAGCAGCGCCTCGACCGGGATGTCGACCGGCTTCTTGCACGAGCACAACCGGCGCGCCAGGCGCTGGGCGGAGATCAGCACCACCGACGAGGCGATGTTGAACGGCGCCACGCCCATGTTGCGCAGGCGCTCGAGCGTCGAGGGCGCATCGTTGGTGTGCAGCGTGGAAAGCATCAGGTGGCCGGTCTGCGCGGCCTTGATCGCGATCTCGGCCGTTTCCAGGTCACGGATCTCGCCGACCATGATGATGTCCGGATCCTGACGCAGGAAGGCGCGCAACGCAGCGGCGAAGGTCAGACCGGCCTTTTCGTGGATGTTGACCTGATTGATGCCCGCGATGTTGATCTCGGCCGGGTCCTCGGCGGTGGAAATGTTGGTGCCGGCAGTATTGAGGATGTTCAGGCAGGTGTACAGCGACACCGTCTTGCCCGAACCGGTCGGGCCGGTCACCAGGATCATGCCGTAGGGGCGCTTGATGGCCTCGAGCAGCGCCTTCTTCTGGTCCGGCTCGTAGCCCAGCGCGTCGATGCCCATCAGCGCCGAGGCCGAGTCGAGGATACGCATCACGATCTTCTCGCCGTGCAGGGTCGGCAGCGAGGAAACGCGGAAATCGATGGCCTTGTTCTTGGACAGCACCAGCTTCATGCGCCCGTCCTGGGGCAGGCGCTTTTCCGAGATGTCGAGCCGCGAGATCACCTTGATGCGCGCGGCGATCTTGTCCTTGAGCACCAGCGGCGGCTGGGCGACCTCGCGCAGCACGCCGTCGGTGCGCACGCGGATGCGGTAGTGCTTCTCGTAGGGCTCGAAGTGAATGTCCGAGGCGCCCTCGTTGATCGCGTCGATCAGGATCTTCTGGATGTAGCGCACGACCGGAGCGTCATCGACCTCCTGGTTGGCTTCATCCGATGGAGACTCCCCGCCGGCGACACTCTCGAGCAGGTCGAGTTCGATGCCCTCGCCGGTGAGTTCGCGCAGCGTCTCTTCGGCCGATTCGGCGAGCTTTTCGACGATTTTCGCCAGCTTGGCCGCTTCGGCGACCACCACCTCCACCTGCATGCCGCTCTGGAAGCGGATTTCGTCGAGCGCGCGCATGTTCGACGGGTCGGCCGTGGCAATCACCAGCCGGTTCTGGCGCCTGGCCAGCGGTACCACCTGGTGCTTGGCGAGCAGCTTGCGATCGACCGCATCCTTGGGCGTGGCCGTGACGTCGAGCGCGGCCACGTCGAGCAGCGGACAGCCGAAGGTGTCGGCGGCGAAGCGGGCGATGTCGAGACTCTTGAGGATGGCGCGCCGGTCCAGCTCCACGATGAAGCCGTTGGTCGTATTGCCGGCCGCCTCGGTGCAGGCGATGGCGTCCGCCTCGGTCACCCGTCCCTGCTGGATCAGTGCGCGCGCGAGGCCACTGAGAGGAGTCTGGGGATTGGCTGCCATGGATGCTCGGACTGTGCGGACATCTGATCTTGCCCGCCACCTGCGGCATTGTAAAGCCCCGCCACGCTATCCCGATTGAATGCCTGCCTCAGCCGTCGATGCCGGACGACTCGGCCGATGCCTCGGGACGAAAGATGCGGGCCAGTCGTACCATCTTGTCCTCGGCTTGCACGACCTCGATCGCAATGCCGTTGATGCGCACCGACAGGTCCGCTTCGGGGATGTCCTCGAGGTGTTCGAGGATCAGGCCGTTGAGCGTCTTGGGCCCGTCCAGCGGAAAATCCAGGTCGAGACGGCGATTGAGTTCGCGCAGGTTCTGGCCGCCGTCGACCAGCGCCGAACCGTCCGTATTCCAGTCCAGTTTGGCGTGCGCTTCGGGCTGGCTGGTCGTGAACTTGCCGATGATCTCCTCGATGATGTCGTCGACGGTGACCAGGCCCAGCAACTCGCCGTATTCGTCGACCACCAGCGCCATGCGCTGGCGGTTCTCCTGAAAGAACTGAAGCTGGGTGTAGACGTGGGTGTCTGCCGGGATGAAGTAGGGCTTGGCGACCATCTCGCGGACGTCCTCGACCTCGAAGCCGGATTCGAGTGCACGCGAGGCGACGCGGCGCAGGTGAAGCACGCCGACGACGCGTTCGTTGTCCCCTTCGAGCACTGGCAGGCGCGTGTGGTAGCTGGTCGCGATCTGCTTGCGAATCTCGTCGGTCGGCTGACGCAGGTCGATGCTCTCGATCATGCCGCGCGGAATCATGACGTCTTCGACCGTGATGTGTTCCAGGTCGAACAGGTTGACCAGCATGTCGCGGTTCTTCTGCGCAATGTACTGGCCCGATTCGAGCACCATCGAGCGCAACTCTTCGACGGACAGGCTGCTCGGCTTGTTCTCGCCGTGCAGTTCCAGACGCAGCAGCTTCAGTATTGCCGAGACGAACAGGTTGACGAACCACACGGCCGGGTAGGACACGCGCAGCAGAAAAGTCAGCGGGTAGCTGACGAACAGGGCGAGTCGATCGGCGTAATGCGCACCAATGACCTTGGGCGTGATCTCCGAGAACACCAGGATGAAGAAGGTCAGCAGCACCGTGCCTGCCGCCAGTGCCCAGCTTTCCTCGCCGAACAGGTTGATCGTGATCACGCTGGCGAGCGTCGCCGCGGCGACGTTGACCAGATTGTTGAACAGCAGGATCACGCCGAGCAGCCGGTCGGTGCGTGACAGCAGGTCGATGGCCCGCTGCGCGCCGCGATGTCCGGCGCTGGCCAGCGAGCGCAGTCGATAGCGGTTGGAGGCCATCATGACCGTTTCGGTCATCGACGACATGGCGGAGAGTACGAGCAGAAAGGCCAGCGCCGCGAACTGCGCGCCAATGGAGAGAGATTGCACTAGGGAAGTGATCCGGGTCGGTTGGGTGCGTGTTCAGTATTGAGGGGTGGCCGCGGCGCTGTCAACGCGCCGCAACTCAGCCGCCGCGCGCGAGCAGCACCTCGAGCACGAAGCGACTGCCCAGATAGGCCAGCAGCAACGCGATGAAGCCCGCCAGTGTCCAGCGCAGCGCGACGCGCCCGCGCCAGCCGCGTGCGCGCCGTCCGATCAGCAGCACCGCGAAGAGCAGCCACGAGATGAAGGCGAAGACGGTCTTGTGATCCACGCGGAAGGGCTGGCCGAAAAGCTCCTCGGAGAAGAGCACGCCCGAGCCCAGCGTGAGCGTGAGCAGCACGAAGGCGATGCCGATGAGCCGGAAGAGCAGGGTCTCCATCGTCATCAGCGGCGGCAGTGCGGCGATGCTGCGCGAGATGCGGCCGCTGTGCAGTTGGCGTTCGGCCACGGCCATCAGCAAGGCGTGCAGCGCGGCCAGCGTAAACAGGCTGTAGGCGAGCATCGCGACGATGAAGTGCGCGCGAAAGGCGGGCGAATCGGCATTGGCCAGCATCTGCTGGCCGGGCAGGACCAGCGACACCAGCACCGCGACCACGCCGGCCGGCAGGGCCAGCGCGTGCAGCCCGTGCAGCGCGGCGTAGAAGGTTTCGATCCAGTAGAAGCAGATCGCCAGCCACACCATCATCGAGATCGCCGGCCCGAAGCCGAAACGCATCGTGCCGTCGGCGAACATCGCCGAGTGCAGGGCCAGCCCGTGGGCGGCGAGCGCGACCAGCAGCACGCCTTGTTCGGGAGCCGAGAGCGAGCGTGCCGGGGTGCCGGCCGTGCCGCCGCGACGCAGCCACAGTGCGAGACCGGCGTAGATCGAGGCGGCGACCAGATGCAGTAGAATATGATCCATTTCGGGCCGAGTTTACTCCATGGCGCTGATGGTCGGCGGACTTTGGCGCCCGCGCCGGGTGCCCCCGCCCGGCTCGCGTGTGGCCCGCCCCTGTCGCGGAGTACCGATTTCATGCTGGACAACCTCACCACCCGCCTGTCGCGCGTCGTCAAGACCTTGCGCGGCCAGGCCCGCCTGACCGAAGACAACATCCAGGAGGCTCTGCGCGAGGTGCGCATGGCGCTGCTCGAAGCCGATGTGGCCCTGCCCGTGGTCAAGGAATTCATCGCGCGTGTGCGCGAGAAGGCCGTCGGTCAGGAGGTCGTCGGTTCGCTCACGCCGGGGCAGGCGCTGGTTGGCGTCGTGCACGACGAACTGACCGCGCTGATGGGGGGCGAGCACGCCGGGCTGGATCTGGCCGCCCGTCCGCCCGCCGTGATCCTGATGGCCGGCCTGCAGGGCGCGGGCAAGACCACCACCACCGGCAAGCTCGGCAAGTTGCTCGTCGAGCGCATGAAGAAGAAGGTGCTGGCCGTTTCGGCCGACGTCTATCGTCCGGCGGCGATCGAGCAGCTCAGAACCGTCGCCGAACAGGCCGGCATCGATTTCTTCCCGTCCTCGCCCGAGCAGAAGCCGGTGGACATCGCGCGCGCCGCGCTCGATCACGCGCGTCGCCACTACTACGACGTGGTGCTGCTCGACACCGCCGGCCGGCTGGCCATCGACGAGGCCATGATGGCCGAGATCCAGGCCCTGCACGCGGCGGTCGAACCGGTCGAGACGCTGTTCGTGGTCGACGCCATGCTCGGTCAGGATGCCGTGAATACCGCGCGCGCCTTCAACGAAGCGCTGCCGCTGACCGGTGTCGTGCTGACCAAGCTCGACGGCGATTCGCGCGGCGGCGCGGCGTTGTCGGTGCGCCACGTGACCGGCAAGCCGCTCAAGTTTGCCGGCGTCGGCGAGAAGCTCACCGGCCTGGAAGAATTCCACCCGCAGCGCATGGCCAGCCGCATCCTGGGCATGGGCGACATCATGGGCCTGGTCGAGGATGCGCGCCGTGGCGTCGACGAGGGCGAGGCGCGTGCGCTCGCGCAGAAGCTCAAGACCGGCAAGGGCTTCGACCTTGAAGACTTCAAGGCGCAGATCGGGCAGATGCGCAAGATGGGTGGGCTGTCCTCGATGCTCGAGAAGATGCCCGCACAGTTCGCCGCGGCCGCCGGCCAGTTGCAGGGGGGGGCGCAGGAGAAGTCGATCGGCCGCATCGAAGGCATCATCAATTCCATGACGCCGGCAGAGCGGGCCAAGCCGGAGATTCTCAA
Organism: Pseudazoarcus pumilus; assembly: GCF_002872475.1. Taxonomy (GTDB): domain Bacteria; phylum Pseudomonadota; class Gammaproteobacteria; order Burkholderiales; family Rhodocyclaceae; genus Pseudazoarcus; species Pseudazoarcus pumilus. The sequence continues at coordinate 927,413 of NZ_CP025682.1, forward strand.
GGCCAGCCGCAAGCGCCGCATCGCGGCTGGTGCCGGTGTGTCGGTGCAGGAGGTCAACCGCCTGCTCAAGCAGTTCGAGCAGACGCAGAAGATGATGAAGCAGTTCTCCAAGGGCGGCATGCAGAAGATGATGCGCGGCATGAAGGGCATGCTCCCCGGCATGATGCGCTAGGACCGGCGATGAGCGAGATGTTCACCGCCTTCGGCCGCGCCATCGGCAGCCTGCGTACGCCGGGCATGCTGTGGCACATGATCTGGCCGGCGATCGTCGCGCTGCTGCTGTGGATCGTCGGTGCGATCTTCTCGTGGTCGGTGTTGGTCGGCGCTGCGATGGGCTGGATCGAGACCTGGCCGTTCGCCGGCGAATGGGTGCAGGGCTCGGAGATCGCCGCCGGCACGGCGCTGATCCTGGTCAAGATCGCGCTGGTGCTGGCGATGGTCCCGCTGATCTATCTCACGGCGGCGATGCTGGTGGCGATCTTCGCGTTACCGATGATGATCGAGCGCGTTGCCCGCGACGAGTACGCGGATCTTGAAGAGCGGCGCGGTGGCAGCAACCTGGGCAGCATCACGAATACGCTGTGGGCGAGCGTGCTGTTCGTCGTTCTCCTCGTCGTCAGCCTGCCGCTGTGGCTGATTCCGGGCGTCGGCCTGCTGGTCTCGCTGGTGCTCACGGCCTGGCTCAACGCGCGATCCTTCGGCTACGACTCGCTGATGCAACATGCCGACCGCGACGAGATCGCGACCCTGCCGCGTGCGCGGCGCGAGCCCATGCTGTTGCTCGGCGGTGCCTGCGCGCTGCTCGCCCACGTGCCATTCGTCAACCTCGTCGCACCGGCCTTCAGCGCGCTGGTGTTCGTGCATTTCATGCTGCAGTCCCTGCGCCGCGAACGCGCCGGCGCGTTGGCCTGAGGGGAGAGTCATGGCTTTCGGCGCAATCATCATCGGTGACGAGATCCTCTCGGGGCGACGGCAGGACCGCCATCTGGCGAAACTCATCGAGCTGCTCGGTGCGCGCGGCCTGAAGCTTGCCTGGGCGCGCTACGTCGGCGACGACGCGGCGCGCTTGCTGCCGGTGCTGCGCGAGAGCTTCGCCACTGGCGACGTGGTGTTTTCCTTCGGCGGCATCGGCGCCACGCCGGATGACCGCACGCGCCAGTGCGCGGCGGCAGCGCTCGATCTGCCGCTGGCGCTGCATCCGGATGCCGAAGCGGCGATCCGCGCGCGTTTCGGCGACGACATCAACGAGCATCGCCTGCAAATGGGCGTGTTTCCGGCCGGTTGCGACATCGTGCCCAATCCGTACAACGGCATTCCGGGCTTCTCGATCCGCGAGCACTACTTCGTGCCCGGTTTTCCGGTGATGGCCTGGCCCATGGTCGAGTGGGTGCTCGACAGCCTCTATCTCCATCTGCACCACGCCGAGGACTACGTCGAGCGCGCCATCGTCGTGCCCGATGCCTACGAGAGCGCGCTCATCGACCTGATGGAGCGCCTCATGCACGACTACCCGGATACCACCGTGTTCAGTCTTCCCACGGTTGCCAGCGAATCGCAGTGTCGCTCCATCGAACTCGGCGTGAAGGGGCCGGCGGTCAGTGTCGCGGCCGCGATGGAGGCGATGTGCGAGGGTGTCTCCGCGGTGGGCTACGTCTGGCAGGAGCGCGCTTGATCTTCGGCCTCAAGCGCAGGCGCGGATCCGCGCCGGCAAGCGTCGAGCAGGCCAGCGTGGAACTGGCCGGACGCCGTCTGGACTATCGATTGCGCCGCTCGGCGCGACGCACGCTGGCCCTGCGCGTCGATCACCGCGGCGTGCAGGTGTCGGCGCCCCAGCGCCTGCCGGAAGCCGAGATCGAAGCTTTCCTCCTGGCCAACCACGGCTGGCTGGAACGCAAGCTTGGGGATCTGCGCTCGGCCGCGAGCGTGGCCGCCTTCGAGGCTGTCGACGGTGCGCTTTTCCCGCTCGAAGGACGCCCGGCGCGGCTCGTCGTCGTGCCCGGTCGTCGTCGCGCGTGCTGGTCGGTTGGCGAGGACGGCGTCGAGGAACTGTGGCTCGGTGATGGCGTCGATACACGGGCGGCCCTGCTGCGCGCCCTGAAGGCGCGCGCGACCGAACGCTTTACGCCGCGCCTGGCCGAGTACTGCGCCCGGCTCGGGCGCGCGCCGGTGCCGCTGCGGCTGACCTCGGCGCGCACGCGCTGGGGCAGTTGCAGCACCCGTTCCGGCATCCGCCTGCACTGGCGCCTGATCCATGTGGCGCCAGCGCTGGCCGACTACGTCATCGCGCACGAGGTCGCACATCTGGCGGAGATGAATCATTCGCCGCGTTTCTGGCAGATCGTGGAGGCGCTCTACCCGAACTGGCGCGAGGCGCGCCGCGCGCTCGCCGAGGTGGCACGCACGCTGCCGGCGATCGATGCGCGCGACACCCTCGCACCCGAAGACATGTGACAAGGAGAAAGACGATGCGATTGCTGCACACCATGCTGCGCGTAGGCGATCTCGAACGTTCGATCGAGTTCTACACCCAGGTCCTGGGCATGGACCTGCTGCGCCGCTCGGAGAACCCGGAGTACGAATACTCGCTGGCCTTCGTCGGCTTTGACGGCGGCAACCCCGGTCAGGCCGAGATCGAGCTGACCTACAACTGGGGCCAGAGCGAATACGACATGGGTACGGCCTATGGCCACATCGCGCTGGGCGTCGACGACATCCACGCCGCCTGTGAGCGCATCCGCGCGGCCGGCGGCAACATCACGCGCGAACCCGGCCCGGTCAAGGGCGGCAAGACCGTGATCGCCTTCATCACCGACCCGGACGGCTACAAGATCGAGCTGATCGAGCGCAAGGACGACGCTGGCACGGGGCAGGGCCTGCGCTGATTCGTGCATGCCGACGACGAAACGCCGACCCGAGGGTCGGCGTTTTTCATGGACGTTGGTGGGCCGTGCAGGACTTGAACCTGCGACCAAGCGATTATGAGTCGCCTGCTCTGACCAACTGAGCTAACGGCCCGCGGTGCGGAAAAAAACGCCGCCCGGGTGGGGGCGGCGTGTTGGATCAGCTCTCGTTGTCGAGGAAGCTGCGCAGCCGCTCGGAGCGACTGGGGTGGCGCAGCTTGCGCAGGGCCTTGGCTTCGATCTGACGGATGCGCTCGCGCGTGACGTCGAACTGCTTGCCGACCTCTTCGAGCGTGTGGTCGGTGTTCATCTCGATGCCGAAGCGCATGCGCAGCACCTTGGCCTCGCGGATGGTCAGCGAATCGAGCACGTCGGAGGTGGCTTCTCGCAGGCTGGAGACCATCGCCGCGTCGGCCGGCGCCAGCGTGGCCTGGTCCTCGATGAAGTCGCCCAGATGCGAGTCGTCGTCGTCACCGATCGGCGTCTCCATGGAGATGGGCTCCTTGGAGATCTTCATGATCTTGCGGATCTTCTCCTCGGGCATCTCCATCTTCTCGGCCAGCGTCGCCGGATCGGGCTCGAGGCCGGTCTCCTGCAGTATCTGGCGGCTGATGCGGTTCATCTTGTTGATGGTCTCGATCATGTGCACCGGGATGCGGATGGTGCGCGCCTGGTCGGCGATCGAGCGCGTGATGGCCTGGCGGATCCACCACGTTGCATAGGTCGAGAATTTGTAGCCGCGGCGATACTCGAACTTGTCCACCGCCTTCATCAGGCCGATGTTGCCCTCCTGGATCAGGTCGAGGAACTGCAGGCCGCGGTTGGTGTACTTCTTGGCGATGGAGATCACCAGGCGCAGGTTGGCCTCGGTCATCTCGCGCTTGGCGCGACGCATCTTGGCCTCACCCGTGGACATCTGACGGTTGATATCCTTGATGTCCTTGAGCGAGATGCTGGTCACGTCCTGCAGCTCGATGAGCTTCTGCTGCTCCTCGACCACCGCGGGGTGCACGCGCATCAGGCCGTCGGTGTAGCCCTTGGCGATGGCGATCTCACGCTTGAGCCAGTCCAGATCGGTCTCGCGTCCGGGGAAGGACTTGATGAAGTGCGGGCGCGGCATGCCGGCGCGATCCACGCACAGGCGCAGGATCTGGCGCTCGTGGCCGCGCACCTGCTCGACCAGATGGCGCACCGAGTCGCACAGGCGCTCGATGGTCTTGGCGGTGAAGCGGATCGACAGCAGGATGTCCGAAATCTGCCGCTGCAGATCGTTGTACTCGTCCGTCTTGCCGTTGCCCTGGGCGAGGATGGCCTGCTGGCGTTCATGCAGCTCGCTGATCTGCACGAAGCGCTCCAGTACCTCCGTCTTGAGCTTGAGCAGGTTGGCCGCGTTGATGCTCGCTTCCTTGTCGGCAGCGGTGGCCTCGTCGTCGTCGTCCGAGTCGTCGGAATCGTCGTCGTCGCTCGAGTCGGACAAGTCGTCGTCGGTATCGGCGTCATCCTCGTCGGCGTCCAGGCGCGCGTCCTCGCCGGTGTCGGGTTCGACCAGACCGTCGACGAACTCCTCGACGCGCATCTCGTCGGCGCCGATGCGCTCGGCGGCGTCGAGCATCTCGACGATGGTGCTCGGGCACGCGGAGATGGCCTGCACCATGTGCTTGAGGCCTTCCTCGATGCGCTTGGCGATCTCGATTTCGCCCTCGCGCGTGAGCAGCTCGACCGTGCCCATCTCGCGCATGTACATGCGCACCGGGTCGGTTGTGCGGCCGAATTCGGAGTCGACCGACGAGAGCGCCTGTTCGGCTTCCTCTTCGGCGGTCTCCTCGTCGACCGAGGTCGGCACGTTGTCCGACATGAGCAGGTCTTCGGCGGCCGGAGCCTCGTCGAAGACCTGGATGCCCATGTTGTTGAAGGTGCCGATGATGCCTTCGATCTGTTCGGCGTCCGCGACGTCGTCGGGCAGGTGGTCGCTGATTTCCGCGTAGGTCAGGTAGCTGCGCTCCTTGCCCAGGGCGATCAGCGCCTTGAGCTGGGTGCGACGGACCTCAGGATCGAGCGCCGCCACTGCGGCGGCGTTCGCCTCGACCGAGTTCTCGGCCTTCTTCCTGCTTCGGGGGGTGCGCCCCTTGGGGCTGTCCTTGCGCGAACCCTTGGCATTTTCGCGGGCCATGGCACTCCTTGAATCGTGCGGTTTGATTTTGGAAAACCGTGAATTATAGAACAAATATCAGCTTTTGCCGGCACTGCGCTGGCGATGCTTCTCCGCGATGAGCTCGGTCAGTCGTTTGCGCTCGGCCGCGCTCAGCCCGGACGAGCGTTCGCGATCGGTCAGATCGCGGATGTCGTGCTCGATGCGGTCGGCGGCCAGCTTGTGCAGCGTGTCCTCGAACATCGTCTCGACGACGCTTTCATCGTAGTCCGCGCCGACCAGTTCGGCCGCGGCCGCCGACACCGTGCGGTGGTGGGGGCTGTCGCGGAAGAACTCGAGCACCTGGGCGATGCCGCCCGAGGGCAGGGTCTCGCCGATGCTCGCCGCGTCGGCCAGAACGAGCAGGGCGCGTCCGGCCTCGTCCTCTTCGGGGATGAGGTCGATGGGCACGCGCGCGATCCACGCCGGCTGTTGCAGGATGATGCGCAACAGGGTCGCGGCCGCGCCGGTGGGACGGTGCCGTGGCGCGCGACGTGCGGGTGCGCGACGCGGCGCGCGCGCGCGCTCATCGGCATTGCGGCGCGCCGGGGGCTGCGCGCTGCGCGCGATGCCCCATGCGCGCTCGACCTCGTCCTGCGTCAGGCCGCCACATTCGGCCACCTCCTTGATCAGTTGCAGGCGCAGCAGGGGTGCGCCCACGCGGGTCACCAGCGGCTTGGCGTCGTGCACCAGGCGGGCGCGACCCTCGGCGGTGTCGAGCGCGCAGTCGGCCGCCAGCGAATCCATCAGGAACTGCGTCAGCGGCGTGGCGTGCGCGGCCGCGCTGCGCAGCGCCTCGGCCCCTTGAGCGCGCACGTAGGAGTCCGGATCGTGGCCGTCGGGCAGGAACAGGAAGGCCAGCACGGCGTCGTCGCGCAGCGCCTCCAGCGAGGATTCGAGCGCGCGCCGCGCCGCCTTGCGCCCGGCCGCGTCGCCGTCGAAGCAGAACACGATGCGCTCGGCGTGACGCATCAGCGCCGCCACGTGGTGCGAAGTGGTCGCCGTGCCAAGCGTTGCCACTGCATTGCCGATGCCGAACTGCGCCAGCGCGACCACGTCCATGTAGCCCTCGACCACCAGCGCGAAGCCTTCCTCGCGCATCGCCTGCATGGCCTGGCGCAGGCCGTACAGCTCACGCCCCTTTTCGAACAGCGGCGTCTCGGGCGAGTTGAGGTACTTGGGCTCGCCAGCATCGAGCACGCGTCCGCCGAAGGCGATCACGCGCCCGCGCCGGTCCTGGATCGGAAACATGATGCGTTCGCGAAAGCGATCGTAACGGCGCCCCTGTTCGTTGTCGATGACCAGGCCGGCCTCGAGCAGGGCCTTGGCCTTGTAGTCGTCGAACACGCCGGCCAGCGCCTGCCAGCCCGCGGGTGCGAAGCCGATGCCAAAGCGCGCGGCGATCTCGCCGGTGAGTCCGCGACGTTTCAGGTAGTCGATCGCCTCGGGCGAGTGCTTGAGCTGTTCGCGATAGAAGCGCGCGGCGCATTCCATCGCCTCGAGCAGGGCGTCGTGCCCCTGGGCACGGCGCGGCTGCTCACCCGGCGTGCTGCGCTCCTGCGGCACTTCGAGACCGTTCTGGCGCGCCAGTTCGTGGATCGCCTCGACGAAGGTCAGGCCTTGCAACTCCATCAGGAAGTCGATCGCATTGCCGTGCACGCCGCAGCCGAAGCAGTGGTAGAACTGCTTGCTCGGGCTGATCGAGAACGACGGGGTCTTCTCGCCGTGAAACGGGCAGCACGCGAAATAGTTCGCGCCACCCTTTTTCAGCGTCAGATGCGGCGAGACGACGTCGACGATGTCGACGCGTGCGAGCAGATCCTGGATGAAGGACTTCGGAATCATGGGCGGGCCTCGCGGCCGGCGCGATTCAGGCGCCGAGGCGGGTGCGCACGCGGCGCGAGACCTCCGCCATGTCGGCGCGTCCGGCCACGCGGGGCTTGAGCACACCCATCGCCTTGCCCATGTCGGCCAGGCCCTGGGCGCCGCTGTCGGCGATGGCCGCCTCGATCATCGCGTCCAGTTCGGCCACGTCGAGCGCGGCCGGCAGGTAGACCGAGAGCACGTCGACTTCGAGGCGCTCGGCCGAGGCCAGATCCTCGCGGCCGGCGGCCTCGTACTGGGCGGCTGCGTCGCGTCGCTGCTTGACGAGCTTCTCTACGATGGCGACGACGCCGGCCTCGTCGAGATCGACGCGCTCATCGATCTCGCGTTGGCGGATTGCCGCGATCAGCAGTCGCAGCGCCGACAGGCGGGCAGCCTCGCGCGCGCGCATCGCCGCCTTCATATCATCGTGGATGCGGTCCTTCAGCGACATGGTGGTGAAACTCCGGTTCGTGAAGCACAAAACCCACGCCGGGACGAACCTCTCGGCCGTCCCGGCGTGGGTGTTCCGTTCGGTGCGAAGCGGTCGATCAGTACATCTTCGGCGGCAGCATCTGGCTGCGCAGGCGCTTGTGATTGCGCTTGACCGCGGCGGCGAGCTTGCGCTTGCGCTCGGCGGTGGGCTTCTCGTAGAACTCGCGCGAGCGCAGCTCGGTCAGCAGGCCGGTCTTCTCGATGGTGCGCTTGAAGCGGCGAATCGCCACCTCGAACGGCTCGTTTTCCTTGACGCGGATACCGGGCATTTACGAACGTCCTTGTCTGAATTCGGTAAAGGGGGCGATTATAGCGGGCGTTCGATGGTCAACGCAAGCACCCCGGTCGCTGGGCCGTGCAGCGCGACCTTGTTAGACTTTGCGTCTTTTCCGTGGATGGGATTGATGAAGGTTCTGGGGATCGAAACCTCGTGCGACGAGACCGGTGTCGCGGTCTACGACACCGTAGCGGGTCTGCTCGCGCACCGCGTACACACTCAGGTCGACCTGCACGCGGCTTACGGCGGCGTGGTGCCCGAACTGGCCTCGCGCGACCACATCCGGCTGCTGCCGGTGCTCGTCGCGCAGACGCTGGAGGCGGTCGGTTGCGCGGCGCACGAACTCGATGCGATCGCCTATACGGCGGGCCCCGGGCTGGCCGGCGCGCTGCTGGTCGGCGCAAGCTTTGCCGAATCCTTCGGCCTTTCGCTGGGCGTGCCGGTGCTGCCCATCCACCATCTCGAAGGTCATCTGCTCTCGCCGCTGCTCGCGGCCGATGCGCCGGAATTTCCCTTCGTCGCGCTGCTCGTCTCGGGGGGGCACACCCAGTTGATGCACGTGAGCGGCGTGGGCGAGTACGAGCTGCTCGGCGAGACGCTCGACGATGCCGCGGGCGAGGCCTTCGACAAGACCGCCAAGCTGATCGGGCTGGGTTATCCGGGCGGGCCGCAACTGGCCGCGCTGGCTGCCACCGGCACGTCGGGGCGTTTCGTGCTGCCGCGCCCGATGCTGCGCTCACGTGATCTGGATTTCAGCTTCAGCGGTCTCAAGACGGCCGTGCTCCACGTCGTATCGGCCGCGGACTGGAACCCGGACGATACGGCCGATCTGGCGGCCGACTTCCAGCAGGCAGTCGTCGATGTGTTGTGCGTCAAGGCGCTCAAGGCCCTCGAGGCGAGCGGTTCGGGGCGTCTGGTCGTGGCTGGCGGGGTCGGCGCCAATCGCGAGTTGCGCAGAAGGCTCGACGAGGCGGCCGCGCGCCGTGGCTGGCGTGTGTACTACCCGGAGCCGGAGCTGTGCACCGACAATGGCGCGATGATCGCGTTTGCCGGTGCCCTGCGTGCCGCAGCCGGCGAGTGCCCCCACGGGCATGCGATCGAGGTTCGGCCGCGCTGGCCGCTGGCCGAGCTTCACGGCCCGATGGCCTGACACGATCGCTGATCTTACTTCTCGCCGATGCGCGTTTCCGTGCCGTTCTTGAGGCGGCGGATGTTTTCCTGATGGCGCAGGACCAGCGTCGCGGTCATCGCCATCAGCACACCGATGACCAGGGTGTCGTCGATCAGCACAAGGCCGGTCAGCGGAGCCGAAGCCGCCGCGGCGAGCGCGGCTGCCGAAGAGTAACGGGTGCCTCCGGCGACGATCAGCCACACCACGAGGGCGACCAGCGCGAGTACCGGGTCGATGCCGGCGAGCACGCCCAGCGCCGTGGCCACGCCCTTGCCGCCGCGAAAGCGCAGGAAGACGCTGTAGACATGGCCGAGGAAGGCGGCCAGGCCGGCCACTGCGGCGGCGCCGGCCGAAAAGCCCAATTCGCCGGCCAGCCATACGACGAACCAGCCCTTGAGACAGTCTCCGACCAGCGTGGTGGCCGCCGCGGCCTTGCTGCCACTGCGCAGCACGTTGGTCGCGCCGGGGTTGCCCGAGCCGTAGCTGCGCGGATCGGCGAGGCCGAACAGCCGGCTGGCGACGACGGCGAACGGTATGGAGCCCACGAGATAGGCTGCGAGAACGAGAAGGAAAAGATTCATCCGGGCATTTGGTTCAGAATGGCGGCATTGTTCGCTGCGGGCATGGCGTGCGGGCGGGATTCTCGCGCGAAATGGCGTAGGACCGTCCGGCGCGATTTTAATCGGAAAAGAGCATGGACTTCATTTTCATCGAGGAATTGCGGGTGCAGGCCTGGGTCGGCGTCTATCCGCGCGAAAAGGCCGCGCCGCAGACGGTCGAGCTGAACCTGACCTTCGGCGTGCCCGATGCGGCCGCCGAGCACGACGATCTGGCTGACACCATCGATTATGCCGAGGTCGTCGCCCGCATCCGGCGCGAGCTGCAAGAGCGGCATTTCAACCTGATCGAGACCCTGGGCGAATTCGTCGTGCATTTGCTGTTCGATGAATTCGGTGCGCCGTGGGTGAAGATCCGCATTGCCAAGATCGGCGTGATGAAGGATGTGCGCCGTGTCGGTGTATTCATCCAGCGCGGGCGCGATGGCGGCAAGGGGCCCGGAGCCGAGGGTGAGCCGGGCGAGGCGCTGCCGCAATGAAAGACGGACATTTCGCGCGCCGCGCGCGAAATGCCCGTGTCCGGCGAAGCTTCAGGCCTTGCCCAGCTGGTCGAGCGACTTTCCCTGCGCCAGCCAGTCCAGCACCCATTGCGGGCGACGCCCGTGTCCGCTCCAGCCCTGCGAAGGATCGGCCGGATTGCGGTACTTGATGGGCAGCTTGCCGCCGGCCTTCTTCTTGGCAGTGGCGCCCGCGGTGCGACGCCGGCGCGTCGGTGCGGCAGACACGCCGGCGGCCTTCATTACGTCTTCCAGCGGCACGCCCTGCTCGTCGGCGAGCTTCTTGAATTTCTTCACCAGGTCGCGCTTGGCCGAATCGTTGCGCTTCTTCAATTCGGTTTCGATCCGGCTGTGGAGTCTTTTCAGTTCCTGTACCGACAGTGCGGACAATTCCATGGTCTATCCTTTCCGGTTGAATGCACGAAGAGCTTCGCGCCCACGCGGTCCACTCGCCGAAGATTCTGACATCATCGAATGGAAAAATGAAGCTCATTCTCTTTTCCGGCTCACACAAACCATTTCAGGATGCAATAGACGGATCAGGTCGTGGGGATGAATTCCGACCAGGAATCCGCGCCGCCCGCCGTTGATGTAGACCAGCGGAAGATCGGCGATGGTCTTTTCCATGAATACCGGCATCGCCTTTTTCGTCGCGAAAGGCTAGTCTCAACTTCCAAGTGCAACACCCATCATTTAGGGTGTTGTCATGCAGAGAAACTACACACACTTGTCGGCTGAGGATCGCGGTTTGATCATGGCGGAACAACTGCGCGGCAGCTCGGGAGCGCGCATTGCGAGAATGCTGGGCCGCTGCCGTTCGACGATTTCGCGCGAGTTGAGCCGTAATCGGGCGTCGGATGGCAGCTACCGGGCCAGCATCGCTGGGAGCGCGTACCGGCGCCGTCGTCAGGCCAGCGTGCGGCGATTGAAGCTGATGGAAGGTTCGGCGCTGTATGGTTTTGTGCGCCACAAGCTGCTCGACCGCTACTGGTCGCCGCAACAGATCGCTGCCAGACTGCGCCAGATGCATCCCGACGACCCCACCTGGCAGGTCAGCCACGAGACGATTTACGCGAGCATCTACGCGCATCCGAAAGGGGCTTTGCGCCAGGGCATGATCGCCGCGCTGCGCCAATCCAAGCCCGCGCGCGGTCGCCCGCGCCGGAGCGCGGCCCGTCCTGGTGGGCTGCCCATTGCCGAGGCGCTGCGCATCCACAACCGCCCGGAGGAAATCGAGTCCCGCCAGTTGCCCGGGCACTGGGAAGGGGATTTCATCAAGGGTGCGTTTAATCGCTCGGCCGTGGGTACGCTGGTCGAGCGCAAGAGCCGCTTCGTGGTGTTGTGCAAGATGGACGGTTGCAGCGCCGAGGCGGCGCTGGAGGGTTTCACGCGGCAGATGAAGAAGATGCCGGCCTTCCTGCGCGAGAGCCTGACCTATGACCGGGGCAGCGAGATGGCGCGTCATGAGGAGTTGGCCCGGCGACTGAAGCTGGACATCTGGTTTGCCGACCCGTACAGCCCTTGGCAGCGTGGCAGCAACGAGAACACCAACGGCCTGCTACGCCAGTTCCTGCCAAAGGGCGCTGACCTGTCGCAAGTCAGCCAGATCCAGCTCAACGCCATTGCCCGGCTGATGAACGGACGACCCAGACAGACGCTGGAATGGAAAACACCGGAAGAAGTCATGGCGCAGGACATCGCTCAATTTCGCAACCGTGTTGCACTTGATTCTTGAGGCGGAGCAGGCGATGTGCCCCCGACCAGATATCCGGAGTGGCGGTTGGCCTGATCCGGCGGGCAGATCTCGATGCGCTTTCTGCCGCTCTGGCGTGCCAGTTCCCGCGTTGTGACCTCGCAGTCGCCGTGCATCAGCACGATCAGTGGACGGGCGTTCTCGTCCTGCATGACCAGCGTCTTGACGATCGCATGCTCGGGCAGATTGAGTTCGCGCGCGGAAACCGCGGTCCCGCCATGCTCCTCGTATTCGTATAGGTGCGTGGAGAATGGGACGTCGTGCTGGCGGAGCCATTTGGTGGCGGGCGTTTCGGGTGCGTGAAGTTCCTTGCGGCTCATTTTAGGTATCGTCGAAGGCAATGGATTCAGGCGCGCGGGTGATGTGCCCGGTGCAGCGCCTTGAGGCGTTCGCGCGCGACATGGGTATAGATCTGCGTGGTCGAAATGTCGGCGTGGCCGAGCAACATCTGTACCACGCGCAGGTCTGCACCGTGATTGATCAGGTGGGTGGCGAAGGCGTGACGCAGCACGTGTGGCGAGAGCCGCTCGGACGCAATGCCGCCCACGACGGCATGGCGCTTGACGATGCGCCAGAACATCTGCCGCGTCATGCCCGTGCCCAGGCGCGTCACGAAGACCTGGGCTGAATCGCGCCCGGCGAGAATGGCCGGACGTGCCTCGCGCAGATAGCGTTCCAGCCAGTCGACGGCGGTCTCGCCCAGCGGTACCAGACGTTCCTTGTCGCCCTTGCCGACGACTTTGACCACGCCTTCGCGCATTCCCAGCGAGAAGGGCGCCAGCCCGACCAGTTCGGATACGCGCAGGCCGGTGGCGTAGAGCACTTCGAGCATCGTGCGGTCGCGCAGGCCGAGCGGGGTATCGACGTCGGGTGCATCGAGCAGTCGCTCGACCTCGGCCTCGGTGAGCGACTTGGGAAAGCGGCTCGGCTGCATGGGCGGAGCGATGCGCGTGGTCGGGTCGCGCGGGATCGCGCCGCGCTCGACCAGATGGCGGTAGAAGCGGCGCCAGGCCGAGAGCAGACGGCGCTGGCTGGCGGGCTTGGCGTGGCGGCTGAAGGCGGCCAGATAGGCGCCCAGGTCGGATTCGCTGGCAGCCTCCAGCGGGCTGCCGCGTGCAGCGAGCCACACGGCGAACAGCGCCAGGTCGCTGCGGTAGGCGGCGATGGTGTTGCGCGCCAGCCCGTGTTCCAGCCACAGGAAGTCGCCGAATGCGTCGAGCGCGGCCAGCGTGTCGGCCGGCAGGGCGGCTTCGGTCGCGCTCAGTGAGCCTGTTCGTGGGCGAGCAGCCATTGCTTGACGCGTATCCGGTGGCCGGCGGTGTCCCCGGCGAAACCCCCCGGGCCGTGACGGGCGACGACGCGATGACATGGGGTGAATAGCGGAAACGGGTTGGCGCCGCAGGCGCCGCCAACGGCGCGCGCGGCGCTGCCCAGCGCCTGTGCGAGTTCGCCATAGCGGCGCGTGTGGCCGGGGGGAATGGCGTCAATGGCGGTCCACACACGACGCTGGAAGTCCGTGCCGCGCGGCGCCAGCGGCAGGCCGTGCGGAGCCCCCGGGTCGTCGATCCAGCGCGCGAGCGCGAGTGCGGTGCGTTCGGCAAGGGCCCTGCGTGGTGCGCGCTCGGCTACGTCGGGAGGCAGGAACACCAGTTCGCTCACCACCTCATCGTCGCAGACGATGCCCATCGGGCCGAAAGGCAGGCGGACGATGGCCGCGAAGTCGTGCGATGCGCTGGGCATGGGGTCTTCCTCCCGGTCAGCGACGGACCTCGCCGTTGCCGAACACGATCCATTTCTGGCTGGTCAGCCCTTCGAGGCCGACCGGGCCGCGCGCGTGGATCTTGTCGGTCGAGATGCCGATCTCCGCGCCCAGGCCGTATTCAAAGCCGTCGGCGAAGCGCGTCGAGGCGTTGATCATGACCGAGGCCGAATCGACTTCGCGCAGGAAACGCATCGCACTGGTGTAGTTCTCGCTGACGATGGCTTCGGTGTGGCCGGAACTGTGCGCGTTGATATGCTCGATGGCCTCGTCGATGCCGGCGACCACTTTCACGGCGAGGATGGGCGCGAGGTATTCCTCGTCCCAGTCCGATGCCTGCGCGGCCTTGAGCAGGGACGCGTCGATGCCGCAATCCGTGAGCATCGTCAGCGATTCGGCGCAGCAGCGCATCTCGACGCCGTGGCCGGCGAGCATGCGGCCGATTTCCGGCAGGAAGCGGCCCGCCACGCCACGCGCCACCAGCAGCGTCTCGGCAGTGTTGCAGGTGCCGTAGCGCTGCGTCTTGGCGTTCTCGACGATGGGTACGACCTTGCCCGGGTCGGCGGCGTCGTCAACGTAGACGTGGCAGTTGCCGTCCAGATGCTTGATCACCGGCACACGCGCGTCCCTCGAGATGCGCTCGATCAGCCCCTTGCCGCCGCGCGGCACGATGACGTCGACGAACTCGGGCATGGTGATGAGCGCTCCCACCGCCTCGCGGTCGGTGGTTTCGACCACCTGCACGGCGGTCTCCGGCAGGCCGGCTGCGCCCAGCCCGGCGCGCACGCAGGCGGCGATCGCCTGGTTGCTGTGCAAGGCCTCCTTGCCGCCGCGCAGGATCGCCGCGTTGCCGGACTTGAGGCACAGTGCCGCCGCATCCGCGGTGACGTTGGGGCGGGATTCGTAAATGATGCCGATGACGCCCAGCGGCACGCGCATCTTTCCCACTTCGATGCCGCTCGGGCGGCGACGCACGTCGGTGATCTCGCCCACCGGATCGGGCAGGGCGGCGACCTGCTCGACGCCGGCGGCCATGGTGTCGATGCCCTTGTCGGTCAGTTTCAGACGGTCGATCATCGCGGCATCCAGCCCGGCCGTGCGCGCCGCGTCCAGATCCTTGACGTTGGCCGAGATCAGAAATTCGCGGCGCTCGCGGATGGCCGCGGCCATCGCCATGAGCGCGGCGTTCTTGGCGCCGGACGAGGCTGCGGCGACGAGTCGGGAGGCGGCGCGGGCATTACGGCCCAGGCCCTGCATGTATTCGGCGATGTTCATGATCTGACGGCTTTTTTTGCGGTTAACAACAGTAGCAGATCGCGTGGATGTTGCGCCTCACTGGCGTGCGAGTCGCAGCGCGAGTTGCAGGAATTCGTCCCAGAGATCGCCGTCGGCCACGCCCTTGGCGATGCGGTCGATTCGCGCAGCGGCCAGCAGCGCGGTGCGCAACTGCGCTGTGCGCAGGCGCGCCACGGCACGCGACAGTGCCGTGCGGCGGCGCTCGTCGAACACGCGCTCGGCCTTCATCGTCGCCGCCAGCGGCTGGCCGGCGTCACGCGCGGTCGCCAGCGCGGCCAGTGTGCGGATCTCGGTGGCCAGCGCCCACAGCACCAGGGGCGGGGCGGCGCCTTCGGCGCGCAGACCTTCGAGCAGGCGCACGCAGCGCGCGGGGTCGCCCTCGAGCACGGCCTCGCGCAGCGCGTCCAGATCGTAGCGGGCGACCGACAGCACGGCCGCGCGCACGTCTTCCAGCGTCAGTTCGCCGCTCGGGTGCAGCAGCCCGAGCTTGAGGATCTCCTGATGCGCGGCGAGCAGATTGCCCTCGACGTGCTCGGCGATGAAGTCCAGCGCCTCACGCGACGCCTTCTGCTCCTGACGGGCCAGCCGCGCGGCGATCCAGTCGGGCAGACGCTCACGCGGCGGGGCGTTGAGTTCGAGCACCGTGGCGGCCGCTTCCAGTGCCTTGAACCACGCGGTCTTGCGCGTGGCCCAGTCCAGTTCCGGCAGCGTGACCAGGGTGACGGTGCCCTCGCCCGGGGCGGCGACGTATCGTTGCAGCGCGTCGCCACCGTCGCGGCCGGGCTTGCCGGTGGGAATGCGCAGGTCGATGAGTTTGCGTGAGCCGAACAGCGACAGGTTGCCGGCGGCTGCCGTGAGCTGATCCCACTTGAAGCCCTGGCCGACGACCAGCGTCTCGCGCTCGTCGAAGCCCTGCGTGCGTGCTGCGGCGCGGATGGCGTCGGCCGCTTCGAGCACCAGCAGCGGCTCGTCGCCGAACAGGACGTAGAGCGGGGCGAGCGGCCGCTCCAAGTGGGCGGCGAGCTGGTCGGGCGCGAGCTTCACGGACGCACGGCGGCGAGCCTGCGCACCAGTTGCTGCATCAGGTCGCGCTCCATGTCCTCGAACAGCAGGGCTTCCTCGCGTTGCTTGGCGATGATCTGCGCGTCGTCGAAGTCGTACTCGCGCCGCGTCTGCAGCCGCGTCGGCGGCACCAGCTCGTTGCCGGCCTGGTCGCGGATGCGATAGACGAGGATGCGGTCGATCTGATATTCGCGCACCGAGCCGTCGCCGGCGATCGACAGGATCTCGCGGTCTCGCTCATTGCTGAGGACGTCCAGCCGCACCTCGGCCTCGTCCGGGGTCGACACCACGCGCGTGGTGCCGGCGGCCTCGATCTGGCGGCGCAGCTCGGCGGTGAAGCGCGAATACGGCGAGACGCCGCCGACATGGACGGTCGCGAACGCCATCTTCTGCGGACCGCGCAGGCGAAAGCCGCAGCCCGATGCAAGGGCCGGCGCGGCGAGCGCGGCGAGAAACAGGCGACGACGATTGCGAGCAGGCATTTTTGCGCTTCCCCTAGACGACGATATTGACCAGACGGCCCTTGACCACGATGACCTTGCGCGGCGATTTGCCGTCCATGAACTTGCGCGCCGCCTCGCAGGCCAGTGCGGCGGCCTCGATCGTGGCGTTGTCGGCATCGGCGGCGACCGTGATGCTGCCGCGCAACTTGCCGTTGACCTGCACCACGAGTTCGACCTCGTCCTGTACCAGGGCGCTCTCGTCCGGCTGCGGCCACGGTGCGTCGATCACCTTGCCCTCGAAACCGCATTCGACCCACAGCGCGTGCGCCAGATGCGGCGTGATCGGCGCGAGCACGCGCAGCAGGATGGACAGGCCTTCGGACGCCACTGCCGCGTGCGCTGCGGCATCGTCCTGCGGCGCCTTCTCCAGCGCGTTGAGCATCTTCATCGTGGCCGAGGCGACGGTGTTGAACTGGTGGCGGCCGAAGTCGAAATCGGCCTGCTTGAGGTTGAGATGGATCTCGCGGCGCACCTCGGCCAGCGCGGCCGGCAGTTCGGGCGTCTGGCCCGCAAGCTGCCCGCGATATTGCGTGGCGAAGGCATGGCCGAAATTCCACACCCGGCGCAGGAAACGGTAGGCCCCTTCGACACCCGAATCCGACCATTCAAGCTGCTGATCGGGCGGGGCGGCGAAGATGATGAAGAAGCGCGCGGTGTCGGCGCCGTAGCGCTCGATCAGCGCCTGCGGGTCCACGCCGTTGTTCTTGGACTTGGACATCTTCTCGGTGCCGCCGATGACCACCGGCGCGCCATCCGGCGCACGGGCGGCGGTGGCGCGGCCCTTGTCGTCGCGCTCCACCTGCACGTCGGCCGGGTTGAACCACTGCTTGCGGCCCGATTCGTCCTCGCGGTAGTAGGTGTCGGCCACCACCATGCCCTGCGTGAGCAATCGCGTGAAGGGCTCGGACACATCCACCAGGCCGCAGTCGCGCATCGCGCGGGTGAAGAAGCGCGAATACAGCAGGTGCAGGATGGCGTGCTCGATGCCGCCGATGTACTGGTCCACCGGCGCCCAGTAGTTGGCGCGCTCGTCCACCATGGCGTCGGCGTCCGGGCAGGCGTAGCGCAGGAAGTACCAGGACGACTCGACGAAGGTGTCCAGGGTGTCGGTCTCGCGCCGCGCCGGCTTGCCGCAGGACGGGCACGAACACTCGTAGAACTCGGGCATCCTGGCCAGCGGCGAGCCGCGACCGGTGATCTCGACGTTCTCCGGCAGCACCACGGGCAGGTCTTCGTCCAGTACCGGCACGTCGCCGCAGGAATCGCAACGGATCATCGGAATCGGGCAGCCCCAGTAGCGCTGGCGCGAAATGCCCCAGTCGCGCAGACGGTACTGCACGCGCTTGTTTCCGAGTTGCTTCGCCTCCAGGTCGGCGGCGATCGCGTCGACCGCGCCCTGGAAGTCCAGGCCGTCGTACTTGCCGGAGTTCACCAGAGTGCCGTGTTCGGCATAGGCGTCCTGCCACGGCGCGGCCACGTCGGCGTACTTGTCCGAGCCGACCACCATCTTGATGGGCAGTTCGTACTTGTGCGCGAACGCAAAGTCGCGCTCGTCGTGCGCCGGCACCGCCATCACCGCGCCTTCGCCATAGCCCATCAGCACGTAGTTGGCGACCCACACCGGCAGCAATTCATTGGTGAGCGGATGACGCACAGAGAGCGGCGTGGCCATGCCCTTCTTCTCCATCGTCGCCATGTCGGCCTCGGACACGCCGCCGCGCTTGCATTCCTCGATGAAGGCGGCGAGCGCCGGGTCGGCCTTGGCGGCCTGCTCGGCAAGCGGATGCTCGGCGGCCACGGCGACGTAGGTCGCGCCCATCAGCGTGTCGGCGCGGGTGGTGAACACGCGCAAGACGCCGGCTTTGCCGATGCTCGCGTCGTCGTACGGGAAGGAAATCTCCACGCCCTCGGAGCGGCCGATCCAGTTCTTCTGCATCGTGCGCACCTGCTCGGGCCAGTCCGGCAGGTCGTCGAGCGAGGCGAGAAGCTCGTCGGCGTAGGCCGTGATCTTCATGTAGTACATCGGGATCTCGCGCTTTTCCACCAGCGCGCCCGAGCGCCAGCCGCGCCCGTCGATGACCTGCTCGTTGGCCAGCACGGTGTCGTCCACCGGGTCCCAGTTCACGGTGCCCAGACGCTTGTAGATCAGCCCCTTTTCATACAGGCGCTTGAACAGCCACTGCTCCCAGCGGTAGTACTGCGGCGTGCAGGTGGCGATCTCGCGCGACCAGTCGATGGCGAAGCCCAGGCGCTTGAGCTGCGCCTTCATGTATTCGATGTTGGCGTAGGTCCACTTGGCCGGCGGCACGTTGTTCTGGATCGCCGCGTTCTCGGCCGGCATGCCGAAGGCGTCCCAGCCCATTGGCTGGAGCACGTTGTAGCCGCGCATGCGGTAGTGACGCGAGAGCACATCGCCGATGGTGTAGTTGCGCACGTGACCCATGTGCAGCTTGCCCGACGGATACGGGAACATGCTCAGGCAGTAGTACTTCGGACGGTCCGCGTCCTCGGTGACGCGGAAGGCTTCCGAATCATCCCAATCTGCCTGGGCTGCGGTCTCGATCTCGGCGGGGTTGTATTTGTCCTGCATGAACGCCTTCGCTGGCTGGGTGAAACGGGGAATTATAGCTTGAACGCGCCGCGGCCCGGCGTCACGGCGCGCCGCCGCAGGCGGCCGGGTACAATGTCCGGGCGTGTTTCCCGCGTGTCTTGCCGAGTGGCGCCGCGCCCCGACAAAGGTTCCGAATGTCCGATCTTCTCGTCAATCTCAATTCCGAACAGCTGCAGGCGGTGAGCCTGCCGCCGCAGCACGCACTGATTCTGGCCGGCGCGGGTTCGGGCAAGACGCGTGTGCTCACCACGCGC
Source organism: Pseudazoarcus pumilus (assembly GCF_002872475.1). Classification (GTDB taxonomy): domain Bacteria; phylum Pseudomonadota; class Gammaproteobacteria; order Burkholderiales; family Rhodocyclaceae; genus Pseudazoarcus; species Pseudazoarcus pumilus. The sequence goes on from NZ_CP025682.1 coordinate 946,659, forward strand.
ATCGCCTGGCTGATCCAGACCGGTCAGGTCGAGCCGTCCGGCGTGCTCGCCGTGACCTTCACCAACAAGGCCGCGCGCGAGATGCTCGCGCGCCTGTCGGCGATGCTGCCGATCAATACCCGCGGCATGTGGGTCGGCACCTTCCACGGTCTGGCCAATCGGCTGCTGCGCGCGCACTGGCGCGACGCCAACCTGCCGCAACTGTTCCAGATCCTCGATTCGGCCGATCAGCTCGCCGCCATCAAGCGACTGCTCAAGGCGCTCAACGTCGACGACGAGAAATTCCCGCCGCGCGAACTGCAGCACTTCATCAACGGCCAGAAGGAGGCCGGCCTGCGCGCACATGCGGTCGAGGCCTGGGACGACTACACGCGCCGCCGCGTCGAGCTCTACCAGGAATACGAGGCGCAATGTCAGCGCGAGGGCGTGGTCGATTTCGCCGAGCTGCTGTTGCGCAGCTACGAGTTGCTCGAACGCCACGAGCCGCTGCGCCGCCATTACCAGAGCCGGTTTCGGCACATCCTGGTCGATGAGTTCCAGGACACCAACCGCCTCCAGTACCGCTGGCTGCGCCAGTTCGCCGACGAAGGGCGCGAAGGCGCGGCGGCGATGTTCTGCGTCGGCGACGACGACCAGTCGATCTACCGCTTCCGCGGTGCCGATGTGGGCAACATGCGCGACTTCGAGCGCGAGTTTCGCGTCGCCAACGTGATCCGGCTGGAGCAGAACTACCGCTCGCACGGCAACATCCTGGACGCGGCCAACGCCATCATCCGCAACAACGCCAACCGGCTCGGGAAGAACCTGTGGACCGAGCAGGGCGAGGGCGAGCCGATCCGCGTGTTCGAGGGCTACGCCGATGTGGACGAGGCGCGTTGGGTGGTCGAGGAAATCGGACAGCTCGTGCGCGACGGCATGAGCCGTTCGGACATCGCGCTGCTGTACCGCTCGAACGCGCAGTCGCGTGTGTTGGAACACCAGCTCTTTTCGTCGGGCATTCCCTACCGCGTGTATGGTGGCCTGCGCTTCTTCGAGCGTCAGGAGGTCAAGCATGCGCTGGCCTATCTGCGTCTGATCGCCAACCCGGACGATGACACCTCGTTTGCGCGCGTCGTCAACTTCCCCACGCGCGGCATCGGTGCGCGCTCGCAGGAAGCGCTGACGGACGCCGCGCGCACCTTCAATGCCAGCCTGTATTCGACCGTGCCGCACCTGTCGGGCAAGCCCGGCGCGGTGCTGGCCGGCTTCGTGCGCCTGATCGAGGACTTGCGCCGCGACACGGCCAAGTTGCCGCTGCCGGAACTGGTCGACCACGTGCTCGACACCTCCGGGCTGCGCGCGCACTACCGCAACGAGAAGGAAGGCCAGGACCGGCTCGAGAACCTCGACGAACTGGTCAGCGCGGCCGCCAACTTCCTCGCCGAGATCGGCCCGCCGGAAGACCCCGATGCGGATCACGCGCTGCTGGCGGACTTTCTCGCCCACGCCTCGCTCGAGGCCGGCGACCACCAGGCCGAGGCCGGGGCCGACGCGGTGCAGTTGATGACGGTGCATTCGGCCAAGGGCCTGGAGTTCGACGTGGTCTTCGCCACCGGTCTGGAGGAAGGCCTGTTCCCGCACGAGAACAGCCTGCTCGAGACCGACGGGCTGGAGGAGGAGCGCCGCCTGATGTACGTGGCGGTGACGCGCGCGCGCGAACGCCTCTATCTGTCGTTCGCGCAAAGCCGCATGCTGCATGGGCAGTCGCGTTACAACCTGAAGTCGCGCTTTCTCGAGGAAATTCCCGAGACGCTGCTCAAGTGGCTGACGCCACAGCGTGCCGCGACGATGCCGGGCAACACCTATTTCCGGCCGTCCGCGGCCTCGCCTGCGGCGGCTCCGCCGCCGCGTCGCCGCGACGATGGCGGCTTGCGCGTGGGCCAACTGGTTGGCCATGCACGCTTCGGCCAGGGCGTGATCGTCGCCACCGAGGGCGCCGGGTCGGATGCGCGCGTGCAGGTCAATTTCGGCGCGGCGGGCGTCAAATGGCTGCTGTTGTCGGTGGCCAAGCTGGAAGTGGCCTGAGCATGCGCCGGTGAATCGGCCGTCTGCAGGGAGCCTGGCATGGACGAGCAACGACGAGCGCAGAACTGGCTCTCTGGCCGCAGCCTGCGCTGGCGCATGGGGGCGCTGGCGGGGCTGTTCGCGCTGATCTTCGGGCTGATCGCCTTCGCCGAAGTGGCGCGCGAGCGTGCCGTGTTCGAGCGTGAGACGCGCGAGGCGACGCAGGCGCTGCGCATCGGCCTGACGACCACGCTGGAGACCACCGAGCGGGAGATGCTCAACATCGCATCCCTGCTCGCCGTCGATCCTGAAGTGCGCTACTACCTGCGCCGCGCGCACGAACTCGTCGCGAGCGAGGGCGGTGGCGCGGGCGGTGAGCGTGCGGCTGCGCTGCGCGAGGCCTTCGCCGCCCGCCTCGCTGCACGTGGCGAAAACCACTGGTCGGACGAGTTGTCGGCGCGTCAGGTGGAGTTCCACCTGCAGCCGGACGGGGCCAACTTTCTGCGTACGCGTGACCCGCGCCTGTTCGGTGATGCGCTCGATGAAGTGCGTCCGCTGGTCGCGGCGACGCATGCGCTGGGCATTCCGATCTCCGGATTCGAGGTCGGTCGCATGTACGCGGGCCTGCGCGGGCTGCATCCGGTGATGGCGGTCGATGATGCCGGTGATTACTGGTCGGTGGGCAGCGTCGAGATCGGCATCGCGATGCGCGACCTGCTGGCCGACGCAACCAGCCGCTTCGACGCCGAATACGCGCTGGCGCTGGCGCCGCAACTGATCGATGGCGTGATGTGGGTCGACGATATTCGCGCGACCCTTATCTGGAGCGAATCCTGCCGTTGCTACATCGACAACGCCTATCGTCTGGGCGGGCCGGCGCTGCTAGACGCCTTGCCGAGATCGCTGGGTGTGCCGATCGACGACTACCGCATGGCGCGCATCGGCGAGCGCCGCTTTGCCATCACGCGCGTGTCGTTGACCGATCAACTCGAACGCATTGGCGCGCAGGCGGTCGCCGGGCATCCGGCGAGCATCTACATCTTCTCCGACCGCAGCGGGCAGTTCGCCGACTATCGCGCCGGTCGAGCCCGTGTGCTGGGCGCCTTGGGCGCCGCTTATCTTGCCGTCCTGCTGCTGGGCTGGTTGGTGCTGCGGCGCATCGTCGCCACCGAAGCGGCGCTGGAAACGGCGCAGCGATATCGTAGCGCGCTGTTCATGCTCTCACCCGACGCGGTGCTGGTGGTCGACCGGGACGGCACGATCACTGAAGTCAATCCGCGCTTCTGCGAGATTACCGGCTATGCGCCGGCGGAGGTCGTCGGCAAAAACGCCCGCATGCTGCAATCGGGCAATACGCCGCCCGAGGTGTATCGCGAGATATGGGACACCCTGCTGGCCGGGCGCGAGTGGCGCGGCGACCTGCAGAACCGGCGCAAGGACGGCTCGCTCTACTGGGAGGCGCATGCCATCGTGCCGGTGCGCGAAGCCAGTGGCGAGATCGCGCGTTTCGTATCCTTCCAGCGCGACATCAGCGAACGCCACGAAATGGAGCGCGCACTCTCGGCGAGCGAGCGCCTCTACCGCAGCATCCACGACAACGTGCAGGAGGCGATCTTCCTGGTGCGCGTCGCGGGCGAGGACTTCGTCTATGTCGGCAACAACCCGCGCCATGAGCAGACCACCGGGCTGAGCGCCGAGCGCCTGCGCGGCGCGCGGCCACAGGACATTCTGTCGCCGGACATGGCCCGGGCCGCGATCGACAACTACCGTCGCTGCGTGGCCGAACGCCGCACCATCCGCTACGAGGAGGAACTCGCCCTGCCGGCGGGCACCCGTTACTGGATGACCTCGCTGGCGCCGGTGTTCGACGACGAGGGATGCGTCGAGATGATCGTGGGCCTGTCGGTCGATGTCACCGAGAGCAAGCGCGCCGAGGCCGACCTGCGGCGCCTGGCCACGACCGACGTGCTCACCGGCCTGGCCAACCGTCGTCATTTCCTCGAACGCGCCACGCAGGAACTGGTGCGCGTGCGCCGTTATGTCGGCCCGGCCGCATTCGTGATGCTCGATATCGATCACTTCAAGCGCATCAATGACACCTGGGGGCATGCCGCAGGTGACGCCGTGCTGCGCCTGCTCGCGGGCGTGCTGGTCGAGAACCTGCGCGAGACCGACCTGGTCGGCCGGCTCGGCGGCGAGGAGTTCGGCGTGCTGCTGCCGCAGACCGATCTCGAGGCCGCGCAGGCGCTGACCGAGCGCCTGCGCGAGGCGATCACCGAAGTCTCGCTTGAGCTCGAAGGGGAAGTGGTGCGCTTCTCGTCAAGCTTCGGCCTGACGCTGCTGCATGCCGACGACGAGGATTTCGACGCGCCGATGGCGCGCGCCGACGCGGCGCTCTACGCGGCCAAATTCGCCGGAAGCAATCGCGTCAAGTGGCGCATCCGCTGAGCGACCGGCTCAGCGACCGGCGTTCAGCGTGTCGTCGAGCGCGAGCAGTTCGCGCGTGAGCTTGTGACGCGCGTCGAGATGGATCATCGGGCAGGCCTGCTCGTGTGATTCACGGATCTTCACCGACGCCGACAGGCACGGATCGAGCACCGGCAGGCCCTCGTCGCGCAGTTCGTCGACGAGTCGGCGTGGCAGGGAGGCACGTGCCTGAAACTGATTGACGACGATGCCCTCGACGATGAGCGCCGGGTTGTGGTCGGCGCGGATCTCGGCCACCGCGTCGAGCAGCGCATACAGTGCCTGGCGCGAGAACGTGTCGCAATCGAACGGAATCAGGCAGGTGTCGGCAGCGATCAGTGCCGAACGCGTGTAGAAGTTGAGCGCCGGGGGTGTGTCGATGTAGATCAGGTCGAAGTCGTCCGCGAGTTCATCCAGGGCCTTGCGCAGCTTGTAGATCTTGTAGCGGGATTCGAGCTTGCCGTGCAGGTCCTCGAGCGCGGGGTGCGACGGAAGCACGTAGAGCCGCTCGAAGCGCGTCGGCAGGGTGAAAGCCGCCGTGGGCTTCGGGTCGAGGCGGAAGTTGAGCGTCTGGTCGAACCATCCGGCGGCGGTGGCGGCCGCGTCGTCGATCGCTGCGCCGAGCAGGTAGTGCGTGGCATTGCCCTGCGGGTCGAGATCCACGAGCAGCGTGCGCTGTCCGCGCCAGGCGCCGATTGCGGCCAGATTCGCGGCGATCGTCGATTTTCCGACCCCGCCCTTGCGGTTGAACACGACCCTGCGCATCGCCATTCTCCGTCCGTCGATATTGCGCTGCAGCATAGCATTTGCAATTCCCCTGTTGGGCCGGCCATCGCAATCTTTTCGCCTGGATGCGCAGACGGCTTGTGGAGATTCCGCATTGGCGCGCCGCGCGTGGCCGACTACCTTCGTGCTCATTGCCGCGCCGGGTGCGGCGCGAATGCCAGGCCGAACAGCGAGGAGATCAAGCCATGAGCCATGCGATCCGTATCCATGAGACCGGCGGCCCGGAGGTGCTGCGCTGGGAGGAAGTCGAGGTGCCGCCGCCGGGTCCCGGCGAACTGCGCCTGCGTCAGCACGCGGTCGGGCTCAACTACATCGACACCTATCACCGCGGCGGGCTGTACCCGGTGCCCAGCCTGCCTTCCGGTCTGGGACTGGAGGGTGCTGGCGTGGTCGAGGCGGTCGGCGACGAGGTCGAAGAGTTCGCCGTCGGCGATCGCGTGGCCTACGCGCATGGCCCGCTCGGCGCCTATGCCGAGGTGCGCAACCTGCCGGCCGAACGCGCGGTGAAGCTGCCCGATGCGATTTCCTTCGAACTGGGCGCGGCGATGATGCTGCAGGGCCTGACCGCGCAATATCTGGTGCGACGTACCCATCGCGTCGAGGCCGGCGACACCATCCTGATTCATGCCGCGGCCGGGGGAGTGGGCTCCATCGTCGTGCAATGGGCCAAGGCGCTGGGTGCGACCGTGATCGGCACCGTCGGCTCCGAGGAAAAGGCCGAGCGTGCGCGCACCCTGGGTGCCGACCACGTGATCGACTACAGTCGCGAGGATTTCGTGCGCCGCGTCGGCGAGATCACCGACGGGCGCGGCGTGCGCGTGGTCTATGACTCGGTGGGCCGCGACACCTTCCTGCGCTCGCTCGACTGCGCGCAGCGTCTGGGCATGGTGGTGCTGTTCGGCAACGCCTCGGGCGCGGTCGAGCCGTTCAACCCGCTGCTGCTGGCGCAGAAGGGAGCGCTGTTCCTGACGCGGCCGATCCTCGCGCAATACATCGCCACGCGCGAGGAACTCGACGAGATGGCGGCCGACCTGTTCGCCGTGGTGAGTTCGGGCCAGGTGCGCATCGACGTCAACCAGTGCTTCGCGCTGCGCGAAGCGGCCGAGGCGCATCGCGCGCTGGAGGGGCGGCGCACCACGGGCGCGAGCGTGTTGCTGCCCTGAACGCGGGTGCGGCCTTTGTGCGAACGGGGACCGGGGCGGCAGGAGCGCGTCGCAGCCGTCTGATACAGGGCGTTTTCACAGGCGGCATGCGCGCCGCTTCAGGGGGTTTGCAACGACGTGTTGATGAGTCGCCAAGCCCGGCCGCCGTGATGCCCGCGTTCGGGTAAACTCCATCGCCATGGACGCCCCCGCACCCCGCTTCGTACATCTTCGCCTGCACTCCGAGTTCTCGATCCTCGACGGCATCGTCCGCACCGACGAGGCGATCCGCCGCGCCGCGGCCGACGGCATGCCGGCGCTGGGCATCTCCGACCTGGCCAACCTGTTCGGCATGGTCAAGTTCTACAAGGGCGCGCGCGCGGCCGGCGTCAAGCCGGTGGTCGGCGTCGACGTGTGGATCGCCAACGAGGCCGAGCGCGACAAGCCTTGCCGTGTGCTGCTCATCTGCCGTGACCGTGGCGGCTACGGGCGGCTGTGCGAACTGCTCGCGCGCGCCTATCTGGAAAACAAGCATCGCGGACGCGCCGAACTGCGCCGCGAGTGGTTCGACGACGGCGGTGGCGAGGGGCTGATCTGCCTGTCCGGCGCGGCTTCGGGCGACATCGGTCAGGCGTTGGTCAACGGCAACCCGGACGCGGCCGATGTGCTCGCGCGCTGGTGGGCTGCGCGTTTCCCCGACGCCTTCTACATCGAATTGCAGCGCGCCGGTCACAGCGGCGCCGAGGCGCTGGTGGCCGAATCGGTGCAACTGGCCGCGCGGCTGGACCTGCCGGTGGTGGCGACTCACCCGGTGCAGTTCATGTCGCCTGAGGACTTCATGGCGCACGAGGTGCGCGTGTGCATCGCTCAGGGCTACGTGCTGGCCGACAAGCGCCGTCCGCGCGATTTCACGCCCGAGCAATACTTCAAGAGCCAGGACGAGATGTGCGCGCTGTTCGCGGATCTGCCCGAAGCGCTGGACAACGCCGTGGCCATCGCCGAGCGCTGCTCGCTGTCGGTCGAGCTGGGCAAGAACTACCTGCCGCAGTTCCCCACGCCCCAAGGCATGACGCTCGACGATTTCCTCGTCGCCGAGGCGCGCGCAGGCCTGGAAGTGCGCCTGCAGGAACTCTATCCGGATGCAGAAGAGCGCGAGCGCCAGCGCCCGCGCTACGCCGAGCGGCTCGACATCGAGACCCGCACCATCATCGACATGGGCTTTCCGGGCTACTTCCTGATCGTCGCGGACTTCATCAACTGGGCCAAGGAAAACGGCGTTCCGGTGGGGCCGGGGCGTGGTTCGGGCGCCGGCTCGCTGGTCGCCTACAGCCTGCGGATCACGGATCTGGACCCGCTCGAGTACGCACTGCTGTTCGAGCGCTTCCTCAACCCCGAGCGCGTGTCGATGCCCGACTTCGACATCGACTTCTGCCAGGACAACCGCTACCGCGTCATCGAATACGTGCGCGAGCGCTATGGCAAGGAGGCGGTGAGCCAGATCGCCACTTTCGGCACGATGGCGTCGAAAGCCGTGGTGCGCGACGTGGGTCGCGTGCTCGACCTGCCCTATGGACTGTGCGACCGGCTCTCCAAACTGGTGCCGCTCGAGGCCAACAAGCCCGTGTCGCTGGCGCGCGCCTACGAGATGGAGCCGCAGATCGGCGAGATGATGGCCGACGGCAACGACGGCGAATCCGTGCAGGAGCTGTGGCGGCTCGCCGAGCCGCTCGAAGGCCTGTCGCGCAACGTCGGGATGCACGCCGGGGGCGTGCTCATCGCGCCGGGGCGGCTGACCGACTTCTGCCCGCTCTACATCGCCGACGGCGAGGATGCCACGCCGGTGTCGCAGTTCGACAAGGACGACGTCGAGGCGGTGGGCCTGGTGAAGTTCGACTTCCTCGGTCTGCGCAACCTGACCATCATCGACCTTGCGGTCGATTACGTCGAACGCCTCACCGGCGAGCGGCCCGACCTCAATTCGCTGCCCTTCACCGACCCGGCCGCGTACAGGATCCTCAAGGACGCCAACACCACGGCGATCTTCCAGGTCGAATCGGACGGCATGAAGAAGCTTCTCAAGAAGCTCGGCCCCGACCGCTTCGAGGACATCATCGCGGTGCTGGCACTGTATCGTCCGGGCCCGCTGGGTTCGGGCATGGTGGATGACTTCATTCTGCGCAAGAAGGGCCAGCAGGAGATCGACTACTTCCACCCGGATCTGAAGCCCTGCCTGGAGCCGACCTACGGCGTCATCGTGTACCAGGAGCAGGTGATGCAGATCTCCCAGATCATCGGGGGATACACGCTGGGCGGCGCCGACATGCTGCGCCGCGCGATGGGCAAGAAGAAGGCCTCGGAAATGGCCCGCCATCGCGAGATCTTCCGCGACGGCGCGAAGAAGAAGGGCTACGACGAGCAGTTGGCGATGCAGCTCTTCGACCTGATGGAGAAATTCGCCGAGTACGGCTTCAACAAGTCGCACACGGCCGCCTACGCCGTCGTCACCTACCACACGGCCTGGCTCAAGGCGCACCACTGCGCGGCCTTCATGGCCGCGACGCTGTCCTCCGACCTGGACAACACCGACACCATCCGCATCTTCTTCGAGGACGCGGTGGCCAACGGCATCACCGTGCTGCCGCCCGACGTCAACGCCTCCGAATACCGTTTCGTGCCGGTCGACGCGAACACCATTCGCTACGGTCTGGGCGCGGTCAAGGGCTGCGGTGAGCCGGCAATGCGCTCGATCGAGGCGGCGCGGGCGAGCAGGCCCTTCCACGACCTGTTCGATTTCTGCGAGCGCGTCGACCGCCGCATGGTCAATCGCCGCGCAGTCGAGGCGCTGATCCGCGCAGGTGCGCTCGATACCCTCGACGGGCATGCCGGGCGTGATCGCGCGCAGTTGCTCGCGACCGTCGCGCTGGCCATGGAAGCGGCCGAGCAGAAGGCGGCCAACGCCTTGCAGGGCGGGCTGTTCGACGCGTTGCCGGAAGCGGCCGGTGCGGCGCCGGCGTTCGCTTCGGTGCGCGCCTGGAGTGAACGGGAACGACTCAAGGAGGAAAAGACCGCGATCGGCTTCTTCCTGTCCGGTCATCCGTTCAATTCGTTCAGCGGCGAAGTGCGGCGTTTCGTGCGCCGCACGCTGGCGCAACTTGAGCCCTCGCGCGAGCCCTCGATGCTCGCCGGCGTGGTCATGGACGCGCGCACCAAGGTCGGCCAGCGCGGCAAGATGGCCTTCGTGCAGATCGATGACGGAACCGGGGCGCGCGAAGTCGCGGTGTATTCCGAGGTGCTCGATGCGTCGCGCGGCAAGATCGTCACCGACGAGGTGCTGATCGTCGAGGGGCGCATCAGCAACGACGAGTATTCGGGGGGGCTACGCATCATCGCCGACCGCCTGATGACCCTGGGCGAGGCGCGCGCGCGCTTCGCCACTGCCTTGCAGCTGAGCCTCAACGGCGAGGTCGGCGAGGCCGGTGGCGCCACCGCCGCGGCCGACCGTCTGCAGGGACTGCTCGCGCCATTCCGCGACGGCGGTTGCCCGGTGCGCTTGCGCTACCGCAACGAAGTGGCCGAGGTCGAACTGCCGCTGGGCGAGAACTGGAGCGTGCGCCCGGACGACGCACTGCTCGATGGCCTGCGCGCGTGGTTGCCGGATGATGCGGTGGAAGTGCTCTACCGCAGCTGACGCGGCCGCAAGGGCCCCGGTCTATGCGGTCGGCAGCACGCGAAAGCCCTCATCCGGCGGTTCCGCCGACGAGATCTCGATACGCGTCACCTCGGCCGCCGGCGGGCCTTCGCGCGCCCAGTCGATGAAGGCGTCGACGTCGGCTTCCGGGCCATAGACGACGGCTTCGACCTCGCCGGAGAAGCGGTTGCGCACCCAGCCGGACAGGCCCAGGCGCATCGCTTCCTTCTCCGCGCTGGCGCGGTAATACACGCCCTGCACCTTGCCGTGGATGAGCAGGTGGCGGGCCAGGGGTTCGCGGATCTTCTTGTCTTCACTCATGAGCGTGATTGTCCCGGCGCCGGGACGACTCGCGCAAGCGCTTCGTCCAGGTCGCGCGCGATTTCCAGCGTATCGAGCAGGCCCGAACGCGCCAGGATCGCGCCGGGCTGGGGCTGCACGCCCGCGAGCACCAGGCCGATGCCGCGCGCGGCCAGGCTTTGGGCGAGACTCTCGAGGATCTCCAGCCCGGTGCTGTCCATATGCACCAGGCGCTCGACGTCGAGGACGACGACGTCTGGGCGCTCAAGGTCCGCAGCGAGTAGTGCGTCGAGCTTGTTGGTGGCGCCGAAGAACAGGCTGCCGGTCAGCCGGTAGGCGCGAATGCGTGCGCTGGCGTCCTCGCGTAGCAGCGCCTCGGTCGGTACACGGGTGGAGAGGTCGATGGCGTCGATGCGGGTCAGGTCCGACATGCGGAAGATGAACACCAGGGCGGACATCACGATGCCGACCTGCACGGCGAGCGTCAGGTCGAACACCACCGTGATGCCGAAGGTCGTGAGCAGGGTCGCGCGGTAGGGGCGCGTGCGCCGGGCGAGCGCCGCGCGCGAGAAGGCATGCCACTCGCCCATGTTGATGGCGACGATGACGACGATGGCCGACAGCGTCGCGAGCGGGATGTGATCGGCCAGCGGTGCGAGCGCCAGCACCATGGCGAGCAACACCAGCGCGTGCACGATGCCGGCCACCGGCGTGCGCCCGCCCACCCGGATGTTGGTGGCCGTGCGTGCGATCGCCCCGGTGGCGGCGAAGCCGCCGAACAGCGGTGCGGCGACGTTGGCCACGCCCTGCGCCATCAACTCCTGATTGGGATCGTGACGGTCGCCGATGCGGTTGTCGGCGACGCGCGCCGAGAGCAGCGATTCGATGGCGCCGAGCAGCGCGATGGTCAGCGCCGGGGCGACGAGCTTGCCCAGCGTGCCCAGTTCGATGGGCGGCAGGCCGATGTCCGGCAGGCCCTGCGGGATGCCGCCGAAACGGCTGCCGATGGTCTCGACCGGAAACACGAACAAGGCATTCGCCAGCGTCGCCAGCACCAGCACCGCCAGTGGGCCCGGCGCGCGACGCATCCAGCCGATGTGGCGGGCGGCGCGGTTCCATGCCAGCAGCACGGTGATCGAAGCGACCGCCAGCGCGATGGTCGGTGCGTGCGCGGTGTGCAAGGCGCCGGCCAGCGCTTCCATCTTGCCGAAGAACTCGCCCGGCATGTGCTCGATCTGCAGACCCAGGAAGTCCTTGATCTGAGAGAGAAAGATCACCACCGCGATGCCGTTGGTGAAACCGATCACGACCGAGATCGGGATGAAGCGGATCATCGTGCCGAGCTTGAAGGCCCCCATCGCGAACAGCATCACGCCCGACATCATCGTCGCGATGAGCAGATTGGCCACGCCGTAGTCGATGACGATGACGTAGACGATGGGAATGAAGGCACCGGTCGGCCCGCCGATCTGCACGCGCGAGCCGCCCAGCAGCGCGACGAGGAAGCCCGCCACGATGGCGGTCCAGATCCCGGCCGCCGGGCTCATGCCCGAGGCGATGGCAAAGGCCATGGCCAGCGGCAGCGCGAGCACGCCGACCGTGATGCCGGCGGCCAGGTCGCCGGTCAGCGCCTCCCGGCTATAGCCTGGAAGCGTGTCGAGGATCTTGGGGTGGAAGCGGAACATGGTGCCTTCTCCGGCTGGGGTTCGAGGGCGCGACGAGGACGGCGGCCGGGCGGGCCGTTCGTCGTTGTCTGCGCTGTCGAACCAGCCAGCGCTTGGAAGGCGTCAGCGGCATTACCGGATGCGCATGCCCGGCGTGGCGCCCGAATCCGGCGACAGGATGTACAGGCCGGAAGCCTTGTCGTTCTCGTCGGAGGCGGCCAGCACCATGCCCTCGCTCATGCCGAACTTCATCTTGCGCGGGGCGAGGTTGGCGACCATGACCGTCAGGCGGCCGACCAGCGTGGCCGGATCGTAGGCCGATTTGATGCCGGCGAAGACCTGGCGCGGGCGCGGCTTGCCTTCGGCGTCGGTCTCGCCGATGTCGAGCGACAGGCGCAGCAGCTTGTCCGCACCTTCGACGTGTTCGGCCGATTCGATGCGCGCCACGCGCAGGTCGACCTTGGTGAAATCGTCGATGGAGATGAAGGGCTCGGCCGTCTCGGCGGCCTGCGCCTGATGCTGCTGGCGCTCGGCGTGACGCTGCTCGGAACTGGGTACGCCGGCCGGTGCCGGGGCGAGGCTCTCGCGGTTGGCGTCGATGAGCGTGTCGATCTGCTTGCGTTCGACACGCGTCATCATGTGCTTGTACGACTCGATGGCGTGACCGGACGGCAGCGGCGCCCAGTCCGTCGTCCAGTCCAGCGGGTCGATGGCGAGGAAGGCCTCGACCTTGGCGGCCATGGCCGGCAGCACCGGCTTCAGATAGCGCGACAGGTCGCGGAACATGGTCAGCGCGGTCGAGCACACGGTGTGCAGGCGCGCGTCCTGACCCTCCTGCTTGGCCAGTTCCCAGGGCTTGTTGGCGTTGACGTAGAGGTTGGCGATGTCGGCCAGACGCATGATCTCGCGCATGGCGCGGCCGAAATCACGCTCGTCGTAGGCACGGGCGATGGTGCCGCCTTCGAATGCGGCTGCGAAGTCCGCGCAGGCCTGGGCGTCGACCTCACCCAGGCGGCCGTCGAAACGCTTGGCGATGAAGCCGGCGCAGCGGCTGGCGATGTTGACGTATTTGCCGACCAGATCCGAATTGACGCGCGCGATCATGTCGTCGAGGCTCAGGTCCAGATCCTCCATCGTCGAGTTCGACTTGGTCGCGAAGTAGTAGCGCAGCCACTCCGGGTCTAGCCCCTGGGTGAGCCAGGAGTGCGCGGTGATGAAGGTGCCGCGGCTCTTGCTCATCTTGGCGCCGTCGACCGTCAAAAAGCCGTTGACGGCCAGTTGCGTGGGTGTGCGGAAGCCGGCGAAGTGCAGCATCGCAGGCCAGAACAGCGCGTGGAAGTAGAGGATGTCCTTGCCGATGAAGTGCACCATCTCGGTGCCGGTCTCGTCGGCGCGCGCTGCGTCGGTGAAGGCCTCGACGTCGATGCCTTCGGTCTTGTCGGCGAGGTTGCGGAAACTCGCCAGATAGCCGATCGGGGCGTCCAGCCACACATAGAAGTACTTGCCCGGCGCGCCCGGAATCTCGAAGCCGAAGTAGGGCGCGTCGCGCGAGATGTCCCAGTCGGAGAGCTTGTTCTCGCCCTCGTCGCCGAGCCATTCGCGCATCTTGTTGGCGGCCTCGGTCTGCAGGCGGCGCGTGCCGGCGGCGTTGGTGCCGCGCGTCCAGTCGCGCAGGAAGGCCACGGCGCGCGCATCCGACAGGCGGAAGAAGAAGTGCTCGGAGGTTCGCAGGTCGGGTGTGGCACCGGAGACCGCGGAGTACGGGTTCTTCAGGTCGGTGGGCGCGTAGGCCGCGCCGCAGGCCTCGCAATTGTCGCCGTACTGGTCGGCCGCGCCGCATTTGGGGCACTCGCCCTTGATGAAGCGGTCCGGCAGGAACATCTCGCGCTTGGGGTCGTAATACTGCTCGATCGAGCGCGCGTCGATCATGCCGGCCTCGCGCAGCCGGCCGTAGATGCGCTCGGCGTAGGCGCGGTTCTCGGGCGAGTGCGTGGTGTGATAGTTGTCGAAGGCGACGTGAAAGCCCGTGAAGTCGCGCAGGTGTTCGCCATGCACGCGCTCGATCAGCTGCTCGGGCGTGATGCCCTCCTTCTCCGCGCGCAGCATGACCGGCGTGCCGTGCGTGTCGTCGGCACAGACGAAATGCACCTTGTGACCGCGCATGCGCTGGTAGCGCACCCAGATGTCGGCCTGGACGTAGCCGACCAGGTGTCCGAGGTGAATGTCGCCGTTGGCGTAGGGCAGGGCGTTGGTGACGAGGATGTTGCGCGGCATGGGTTGGGGAATTCGCAGGAAAAACGCAATTCTAGCAAAGCGGGGGCGCCGACCGGGTGGGTCGGTGTAGCAGCCGCGGGTCGACAGTCCATGCGATCGCGCAGCGGAATCGATTCCCACGCGCACGCCATGGGTGAGTGCGCCGGGGCGTTTCGATATCATGTATCGGTTACGCCCGCGCGGGCGCAGATATACACAAGGATGGAAGTCATGAGCGTCACTCCGGAAAGCGTTTCCGAAATCCTCAAGTCGGTGATCGATCCGAATACCGGCAAGAGCCTGGCCGCCGAGCGCGCCGTGCGCGACGTCAAGGTGAGCGATGGCCGCGTGCAGGTCGCGATCGAACTGGGCTATCCGGCAAAGAGCCAGCAGGAGGTCATTGCTGCACTGGTGCGCGAGGCCGTCGGCGGACTCGACGGCGTGGATGGCGTCGATGTCGAAGTCGGCTGGAAGATCGTCGCGCACGCGGTGCAGCAGGGCGTCAAGCCACTGCCCGGCGTGAAGAACATCATCGCCGTGGCCTCGGGCAAGGGCGGCGTGGGCAAGAGCACGACGGCGGCCAACCTGGCGCTGGCGCTGGCCGCCGAGGGCGCGCGCGTCGGCGTGCTGGATGCGGACATCTACGGCCCCTCGCAGCCGCAGATGCTGGGCGTGGCCGGGCAGCGACCGCAGTCGACCGACGGCAAGCGCATGCTGCCGCTGGCGGCGCACGGCCTGCAGATGATGTCGATCGGCTGTCTCATCGACACCGAGACGCCGATGGTGTGGCGCGGCCCGATGGCCACCCAGGCCCTCACGCAACTGCTCAAGGACACGGCCTGGGACGATGTGGACTATCTCGTGATCGATATGCCGCCGGGCACCGGCGACATCCAGCTCACGCTCTCGCAGCAGGTACCGGTGACCGGCGCGGTGATCGTCACCACGCCGCAGGACATCGCCCTGATCGACGCGCGCAAGGGACTCAAGATGTTCGAGAAGGTCGGCGTGTCCATCGTCGGCGTGGTCGAGAACATGAGCGTGCACATCTGCTCGAACTGCGGACACGAGGAGCGCATCTTCGGCACTGGCGGCGGCGAGCGTCTGTGTGCCGATTACAAGGTGCCTTTCCTGGGTGCGCTGCCGCTGGCGATGGCCATCCGCGCGGAGGCCGACGGCGGCACGCCGACGGTCGCCGCCGAGCCGGACGGGCGCATCGCGCAGATCTACCGCGACATCGCGCGCAAGGTGGCGATCGGCATCGCCGGCAAGGCGCGCGACATGACCCACAAGTTCCCCAAGATCGTCATCCAGAACACCTGAGGCGGGGTGCGCAATCGCGCGTTTTTTGCCCTACACTAGCGCATTTTTCCGCCGGCCCAGACTGCCGGCCTGTCGAGAGGAAGCCGCGTCCGATGTCCATCAAGTCCGACCAGTGGATCCGCCGCATGGCGCAGGAGCACGGCATGATCGAGCCGTTCGAGGCGGATCTGGTGCGTGAGAACGGTTCGGGCCGGATCGTCTCCTATGGCACCTCGAGCTACGGCTACGACGTGCGCTGCGCGAACGAATTCAAGATCTTCACCAACATCAACTCGACCATCGTCGACCCCAAGCACTTCGAACCGGGCAACTTCGTCGATTTCACCGGCGACGTATGCATCATCCCGCCGAATTCGTTCGCGCTGGCGCGTACCGTCGAGTACTTCCGCATTCCGCGCAGCGTGCTGACCGTGTGCCTGGGCAAGAGCACCTATGCGCGCTGCGGCATCATCGTGAACGTGACGCCGCTGGAACCGGAGTGGGAAGGCCATGTGACGCTGGAGTTTTCCAACACCACGCCGCTGCCGGCGCGCATCTACGCCAACGAGGGCGTGGCGCAGATGCTGTTCTTCGAATCCGACGAGGTGTGCCAGACCTCCTACCGGGATCGCGGCGGCAAGTATCAGGGTCAGAAGGGCGTCACGCTTCCCAAGATCTGATTTTTCGCCGTCTGGATACGTGCGACCCGGGGCCGGATACGGCCCCGTGTGCTTTATTGGTAACGAGGCGGCAATGTGCCGCGACCAACATCGTGGACGGCAGGGCCGGCCACGCCGGGAGAACCGAGGATGCGCTTCCATTTTCCGATCATCATCATCGATGAGGACTTCCGTTCCGAGAACACCTCGGGCCTGGGCATCCGTGCGCTCGCCAAGGCGATCGAGGGCGAGGGCATCGAGGTGCTGGGGGTTACCAGCTACGGTGACCTGACCTCGTTCGCGCAGCAGCAAAGTCGCGGCTCGGCCTTCATCCTGTCGATCGACGACGAGGAGTTCTCGTCGCCCGAGGCCGCCGACAAGGCGATCGCCGACCTGCGCGCCTTCGTGCAGGAGATCCGCCACCGCAACGCCGACATCCCGATCTTCATCTACGGCGAGACGCGCACCACGCGCCACGTGCCCAATGACGTGCTGCGCGAGATGCACGGCTTCATCCACATGTTCGAGGACACGCCGGAGTTCGTCGCGCGCTACATCGTGCGCGAGGCCAAGAACTACCTGGAGACGCTGGCGCCGCCGTTCTTCCGTGCGCTCACGCACTACGCGGCTGACGGTTCCTACTCCTGGCACTGCCCGGGGCACTCGGGCGGTGTGGCCTTCCTGAAGAGCCCGGTGGGGCAGATGTTCCACCAGTTCTTCGGCGAGAACATGCTGCGCGCCGACGTGTGCAACGCTGTGGAAGAACTCGGCCAGCTGCTCGACCACACCGGCCCGGTGGCCGCTTCCGAGCGCAATGCGGCGCGCATCTTCAACTGCGACCACCTGTACTTCGTCACCAATGGCACGTCGACATCGAACAAGATGGTGTGGCACACGACGGTTGCCCCCGATGACGTGGTGGTGGTCGACCGCAACTGCCACAAGTCGATTCTCCACTCCATCATCATGACCGGGGCCGTGCCGGTGTTCCTGACACCGACGCGCAACCACTTCGGCATCATCGGCCCGATCCCGCTCGAAGAGTTCTCGATGGAGAACATCCAGAAGAAGATCGACGCCAACCCGTTCGCGCGCGCCGCGGCCGGCAAGAAGCCGCGCATCCTGACCATCACGCAATCGACCTACGACGGCGTGGTCTACAACGTCGAGACCATCAAGGAAAAGCTCGACGGCCACATCGACACGCTGCACTTCGACGAGGCCTGGTTGCCGCATGCGGCTTTCCACGACTTCTACGGTGATTACCACGCCATCGGTGCGGACCGTCCGCGCTGCAAGTCGTCGATGATCTTTTCGACGCAGTCGACGCACAAGCTGCTCGCCGGCCTCAGTCAGGCTTCGCAGATCCTCGTGCAGGACTCGGAGACGCGCAAGCTCGATCGCGACATCTTCAACGAGGCCTATCTGATGCACACCTCGACCTCGCCGCAGTACGCGATCATCGCCTCGTGCGACGTCGCGGCGGCGATGATGGAGCCGCCGGGCGGCCCGGCCCTGGTCGAGGAGTCGCTGTCGGAGGCGGTCGAGTTTCGTCGCTCGATGCGCAAGGTCGAGGCCGAGTTCGGCGCGTCCGACTGGTGGTTCCAGGTGTGGGGGCCGGACTATCTGGCCGACGAGGGCATGGGCACGCGCGACGACTGGACGCTCAAGCCCAGTGATCGCTGGCATGGCTTCGGCAATCTGGCCGAGGGCTTCAACGTCCTCGATCCGATCAAGGCGACGGTGATCACGCCGGGCCTGAACGTCGACGGAGATTTCGCCGAATGGGGGATTCCGGCCGGCATCCTCACGCGCTACCTGGCCGAGCACGGCATCATCGTCGAGAAGACCGGGCTGTACTCGTTCTTCATCATGTTCACCATCGGCATCACCAAGGGCCGCTGGAACACGATGGTCACCGAACTGCAGCAGTTCAAGGACGACTACGACGGCAACCAGCCGCTGTGGCGCGTGATGCCCGATTTCATCGCCAAGTATCCGCGCTACGAGAAGATCGGCCTGAAGGATCTGTGCGCCGAGATTCACAGCTTCTACAAGGCGCACGATGTTGCCCGCCTGACCACCGAGATGTATCTGTCGGACATGGTGCCGGCGATGAAGCCGGCCGATGCCTTCGCCAAGATGGCGCACCGCGAGATCGAGCGCGTGCCCATCGATCAGCTCGAAGGGCGTGTCACCGCGATGCTCGTCACGCCGTATCCGCCGGGCATCCCGCTGCTGATTCCGGGCGAGCGCTTCAACGCGACGATCGTGCGCTACCTGCAGTTCGCGCGCGACTTCAATGCCGGCTTCCCCGGCTTCGAGACGGACATCCACGGGCTCGTGCGCGACGAG
The DNA here is from genome assembly GCF_002872475.1 of Pseudazoarcus pumilus. GTDB lineage: Bacteria > Pseudomonadota > Gammaproteobacteria > Burkholderiales > Rhodocyclaceae > Pseudazoarcus > Pseudazoarcus pumilus. Next base: position 965,317 of record NZ_CP025682.1, read on the forward strand.
CGCGACGGCGTGGTGGGGTACCACGTCGATTGCGTCAAATGAACGTGCGGCGCTGACGTGAAAACGGCCCGGTCGAGACCGGGCCGTTTCTATTTCGTGAACAGATTTCAGCGCCGACGGTATTCGACGAAGGCGTAGTCGTGCTCGTTGTCGGCGTCTGCCCGGTGCTGCTCGCGCGAGGCCTCGACGAAGGTCTCGCGGTCGAAGTCCGGAAAGTGGGCATCTCCCGCGACCTCCGCGGCGACCTCGGTCAGCACCAGACGGTCGGCACGATCGAGCAGGTGCCGATACAGTTCGGCACCGCCGATCACGCAGATCGTGCCGGTGCCGGCCGCCGCGATCGCCGTGTCGACATCGGTAAACACCTCGGCGCCGTCCGCGCGGTACTGCGCGTTGCGCGTCACGACGATGTTGCGCCGTCCGGGCAGCGGTCGGCCCAGCGATTCCCAGGTCTTGCGCCCCATCACGATCGGATGTCCCAGCGTGATGCGCTTGAAGTGCGCCAGGTCCGACTTCAGGCGCCACGGCAGACCGTTGTCGCGGCCGATCACACCGTTGCGCGCCACCGCCGCGACGAGGACGATTTCGGGTTTGTCACTCATACCGCCACCGGTGCCTTGATGTGCGGGTGCGGGTCGTAGCCTTCCAGCGTGAAGTCCTCGAAGCGGAAGGCGAACAGATCCGTTACCTCGGGGTTGATCTTCATGGTTGGCAGCGTGCGCGGCGTTCGCGAGAGTTGTTCGCGCGCCTGGTCGACATGGTTGCTGTACAGGTGACAATCGCCGCCGGTCCATACGAAGTCGCCCGGCCGATAGCCACACACCTGCGCCACCATCATCGTCAGCAGGGCGTAGGAAGCGATGTTGAACGGCACGCCGAGAAAGATGTCAGCGCTGCGCTGGTAGAGCTGACACGACAGTCGTCCACCCGCGACGTGAAACTGGAACAGCGCATGGCACGGCGGCAGCGCCATGCCGTCGATCTCGCCTGGATTCCAGGCCGAGACGATGTGGCGGCGCGAGTCCGGGTTGTTCTTCAGGCCGTCGATGAGTCGCGCGATCTGGTCGATGCTGCGCCCGTCGGCCGTCGCCCAGCGACGCCACTGCTTGCCGTAGACCGGACCAAGTTCGCCGTCGGCGTCTGCCCATTCGTCCCAGATCGACACGCCGTTTTCCTTCAGATAGGCGATGTTGGTGTCGCCGCGCAGAAACCACAGCAGCTCATGGATGATCGAGCGCGTATGCAGCTTCTTCGTGGTGAGCAGCGGGAAGCCTTGCGCGAGGTCGAAGCGCATCTGCCAGCCGAACACCGAGCGCGTGCCGGTGCCGGTGCGGTCGGATTTCTCGTCGCCGTGCTCGAGCACGTGACGCATCAGGTCAAGATACTGTTTCATCGGGTCCATCGGATTCGTCATCAGCCCTGCATTCTATCGTGCCGATCGCCTCGGTACGGCAGGGGCCACCATCCCGTCGAGTAAGAGGCTGCAGGGGCATGCACGCGCAGTGCTCGAATCGCGCTTGACACCCTGATTGTGGTCGCTATACTGCGCGGCTCGCTGCTTCGAGCGCGCTGTTTTGTGGTGCGGGATTCGGGGTTGTGAGGGGTGTTCCGGGGTGTTGAGGATTTGCTCTGGGGTGCTTGACGAAGCGTGCTGTGTTGTTCATACTCTCGCTTCTTCGCTGCCGGGTGGCAGCGGTTCTTTAAAAATTTGGACAATCGATAAGTGTGGGTGCTTGGTCGGTTGTGGATCTGCGAGGCCTTCGGGTCTCGGGAATCACAAAGATTGAGTGCTCATTTTGTCAGCAATGACTTTGAGTGCTGTGGATTGAACTTAAGAGTTTGATCCTGGCTCAGATTGAACGCTGGCGGCATGCTTTACACATGCAAGTCGAGCGGCAGCACGGGTGCTTGCACCTGGTGGCGAGCGGCGAACGGGTGAGTAATGCATCGGAACGTACCCATGTGGTGGGGGATAACCACTCGAAAGAGTGGCTAATACCGCATACGCCCTGAGGGGGAAAGCGGGGGACTTCTTCGGGAGCCTCGCGCCATTGGAGCGGCCGATGTCGGATTAGCTAGTAGGTGGGGTAAAGGCTCACCTAGGCGACGATCCGTAGCTGGTCTGAGAGGATGATCAGCCACATCGGGACTGAGACACGGCCCGAACTCCTACGGGAGGCAGCAGTGGGGAATTTTGGACAATGGGGGCAACCCTGATCCAGCCATGCCGCGTGAGTGAAGAAGGCCTTCGGGTTGTAAAGCTCTTTCAGTCGGGAAGAAACGGGGCTCTCTAACATAGGGTCTTAATGACGGTACCGACAGAAGAAGCACCGGCTAACTACGTGCCAGCAGCCGCGGTAATACGTAGGGTGCGAGCGTTAATCGGAATTACTGGGCGTAAAGCGTGCGCAGGCGGTTGTGTAAGACAGGTGTGAAATCCCCGGGCTTAACCTGGGAACTGCGCTTGTGACTGCACGGCTAGAGTACGGCAGAGGGGGTGGAATTCCACGTGTAGCAGTGAAATGCGTAGAGATGTGGAGGAACACCGATGGCGAAGGCAGCCCCCTGGGCCGATACTGACGCTCATGCACGAAAGCGTGGGTAGCAAACAGGATTAGATACCCTGGTAGTCCACGCCCTAAACGATGCCAACTAGTCGTTCGGAGAGGTAACTTTCTGAGTGACGCAGCTAACGCGTGAAGTTGGCCGCCTGGGGAGTACGGTCGCAAGATTAAAACTCAAAGGAATTGACGGGGACCCGCACAAGCGGTGGATGATGTGGATTAATTCGATGCAACGCGAAAAACCTTACCTACCCTTGACATGCCTGGAACTTGGTAGAGATACCTTGGTGCCTTCGGGAGCCAGGACACAGGTGCTGCATGGCTGTCGTCAGCTCGTGTCGTGAGATGTTGGGTTAAGTCCCGCAACGAGCGCAACCCTTATCGTTAATTGCCATCATTGAGTTGGGCACTTTAGCGAGACTGCCGGTGACAAACCGGAGGAAGGTGGGGATGACGTCAAGTCCTCATGGCCCTTATGGGTAGGGCTTCACACGTCATACAATGGTCGGTACAGAGGGTTGCCAAGCCGCGAGGTGGAGCTAATCTCTTAAAGCCGATCGTAGTCCGGATCGTAGTCTGCAACTCGACTACGTGAAGTCGGAATCGCTAGTAATCGTGGATCAGCATGCCACGGTGAATACGTTCCCGGGTCTTGTACACACCGCCCGTCACACCATGGGAGTGGGTTTCACCAGAAGTGGGTAGCTTAACCTCTCGAGGGGGCGCTCACCACGGTGAGATTCATGACTGGGGTGAAGTCGTAACAAGGTAGCCGTAGGGGAACCTGCGGCTGGATCACCTCCTTTCAAGAGAAGAACGGGTTCGCAGTCGTCTTCAAGCGCCCACAACTTATCGATTGTCCGGATGAAAGAAGAGCCTCGAACGAAGAAGTGCCCGAGGGTCTGTAGCTCAGCTGGTTAGAGCACCGTCTTGATAAGGCGGGGGTCGTTGGTTCGAACCCAACCAGACCCACCACTGATCAGGTTGTGCGCACACAGAGCGGGGGGGCTGTAGCTCAGCTGGGAGAGCATCGGCTTTGCAAGCCGAGGGTCGTCGGTTCGATCCCGACCAGCTCCACCAGAGTACTGGGGGCGTACAGACCGATTCGTTCGAAGTGAAGACAGGTTAAGCAGTGTAGCCCCGCCCCGGCGGTGATGAGGGGGGTGAGGCTGTAGTGCTTAGCCTTGGTTTTTTGAGGCATCGTTCTTTAACAAATTGGGAAGTGTAAAGCGTGTGGCCGCCGGCGTTTATGTCAGGTCGGTGGCTACATGGGTTGTGTGATTGCATTGAAACAAACGCTCTCCGGTGGCTTTGAACCAGCACACTGGGGGGTGAGCACACGAGACGCGTTGAGTGCCGATGACTGGTTCCCTGGTGACAGGGGGCATGGTTATAGGATCAAGCGACTAAGTGCATGTGGTGGATGCCTTGGCGATCACAGGCGATGAAGGACGTGCAAGCCTGCGAAAAGCTACGGGGAGCTGGCAATGGAGCTTTGATCCGTAGATATCCGAATGGGGAAACCCGGCCCGCAAGGGTCACCTCTGGCTGAATACATAGGCCAGTTGGGGCGAACCGAGCGAACTGAAACATCTAAGTAGCTCGAGGAAAAGAAATCAACCGAGATTGCGCAAGTAGTGGCGAGCGAACGCGCAACAGCCTGCACGACTAAACCATTGATTTAGCAGAACGGTCTGGAAAGTCCGGCGATACAGGGTGATAGCCCCGTATGCGAAAAATCGGTGGCGGGTCTGAGCGTGCGACAAGTAGGGCGGGACACGTGAAATCCTGTCTGAAGATGGGGGGACCATCCTCCAAGGCTAAATACTCGTGATCGACCGATAGTGAACCAGTACCGTGAGGGAAAGGCGAAAAGAACCCCGGGAGGGGAGTGAAATAGATCCTGAAACCGCATGCATACAAACAGTGGGAGCCTCCTTGAGGGGTGACTGCGTACCTTTTGTATAATGGGTCAGCGACTTACGTCATGTTGCGAGCTTAACCGATTAGGGGAGGCGTAGCGAAAGCGAGTCTGATAAGGGCGCTTGAGTAGCATGATGTAGACCCGAAACCGGATGATCTATCCATGGCCAGGATGAAGGTGCGGTAACACGCACTGGAGGTCCGAACCCACTAATGTTGAAAAATTAGGGGATGAGCTGTGGATAGGGGTGAAAGGCTAAACAAATCCGGAGATAGCTGGTTCTCCCCGAAAACTATTTAGGTAGTGCGTCGTACGGACACTTGCGGGGGTAGAGCACTGTAATCGTTGGGGGGGTCATCGCGATTTACCCCGCGATCGCAAACTCCGAATACCGCAAAGTGATATACGGCAGACAGACAGCGGGTGCTAACGTCCGTTGTCAAGAGGGAAACAACCCAGACCGCCAGCTAAGGTCCCAAATGCATGGCTAAGTGGCAAACGAGGTGGGAAGGCCCAGACAGCTAGGAGGTTGGCTTAGAAGCAGCCATCCTTTAAAGAAAGCGTAATAGCTCACTAGTCGAGTCGTCCTGCGCGGAAGATGTAACGGGGCTCAAGCCATGAACCGAAGCTGCGGATGCACTATGTGCATGGTAGGGGAGCGTTCCGTAGGCCTGTGAAGGTGTCTTGTGAAGGATGCTGGAGGTATCGGAAGTGCGAATGCTGACATGAGTAGCGATAAAGGGAGTGAAAAGCTCCCTCGCCGAAAGCCCAAGGTTTCCTGCGCAACGTTCATCGGCGCAGGGTGAGTCGGCCCCTAAGGCGAGGCTGAAAAGCGTAGTCGATGGGAAACAGGTCAATATTCCTGTACCGCTCTATGATGCGATGGGGGGACGGAGAAGGTTAGCTCAGCCGGGTGTTGGACGTCCCGGTTCAAGCGTGTAGGCGTGCTCTCTAGGCAAATCCGGAGAGCTGAGCCAAGGCGTGATAACGAGAGCCCTTGTGGCTCGAAGTGAGTGATACCCTGCTTCCAGGAAAAGCCTCTAAGCTTCAGTCATAGAGTGACCGTACCGCAAACCGACACAGGTGGGCAGGTAGAAAATACCCAGGCGCTTGAGAGAACTCAGGAGAAGGAACTCGGCAAATTGATACCGTAACTTCGGGAGAAGGTATGCCCATGGTAGGTGAAGCCCCTCGCGGGTGGAGCTGACGTGGGCCGCAGAGAATCGGTGGCTGCGACTGTTTATTAAAAACACAGCACTGTGCAAAATCGAAAGATGACGTATACGGTGTGACGCCTGCCCGGTGCCGGAAGGTTAAGTGATGGGGTGAGAGCTCTTGATCGAAGCCCCGGTAAACGGCGGCCGTAACTATAACGGTCCTAAGGTAGCGAAATTCCTTGTCGGGTAAGTTCCGACCTGCACGAATGGCGTAACGATGGCCACACTGTCTCCTCCTGAGACTCAGCGAAGTTGAAGTGTTTGTGAAGATGCAATCTCCCCGCGGCAAGACGGAAAGACCCCATGAACCTTTACTGTAGCTTTGCATTGGACTTTGACGTCACTTGTGTAGGATAGGTGGGAGGCTTTGAAGTGGGAACGCCAGTTCTCATGGAGCCAACCTTGAAATACCACCCTGGTGTCGTTGAGGTTCTAACCTGGGTCCGTGAATCCGGATCGGGGACCGTGCATGGCAGGCAGTTTGACTGGGGCGGTCTCCTCCCAAAGAGTAACGGAGGAGTACGAAGGTCATCTAGACACGGTCGGACATCGTGTTGATAGTGCAATGGCAGAAGATGGCTTGACTGCGAGACCGACAAGTCGAGCAGGTGCGAAAGCAGGTCATAGTGATCCGGTGGTTCTGTATGGAAGGGCCATCGCTCAACGGATAAAAGGTACTCTGGGGATAACAGGCTGATTCCGCCCAAGAGTTCACATCGACGGCGGAGTTTGGCACCTCGATGTCGGCTCATCACATCCTGGGGCTGTAGCCGGTCCCAAGGGTATGGCTGTTCGCCATTTAAAGTGGTACGTGAGCTGGGTTTAAAACGTCGTGAGACAGTTTGGTCCCTATCTGCCGTGGGCGCTGGAAGTTTGAGAGGACCTGCTCCTAGTACGAGAGGACCGGAGTGGACGCACCTCTGGTGTACCGGTTGTGACGCCAGTCGCATCGCCGGGTAGCTAAGTGCGGAAGAGATAACCGCTGAAAGCATCTAAGCGGGAAACTCGCCTCAAGATGAGACTTCCCTCAGGCCTTGAGCCTGCTGAAGGGTCGTTGAAGACCACAACGTTGATAGGCCGGGTGTGTAAGCGCAGTAATGCGTTGAGCTAACCGGTACTAATTGCCCGTGAGGCTTGATCCTATAACCATGCAACACAACGTGAATCCGTGCGCTCGACGCAATCACGCAGCCCAACACAACAAACACACGCCAAACACCCCCAATTTGTTACCCGTCAAAGTCTGACGACCATAGCAGCCTGGAACCACACCTTCCCATCCCGAACAGGAACGTGAAACAGGCCCGCGCCGATGATAGTGCAGATTACCTGTGTGAAAGTAGGTCATCGTCAGACTAACCAACAGCAAAAAGCCGCTGAATCAAATCGATTCAGCGGCTTTTTTGCGTCCGGCAGCGCGCTCACAGGCCGCTGGAGGCGGCGTGCGAGGGGCGCTCGCGCGCTCCGCAAGTGCAGGATCATGGCATCATCGCGTAGGTGCGTGCTGGCCGGCCAGGGAGGGGTGATGGAAAGCCCGTATAAGGGGAAGTCGGGTGTGCAGCGGATCTGGAATGCTTTCCACTATTCGCTCGATGGATTGTGCGCGGCGTTCCGTCACGAGGACGCGTTCCGACAGGAACTGCTGCTCGCGGCCGTGCTGCTGCCGCTTGGGCTGTGGCTCGGAGTTGGAGGGCTGGAAAAGGCCATGCTGACCGCCCCTGTGCTGCTGGTGCTGGTCGTGGAATTGCTCAATTCCGCGGTGGAGGCGACGGTCGATCGCATATCTCTCGACGACCATCTGCTGGCCAAGCGGGCGAAGGACATTGGCAGCGCGGCCGTGCTGCTCTCTTTCGTTATGCTCGCCGCCGTGTGGGTGCTCGTGTTGTTCGTCTGAGGCGCCGCGGGCGTCATCTGATTGGAATGAAACCGTAACCGCTTCGTAGTCTGCGCGGCCTAATCTCGCGGGTAATGAACGAGACCCGCATCCTTTCCGAAGAACTTTGGCGCGAGCCGCACCTGCGCATCGCGCTCGTCACCGAAACCTATTCGCCAGAGATCAACGGCGTCGCGATGACGCTGGAGCGCATGGTCGGCGGCCTCATCGCGCGCGGACATCGCGTCCAGTTGATTCGGCCTCGCCAGGGACGCACGGACGATGCGCGTCACGACGACGGGTTCGACGAAGTCCTCGCACATGGCTGGAAGGTTCCGCGCTATGAAGGGCTGCTGTTCGGCCTGCCGGCGCGTTCCCTGCTGAGCCGTTCGTGGTCGCGACAACGGCCGGATCTGGTGCATGTGGCTACCGAAGGCCCGCTGGGATGGAGTGCCGTGTCGGCGGCTGCGCGACTGCGCATTCCGGTGACGTCCGACTTCCATACCAATTTCGACCACTACAGCGGCCACTACGGGCTCGGATGGTTGCGCCAACCGGTCGGGGCCTACCTGCGCCGCTTTCACAACCGCACGGCGCGCACCTTCGTTCCGACCAAGGCGATGGCACATGCCCTGCAGGAGCGCGGCTATCGTCGGCTCTTCGTCGTCGCGCGAGGCGTGGATACCGCGTTGTTCCGTCCCGCTGCACGCAGCATCGAGTTGCGGCGCGAATGGGGCGTGGGCGACGACGATCCCGTGGTGCTTTCGGTGGGCCGGCTCGCGGCCGAGAAGAATCTGTGGCTGACCGTACGCGCGTTCCGCGCGATCGCCGAGCGCAGGCCGACGGCTCGGATGGTATTCGTCGGTGACGGTCCCTTGCGTGCGGCGCTGGCCGCACAGGCGCCGGACGCGATATTCGCCGGGGTGCGAACCGGCGAGGAACTCGCCGCACACTACGCATCGGCTGATGTGTTCCTGTTTCCCAGCCTGACCGAGACCTTCGGCAACGTGACGCTCGAGGCGCTGGCCAGCGGACTCGCCGTGGTCGCCTACGATTGCGCGGCGGCAGCGGAACTCGTGCGCGATGGCGACAACGGCTTGCTCGCGGACGCGGGCGACGAGACCGGATTCGTGATGCAAGCGGTGCGCGCGGCGGGCGATGCGCAGCTGCGTGCGCGACTTGCCGGCTCCGCTCGTGCGCTCGCGTGCGAACAGGACTGGGAAGCGGTCAACGACCGGTTTGCAGCGGAACTCGTTACGGTGTGGTGCGAGGCGACCGGCGCAACACCGACCACGAGCCCGAGTGCGATCACGTCGCGAGACGGATGATGACCAAAGTACGTGCGCTGTTCATCTCGGACGTGCATCTCGGAACCCGGGCTTGCCAGGCCGAACGCCTGCTCGATTTCTTGCGCGCCTACGAATCGGAGTACGTCTATCTGGTCGGGGACATCGTCGATTTCTGGGCGATGAACCGTAGCATCCAGTGGACGTCCGCGCACAACACGGTGGTGCAGAAGATCCTGCGCAGGGCGCGTCACGGCGAGCGCGTGATCTTCATTCCCGGCAATCACGACGAGGCACTGCGCGAGTATGACGGGGTGGCCTTCGGCGACATCCGCATCGAGAACGAGTGGGTGCACGAGACGGCCGATGGCCAGCGCTTCTGGCTGATTCACGGTGACGAGTACGATCAGGTGACGCGTCATCACCGCTGGGTGGCGGTGCTCGGGGACGTCGCCTACGATGCCCTGGTGCGCATCAACCTGTTGCTCTCGAGAGCGCGGCGCCTGCTGCGCATGCCGGGCTACTGGTCGCTCGCAGGCTTCGCCAAGCAGAAGGTCAAGAAGGCCGTAAGCTTCATCTTCGATTTCGAGGACGCGATTGCCCACGCCGCGCGTCAGCGCGGCATGGACGGCGTGATCTGCGGTCACATCCACTGGCCTTCGGACCGCATGGTCGACGGTGTTCGCTACCTCAACTGCGGAGACTGGGTCGATAGCTGTTGCGGTCTCGTCGAATACCTGGACGGCCGCATCGAGATCGTGCACTGGAAGGATCTGGCAAGCCCCGCGTCGTCGTCGGCCGAAGTGGTCGCGATGCCGCAGGCGAACTGCGCGCCGCTTGCAGACGACGAGGGCGTACTCGCACGCCGCAGCGCACGCGGGTGACTTTGCTGCGTCGCTGCGGCAGAATGGACCGGTTTTTCTGTCGGTTCGGATCCATGGAATTCGATGTGCTCATCGTCGGAGGGGGGCTTGCAGGTGCGAGCCTCGCCGTCGCATTGCGTGGCACGCAGCGCCGCGTGGCGGTGGTCGAGCCGCGTGCGCCGCAGCGCCCCGCTGGCTGGGATCAACGAATCTATGCAATCAGCCCGGCGAGCCGCGCCTACCTCGATGATATCGGCATCTGGGCGCATCTGGACCCTTCCCGGCTGGCGCCCGTGCGCGAGATGGCCATCTTCGGCGACGTCGATGGCCACCTGCACTTTTCGGCCTATGAGGCGGGCCTGGCCGAACTTGCATGCATCGTCGAGTCGTCGCACATGCAGGTCGAGATGTGGGAGACGCTGCGACGCCAGCACAACGTCTCGCTGTTCAGCCCGGCGAGTGCGCGCTCCATCACTCCCGGCGAGCAGTCCGTGGCGATCGAGCTCGACGACGGCCGCGTGCTGCGAACCCGCTTGCTGGTTGCCGCCGACGGTGCGAATTCGGTCGTGCGAGAGACTCTGGGCATTGCTGCGCGCACCACGCCCTACAACGAGTTGGGCGTGGTCGCGAACTTCACCTGCGAGCGGCCGCATGATGGTATTGCGCGCCAGTGGTTTCGCGACGACGGCGTACTCGCTTGGCTGCCCCTGCCGGGCAATCGCGTGTCGATGGTATGGTCTGCCCCCGATGCACACGCGCAGACCCTGCTCGCGCTCGACCCGCGAGCCCTGGCCGATGCGGTCGCGAGCGCCGGTGGGCATGCCCTGGGCCAACTGACCGCCGAGAGCGAAGCGGCCGCCTTCGCGTTGCGCCTGATGCGCGTAGACGAGATCGTGCGCGAGCGCGTGGTGCTGATTGGTGACGCCGCGCACACCATCCACCCGCTGTCGGGCCACGGCATCAACCTGGGTTTCGGCGATGCCGCCGCGCTCGCCGCGCGCATCGCGGCCTTGCCGGCCTGGCGTGATCCGGGGGAACTGGCGGTACTGCGCGCTTATGCACGCGAGCGTGCCGAGGAGCCAAGGCTGCTGCAGGGTGTCACTGACGCGCTCGACCGATTGTTCAAGACGCGTCATCCGCTGTTACGCTTCGCGCGCAACAGCGGCATGAACCTCACCGACCGCTTGCCGGTCCTACGCAGTGCGCTGGTGCGTTACGCGACCAGCGGAAAATTCTGATCACGGAGAATCGATTCGATGCGATTGAAGCAACTCAACCGGGCGGTGCTCGCTGCCGTCCTGATCGCCCCCGCCGCCCACGCTGACGAAGCCGCCGTCGAAAAGGCCCTGGAGGAGTTCATCGGGCCCGAGACGGTCGACGCGGTGCGCAAGATCGAGTACGGCGGACTCTACGAAGTGGTGCTGCGCAACGGCCACCTCGTGTATACCGATGACAAGGGCAGCTTCATCATCGACGGTCGCATCATCGATACGGTCACGAAACTGGACGTCACGCAGGAACGTCGCAACGAACTGGCCTCGATCGATTTCTCGACGCTGCCGCTGGAGCGCGCCGTCAAGCAGGTGCGCGGAAACGGCGAACGCATTATCGCCAGTTTCGAAGACCCCAATTGCGGCTACTGCAAGCGGCTTGGCGGCGAACTGGCCACGCTCGACAACGTCACCCTCTACACCTTCCTGTATCCGGTGCTGGGCGAGGATTCCGACACCAAGTCGCGCAACATCTGGTGCGCCGAGGATCGGGCCGAGACCTGGAACGCCTGGATCCTGGACGGCGAGACGCCCCCCGTGGCCGAGTGCGATACCGCCGCGATCGACGCCAACATCCAGTTGGGTCAGCAGTTGCGCATCGAGGGGACGCCGACCCTGTTCTTCGCGGACGGCCGCCGCGTCGGCGGATTCATGCGTGCACCGCAGATCGAGGAAGTCTTCGCCGAAGTCGAGGCCGAAACCAAGCCCTGAGCTTCAGTCGGCCGGCGGCGTCATGCCGCGCGGCAACAGTGCCCACATTCGGCCGGACTGTTTCATGCGGCCGGCCTGCTCGCCAGCATCCGCGCCCGTGCCCCAGTAGAAGTCCGCACGTACGACGCCGCGAATCGCGCTGCCCGTGTCCTGTGCGAGCACCAGTCGGCGCAGCGGCTTGTCGGACAGCGGATACGTGGCCGACAGGAACACCGGTACGCCTTGCGGGATGTGGCGTGGGTCGACGGCGATGCTGCGTTCGGGGGTCAGTGGCACGCCCAGCGCGCCGATCGGCCCGTCGCCGGTCGCCGGCAGTTCGCGGAAAAAGACGTAGCTGGGGTTGGCTTCGAGCATCTCGACGAGTCGCTCCGGATTGCGCCGTGCCCATTCGCGGATGCCTTGCATGGACACCTGGTCGAGCGTCATTTCGCCCTGATCGATCAGCCAGCGGCCGATCGAAGCGTACGGGTGACCGTTCTGGTCGGCGTAGCCGACGCGCGCGCGGCTGCCGTCGGGCAGTTCGATCTGGCCGGAACCCTGCACGTGCAGGAAGAACAGGTCCACCGCGTTCTCCGCCCAGAACAGCACCGGTGCGGAGAAGTCCTCGCCCATGCGCGTGATTTCGCCGCGCGTCCAGTAGGGCACCACGCGGTTGCCCTCGAGGCGGCCGCGCAGCCGCATCTGGCGCAGGTCGGGGTGGGTCTCGGTCAGATCGACCACCAGCATGTCGTCCGGCGGCGCGTGTACCGGCCAGCGATGGGACGTGGAAGCTTCGCGGCTGCCCGCGATGATCGGCTCGTAGTAACCGGTCACCATGCCTTCCCGGGTGCCGTCCGGATTCACCGCCCGCCAGGGCACGAACCAGGTCTCGAAGTAGATGCGCGCATTCTCGTCGGACGGGTTCTTGCCCAGCGCTTCGGCGGCGCGGCAGGCGGCGCTCCAGTGGGGCCGTGCTGCGAGTGCAGCACAGCTTTGCAGCAGGGCTGGCCAGGCCTGACCATGACGGTCGCGCAACCAGCCGTCCAGTTCCGACCAGGCGGCCGGCTGCAGTGGTTCGGCAGGCGGCGGGGCGGGCGGTGCCGCGTCCGGGCAGATCGGACAGACCGGGCACACCGGAGGGGGCGGGCACTCGCCGTCCCGGGCGGTGGCGGGCAGGGCGAGCAGCGCGAGCGCAAGCAGGCCGGTGTGCAGGGCGACAGGGTTCATGGCGGCTTCGGTTAAACTCACGGAACACAGTATACGGGCCGACCTGCCCGCGGGAGCGAACATGTGGGTGATCTTTTTCGAGGTGGCCATCGCCTTGATGTTGCTGCTGCTCATCGTATGGGCGACGCTGCCCAAGCGCCGCAGGAAGAAGGAACAGGAAGAAGAACGCAATGAATGAACTCGCAAGTTTTCTGGCCCGTGCCGAGCGTGTGCTCGAGCGCGTCGAACGTCTCCTTCCTGCCGATGCGCAGGCGCCCGACTGGAAGGCGGCCAAGGCGTTTCGTTGGCGCCGGCGCGACGGTCGGGGCTGGCTGCAGCCGGTCTCGCAGCCGCACACCATCCGCCTCAAGGACTTGTGCGACATCGACGAGCAGAAGGAACTGGTGGAGCGCAACACGCGCCAGTTCGTCGAGGGACGTTTCGCCAACAACGTGTTGCTCACCGGTGCGCGCGGCACCGGCAAGTCGTCTCTCGTCAAGGGCGTGCTCAACGCCTACGCGAAGAAGGGCTTGCGGCTGATCGAGGTGGACAAGGACGACCTGGTCGATCTGCCCGACATCATCGAGTTGGTGCACGGGCGGCCCGAGCGCTTCATCGTGTTCTGCGACGACATGTCGTTCGAGGAGGCCGAGCCCGGCTACAAGGCGCTCAAGAGTGTGCTCGACGGCTCGATCGCGGCATTGCCCGACAACGTCCTGATCTACGCGACCTCGAACCGGCGCCATCTGATGCCGGAGTATCACGACGAGAACCTGCAGGCGCGTCATGTCGGCGGCGAGATCCATCCGGGCGAGGCGGTCGAGGAGAAGGTCTCGCTGTCCGAGCGCTTCGGCCTGTGGATCTCGTTCTATCCGTTCAGCCAGGCCGAGTACCTGACCATCGTCGGCCATTGGCTCAAGGCCTTCGGCATGGATCGCAAGGCGATCGAGGCGGCGCGCCCCGAGGCCCTGCAGTGGGCGCTGCAGCGCGGCTCGCGCTCGGGTCGCGTGGCCTGGCAGTTCGCACGCGATCACGCCGGCCGTGCCGGCCTGGTGTAGCCCATGGTCAAGCGTGTCGAAGTCGCCGCCGGGGTGATCCTGCGCGGCGACGGGGCCTTCCTGCTCGGACGGCGCGCGCCGGGCACCTTCTATCCCGGCTACTGGGAGTTTCCCGGCGGCAAGGTCGAGGCCGGCGAGGCCCCGGCCGACGCCTTGCGGCGCGAGCTCGAGGAGGAGCTGGGCATCCGCGCGATCGAACTGCGCCCGTGGATCGTGCGTCGTCATGACTACGAGCACGCGCGCGTGAGCCTGCATTTCTTCGAGGTCGCGCGCTGGGAAGGGGAGGTGCGCGACCACGTGCACGACGCGCTCGCGTGGCAGTTCGCCGGTGCCGCGGAGGTCGCACCCATGCTGCCGGCCAACGGCCCGGTGATGAAGGCCTTGCGCCTGCCGCGATTCATGGGCATCACCCACGCCGGCGAGATCGGTGTCGCGGCGCAACTGGAGGGCCTGGAGCGCGCACTGGGCGGGGGGCTGCGTCTGGTGCAGGTGCGCGAGTCCACCCTGGCCGTGGATGACCTGCGCGAGTTCGTCGCTGCCGTGATCGAGCGGGCCCGGCCGCACGGCGCATTGGTGGTGGTCAATGGCGAGGCCCGGGTCGCGCGCGCAGCGGCTGCCGACGGGGTGCATCTGAAAAGTGCCGAACTGGCGACAATGACGGCCCGGCCGGACTTCGAATGGGTTGGCGCGTCCTGCCACTCGCGTGAGGAGGTCGAGCACGCCGGCAGGCTGGGTCTGGACTACGCGCTGCTCGGTCCGGTGCAGGCCACGCTCACCCACCCCGGAGTGGAAGGCATCGGCTGGCAGCGCTTCGCTGAACTCGCGGCTGATCTGCCGATGCCGGTGTTTGGTTTGGGTGGCCTTTCCGCGGCCGACATGGATGAGGCGCGGGCCGCCGGCGCTCACGGCATCGCGACGATCCGCTCGGCCTGGCCGCGGTGAACGTTCAGTCTCGCGACGACGAATCGTCGCCGTCGGGCGGACTGTCGACCGGCACGCGGTAGGACTCCGAGGCCCAGGCGCCGAGGTCGAGCTGGCGGCAGCGCTGTGAGCAGAACGGGCGCCAGCGGCTCTCCGGCACCCATTTGACGGCAGTCCCGCATTGCGGGCATTTTACGGTGAGCGGCGTACGGTCGTTCATGTCAGAGACTGCAGAAGGTCAGTTCGAAGCGCAGGTCGCGCTCGGTCGCGCGTGCGCGACCATGCGTGTCCGGTGTCAGGAAGCGGATGTTCAGCGCGTACTTGTTGGCGCTGATTTCGGGCACGGCCGCCACGCCGGGTTCGACGACGACACGCACCATCTGGGCGGCACGCCCGCTCATCGTGTGCTGATAGCAGCCACCTTTGGAGACCAGCGGTTCGGCATGACCGCTGCCGCGCAACAAGCGCAGCACGATGCTCAGCCCTTCGTGGATCGGCAGCATCGGCGCCATCCAGGTGTCGAGGTCATGGCGGCGCGCGTTGGCATCGCGCTTGAGCCAGTAGTGATACGAGGGCAGGTCGAACTGGCAGACGCCGCCGGGAATCGCCGCGCGGCTGCGGATCGCCATCAGCCAGTCGTTCTCGCGCAGGTACTGGCCGATCTTGCCGGCCATCGCCTGCAGCGAGGAGGACGCCTGCTCGATCTCGTAGAGCGCGCCCGACAAGGCCTGTTCGGAAATCTCGGGGTTGTTGCGAAAGCCCATCAGGGTCTGGCGCTGGCGTTCGAGCTCCTGCATCAGGTCCACCTTGAGCTCGGCGCGACCGGCGACCTCGAGGATCTCGAACAGCGTGAGCAGGGCGACGTGGTGCTCCAGCGCACCGTCACTGCGGCTGAAGTGGAGCATCTTCGCGTACAGATCCTCCAGTCGCAGCAGACTGCGAATGCGCTCGTTGAGAGGATATTCGAAACTGATCACCGCGCCGTGCCCGGATCCGTTGGTGGTCTGCGTGTTTTCCACAAGCGGCTGATCATAGCACAGCGATTCGGGGCGCCCGGGCGGCCGATCAGACCGCGGCGAGGGCCAGGTAGTGCCGGTGCAGGGCGTCGACCTGGCGTTGCAGTGCGGGCAGGTCGCCAGAGTTGTCGAGCACGTCGTCAGCCGCCGCGAGGCGCTGCTCGCGTGACGCCTGGGCTGCGATGATGGCCCGCACCTCGTCCGGCGGGAGTCCGCTGCGCGCGCCGACGCGCTCGACCTGCAGCGCCTCGGGGCAGTCCACGACGCAGATCCGGTTGCAGCGCTCGCGCCAGTGGCCCGATTCGACCAGCAGCGGCACGGCGAGTACGACATAGGGCGCGCGCGCGGCCAGACAGCGGCGGCGCGCCTCGTCGCGGATCAGCGGATGCAGGATGGCTTCGAGCCGACGTCGCGCGGGTGCGTCGTCGAACACGCGCGCGCGCATCGCCGCACGATCGAGCGAGCCGTCCGGGCCGATCAGCGCTTCGCCGAACGCGGCGCGGATGGCGTCGATGGCCGCGCCCCCAGGGGCGGTCAGCGCGTGCGCGATCTCGTCGGTGTCGACGATCTCCGCGCCACGTTCGGCGAAGCGTTCGGCGGCGGCGCTCTTGCCGCTGCCGATGCCTCCGGTGAGGCCGACGATGAAGGGGCCGGGCGAGCTCACGGTTTGCATTCGCGCTTGCCGGCGTCGGGCAGCGCGCGTCCCAGACGTTCATCGATGACGGCGATGACATCGGCCGGCGCGCGCAGCTCTACGCGAAATCGCCCCAGGGTGCCGGAGACGATCTCGGCATCGTCGATGCCCAGCTTCTTCAGCGTGGACAGACGCTGCTGCGCGTGCGCCGCGCTGGAAAACAGGCCGAGCGAGATCGAGTTGCGTGTCGGTCCCTCGTCGCGCACCACGAACAGATCAGAGATGCCTTGGCCGCGCAGTTCGAGCGCGCGCGTATTGGCCGCCTCGACGCTGTCGAACGGCGGGATGCGCACGCGCCAGTTCTCGGGGCGCTGCAGCGTGCGGCGCACGTGGCGCACGTCGTCGGAAATCGTCTGCGCGAGCTTCTCGGCCTCGGTCGCAGCGGCCTCGCCGGACACCTCGTAGGCGACACATGCCGGCGGCGGTGGGGCCACCGCGGCCGGCTCGGCACGTTCGGCCGGCGCGTCGCCGGATGCGGTCGCTTCGCGCGCTGGAGGTTCCGCTGGGCGAGGGGTGGGCAATTCCGAATCGGTGGGTGCGGTGGCCGCAGGTTCGCTCGGCGGCACGACCGCTGCGGCCCGCGCCTGTGCCGTCATGTCGATGGTGGCGACTTCGGCGGCGGTGGGGGGCGTGCCGGGCCGGATGCGTTCGGGGTGAAGCTGGTTGGTCAGACGTTCCGGCTCGCCGCGAAAGGCGGGTGTGCCCAGCCAGCCCATGTAGCCGCCGGCGAACAGCAGCAGGTTGAGCAGCAGGAGGATGAAAAGCAGGGCACGCAGCGGCATGCGCGCACTTTAACCCAAGATGCGTTTGTCGTCGGCGCCACCGGCGGCTTCGTCGGCGGCGATACGCGCGAGCCCGCGCAGCACCAGGTCGTCGATGCGGCGCAGCGGCAGCGCGAGCAGGGGAGCGATGCGCTCCGCCGCGCCTCCGGCGAGCACGCACAGGGCGCCGGGCTGTTCGCCGATGTGCCGGAACATGCGTTCGATGGCACCGGCCTGCGCTTGCAGGCAGCCGGTCACGATCGCATCGCGCGTGTTGCGTGGGCAATCCACGGGGTCGCCCTCGGCCAGCGGGAGGCCGGCCGTGTCACGGGCGAGCGAGCGGCGCATCAGCGCCTCCCCGGGCAGGATCAGCCCGCCGAGGAACTCGCCTTCGGCGCTGAGTACGTCCACCGTGGTCGCGGTGCCTGCGCCCACCACCAGCAAGGGGCCGGGGCAGGCGGCGCGCGCGCCGATGAGCGCGGCCCAGCGGTCGGCGCCGAGCTGGGCCGGATCGTCGTAGCGGTTGATGACGCCGCAGCAACGCTCACGTGGCGTGAGCCAGCGAGGCGCGAGCGGCAGTGCCGCAGCGATGGCCTCGGCCACGTGTGCGCCGGCCACATTGGTGCCCAGCACGCCGACGGGCGCGTGCCCTGCGGTGACCTGGGCGAGGGTGGCGATGCGGTGATGTTCCAGTGCGCCGTGATCAAGCCACTCGCCGTGGCGCACGAGTGCCCACTTGACGCGGGTGTTGCCGGCGTCGATCAGCAGATGCGTCATGCCGCCGACCTCAGGGAAAGCTCGCCGCTGAGGATGCGCTCGATGCCCGATGCGGTCGCCAGACGCAGCGCGCCATCGGCATCGACGCCTTCGCAGCGTCCGCTGCGGCTGGCGCCTTCGCCGTCGATGCGCACCATGTGTCCGGCGAAGGCGTCGCGCTGGCTCCAGTCATGCTGCATGGCCGCGAAGCCGCCCGCGGCGAAGGCGTCGAGGCGCGCGGCCAGGCGAACGAGGATGGTGGCGAGCGCGGTTTCGATGGCGGGCGCTGCGGGAAGGTGTCGGGCGATCGCCGTGGCCGGACGTCCGCCGTCGGGCGGGTAGTCGGGAACGCTGCCGAGGTTCGCCCCGATGCCGATGATCGCGCGTTGCGTGTGGCGCTGGCCGCTGACCAGTTCGACCAGGATGCCGGCAATCTTGCGCCCGTCCACGAGGACGTCGTTGGGCCATTTGAGCGCCACGTCGCGCACACCCAGATCCTCGATCGCCTCGGCCACGGCGAGTCCGGCCGCGAGCGACAGCGCTGACGGCGGCGGTGCATCGGGGGCGATCGGCCAGGCGCACGAGAAGGTGAGGCCGTCGCCGGCGTGCCACGCACGTCCACGGCGACCGCGGCCGGCACGCTGGTGCAGGGCCACCAGCACGGCGATGCGCTCGTCGGTGCGCGTCGCGGCGAGCGACAGCTCGTCGTTGGTGGAACCGCATTCGGCGACGACTTCGAGCGCAAAGCGGGTCGCATGCGGACCCAGTTCGCGCAGCGTGCGTTCATGCAGCAAGGCAGGGTGGTCGAGCGGCAAGGCGGGGACTCCGGAGGCACCGCTGCGCATTATCGGGCAAGCGTGCGTGCGGAGCCAGCCGCAGGGCCGTTCAGTCGTGGTGCTCGGCTTCGACCGCGTGGCCGCGACCGTCGTCGATGTCCAGATCCTGGATCTTGCGCGTGATCGTGTTGCGACCGATGCCCAACAACTGCGCCGCCTCGATCTTGCGCCCGCCGGTGGCGACCAGGGCGCGGCGGATCAACGTGCGCTCGAAGGCGTGAGAGAGCTGGTTGAAGACCTCGCCCGGCGCGCTGGCGAGCAGGCGGTCGACGTCGTGGGCGAGGCTCTCGGTCCAGTCGTCCACCGCGCCCGGTGCGCTCTGATTGCGCAGTTCCGGGGGCAGATCCGCGACGTCGACGACCTGCCCCGGCGCCATCACGGTGAGCCAGTGGCACACATTCTCGAGCTGGCGCACGTTGCCCGGGAAGGGCTGGGTCTGCAGGTGGCGCAGGGCTGCCTCGGTGATGCGCTTTGCCTCCACGCCCAGTTCCTGCGCACTGCTCTGCAGGAAGTGACGCGCAAGCAGCGGAATGTCTTCCTTGCGCTCGCGCAGCGGCGGCAGGCGCAGGCGGATGACGTTGAGACGGTGGAACAGGTCTTCGCGAAACAAACCCTGGCGAACACGTTCTTCGAGGTCCTGGTGGGTGGCCGCGATCACGCGCACGTTGGCACGGACCGGCTGCTGGCCGCCGACACGGTAGAAATGTCCGTCCGAGAGCACGCGCAGCAGGCGCGTCTGCAGTTCGGCGGGCATGTCGCCGATCTCGTCGAGGAACAGCGTCCCGCCTTCGGACTGCTCGAAGCGTCCGCGGCGCTGCGCGGCCGCTCCGGTGAAGGCGCCGCGCTCATGGCCGAACAGCTCGGACTCGAGCAGGTCGCGCGGGATGGCCGCGGTGTTGATCGCGACGAAGGGGGCGTCGCGTCGCGGGCTGTGGCGGTGCAGCGCGCGTGCGACGAGTTCCTTGCCGGCGCCCGACTCGCCATTGATGAGCACGGTGGCGTGCGAGTGCGACAGACGCCCGATGGCGCGGAACACCTCCTGCATCGACGGGGCCTGACCGAGGATCTCCGGCACCACCGGGGGTTCGACCTCCGCACC
The DNA here is from genome assembly GCF_002872475.1 of Pseudazoarcus pumilus. Lineage (GTDB taxonomy): Bacteria > Pseudomonadota > Gammaproteobacteria > Burkholderiales > Rhodocyclaceae > Pseudazoarcus > Pseudazoarcus pumilus. The sequence goes on from NZ_CP025682.1 coordinate 985,352, forward strand.
ATTCTGGTGCGTGCTCTGTTCGAGCGCACGCTGCACCAGCGCGACGGCCTGGTCGACGTCGAAGGGCTTGGGCAGATACTCGAAGGCGCCGCCCTGGAAGGCCGACACCGCGCTGTCCAGATCCGAGTACGCGGTCATGATGATGACCGGTACGCTCGGGTGATCGGCCTTGATCTGCTGCAGCAGCTCGAGGCCGGATCGTCCCGGCATGCGGATGTCGGACAGCAGCACGCTGGGCGGGGCCTGCGTGTCGAGTGCGCTCATCGCTTCGGTGGCGGACGTGAAACTCTCATAGTCGATGCCCTCGCGGCTCAGGGCCTTTTCGAGCACCCAGCGGATGGAGCGGTCATCATCGACGATCCAGACGGTATTCATGGCGGTTGCACTATTCTGGTGCGGTCGGGCGAGGCCTCAGCCGCGGTTGGAAATCGGCAGCAGGAGGGTGAAACAGGTGTGGCCGGGTCGGCTGTGCACGTCGATCATCCCCTGATGCTGCTCCACGAAGCTCTGTGCGATCGACAGCCCGAGTCCGCTGCCGCCGTCACGCCCCGAGACCAGCGGATAGAAGATCTTGTCGAGGATCTCGTCCGGGATGCCGGGGCCGTTGTCGATCACTTGCAATTCCAGTGCCAGCCTGAAACGGCGTTTGGCGAGCGTCACCTGGCGCGCGATGCGCGTGCGCAGCGTGATCTCGCCGGCGCCTTCGATGGCCTGGGCGGCGTTGCGCGCGATGTTGAGGATCGCCTGGATGAGCTGTTCGCGATCGGCGGTGAGCTCGGGCAGGCTGGTGTCGTAGTCGCGGCGTACGGCGATCTGCGGAAACTCGGCGAGTATCAGCCGGCGCACACGCTCGAGCACGTCGTGGATGTTGATCTGCGCCGGGCGCATGATGCTGTGCGCCGAGAGCAGACGGTTCATCAGGTCCTGCAGGCGGTCGGCCTCGGCGATGATGACTTCGGTGTATTCGCGCAGCACCGGGTCGCTCAGCTCGCGCTCGAGCAGTTGCGCCGAGCCGCGAATGCCGCCGAGCGGGTTCTTGATCTCGTGGGCCAGATTGCGGATCAGCGCACGGTTGGCCTGTTGCTGCTGCAGCAGTTGCTCCTCGCGGGCGACGCGCAACTGCGCGTCGATGGGGCGGAATTCGAGCAGCAGGGATACGCCCTCGGCCTCCGCCGGGGTGACCGTGCAGTCCAGCCGCAGCGGTTCGTCCCCGCCGCGAGCCACCTTGATGTCCTGTCCGGTATAGCTCCAGTTCTGGCGCAGGGCGTTGTCGAGCGCCTCGTCGAGCACGCCGGCGTCGCCGATCAGCGCGGACAGCGGCCGACCCAGCATCCTGCGCTGGCTGACCGCGAAGAGGTTCTCGGCGCCGGCGTTCATGTAGCGCACGATGCGCTGTTCGTCGGTGAGAATCACGGCCGAAGAGAGCAGGTCCAGCCCCGCAAAGGGGCCGGTGCGTCGAACGGTGCTTGAGGAATCGGACATGCGGCCTCGCCTGGTCATTTGCTAAGTCGAAGCAATTTCCAGGCCACTGCAGCGCAGGGCGGGTCCTAGGGAAGTCGTGACAGTTCCCGCTGCAGTGCTTCGATGTTGCGTTCGTGCAGTTCGACCGCGTTGCGGAAGGGCTCGAGTCGCGCATCGCGCTTGGCGATGTTGATCGTCGCGCGGCCGTCGCGCATCGCGTTGCGATCCTCGGGGGCGACGCGTGCCTCCTCGGCTTCGAGCGTTGCGCGCGCCTTCTCCAGCGCGGCCTGCTCGGACTCGAGCTCGCGCTGGAGAAGTTCGCGTCGCGAATCGTCGCGCGCGCGCTGGGCATCCGGTGCGACGCGCGGGAAGGACTGCGACGAGGAGGGTGAGGAGGGGCGCGCGGCGGGCGCAGGCGCAGGCGGTGCCGGCACGGAGGAGACCGGCTGATCGCGTTCGAGCGGCTTGCAGCCGCGCACGAGGTTGCGATCGTTGGTGTAGGTGACGCGCCCGCGGTCGTCGACGCACTTGTAGACGGTCGATTGCGCCAATGAGGCGAGCGGGCAGGCGAGTACGAGTACGAGAACGGTCTTGCGCACGCTGGTCATCGGGATCCTGAGTGTTCGCGATCTGGCACGGCGCCTTGCTGCAGACGCACGCACCGTGGCATCGGGCCGGGGCCGGACGGGGCGGAATGCTCATGTCGATTAGACCCCATAAAAAAGGGACGGGCAATGCCCGTCCCCTGTCGTAGATGCGCGCAGCGGGACCGCTTACACGCTGTAGTACATGTCGAACTCGACCGGGTGGGTCGTCACGCGCAGGCGATTGACCTCTTCGGTCTTGAGCTCGATGTAGGCGTCGATGAACTCGTCGGTGAACACGCCGCCGCGGGTCAGGAACTCGCGATCCTTGTCGAGTTCGGCCAGAGCCTGGTCGAGGCTGAAGCACACGGTCGGGATCTTGGCATCCTCTTCCGGCGGCAGGTCGTACAGGTTCTTGTCGGCCGGGTCGCCCGGATGAATCTTGTTCTGGATGCCGTCCAGGCCCGCCATCATCAGCGCGGCGAAGCACAGATAGGGGTTGGCCGTGGGGTCCGGAAAGCGCGCTTCGATGCGACGCCCCTTGGGGTTGGCCACATACGGGATGCGGATCGACGCCGAACGGTTGCGCGCGGAGTAGGCGAGCTTGATCGGCGCCTCGTAGTGCGGCACCAGACGCTTGTAGGAGTTGGTCGACGGGTTGGTGATGGCGTTGAGCGCCTTGGCATGCTTGATGATGCCACCGATGTAGTACAGCGCCGTGTCCGACAGGCCGGCGTAGCCGTTGCCGGCGAACAGGTTCTGGCCGTCCTTCCAGATCGACTGGTGCACGTGCATGCCCGAGCCGTTGTCGCCGACGATGGGCTTGGGCATGAAGGTCGCCGTCTTGCCGTACTGGTGCGAGACGTTGTGCACGATGTACTTGAGCGTCTGCGTCCAGTCGGCGCGCTTGGTCAGCGTGCTGAAGCGGGTTCCGATCTCGCACTGGCCGGCGTTGGCCACTTCGTGGTGATGCACCTCGACCGGCACGCCGCAGGATTCGAGCGCCAGGCACATGGCCGCGCGGATGTCGTTGAGCGAATCGACCGGGGGGACCGGGAAGTAGCCGCCTTTGATGCGCGGGCGGTGACCCATGTTGCCGCCTTCGAACTTGTCGGCGGTCGACCACGCAGCCTCTTCCGAGATGACCTTGCTGTAGACGCCGGACATGTCGACCGACCACTCGACCGAATCGAACACGAAGAACTCGGGTTCCGGGCCGAAGTAGGCGGTGTCGCCCACGCCGGTGCTCTTCAGATAGGCTTCGGCGCGCTTGGCGATCGAGCGCGGGTCGCGGTCGTAGCCCTTGCCGTCGGACGGTTCGATCACGTCGCAGCTCAGGACCAGCGTGGTCTCGTCATAGAACGGGTCGATGTAGGCCGAGCCCGGGTCCGGCATGAGCAGCATGTCGGAGGCCTGGATGCCCTTCCATCCTGCGATCGACGAGCCGTCGAACGGGTGGCCGTGCTCGAAGTGGTCTTCCTCGAATGCCGAAACCGGCAGGCCCACGTGCTGTTCCTTGCCGCGGGTATCGGTGAATCGGAGGTCGACGAAGCGGACTTCGTTTTCCTGGATCAGCTTCATGACTTCTTTAGAGTTCATATCCACTCCTGGAGAAAAGGTGCGAAAACGGGGCACTGTTGGAATCTGCCGCCTGGGCTTCAAGCAGGTTGCGTGCCAGATCGAAGGCCTGGGTCGCGAGGTGCATCCGCAAGACCCGTCGGCAACCGCGATCCTGTTGCGACCGAACTGATGTGGCAGTTCGCGCATCGGCGGGCGCGGTACTGCGCCGGCGCCCGAATCGGCGGGGGCTCGGACGCATTGGGTCGCGCGCGCACCAAGATGATGCATTGGCGGCGTTAGTGTGCATCAGGATGGTGCGTGCTGCACGAAAAAGGTGATCGAGCGGATCTCCGGGCGTTCCGCCAGCACCTTTTCGATGCGCGCATCGAGCCCTTCGTCGGTGACTGCCTGCGCACTTTGCGGCGGCAGCAGAACCTCGACGTCGACGCGTCCGCCCAGGTAATGCAGTTGCAGCCGGAAGCCCTCGCGCTCGAGGCCGTCGAGCAGCGTCGAAACCAGGCCCGTCAGTTCGTCGCGCGTAGGCAGCAGGTTCGCGCCGGGTGTCTGCAGCCCGCGGTCGTCCTCGGCGTCCACGTGCACCAGCACGTCGCGCACGGCGGGGTGGGCGCTGCGCACGGCGCGGCATACGCGGTCGGTGATGCGGTGCCCCTCGGACACGGTGATGCGCGGGTCGACCAGTACGTGCGTGTCGCACAGCACGCGATCGGCCATGCGGCGGGTGCGCAGGTCGTGGGTGTCGATCACGCCGGGCGTGGCGCGCACGGTCGCGCGGATGCGTTCGAGTTCCTCGTCGGGCAATCCGGTGTCGACCAGCTCGCGCAAGGCACCCCAGGCCAGGCGCAAGCCCATGCGCAGGATCAGAAAGCCCACCACGGCCGCGGCCAGCGGCTCGAGGAACGGGTAGCCGGCCAGACTGCCGCCGATGCCGGCGGCCACGACCAGTGACGAGGCTGCGTCCGAGCGTGCGTGCCAGGCATTGGCCTCGAGCAGCGGCGCATTCAGCCGTTTGCTGGCGGCGAGGGTGAATCGGAACAGCCCCTCCTTGACAATCAGCGTCGCGACCGCCATGTAGAGAGCAGCCTGATGCAGTGCGGGGGCTTCCTCCAGGTGCTGCAGGCGGTCGCCGGAGGCGAACAGGAATCCCACGCCGACGCCTGACAGCACGGTGCCGAGGATCAACGTCGCGGCGGTCTCGAAGCGGCCATGGCCGTAGGGATGATCGGCATCGGGCGGAACCGCCCCGCGGCGTCCGGCCAACAGAACCAGTACATCGGTGAACAGGTCCGACAGGGTGTGGGCCGCATCGGCCACGAGGCTGAAGGCGTTGGCTGCGAGGCCGACCACGATCTGGCCCACTGCGAGACCGGCATTGGTGGCGATCGCCACCAGTGTGGCGCGCTGGATGCCTCGCGAGCGCGTCGCCTGTGCGCTTCGCCCCGACTCGGCGGCCGGTGGGGTGGGGACCATGATTATCACCAGAGAGTATACTTTCGGATTGTGGATTCTAGCGGGAAGGGCGACATGGGCAAATTGAACGAATTGCTGCAACTGGCCCGCGAACGTGCCGAGAAGCTCGGTCTGCCATACGCGGGTGCGCTGACGCCGGCCGAAGCCTACGAAGTCTGGCAGGCCGCGCCCGGCGCCAAGCTGGTCGATGTGCGCACCCGGGCCGAATGGGACTGGGTCGGGCGCGTGCCCGGGGCGGTCGAGATCGAATGGCTGAGCTATCCGGGCAATACGCCGAATCCGGTCTTCGTCCAGCAGTTGCGACGCGAGGTCGATCCGGAGTCGCTGGTGATGTTCCTGTGCCGCTCGGGCGGACGGTCGGACAAGGCCGCGCGCGCGGCCACCGAGGCCGGATACGCCGAGGCCTACAACGTGCTCGAGGGCTTCGAGGGGGATCGCGACGCCAACGGCCATCGCAATCGCACCGGAGGTTGGCGCCATGCCGGCCTGCCGTGGAAACAGGGCTGATCAGCCCGCAAGGAAGAGTGATCAGATGAGCGTAGCAACCATCCAGTTCGACCGTTTCAACCAGCTCCAGGACGAGCAGGCGCAGGAGCGCATTGTCGCCGCGCGCGAGCGCTTGGGCGATCGCGCGGTGCTGCTGTGCCACCACTATCAGCGCGCCGACGTCTATCGCCACGCCGACCTGACGGGCGATTCGCTCAAGCTCGCCAAGCTCGCCTCGCAGACCGACGCCGAGTACATCGTGTTCTGCGGCGTGCATTTCATGGCCGAAGTCGCCGACATCCTGTCCCGGCCCGAACAGGTCGCCATCCTGCCGGACCTGGCCGCCGGCTGCTCGATGGCCGACATGGCCAACCTGGCCAAGGTCGAGCGCTGCTGGCGCGAGCTGGGCGAGGTGCTCGACGACCCGGACGCGTCGATCACGCCGGTCACCTACATCAACTCGGCGGCGGATTTGAAGGCCTTCTGCGGCGAGCACGGCGGCATCGTATGCACGTCGACGAATGCGCCCAAGATCCTCGACTGGGCCTTCGCGCAGCGCGAGAAGGTGCTGTTCTTCCCCGATCAGCACCTGGGGCGCTGGACCGGCTACAAGAAGGACATCCCCCTCGAGCAGATGGTGGTGTGGGACCCCGATCAGGAATATGGGGGCCTCACGCCAGACGAGATCCGCAACGCCAAGATCCTGTTGTGGAAGGGACATTGCTCGGTACACCAGATGTTCCAGGAGAGTCACATCCGCCGCTGGCGCATGCAGCATCCGGACGGTTTCGTGATTTCCCACCCGGAGAGCAATCTCGAGGTGTGCCTGAATTCGGATCACGTGGGGTCGACGGAATTCATCATCAACACCATCAAGGGCGCGCCGCCCAACACCCAATGGCTGGTGGGTACCGAGCTTAACCTCGTCAGTCGTCTCGCCGAGGAGGTCAAGCCCGAGGGCAAGACCGTGCAGTTCATGGCGCCGACCGTGTGCATGTGTTCGACCATGCAGCGCATCGATCCGCAGCACCTGGCCTGGGCACTGGAGAACCTGGCCGACGGCAATGTCGTCAACCGCATCAGCGTGCCCGTGCACGAGGCCGAACTGGCGCGTCTTGCGCTCGAGCGCATGCTGGCGGTGTGACGCGCGTGGGCAGACACGGGCGGGCCTGCCGGGTGGGAACATGAAGCTGCGCGTATGCACCTACAACATCCACAAGGGCTTCTCGCACTTCAATCGGCGCATGGTCATCCATGAACTGCGTGACCGCCTGCGTGCGCTCGAGGCTGACGTGGTGTTCCTGCAGGAAGTGCAGGGCATGAACTTGCGTCACGAGGTCGCCCAAGCGGACTGGCCGCCCGCGCCGCAGCATGAGTTTCTGGCCCACGAGGTGTGGCACCAGACGGCCTACGGGCAGAACGCCGTGTATGACCATGGTCACCACGGCAACGCGATCCTGAGCCGCTTCGAGATCGTGGCGTCCTACAATCAGGACGTGTCCGATCACCGATTCGAACGTCGAGGCCTGCTGCACTGCGAAGTCGACCTTCCCGGCATAGCGGAAACGGCCCACTGCGTGTGCGTGCATCTGGGGCTGAGCGGAGGCGGTCGCCGACGCCAGATGCAGGCGCTGGCCGAGCGCGTCGAGCAGATCGTGCCCGCGGGTGCGCCGCTGATCATCGCGGGCGACTTCAATGACTGGCTCAACCGCGCCGAGCCGCAACTGGCGTCGCGGCTCGGCCTCACCGAGGTCTTTCGCGGGCGGCCGGCGCGCAGCTATCCGAGCCGGCTGCCCGTGCTGCGCCTCGATCGCATCTACGTGCGCGGCTTCGATGTCGGGGAGGCCGCGGCCCACACCGGCGCGCTGTGGGGCAAGATCTCCGACCACGCGCCGCTCACGGCGGATCTGGAGTTCACGCCGTGACCGCCTTTCTCGGCGGCAACCGCGTGGTGCTGCTGGAGAACGGCGAGCGTTATTTCCCCGATGTGATCGAAGCGTGTGAAGCGGCCACGCGCGAGATCCACGTCGAGACCTATCTGTTCGAGAACGATGCAACCGGACGGCGCATGGCCGATGTACTGATGCGTGCCGCGCGGCGCGGGGTGTGCGTGCGCGTGATGGTCGACGGCTTCGGCGCGCGCCCCTTCGTCGAGGAGTTGATGTCCGAGGTGCGGGCGGCGGGGGTCGAAGTGCTGGTCTACCGCCGCGATTTCGGCGGTTTACGCATCAAGCGACACCGCCTGCGCCGCCTGCATCGCAAGATCATCACCGTCGACAGACGCATCGCCTGGGTGGGTGGCATCAACATCATCGACGATTACAGCGAAGACGCACCACTGCACCCGCGCTACGACTACGCGGTGCGCGTCGAAGGGCCGCTGGTGGGCGCCATCGTGCATGCCGTGCATCATCTGTGGTGGCTGGTGTCCTGGGCCAGCCTGCGCCGTCGCGGCGCCAGGCCGCGCGCCTTCAACCGCTTGCCGGTGCGCCCGGGTGACGTGCGTGCGGCCTTTCTGGTGCGCGACAACCTGCGCCATCGTCGCGACATCGAGGAGGCCTATCTGGCGGCCATCGCCAGGGCGCACAAGGAAATCGTCATCGCCTGCGCCTACTTCTTTCCCGGCCGCGCCTTCCGTCAGGCGCTGGTCGATGCGTCCGCACGCGGGGTGTGCGTCATCCTGCTGCTGCAAGGGCTGTCCGATCACCCCATGCTCGCCTACGCGACGCGTGCACTCTACCCGTACTTCCTGGACAACGGCATCCGCCTGTTCGAGTATCACCGCAGCCATCTGCACGCCAAGGTGGCGGTGGTGGACCGGCGCTGGGCCACCGTCGGGTCGAGCAACATCGATCCGTTTTCCCTGCTGCTTGCGCGCGAGGCCAACGTCGTCGTCGACCACGTCGGTTTTGCCGGCGAGCTGCGCGACTCGCTCGATCGCGCGCTGCAGGTCGGCGCGCAGGAACTGCGCCACGAGGACTGGCACCGCTTGCCTCGCTTGCAGCGATTCGCGAGCTGGTGCGCCTATCAGCTGGTGCGCCTGGTCATCGGTATCGCCGGCTACCGTGGCATGCATTGAGCCGGGCGAACCGCACCGCAGTGCGCTACCGCTTCGCGCATGCGCTCAGTCGGGCGGCGACCCGAACAGACGGGCGTGTTCCACCTTCACGCACAGGTCCATGACCGTCGCCAGACCGTCGGCCTCGGCGATGCGGGCGGATTCCGCGCTGACGATGCCCAGTTGCAGCCACAGGCTCTTCGCGCCGATCAAGACCGCCTCGTGGGCGATCGGTGGCGTGTCTTCCGCGCGGCGAAAGACATTGACCATGTCGATGGCCACCGGCACGTCGCGCAGGCTCGGATAACAGGGCAGGCCCGCAATCTCGCGGTGACCGGGATTGACCGGCACGATGGTGTAGCCATGCTCGCGCATGTACTGCGCGACGTAGTGGCTGGGACGTTCGGGCTTGGGCGACATGCCGACGACGGCAATCGTGCGGGTGTTCGCGAGCAGGTCGCGCAGCGCGGAATCGGTCGTGATCATCGGGCGGACAAAGGCTTCATTGTGACGCGAATGAATCGGGCGTGCGAGCACCAAGGCAGCGCGGAACGTCGCCCAGGGACCAGTTTGCCACCGCCCAGTCCACTACCTGCGTCGCCGGCGCGTTGGCCAGATCCTTTGGCGGGCATTGACCGAGGAATGCCAGCGCGGCATGCAGGGCCTCGCCCGGCGTGTACGCACCGATCGCGCGTGCCAGTGTCTGCTTGGACAGTTTCTCGCCGGCCGCATCGAGCGCCACCGGCACATGCGCATGGCGCGGCGTCGGTGCGCCAAGCAGGTGCCGCAGGTGGATCTGGCGCACGCTGGATGCGAGCAGGTCGGCTCCGCGCACGATGTCGGTCACGCCCGCATCCCGGTCATCGACGACTGCCGCGAGCTGGTAGGCGAACAGCCCGTCCGCACGCAGCACGACGAAGTCGCCGACCTCGTCCTCCAGTTGAACTTGCTGCCGTCCCTGGATCGCGTCCTCGAACGCCACGCAGCCGGCCACGCGCACGCGCCAGGCACGCGCTTCGCGCCCCGGCGGCAGCCCGTCGCGGCAGGTTCCGGGGTAGACGTGCGAGCCGTCGGGCGCGATTGCCGAATCGGCCAGTTCGCGTCGCGTGCATGCACAGCCGAACACGTGACCGGCCTGCCGCAAGCCTTCGAACGCTGCGCGATAGGCGGCGGTGCGCCGACTCTGCCACACGGGTTCGCCGTCCCATTCGAGGCCGAAGCGTGCCAGCGTGGCGAGAATGTCCTCGGCCGCACCGGCGACACAGCGCGGTGTGTCGACATCGTCGATGCGCAGCAGCCAGCGCCCGCCGGCCGCGCGCGCAACGCAAAAACTTGCCACGGCCGCGACCAGCGAGCCGAAGTGCAGCGGCCCGGTGGGCGAGGGCGCGAAGCGCCCGATGTAGTTCGCGGTTGCCTTATCGGTCATTGCGGCGGGAGCCGCGCAGCGCTCAGACGTTGAAGAGGAAGTTCATCACGTCGCCGTCGCGCACGACGTAATCCTTGCCCTCGGCGCGCATCCTGCCGGCTTCCTTGGCGCCGGCCTCGCCCTTGTACTGGATGAAGTCGTCGAAGGCGATGGTCTGGGCGCGGATGAAGCCGCGCTCGAAGTCGGTGTGGATCACGCCGGCGGCCTGTGGCGCAGTGTCGCCGACGTGGATGGTCCACGCGCGCACTTCCTTGACGCCGGCGGTGAAGTAGGTCTGCAGGCCGAGCAGCGTGTAGCCGGCGCGGATCAGGCGGTCCAGACCCGGTTCCTCGAGCCCCATGGTCTCGAGGAAGTCGTGCTTGTCGGCCTCGTCCAGGTCGGCGATCTCGGCCTCGATGGCGGCGCACAGCGCGACCACCTGGGCGCCCTCGGCCGCCGCGTGTTCGCGCACCGCCTCCAGTTGCGGGTTGCCCTCGAAGCCGTCCTCGTCGACGTTGGCCGCGTACAGCACGGGCTTGGCCGTGATCAGGCAGAAGGGACGCAGGGCCGCCCATTCATCCTTGGACAGATCGAGTGCGCGCACCGGACGGGCGGCGTCGAGCTGGGCGAGGCATTTCTCGAGCACGGCGACGAGGGCCTTGGCTTCCTTGTCGCCGGCGGAAGCCGGCTTGCGATAACGGTTGAGTGCCTTGTCGACGGTGGCCAGGTCGGCCAGCGCCAGTTCGGTGTCGATGACCTCGATGTCGCGCACCGGGTCGACGCTGCCGGACACGTGCACGACGTTGTCGTCAGCGAAACAGCGCACGACATGCACGATGGCGTCGGTCTCGCGGATGTTGGCCAGGAACTGGTTGCCCAAGCCTTCGCCCTTGGAGGCGCCGGCGACCAGGCCGGCGATGTCGACGAACTCGACGATGGCCGGCTGGATCTTCTGCGGCTTGACGATCTCGGCCAGCGCGGCCAGACGCGCATCAGGCACCTCGACGATGCCGACGTTGGGCTCGATCGTGCAGAAGGGATAGTTCTCGGCCTGGATGCCGGCCCGGGTGAGGGCGTTGAACAGCGTGGACTTGCCCACGTTGGGCAGGCCGACGATTCCGCATTTGAGGCTCATGAGCTGGGTTCTTCCTTGTTCTTCGCCGGCTTGGGGCGGGTATTGAGGCGCGTGGTGGCGGTGGTCCAGTGACCGGCCGCGAGCTGCGGCCAGATCGCCAGGGCGCGCTCGATGGCGGCGTCGATCTCTTCACGCTCTTCGCGGCGCGGTGGCTTGAGGACGTAGTTCACGACCTCGCTGCGATCGCCCGGATGGCCGATGCCGATGCGCAGGCGCCAGTAGTCGTTCGTGCCCAGATGGGCGGAGGTATCCTTGAGGCCGTTGTGACCGCCCAGGCCGCCGCCGAACTTGAGCCGCAACTGGCCGGGCGGGATGTCGAGCTCGTCGTGCACGACGAGGATCTCGCTGGCGGGGATGCGGTAGAAGCGCGCGAACGCGCCGACCGACTGACCGGAGCGGTTCATGAAGGTCTGCGGCATCAGCAGCCATGCGCCGGCCTCGCGCGCGTTGGCGACCAGACCATGAAAGCGCGATTCGGGTGCGAAACGCACCTTGAACTCGTCGGCCAGCCGCTCACAAAACCAAAACCCGGCGTTGTGCCGGGTTTCGGTATATTCGGCCCCGGGGTTGCCGAGGCCGACGATCAGACGCGGAGGATTCGCGTTCATGCGCAAGGCCTGCGGCGGGGTCAGGCCTCGCCTTCGTCCTCGCCTTCGGCCTCGTCCCCGTCCTCGGCGGTCGAGCCACCGCCGGTCTTGAGTGCGGTCGCGATGACGGGGTCGCCCTCGCCATGCTGTGCGATCTCGACACCGGCCGGCAGCTTGATGTCGGACACGTGCACCGACTGGTCGTTCTGCAGATCCTTGAGGTCGACCTCGATGAACTCGGGCAGATCCTTGGGCAGGCAGGCCACGTCGATCTCGTTGAGCACGTGCGTGACCATCTGGCCGCCGAGTTTGACCGCCGGGCAGATGTCGTCGTTGGTGAAGTGCAGCGGCACCTTCAGGCGCAGCTTCTCGGTGGCACTGACGCGCTGAAAGTCCAGGTGCAGCACGATTTGCTTGAACGGATGCCATTGCGCGTCACGCAGCACCACCGTTTCCTTCTTGCCTTCGAGGTCGATGGTCAGCACCGACGCGTGGAAGGCTTCGCGCTTGAGCATGTGGATCAGCTCGTTGTGGTCGAGCGTGATCGGCACGGCGTCCTGATGGGAGCCGTAGATGATGCCCGGCAGCTGGCCGGCGCGACGCAGGCGGCGGCTCGCACCCGTGCCCTGGTCCACGCGCTTGGTGGCCTTGAATTCGATTTTCATTGTCCTACTCCTGGTTGAGGATGACCCGCCCGCGACCAGACGGATCGAAAAGGCCCGCGCCGAAGTGCCGCGGGCCGCAAAATCATTCCATGAACAGCGAGCTGACCGATTCCTCGTTGCTGATGCGCAGCATGGTGTCGGCCATCAGCGAGGCCACCGAGACCTGGCGGATCTTGGGGCATTCGCGCGCATCGTCGCGCAACGGAATGGTGTCGGTGACGACCAGCTCGTCCAGATCCGAGTCCGAAATGCGCGCGGCAGCGGCGCCCGAGAGCACGGCATGCGTGCAATAGGCGAGCACGCGGCGGGCACCGTTTTCCTTGAGTGCGGTGGCGGCCTTGCACAGCGTGCCGGCAGTGTCGACGATGTCGTCCATGATCACGCAGGTGCGGTCCTTGACCTCACCGATGATGTTCATGACTTCGGCCACGTTGGCCTTGGGGCGACGCTTGTCGATGATCGCCAGATCGCATTCCAGGCGCTTGGCGAAGGCGCGCGCGCGCACCACGCCGCCGACGTCGGGCGAAACGACCATCAGGTCGTCGTAGTTCTGCTTGTCCAGATCCGCCAGCAGCACCGGCGTGGCGTAGACGTTGTCCACCGGCACGTCGAAGAATCCCTGGATCTGGTCGGCGTGCAGGTCCATGGTCAGCAGGCGCTGCACGCCCACGGCCTGCAGCATGTTGGCCACGACCTTGGCCGTGATCGGCACGCGCGCCGAGCGCGGGCGCCGATCCTGGCGGGCGTAGCCGAAGTAGGGGATTGCGGCAGTGATGCGACCGGCCGAGGCGCGCTTGAGCGCGTCGACGAGTACCAGCATCTCCATCAGGTTGTCGTTGGTCGGCTGACAGGTAGGCTGCAGCACGAAGACATCCTTGCCGCGGACATTCTCGAGCAACTCGACGTTGACCTCGCCATCGGAAAAACGACCGACAGTGGCCGAACCCAGCGTGATGCCGAGGCGACGGACCACGTCGGCGGCGAGCTTGGGGTTGGCGTTGCCGGTGAAGACCATCAGGCTGCCACGGGGCATGACCGATTCTCCAGAGCCGAAATTGAACGTTCGCGGGAGCCGGAAAGCGAGGCGGGCAGGCCACAGGCCTGCCCGGTTCGATGTCTGGCTGGGGAGGAAGGATTCGAACCCTCGAATGCCGGAATCAAAATCCGGTGCCTTAACCGACTTGGCGACTCCCCAATTAAACTCGTTGCTTCAATCGAGCCAGCCGTGCAGCGGGTGCCGTGAAAGACTCCGTGCATGCCAGGCGCGCCACCCTTGCGGGCAGGCTGCGACGATGTCCGCAGCCGCAGTTGCCGAATCGACCTGTGCAAACACGCAGGCGCCTGAGCCGGTCATGCGCGCCGGAGCATGCTGCCCCAGCCACTCGATCGCCGCAGCCACTTCCGGGTAGAGCCTGCAGGCAACGGCTTGCAGATCGTTTCGGGTGGCGCGTGAAGCGAAGTCCGCAATTCTGATGGGTTCCGAATTTCGCGTCAAGTCCGGCGCGGCGAAAATCGCACCGGTCGGTACGCAAACCCCGGGCCAGAGAACGACGAAATGCGCCGTAGGCAGGCTCACTGGCGTGAGAACCTCGCCGATACCCTCGACCAGAGCGTCGCTGCCGTGAATGAAGAAGGGCACGTCCGCGCCCAGGTTCAGGCCGATGGCGGCGAGACGTTCGCGCGCAACGCCGGTGCCCCACAGCCGGTTGAGCGCGATCAGGGTGGTGGCCGCGTCGGACGAGCCGCCACCGAGGCCGGCGCCGAGGGGGAGCCGCTTGTCGAGCGTGATGTCGGCGCCCAGCCGGCAGCCCGTCTCGGCCTGCAGCAGCCGCGCCGCGCGCACCACCAGATCGTCTTCGGAGGCGAGGCCGGGCACGGAGTTGACGCGACGCACGCCACCGCCCGCACGCACTTCGAAATCGAGCGAGTCGGCCAGGTCGATGAGCCGGAAGAGCGATTGCAGCAGATGGTAGCCGTCGGCGCGTCGGCCGGTGACGTGCAGGAATACATTGAGCTTGGCCGGTGCCGGACAGGCAGCCAGACACTTCACGGCAGCGCCGTCCAGCCATCGGTGACGACCCGCAGTCGCACCTCGCCCCAGGTCGCGTCGATGCGTCGCGGCATCGCCTCGGCACTGTCGTCGGCATAAGTCGGGTAGTCGATCAGCCAGCCGCTGTCGGAAATGCGAGTGGGGCGCCCCAGCGCATCGGTCTCGATTACGCGCGCTCCGGGCGCTGGGCGCGCCTGCAGCCACTCGTCGAGGTGATCGGCGGGGGCGTCCACGCCCAGCATCTGCGGCAGCAGTTCATCCACGTCGACCGCCTCGATGGTGCGTCCGTCCGCGGTGCGCAGCGTGGCGCCCTGCGGCGTGCCGACCACGCGTGCCACGATCTGCCCGAGCGGGCTCAGCAACGTCCATTCGTCGTATCCGGCGCGGCGCGTCCACTGCAGCGTGCCGTTGGCCGCGCGTTGTCCGTCGCTTGCGGCGATGCGCCCCTCGAACTCGAAGTGCTCGATCGCCGCGCGCTCGACGAGCGGCGCGCCATCTTCACCGGCCGGTTGCAGCGCGCAGCCCGCGAGCGCGAGCAGTGCGACGCTCACGGCGAGGGCGCGGCGCGCGCTCACCATCCGCGCAGCCGTTCGAGCGTCTCGCCCAGCACGCGATTGGCCGGATCGCGCTCGAGCGCGGCATCCCAGATCTCGCCGGCCTCGTCGTGGCGCCCCAGAGACCACAGGACTTCGCCCAGGTGGGCGGCAATCTCCGGGTCCGGCCGCAGCGCGTAGGCTTCCTCGAGGTGATGCAAGGCCTCTTCCGGCGCGTCGCGACGAAAGCGCACCCAGCCCAGGCTGTCGAGGATGAAAGGGTCGTCCGGCGCGAGTTCGAGCGCGTGGCGGATCAGCCCTTCTGCCTCTTCCAGGCGCAGGCCGCGGTCGGCCAGCGTGTACCCGAGCGCGTTGTAGGCATGCGCGTGGTCGGGATCGAGTTCGATCAGGGCGCGAAGGCGCTGCTCCATCAGTTCGAGACGATCGACGCGCTCGGCGAGCATCGCCGACTCGTAGAGCAGTTCCGTGTCTTCGGGCGTGTGTACCAGCACCTGTTCGATGCGCTCGAGTGCCGCGTCGTAGCGCTCGGCCTCGCGCAGCAGCAGCACTTCGGCCAACAGCAGGCGGCGAACGTCGTCGGGGTCGGCCTCGGCAGCCGCGTCCTGCAGATGGCGCAGGGCCGCCGAGGGCGCGCCGTTGTTCGCGAGAATGTGCGCGATGCGGATCTGCGCGTCGGTGTGATAGCCGCCGGCGCCGACCTCGTAATACCAGTCGAGGGCCTCGCCCGGCCGCTCGGAATCCTCGGCGATGCGGCCCAGATTCATGCGGATCGCGTCGGCCTCGGGGTGGCGCGCTTCGAGCGCCTGGCGGAAATGTTCGGTGGCGATCTCGAACGCGCCGATCTCGGCGGCCACCAGAGCCACGGCGTACATCAGGTCGCGATCGTCCGGGTTGGCCGCGAGCAGCCGGCGGAATTCGGCCAGTGCCGCCTCGTAGTCGCGGGCGGAGACCAGCGTGCGCGCATGGGCGATGCTCACGCTGCGACTTTCGGGGTGCTGCGCGAGGTGGCCGCGCAGCAGGAGCAGGGCTTCGTCGATGGCGTTCATCTGCACCAGCAGCTGCGACTTGAGCACGACGGCCGCGTCCCAGCCGGGGCGCAGTTCGAGCGCGCGCTCGACCGCGCCGAGCGCGCCCACCGGGTCGTCGTCGGTGGCCGCCGCCTGCGCCAGCGCGAGGTGTGCCGGCGCCTTGTTGAGGTAGGGCTCGACCAGACGCTCGATGATCTCGCGCGCGAGTGCCTTGTCGGGCATCGGTGCGAGCGCACGGTTGAGCCCCAGCAGGTTCTGTTCGAGCTGTTCATCCTGCGAATTGGCGAGAATGCGCGCCAGTTCGATCTGCACCTCGTTCATCTGGTCGCCGCGCGCGGCGAGGATGCCCGCCAGCGTGCGCCGCGCGTCCTCCGAAGCCGGGTCGGTTTCCTGCCAGATGCGCGCGGCCGAGGTGGCTGACTCCATGTCACGCGCGACCAGCGCGATTTCGGTGGCGCGGCGTGCCACGCGCGGGTCGCGCGTCTGGCGCGCCGCGTGCAGATAGGCCTCGACCGACACTTCCAGATCGCCACGGCTGCCCGCGATTTCGCCAAGCAGCAGCAGGAACAGCGTATCGGCGGTCAGCTCCTGGAAAGGCAGCAGCGGCGTGATCGGCTCGGTCGCCGCCTCGGCCATGTCCTCGTTCTCCGGCGCAGCCAGGGCGAGCGGCGGGGCGGCGAGCAGGGCGCAGCACAGTGCGAAGCCGGAGGCGAACGGGGAAAGCTTGTGGGTCATAATCAGGGTCCAGTGGGGCCGGTGAGTGATCTCCGGCAGGCGGCGCACGGCAGGCAGGTCGCGGACCGCGCCGCGCCTTGGCGAGACTGCCCGATGGTATGCAGTTCGCTGCGGCCGGGCAAGCGCCGCTCCCGCGTCGTTTCAGGAGATCGGATGCCCGAACTGCCCGAAGTGGAAACCACCTGCCGGGGGATTGGCCGCGTGTTGACCGGGCGCATCGCCAGCGGTTGCATCGTTCGCAACGCCGCGATGCGCCTGCCGGTGCCGCCGGACCTGTCCGGGCGCGTCGCGGGCCGGCGGCTCGAGGCGGTCGAGCGACGAGCCAAGTATCTGCTGCTGCGCTTTGGCGATGGCATCGTGATCGTGCATCTGGGCATGTCGGGCAGCCTGCGCGTGGTGCCTGCCGACGCGCCGCCTGGGCCGCATGATCACGTGGACATCGTGTTCGGCGCCGAAGCGCTTCGCCTGCGCGACCCGCGGCGTTTCGGGCTGGTGGTCTGGCACGAGGGCGAGCCGGCGACGCATCCGCTGCTCGCGTCGCTGGGCGTCGAGCCGCTGGGCGCGGACTTCGACGGCGAGTGGCTGTTCGCGGCCACGCGCGGCGCGAGCACGCCCATCAAGCTGTTCCTGATGAATGCGCACCGCGTCGTCGGTGTGGGCAACATCTACGCTTCCGAGAGCCTGTTCCGCGCACGCATCCATCCGCTCACGCCGGCCGGACAGCTCGGGCGGCCGCGTTGCGCGCGCCTCGCGACCACGGTGCGCGAGACCCTTGTGGCGGCAATTGCCGCCGGCGGCAGCACCCTGCGCGACTTCGTCGGCGGCGACGGGCGCGCGGGTTACTTTCAGCAGCAGTATTTCGTCTACGGCCGTGATGGCGAGTCGTGTCGCGTGTGTGGCGCAACCATCCGCCGCGCGCTCGTAGGCCAGCGCTCCACGTTCTGGTGTCCGCGCTGCCAGCGTCGCTGAGCGTCACCTGCGCGCGCCCGTCGGCCCGTTCGTGCCGTCGGTCACGCTCGCGTAGCGGCATCGATTGGCAGGGTCGGGGTGCGGCGCTATTCTCTGGCGCAGTACATCAAGTACACGGCATGGAGCGCAGAGCGCGATGGATGGCCTGATCGATCGATTTACGGCGCATGGGGACTGGCGCGGCCGCTGCGCCGAGGCCGTCGAGCAGTTGCGTGCATGGCTCGCCGCCAACGAGCTCGACGACGCGCGCACCGAACTGCGGCTCGCGCAGATGCGCTCGCGCCTGGCTGACGAGCGTCTCACGGTGGCCTTCGTCGCGGAGTTCTCGCGCGGCAAGTCCGAACTGATCAACGCGATCTTCTTCTCCGATCTGGGTCGGCGCGTGCTGCCCTCGAGCGCCGGGCGCACGACGATGTGTCCGACCGAACTGTGCTGGTCCGAGGGCATGGCGCCGGAGATCCGGCTGCTGCCGATCGATACCCGGCTGCGCGACGAGCCGATGGCAGCGCTGCGCGAGCAGCCCGAGCTGTGGCAGGTCGAGCCGCTCGATGCGGCGTCGGCCGAGCGTCTCGCGGCAGGGCTGGCGCGCGTCGGCGAGGTTCTGCGCGTTAGCGCAGACGAGGCGCGGGCGCTGGGCTTTCACGTCGATGCGGACGAGGATGGCGCGCTCGCGCCCGACGCCGAGGGCATGGTCGAGATCTCGCGCTGGCGCCACGCCGTGATCCATTTTCCGCATCCGCTGCTCGCGCATGGCCTGGTGGTGCTCGACACGCCCGGGCTCAACGCCATCGGTGCCGAGCCGGAGCTGACGCTGTCGATGCTGCCCAACGCGCATGCAGTGGTCTTCGTGCTCGCCGCCGACACCGGCGTCACGCGCAGCGACCTGGCCGTGTGGCGCGAGTTCGTCAGTGCCGGGCGCAACAGCGGGCGCGGTCGCATGGTCGTGCTCAACAAGATCGACGGGCTGTGGGACGGGCTGCGCGAGGATGCGCTGGTCGACGCCGAGATCGCGCAGCAGGTGGCGTCGGTCGCGCGCACGCTCGATGTCGAGCCCGCCGGAGTGTTTCCGCTGTCCGCGCAGAAGGCGCTCGTAGGGCGCATTCAGGGCGACGCGGAAGCGGTGGTGCGCAGTCGCGTCGAGCGTTTCGAGCGCGCGCTCTCCGACGAGGTCCTGCCCGCGCGCCGCGAAATCGTGCGCGAGGCCTCGATGGCCGAGGTCGACGAGATCGTCGCCAACACGCGCGCCTTGCTCGAGGCGCGACTGGCGGGCGTGGGCGAGCAGTTGCGCGAGATGAATGCGCTGCGCGGCAAGAACCAGAGCGTCATCGAATACATGATGCGCAAGATCGCCAGCGAGAAGACCGAGTTCGAGCAGGGGCTCAAGAAATATCAGGCCGTGCGTTCGGTGTTCACCTCGCTGACCAACAACCTGATGGCCCATATCGGTCTGGACACGCTGCGCCAGGAGACGCGGCGCACGCGCGAGGCGATGCTCGAATCGACCTTCACGGCGCAACTGCGCGAGGCGATGGAGGGCTTCTTCGCCCGCTTGCGCGCGAGTCTGGCCCAGTCGGACCTCGAGGTTGCCGAGATCACGACCATGCTCGGTTCGATGTACAAGCGTTTCCGCGTCGAGCACGGGCTCAAGCTGAGCCAGCCGGAGTCATTCTCGGTCGCTCCCTACGAGCGCGAACTCGACCGCCTCGAGGCGGTGTTCGAACGTCACATCAACTCGCCGCTGACGCTGGTGACCACCGGCAAGCAGCGTCTCACGCAGAAGTTCTTCGATACGGTCGCGGTGCAGGCGCGCCGCACCTTCGAGCATGCCAACCGCGACATGGACCAGTGGCTGAGGGCGGTGATGGCGCCGCTGGAGACGCAGGTGCGCGAACACCAGATCCAGTTGCGCCGGCGCCTGGAGAGCATCAAGCGCATCCACCAGGCCACCGACACGCTCGAGGATCGGGTCGAGGAATTGCGTCAGTCCGAGCAGGCGCTCAACGCGCAACTGGGCGAACTGTCTGCGCTGCGCGGTCGCATCGGCGCCGCGCTCGGCGCAGGCGTGGGCACGCCCGCGGGCAAAGCCGCAGCAGAGCGCGCCGCCTGAGTTCGACTCAGGCGGGCTGGTTGGTCAGGCGGACGAACTTCTCCATCAGTTCGTCGTGACTCTCGACGACATCGGGGTTGAGCGGGATGCAGTCGACCGGACAGACCTGCTGGCACTGCGGTTCGTCGAAGTGGCCGACACATTCGGTGCACTTGTTCGGGTCGATCTCGTAGATTTCCTCGCCCTGGTAGATCGCACCGTTGGGGCATTCCGGCTCGCACACATCGCAGTTGATGCATTCGTCCGTGATCATCAGTGCCATCGATGGCTCCTTTCTTTCGCTGGGTTCAAGTGTTCTTCGACGAGACCTTGCCGCGCAGACGCTCCACCACCAGGGGCTGCACGAACTTCTCGATGTCCCCGCCCAGGCGCGCGATCTCGCGCACCATCGTCGCCGAGATGAACATGAACTCGTCCGAGGGCGTCAGGAATACGGTTTCGACATCCGGGTAGAGCTTGCGGTTTATGCCCGCCATCTGGAACTCGTACTCGAAGTCCGAGACCGCGCGCAATCCGCGCAGGATCACGCGCGCGTCGTTGGCCTTGAGGAACTCCATGAGCAGGCCGTCGAAGCCGGCGACCTCGACGTTGGGCAGGGGGGCGCATACGTCGCGCGCGATCTCGATGCGCTCGTCCAGTTCGAACAGCGGCGTCTTCCCGCGCGAGCGCGCGATGCCCACGATGATGCGGTCGAACAGGCGCGACCCGCGCCGCACGAGATCCTCGTGGCCGCGGGTGAAGGGGTCGAACGTGCCCGGGTAGACCGCGATGGCTTCCTTCATTCGCTGCTTCCTCGCATCAGGTGAAAACGGACCTGGCCGGCGCGTCCCTCGCGGACGGTCTGCAGGTGGCCCAGGCGCGTCAGCGGCTGCTCGCTCTCGGCATAGAGCCAGCCGTCGGGTGCGACCAGCCGCTCCAGTTCGGGCTCGATGCGCTCGAGCAGGCCCTGACGATAGGGCGGGTCGAGAAAGACCAGATCGAAACCGCCGGACGCGGATCGGGCGAATTCTACCGCATCGGCGCGCACCACCTCCACCTGCTCCGCGCCGAGGATGCGCGCGCTCTCGCGCAATGCGGCGACGGCGCGCGCATCGCGCTCGACCAGCGTCACCCGCGCTGCGCCGCGCGAGGCCGCCTCGAAACCGAGCACGCCGGTGCCGGCGAACAGGTCCAGGCAGTGCCAGCCGTGCAGATCCTGGCCGAGCCAGTTGAACAGCGTCTCGCGCACGCGATCGGGCGTCGGGCGCAGGCCGGGCAGGCGCGCGACCGGAAGCAGGCGCGAGCGCCACTGCCCGCCGACGATGCGTACCCGGCTCAAGGCTGGGCGGCGCGGTCGCCATCGCCGCCGGCGATGACCACCGCGAGGTGTTCGGCCCGGATCCTGCGTGCGAAGGCCTCGCGGATCGCGGCCGCGTCCACCGCCTCGATGTGCGCCGTATAGGTGTCGAGCCAGTCCAGCGGCAGACCGTAGAAAGCGATCATCGCGACGTAGCCGAGAATCTTGGCGTTCGAGTCCAGGCGCAGGCCGAAGCCGTTGACGATGTTGGCCTTGGCCGCGGCCAGTTCCTCGTCGGTGGGGCCTTCGGCGGTGAATTCGGCGAGCACCTCGCGCACCACGGCCAGCGCATCCTCGGCCTGGCCGCCGCGCGTCTGCAGTCCGATCTGGAAGGGCCCGGCCACCGCGTTGGGCGCGAAATAGCTGTAGACGCTGTAGGCGAAGCCGCGCTCGTCGCGCACTTCGCGCGACAGGCGCGAGATCAGCCCGCTGCCGCCGAGGATGTGGTTGCCGACAAGCAGCGTGTAGTAATCCGGGTCCTCGCGCGCGATGCCCGGCATGCCGGCGAGGATGTGAGCCTGGGCCGAGGGGTGGGGGATGCGGTCGACCTGCGCCGCGGGCATTTCCGGGGCCGGCAGTGGCGGCAGCGGCTCGCCCGCGGGCAGCGCGCGCGTGAGCGCCTCGGCGATGCGCTCGGCGGTGGCGCGGTCGGCGTCGCCGACGACGGTGACGGTGGCATTGCGTGCGGTGTAGTGCTCGCGGTGGAAGGAGACCAGCGCATCGCGCGTGATCAACTCGAGGGATTCGACGCTGGCGTTGCGTCCGTAGGGATGGTCGCCGAACACCAGTTCGGCGAAGCGCCGCTCGGCGAGCGTGGCCGGGCGCGTGAGCGACTCGCGCAGGCCGGCGATGGCGCGTGCGCGGTCACGTTGCAGTGCCGCTTCGGGGAAGTCCGGACGCGCGAGCATGCGCGCGGCCAGCGTGATCGCGGCTTCGCGTTCGCGCTCGCTCGAGAGCGTGCGCACGCTCATCCAGGCGCGGTCGTTGTCGGTGCCGCCACCGACCTGCGCGCCGGTGTCGGCGATGGCCTCGGCGATGGCCTGCTCGTCCATGCCGTCGGCCCCGGTGTCGATGAGCGCGCGCGTCATCGAGGCCAGGCCGGTCAGGCCCGCCGGTTCGCGCGCACTGCCGGCGGCGAAATCGACGCGCACGTCGAGCATCGGCAGCGCGTCGGAGGCGACGAAATACACACGCGCGCCGGTGTCGGCGATCCAGTGCTGGATCGTCGGCCCGGCCCACGCGGTGTGGGCGAAGACGGCGGTCGCGACGAGCAGCGTGCGCGCGACGAAGTTCGTGATGCGATGCGTCATCGCGGCTCTCCTCGGGCGTTGGCGTCGAAGCGGTTGCGTGGCGTGCGCTCGGCAGCGTCGAGCGGCAGCGGATCGAGCACCGCGCGGGTGAGCGTCTCGTCGCCGAAATAGCGCTGCGCGACCTCGCGTACCTCGTCGGCAGTGACCGCGCGGATGCCGTCGAGCAGGGCCTGCTCGTCGCGCCAGGAAAGCCCCGAGGCTTCCAGAAAGCCGATTTCCATGGCCTGGCCCATCAGCGAGTCGCGCTTGTAGACCTCCGAGGCCAGCGTCTGCGTGAGTACGCGCGACAGTTCCGTCTGGTCGACGCCTTCGTCGGCGATGCGCGTGATCTCCGCGCGCAAGGCGGCCTCGACCTCGGCGACCGTATGGCCCTTGGCCGGTGTCGCGCCGAGCACGAACAGCGACGGGCCGCGCGCCACGCCGCCGTAGCTGGCGTCGACCGACACCGCGATGCGCTCTTCGCGCACCAGACGGCGCGGCAGGCGTGCACCGTCGTAGCCGTCGAGCACCGCGGCGAGCACCTGCAGCGCGTAGACGTCGCGGTCGCCGGCCGGTTCGCGCAGCGTCGGCGCCTTCCAGGCCAGCGTCACGGCCGGCAGTTCGGCCGGCGCGCGCACTTCGACATGGCGCAGGCCGCGCTGTTCGGGCTCTTCGGTGATGCGACGCGCGGGCAGCTCGCGCGCGGCGAGCGCACCGAAGTGACGCTCGGCCATGGCAAACACCTCGCCGTGGTCGACGTCTCCGACGACCACCAGACGGGCATTGTTGGGCGCATACCAGTGCTCGTGCCAGCGGCGCGCGTCCTCGACGCGGTAGTTCTCGATGTCGTACATCCAGCCGATGATGGGGCGGCGGTAGGGGTGGGCGGCCCACGCCGCGGCCATGAGCTGCTCCCACACCAGCGCGCGCGGATTGTCGTCGGTGCGCAGGCGGCGCTCCTCCTTGACCACTTCGCGCTCTGGCAGGAACTCCTGATCGCGGATCACGAGATTGGCCATGCGGTCGGCCTCCATCTCCATCATTTCCTCCAGGTGCGCTGGCGGGATCTGCTGGAAATAGGCGGTGTAGTCGCGCCCGGTGAAGGCGTTGTCGCGTCCGCCGCGCTCGGCCACGCGGCGGTTGAATTCGCCCGGCGCGAGCTTCTCCGTGCCCTTGAACATCATGTGCTCGAGCATGTGGGCGATGCCCGAGACGCCATCGGGCTCGTCCATCGAGCCGATGCCGTACCACATCATGTGTACCACCGACGGTGCGCGCCGGTCTTCCTTGACGATGATGTCCATGCCGTTGGCAAGCGTGGTTTCGTACGGGTTGGCCTGGGCGGTGCCGGCCAGGGCCGCGGCGACCGCGGCGAAGGCGGTCGCCCTGAGCATTTTGCGAAGCATCGGGGGTTCCTGCATCTGTTAGAATCCGGTCTCGATTCCGGGGCCGCGAACCGCAGCGCCGGGGCCGCCGAAGCGGTGCATCTTATCGTCATCGCGGCCGGCGTGCCTGCCGCATCGACCTCCCCACAGACCCGACCGCCCATGTTTGGTTTCCTGAAGAAGTCCCGCAAGCCCGAGCCCGAGCCCGAGTCCGCGTCACCGGTCGACGCTGCGTCCGACACTCCCGAGACGGAGGCGCTCGCGGCCGAAACGCGGCCGTCGGCCGACGCTTCACCAGCGTTGGTGCCCGAGGCTGCAGCCGAGTCGCAGGCGGATCCGGCAGTCGAACCGCAACCGACGACATCCGAGGTGCAGGCACCGGCGCCGGTCGAGGCCGCCCGGCCGTCCTGGGGCGAGCGCCTGCGTGCCGGGCTGTCGCGCACGCGCGGCGGGCTCGCCGGGCTGTTCGGTCTGCGCAAGATCGACGAGGAACTGCTCGAGGATCTGGAAACGACGCTTCTGATGGCCGACTGCGGCGTGGAAGCCACGCAATACCTGACCGATGCGCTGCGCGCGCGCTGGAAGCGCGACCGGCTCGAAACCGCCGACCAGTTGCGCGATGCGCTCGCCGAGCTGATGGCGGATCTGCTCGCACCGCTGGAGGCGCCGCTCGACGTCTCTGCCCATCAGCCCTTCATCGTCATGATCGCCGGCGTCAATGGCGCCGGCAAGACGACTTCCATCGGCAAGCTCGCCAAATATTTCCAGGCGCAGGGGCGCAGCGTGCTGCTGGCTGCCGGCGACACCTTCCGCGCCGCGGCGCGCGAACAGCTCGAGACCTGGGGGGCGCGCAACAACGTCACCGTGATCGCGCAGGACAAGGGCGACTCGGCCGCGGTGATCTTCGACGCGGTCAATGCGGCGCGTGCGCGCGGCATCGACGTCGTGCTGGCCGACACGGCCGGGCGCCTGCCCACGCAGCTGCACCTGATGGAAGAGATCGCCAAGGTGCGCCGCGTCATCGCCAAGGCCGAGGCGAGTGCGCCGCACGAGGTGCTGCTGGTGCTCGACGCCAACATCGGCCAGAACGCGCTGGCGCAGGTCAAGGCCTTCGATGCGGCCATCGGCGTGAGTGGCCTGGTGCTGACCAAGCTCGACGGCACCGCCAAGGGCGGCATCGTCGCGGCGATCGCGCGCCAGCATCCCAAGCCGCTGCGCTTCATCGGCGTGGGCGAGGGCATCGACGACCTGCGCCCCTTCGCTGCGCGCGAATTCGTCGACGCGCTGTTCGCGCGCGGCTCCGTCAAATGATCGTCTTCGACAAGGTCGTCAAGCGCTATCCGGGCGACTACGTCGCGCTCGGCGGGGTCAGTTTCGAGATCCGCCATGGCGAGCTGGTGGTGCTCTCGGGCCATTCGGGCGCCGGCAAGAGCACCTTGTTGAAGATGATCCCGGCCATCGAGCGGCCCACCGCCGGCATGGTCAGCATCAACGGCCAGGACGTGTCGCGCCTGCGCGCCTCGGCGATACCGTATCTGCGTCGCAACCTCGGCCTGGTGCTGCAGGAGAGCCGGCTGCTGTTCGATCGCAGCGTGTTCGACAACGTCATGCTGCCGCTGCGCATCACCGGCCATCTGCCGCGCGACGCCGCCAAACGCGTCGACGCCGCGCTCGAGCGTGTCGGCCTGGCCGGGCGCGGGCGCGAGATGCCGCCCGGGCTGTCCGGCGGCGAGCAGCAGCGCGTGGCGATCGCGCGCGCCATCGTCAACCGCCCGTCCATCCTCATCGCCGACGAGCCCACGGCGCATCTCGATTCGGCCTACGCGCGCGACATCGCCGGCCTGTTCAAGTCGTTCAACGAGGCCGGCGTGACCATCATCGTGTCCACCCACGACGAGCGCCTGTTCTCGCAGTGGCGTCCGCGCCGCATGGTGCTGGGCAAGGGTCTGCTGATGCGGGATTTCGCGGCATGAAGCACTGGCTCAACCTGCATGTTCACGCACTGCGTGTCGCCGCCGGCCGGCTCGCCGGCCAGCCGGTCGGCACGCTTCTCTCGGCGCTGGTTCTGGGCATCGCGCTGTCGCTGCCGGCCGGCGGACACCTGGTGCTCGACAACATCGCCTCGCTCGCGCGCGGCGTGTCGGGCTCGCCCGAGATCAGCGTGTTTCTCGCCCGCGACGCGGACCAGGCCGCAATCACCGCCGTCGAGCGACGCATCGCCGACGACGCGGACGTGTCTTCGTACACCTTCGTGTCGCGTGACGAGGCGTTGCGCCAGCTCGAACGCAGCGGCCTGGGCGACGTGCTCGGCGGTCTGGGCGAGAATCCCTTGCCCGACGCCTTCGTGATCTCGCCGCGCGACGACGAATCCGGGATCTACGAAACCCTGCTCGCGCGCTTCGGCGCCTGGGACGAGGTCGAACACGTGCAACTCGACTCGGCCTGGGTCGAGCGACTGCACGCGCTCGTCGCGCTGGGCCGCTCGGCCGTGCTGCTGCTGGCGCTGCTGCTGGGCGTGGCGCTGATCATCGTGACCTTCAACACCATTCGCCTGCAGATCCTCACGCAGCGTCACGAGATCGACGTCAGCCGCATGCTCGGCGCCACCGACCCGTTCATCCGCCGTCCGTTCTACTGGTTTGGCAGCCTGCAGGGCCTGCTCGGCGGCGTGGTTGCGCTGCTCACGGTGTGGGTGGCGGTGGTGGCGCTGCGTGGGCCGGTCGACAGCCTCGCCGCGACCTATGGCGCGGTGTTCTCGCTGTCCGGACCGGGTCCGGGCGAAAGCCTCGCGCTGCTCGCCTTCGCCGCGCTGCTGGGCTGGTGCGGCAGCGAGATCTCGGTGCGCCGCCATCTGCGCGAGCGGCTGCGCTGAACGCTCGGCGGTCGTGCATCGCGCATCGCGGCGATTTCCGTACCCGGTTGCCGTAGGTCGTGGCGAGCGAAGCGAGGTGCGACGCCCACCGTGCCGCGGGGCGCGACGTTCGGTGGTAGCTGCGGCTGGCCGGGGCGTCGCAATTCGCCTGCGGCTCATCGGCGACCTATGAAACCTTCTGCCGCCTCAGCGATCGCGAGCACGCATCGCGGCGATTTCCGTACGCAGTTCTCGCAACTCGGCCATCAGTTCGTCGTGGTCGGCCTTGACCAGCGCGCGCGTCTGCTCGCCCTCGGCGTGATCGGTGGTGTTCATCGCGTCGACCACGATGGCGATGAACAGGTTGAGCACCGCGAAGGTCGTGATCAGGATGAACACCACGAAGAACATCCACGCGAACGGATGCACCTCCATCACCGGGCGCACGATGCCCATCGACCACGACTCGAGCGTCATCACCTGGAACAGCGTGTAGAAGGACGCGCCGATGCTGCCGAACCATTCCGGGAAATCGGCGCCGAAGAGCTTGGTCGACATCACCGCGCCGACGTAGAACACCAGCAGCAGAAGGGTCAGCACCGAGGTCATGCCGGGGATGGCGCGCAGCAGTGCGTTGACCACCTTGCGCATCGACGGCACCACCGATACCAGGCGCAGTGCGCGCAGGATGCGCAGCGCGCGCAGCACCGACAGGCCTTCGCCGGTGGGCAGCAGCGTGATGGCGACGACCAGGAAATCGAACACGTTCCAGCCGCTGCGGAAGAAGTTGTGGCGATACACCACGAGCTTGAGCGCGATCTCGACGACGAACACCGCCAGCGCGGCGCGGTCGAGCGCGTACAGCAGCCCGCCGGCGGCGGCCATCGCGGTGGGCGAGGTTTCCAGACCCAGCGTGATCGCGTTGATCACGATCACGGCGATCACGAAACGCTGGAAGGCATTCGATTCGACGAGACGTTCGAGCTTGTTCATGGGCATTCCGGCAAGGGATTCGACGACGGGGTGCGATTCTATGTCAGGGCAGCACTGGACAACGCAAGCGCGTGCAGTCGACGTGCAGGTTGACCGGCGCGTTCCGAATTTCCATCATGAGCGCCCGTAGCGCCCTGCCCATCGGAGAATCCTGATGAACGACGACGAGAGCTTCATGCGCGCCGCGCTCGAACAGGCGAAACTCGCCGGCGAATGCGGCGAGGTGCCGGTCGGGGCGGTCGTCGTGTGCGACGGCGAGATCGTCGGGCGTGGCTTCAATCAGCCCATCCGCGGGCGGGATCCGAGTGCCCACGCCGAGGTCATGGCGTTGCGCGATGCCGGCCGGGCGCTGGACAACTACCGCATGCCCGGCTGCACGCTGTACGTCACCCTCGAGCCGTGCGCGATGTGTTCGGGCGCGATCATGCATGCGCGCATTGCCCGCGTGGTGTTCGGCGCGCGCGACCCCAAGACCGGGGTGGCGGGCAGCGTCATCGACCTGTTCGCCGAGAGGCGACTCAACCACCATGCGGAAATCACCGCTGGCGTGCTTGCCGATGAATGTGGGAGGATGCTCAGCGATTTTTTCGCTGCACGACGCAACAAGACCCTGATCGCCTGAGATGCTCATTCACATCAGCATTCCGGAACAACGCCTCAGAGTGCTCGACGCGCGGGGCGAATGCCTGCGCGCCTGGCCGGTATCGACCGCCGCCAACGGCCCCGGCGAGCGCGAAGGCAGCGGGTGCACGCCACGCGGGCGCCACGTGGTGCGCGCCAAGATCGGCGCCGGTGCGCCCAGCGGCGCGGTCTTTCGCGGCCGGCGCCGCACCGGCGAGACGTGGACGCCGACGCTCGCGGCCAGGCATCCCGAGCGTGACTGGATCCTGTCGCGCATCCTGTGGCTGTCCGGGCGCGAGCCGGGGCGCAACCGCCTCGGCGAGGTCGACACCATGCGCCGCTACATCTACATCCACGGCACACCCGACGACGAACCCATGGGCGAGCCGCGCTCGCACGGCTGCGTGCGCATGCGCAATGCCGACGTGATCGATCTGTTCGAGTTGGTGCCGGCCGGCACCGAGGTCATCATCGATGGCTGAGGCCGCATCCGTGCATCTGCGCCTGCTGCCGTGGCGCGAGGCCGAGCTGCGCGTGATGCCGCTGCGCATCGCGGTCTTCGTCGGTGAGCAGGGCGTGCCGCCGGAGATGGAACTGGACGAGCACGATCCGCAGTCGCTGCACGCCGTGTGCGAGACCGACGACGGTCGGGTGATCGGCACCGGCCGGCTGCTGCCCGACGGCCACATCGGTCGCCTGGCCGTGGCCCGGGACTGGCGCGGGCGTGGTGTGGGCGGGCGCATCCTCGAGGCACTGGTGGCCGAGGCTGGGCGTCGCGACCTGCCCGAGGCGGTGCTGCATGCGCAGGCGCACGCCCAGGACTTCTACCGCCGCCATGGCTTCGAGCCGGACGGGCCGCTCTTCGACGAGGCCGGCATCGCGCACCGCCTGATGCGCCGGCCACTCCTCCGTCTGGTCTGAGTCAGGCCAGCGCGAAGCGTTCGCGCACCTCGCCGGCCGGTTGTCCGGCCGCATCCCAACTCCATTCGATGAAGTCCACCGTGTCGTCGGCGCGCATGCGCAGCAGCGTCGACGAACGCGTGCCATAGCCGGGTGCGCGCACGAACACCGACGAGAGCAGGCGCTCCCATTCCATTCCGACCCCGGTCTCGGGCAGATCCGCGTCGGCGGCCGGCGTGTCGTCGCGCAGCAGGCGCAGGAAGTCGTCCTCGTGCTCGGGCGCCTGCAGCGCCGCCTCGAAGCGCGTCTTCGCCTGGCGCAGCTTGGGCCAGGGCGTGCCCAGCAGATGGTTGGACAGGGCGTGGATGCCGGGCTCGAGCATGCGTGTGGTGGCGGTCGCGCTCTCGTGGATGCCGAAACCATTGGCGTCGGCCGCGAGCAGGTTGAACGGCGCGTACTCCGGGCTGCGCGCGGCGATGCCGTGCAGCGCTTCGTCGGCCGGCCTGTGCGACTCCAGACATTCGCGCACGAGCAGTCCACGTGAGGGCGCGTCGGCACGGCGCAGGCGCGGATCGCGGTAGTTGGTGAGCGCGGCGAAGCGTCCGCAGCGCGTGACGCCCAGCCAGGTGCCACGCGCGACGAGATCACGCCCGGCGAACACCTCGGGCGTGTCCGGCCACCAGTGCGCGGGCGCGGTGGGGCGCGGAAAGTGTTCGTCGCGGTTGGCGGCGACGATCAGCGGATAGCCGGGGTGGGCTCGCCAGGCGGCGACGATCAGGCACATCGGAAGCGTTCGACGTGGCGCGCCGCGCCGTCGGCGACGAGCGCATCGATGCCGTGTGCTTCCAGCGCCGCCTCGAGCGCGTCCTCGAAGGCGTTGGGATCGACCACGGCGGGGTAGACCTCCATCAGCGTCTCGTCGTCATCGTCGGCCCGGCACATCAGCCGCCCGCGCACGCCGGTGCGCGCGGCGATGTCGTCCTGCATGGCGTGGACGCGTTCGCACGCGCTCGCCCGGTCGCGCACGCGGTAGTAGATGTAGTAGTCGAGCGGAATCGGGTCGGCCGCGTGGCTCATCTCACACCTTCTCAGGCGAGCGCGTAGGGCAGGTCGAGGAACTCGAGCTTCGGCCCGTCGGGGCCGCGCAGGTGCGCCTGGCCGCTCTCGGCGCAGTTCATCTGCATCACGGCGAGCGCCTCGAAGCCACCGCCCGGACGCGGCGCGACATTGACCAGCTTGCCCGCCGACTGCGTACCGAAACCGGGCGTGTAGATGTCGTCGCCGGCTGCCGGAACGTGGCCTGCGGGCACGTGTACGCGATACATGCGCTTCTTGAGCTTGCCCAGGTACTGGGTGCGCGCGACGATCTCCTGCCCCGGGTAGCAGCCCTTGCTGAAGCTCACACCGCCGATCAGCTCGAAGTTGAGCATCTGGGCGACGAATTCCTCCTGCGTCGCGGCGCCGATCAGGGGCAGGCCGGCACGGATCATCGCCAGATGCCAGCGGTCGCTGCCGGCCGGGCGTGCGCCGGCCGTGCGCAGTCGCTGCCAGGTCGCCTCGGCTTCGGCGGGCGGCACGACGAGCACGAAGTCGCTGGCGTCGATGCGCACGCAGCGCAACTCGTCGGTCACGCTCTGGCGCATGCGGTCGTGCGGCACCTCGATGCCGGCCTCGGTCAGGATGCCGGCCGCGTCCGGGCCGGTCACGCCGATCAGCGCGGCCTCGGACAGCGTCAACCGGACCTTGCTGCGCAGCACGTACATCGACAGGCGTTTGTGAATCGCCGGCGCGATGTCGGCCGAGAGCACGAGGGCGTGGCCGGCCGGGTCGCGGAACATCAGCAGGTTCGCGAGCATGCGCCCCTTGGGCGTGTTGAAGCTGTTCCACTGCGCCGCGTCGGGTTCGAGTTTGGCGACGTCGTTGGACAACAGGCTGTGCAGGAAGGCGGCGGAGTCCTCGCCGTGACTCTCGATCAGCGCCAGATGCACCAGCGGGACGATCGCGCAGGCCTGTGCGTCGTCCTGCAGCGCGGGAAAACGGACGGCGTTGTCGGCGAGCTCGGCGCCCTCGCCGGTGAGGAAGTCGGTCCAGGATTGGGTCATGTCGCCTCGGCTGCGGGGATGGGTCGATGCAGTATTATACGGGCCGCCCGCGTGGCGATTCGACCCTGCTCCTGACGCGAGTACCGATGAAATCCTGGTTCGTCCGATTCCTGCTGTTGGCAACGGCGCTGGCCGCGCTCGCCGCCGCCTGGGCGGCGTGGTCCGTGCATCGGCCGCTGGCGCTGGCCGCGCCCGCAGATTTCATCGTCGAACGCGGCCAGACCATGCGCGCGGCCCTGCGCGAGGCGGCCGCCGCTGGCGCGCCGCTCGATGCCGATCGCCTGTACTGGATCGCGCGCGCCACCGGCCGGGCCGAGCGCGTGGTCGCGGGGGGTTACGAAGTTAGCGATGGCATGACGCCGTGGCAGCTCGTCGACCGGCTCAACCGGGGCGAGGTGGCGCACGCCGAGCTGCGCCTCGTCGAAGGCTGGAACGTGCGCCAGGTGCGCGCCACCATCGAGGGCCACCCGCATCTGGTGCAGGACACGGCGGACTTGTCGGACGAGGCGCTGCTCGCGCGCATCGGTGCCGACGAGGCCCATCCGGAAGGCCTGTTCTTCCCCGACACCTACCGCTTCGCGCGACGCTCGAACGCGAGCGCGCTGTATCGCGCGGCCTACGAGGCGATGCAGCGCGAGCTTGCCTCGGCCTGGGCGCAGCGCGATCCCGATCTGCCGCTGGATTCGCCCTACGAGGCGCTGATCCTGGCGTCCATCATCGAGAAGGAGACCGGGCGTGCGGACGAGCGCGAACTGGTCGCCTCGGTGTTCGCCAACCGGCTGCGCATCGGCATGCGTCTGCAGACCGATCCGACCGTGATCTACGGCTACGGCGAATCCTTCGAGGGGCGGCTGCGCCGCCGCCATCTGGACACCGATCACGAATACAACACCTACACGCGTGGCGGCCTGCCGCCCACGCCGATCGCGATGCCGGGGCGCGCTGCGCTGCTCGCCGCGGTGCAGCCGGCCGAATCGGACTATCTGTATTTCGTCGCGCGCGGCGACGGCACGAGCAAGTTCTCGCGTACGCTGCGCGAGCACAATCGGGCGGTGAACATCCACATTCTGGGGAGGGACGGTTGAATCCGGTCATGCGCGGGCGCTTCATCACCTTCGAAGGCATCGACGGCGCGGGCAAGAGCACGCAGATCGAGGCCGTCGCCGAGCTGCTGCGCGCGCGCGCGATCGACGTCGAGCGCACTCGCGAGCCCGGCGGCACGCCGCTGGCCGAGCGCCTGCGCGAACTGCTGCTGCATCAGGCCATGCATCTGGAGACCGAGGCCTTGCTGATGTTCGCCGCGCGCCGCGAGCATCTGGCCGCGCGCATCGAGCCGGCGCTGGCCGCCGGGCGCTGGGTGGTGTGCGACCGCTTCTCGGATGCGACCTACGCCTATCAGGTGGGCGGTCGCGGGCTGATTGCGGCCAAGTTCGCGGCGCTCGAGCAATGGGTCCATCCGGGTCTGCAGCCGGACCTGACCCTGGTCTTCGATCTCGATCCGGCAATCGCCGCCACGCGCGTCGCGGCCGCCGGAGACGCGCCCGACCGTTTCGAGCGCGAGCAGCGCGACTTCTTCGCGCGTGTGCGCTCGGCCTATCTGCAACGTGCGAAGGCCGCGCCGCAGCGCATCGTCGTCGTCGACGCGGATCGCACGCCCGAGGTGATCCGCGCCGAGATCGAGGCCATCGTCGTGGAGCGGCTGTTGCGATGATCCAT
Organism: Pseudazoarcus pumilus; assembly: GCF_002872475.1. Classification (GTDB taxonomy): domain Bacteria; phylum Pseudomonadota; class Gammaproteobacteria; order Burkholderiales; family Rhodocyclaceae; genus Pseudazoarcus; species Pseudazoarcus pumilus. The sequence continues at coordinate 1,018,417 of NZ_CP025682.1, forward strand.
CCCTGGCTCGAGGACGGCTGGCGGGAACTGGTCGCGTTGGGCGAGCGCATGCCGCACGCGCTGCTGTTCGCCGGCCCGCCCGGCGTGGGCAAGCGCGACCTGGCCGACGCGCTGGCCGCGCGCCTGCTGTGCGTGCAGCCGGCCGCCGACGGCCAGGCCTGCGGGCAGTGCGCGACATGCGCGCTGTTGCGCGCGGGCAATCACCCGGACCTGTTCGTCGTCGAGCCGCCCGAGAACGAGGCGCCGGGCGAGGGCGAGACGAAGGCGCCGCGCCGTTCCGGGCAGATCGTCATCGACCAGATCCGCGCGCTGACCGAGTCGCTGACGGTGACCGGCCACCAGAGCGCGCGCCGCGTCGTCGTCGTCGAGCCGGCCGAGGCCATGAACGTGTATACCGCCAACGCGCTGCTCAAGCTGCTCGAGGAGCCGCCCACCGGCTGCGTGCTGATCCTCGTATCCTCGTTGCCGCGCCGCCTGCTGCCGACCATCCGCAGCCGCTGCCGCGTGTGGCCGGTGGCGCGCCCGGCGCCCGAGCAGGTCGATGTGTGGCGCGCCGCGAATGCGGATGCGGCGGGACTGCTCGACGTCGCCGGCGGCATGCCGCTGGCCGCCGCCCGCATGGCCGACAAGGGCCTGGGCGAGCATCTCGCGCGCTTCGTGCGCGATGTCTCGCGCCTGCCCGAGACCGACGCGCTGGCGCTGGCCGGTCAGTGGGAGGGCTGGTTGCGCGGCAAGGAGACCACCGCAGCCGGCTTCGACATCGTCGTGCTGGTCGACTGGATGCAGCGCTGGGTCGCCGATCTGGCGGCGCTGCGCCTGGGCGGGCGGCTGCGCTTCTTCCCCGGCGAGCGCCGAACCTTCGAGCGGCTGGTCGCGCGCTGCGGCATTGCCGCGGTGTCGAACTGTTACAATGATTTCGCACGCATCCGCCGGGTCGCCCAGCATCCGCTGAACACCCGGCTGATGCTCGAGGACATGCTGTTGCGCTATGCGCGCGCACTGAGCGGGGCATCACGATGAGCGAAGCGACGGGTCCTGCGGCACGCCCCAGCGTGCTGTCGATGAACATCAACTCCAAGTCGGCGCTGTACGCCGCCTACATGCCGTTTCTCGCCAACGGCGGCATCTTCGTGCCCACGCCCAAGCAGTACCGCCTCGGTGACGAGGTCTTCGTGCTGCTGCAGCTGATGGACGACCCGACCAAGCACGCCGTGGCCGCGAGCGTGGCGTGGATCACGCCGCCGGGCGCCCAGGGCGGCAAGATCCAGGGCGTGGGCCTGCACTTCTCGGCCGACGAGGCGGGCAAGGCGCTGCGCAGCCGCATCGAAACGGTGCTCGCCGGTCTGGTCGGCTCCACGCGGCCCACGCACACGCTCTGAGTTTCACCAAGGTTTCGCATTCCCAATGTACGTCGATTCCCATTGCCATCTCGATTTTCCCGAACTCGCCGAGCGCGAGGACGAGATCGTGGACGCGATGCATGCCAACGATGTGCGTCACGCGATGTGCATCTCGGTCACGCTCGAAGACTTCCCGCGCGTGCGCGCGATCGCCGAGCGCCACGACGGCTTCTTCGCGTCGGTCGGCGTGCATCCGGACAACAAGGATGTCGAGGAGCCCGATGTCGCGCGCCTGGTCGCGCTCGCCGACCATCCCAAGGTCGTCGCCATCGGCGAGACCGGGCTCGACTACCACTGGCATGAAGACCGGCCGCAGTGGCAGCGCGATCGCTTCCGTGTGCACATCCGCGCCTCGCGCGAAACCGGCAAGCCGCTGGTGATCCACACGCGCTCGGCCGCAGAGGACACGTTGCGCATCATGCGCGAGGAGGGCGCGGGCGAGGTCGGCGGTGTCATGCACTGCTTCACCGAGACGCGCGAGGTGGCCGAGGCCGCGCTGGAACTGGGCTTCTACATTTCGTTCTCGGGGATCGTCACCTTCAAGAACGCCAAGGCACTCAAGGAAGTCGCGCGCATCGTGCCGCTCGAGCGCATGCTCATCGAGACCGACTCACCCTATCTGGCGCCCGTGCCGCATCGAGGGCGCACCAATGAACCCGCGTGGGTCGTGCATGTCGCAGAGGAAATCGCACGATTGCGCGAAGAACCGGTCGAGCGCATCGCCCAGACCACCCGGGACAACTTTTTCAGGCTCTTTCGCCATGCCCAAGCTCACTGAACGATTCGCGCGCGTCGCGCGCCTCATTCTTCTCGCCGCCGCGCTCGCCAGCGGTGGAGCAGCCACCGCCGGCAGCTACGAGGACGTGCTCGATGCGGCCACGCACGGACGCACTTCCGCGCTGATCGAACTGCTCGATCGCGGCATCGATCCGGACACGGTCGATGCCTTCAACAACAGCCTGCTGGTGATCGCCGCGCGCGAAGGCCACGTGCACACCGTGCGTACGCTGCTGGCCTATGGCGCGGACCCAAAGCATCGCAACGAGGCCGGCGATTCCGCGCTGATGCTGGGCGTGCTCAAGGGCAACCGCGAGATCGTCGACATGCTCATCGATGCCGGCGCCCCGCTCAATCACGACGGCTGGACGCCGCTGCTGTACGCCGCCTTTCAGGGACACCTGGATCTGGTCGAAGACCTGCTGCTGAGCGGCGCCGACGTCAACGGGCTCGCGCCCAATGGCGCCAACGCGCTGATGCTCGCCAGTCGCAACGGTCACATCGACGTGGTGCGCCGCCTGCTCGAGACCGACATCGACCTGTACCAGGAAACCGATCGCGGCTACACCGCCGTGAGCTGGGCGCTCGAGAGGCGCAATACCGACATCGCGGAACTCGTGCGCGCGGCGCAGGCCGAACGGTCGAAGTCCTCGGAGTTGTCCTCCGAACTGCAATGATCCAGACGGCCGTCCCCGACGGCCCACCGGAGAATCCATGAGCGCCATCGAAGCCCTGCGCGCCGAGCACGCGCGCTATACGGAAATCCGCCGCGACATCCACGCCCATCCGGAGATGGCCTACGCCGAGCACCGCACGGCGGAGCTGGTCGCGCGTCACCTCGAGTCGCTGGGCATCGAAACACATCGCGGCATCGGCGGTACCGGCGTGGTCGGCGTGCTGCGCGCCGGCTCTTCGCCGCGGGCGATCGGCCTGCGTGCCGACATGGACGCGCTGCCCATCGTCGAACAGAACGAAATCGACTACCGCTCGCGTCATGAGGGCTGCATGCACGCCTGCGGCCATGACGGTCACACCACCATGCTGATGGCTGCGGCCGAGGCGCTGGCCAGGCGCGAGTTCGACGGCACGGTGTATCTCGTATTCCAGCCGGCCGAGGAGGGCATGGCCGGCGCCAAGGCAATGATCGACGACGGCGTGCTCGAGCGTTTCCCGATGGATGCGATCTTCGGCCTGCACAACTGGCCGGGGCTGGAGAGCGGTCATTTCGCCGTGCACGACGGCCCGGTAATGGCCAGTGCCGACCGCTTCGACATCGAGGTCACCGGCGTCGGCTGTCACGCCGCCATGCCGCACCTGGGCGTGGACCCGATCGTCGCCGCCAGCGCCCTGGTGCAGGCCTTCCAGACGATTGCGGCGCGCACCATCGACCCGCTCGACGCGGCCGTGGTATCGACCACCATCTTCCGCGCCGGCAAGGCGCAGAACGTGATTCCCGACCGCGTCGAGCTCGCCGGCACGGTGCGCAGCTTCCGCGAGGAGGTGCGCTCCACCGTGCGTCGGCGCATGCATGAGGTGTGCGAGGGCATCGGTGCGGCGCACGGCGTCAAGATCGAACTGCACTACCGTGCCGGCTATCCGGCCACGGTCAATTCCCCGGACGAGGCCGCGCTGTGCGCCGAGGTGGCTCGCGCGCTGGTGGGCGAGGACAAGGTCACGACCGAGATGCGCCCGAGCATGGGCTCGGAGGATTTCGCCTTCTTCCTGCAGCACAAGCCCGGCTGCTACGTGTGGCTTGGCAACGGTCCGGGCGAGGGCGGCTGCCTTCTGCACAACCCGAAATACGACTTCAACGACGACCTGATTCCGGTCGGCGGGGCCTACTGGGTCGAACTGGTGCGGCGCCTGCTGGGCGCGGCGCGATGAACCGCCGCTCAGCCGCCCGGTCGTAGTCCTCCATGAAGACGCTGCGACTGGCCCTGCGCATGATGCTGCGCGATCTGCGCGCGGGCGAGTTGCATCTGCTCGGCCTGGCGATCATCGTCGCGGTCGCCAGCCTGACGAGCGTCGGCTTCCTCGCCGATCGCGTCGCCCACGGTCTGGACCGCGAGGCCAACCAGTTGCTCGGCGGCGATCTGCTGCTGCGCTCCGATCATCCCTGGGACAACCGGCTCGCGAGCGAGGCGCGCGATCGCGGCCTGGCCGTGACCGACACCGTGCTCTTCACCAGCATGGTGAGCACGGCCGACGAGGCTCAGCTGGCCGGCATCAAGGCCATCGGCGAGGGCTATCCGCTGCGCGGCGCGATGCGCGTCGCACCGGCACGCAACGCGCCGGACGCGCTCGCCGAGGGCATCCCGGCGCGTGGCGAACTGTGGCTGGACGAGCGGCTCACGGCAAGTCTGGACGTGTCCGTGGGCGATACGGTGGGCCTGGGCGAGCTCGACTTTCGTGTCGCCGCCATCGTCACCTTCGAATCGGACCGGGGCGCGAACTTCTTCAGCCTGCTGCCGCGCGCCATCTTCAATCTCGCCGATCTGGACGACACCGGGCTGATCGTCACCGGTTCGCGCGCGACCTGGCGCCTGCACGTGGCCGGCGAGCCCGCCGCGGTCGACGATTTCCAGGCCTGGGTCGAGCCGCGGCTGGGGCGTGGCGAGGGGCTCGAGAGCATAGACAACGCGCGCCCCGAGGTGCGTTCGGCGCTCGATCAGGCGCAGCGCTTCCTGCGTCTGGCGGCGCTGCTGGCGGTGATTCTGGCGGCGATCGCAGTGGGCCTGTCCTCGCGCCGCTTCCTGCGTCGCCATCTCGATGCCTGCGCGGTGATGCGCTGCCTGGGTGCGCGCCAGGGCCGCGTGCTGGCGATCTTCGTCGGCGAATTCGTGTTCTTCGGCTTGATCGCCTCGCTCGTGGGCGTCGCCCTGGGCTGGAGCGTGCAGGCCTCACTCGCGGGCCTGCTCGCGGGGCTGCTGCAGATCTCGCTGCCGGCGCCGTCGATGCTGCCGTTGGCCCATGGCATCGCGGTCGGCCTGGCCCTGCTGGTCGGCTTCGTTTTGCCGCAATTGCTGCGGTTGCGCCGTGTTTCGACGCTGCGCGTGCTGCGTCGTGAACTGGCCTCGGTCGAGCCCGCCAGCGGCGCCGCCTGGTTGGCCGGTGCGGCGGTGCTGCTCGGCCTGGTGTTCTGGATCGCCGGCGATGTGCGTCTGGGACTGTTCGTCGCGCTTGGTTTCGTCGTCGCGCTGGTGCTGTTTGCGTTCGCTGCCTGGTGCGTGCTGCGCTTACTTGGCCGGGTGCGAGGTCACGGCAGCCTGCGCGGCGGTGGCTGGCGTTATGGCCTGGCCTCGCTCAACCGGCGCATCGGTGCGAGCGTGATCCAGGCCAGCGCGCTCGGTCTGGGCATCGCGGCCTTGTTGCTGCTCACCACGATACGCGCCGACCTGCTTGAAAACTGGAGTCAGAAGACGCCACCGGACGCGCCCAACCGCTTCGTCGTCAACATCCAGCCCGACCAGCGCGAAGCGGTCGCGCAGCACTTCGCCGATGCGGGGCTCGATACGCCGGCCATCCTGCCGATGATTCGCGGCCGCCTGGTCGCGATCAACGGTGAGCCGGTCGACCCGCAAGGCTACGCGAGCGACCGCGCGCAGCGACTGGCCGAGCGCGAGTTCAATCTGAGCTATGCCTCCGAGCCGGGTGATGGCGTCGAGATCGTCGCCGGGCGCTGGCACGGGGATGCGCGTGAGCCACAATGGTCGGTCGAGGAAGGATTGGCGCGAACGCTGGGGCTGTCACTGGGAGACACGCTGCGCTACGAGATCGGCACCCGCATGGTCGAGGCGCCGATCACCAGCCTGCGCGCGCTCGAGTGGGATTCGATGCGCGTGAACTTCTTCGTCGTGGCCGCACCGGGCATGCTCGACGGTGATCCGACCAGCTTGGTCAGCGCATTCCATCTGCCCGAGGAGGGCGCCTACGAATTCACCACCGGTCTGGTGCGGGCCTTTCCCAATCTTTCGGTGATCGACGTCGCGGCCGTGCTCGCCCAGGTCGAGGCAATCACCGCCAAGCTGTCGCTGATCGTTCAGTTCGTCTTCGGCTTCGCGCTGCTGGCGGGGCTGATCGTGCTCTATGCGGCGCTGCAATCGACCCACGACGAGCGTGATTTCGAACTGGCGGTGCTGCGCTCTCTGGGGGCGCGCAACGCCCAGTTGCGTCAGGCACTGCTGGCGGAGTTCGCCGTACTCGGCGGGGTCGCCGGCAGTGTCGCGGCCCTGGCCGCCGGCTCGATCGGCTGGCTGCTGGCGCGCTTCGTGTTCGACATGAACTACGTACCGGATCCGCTCGGGCTGGTCGCCGCGATGCTGCTCGCCGCGCTCGGCGTGGTCGCCGGTGGCTGGCTGGGTACGCGCGGCATGCTCAATCGCCCGCCGCTGGCCGGGCTGCGTGCCGTGGCCTGAGCGGTTTTTCGCATGTCATGATGGTAGCGGCTCGACGACTGGTTTAAGCTGCACGCATAGGGTGCGTCCGTGTGTGATGCGCCGACGAGATGCCGGCTGCCAGCAGGGGGGGACGATGAGCACGGCCAGACGCATCCTGCCAGCGAGCTTTCGTATTCCGCTGCATCTGGCGGTCGGTCTGGCCGTCACCGTGTTGGTCGGGTGCGTCGTCGTCGCGCTCACGATCAGCGCCTATCGCGGCGCCGAGCGGTCGCTCGCCGCGGCCACCGATGAGGCCATCGCGCAGGCCGCGACCCTGCTCGACGAGCGCATCGGGCGCATCTACGAGCCGGCCGACAACCAGTTGCGCCTGCTCTCCCATGCCGGATTCGGCCGCGCCCGGACACTGGAGCAGCGGCTCGCACTGTTGCCGCTGGCGCGCGAGGTGCTCGCCGGCAACGCCATCGTGCAGGCGGTCTACGCAGGCTACCCGAACGGCGATTTCATCCTCTTCCGTCCGCTGCACACGGCGGCGCTGGCAACCCGTTTCGCCGCGCCGCCGGACGCGGACATGCTGGTCCAGACCATCGAGCGCGACGAGGACGGTGCGATCACCGGCCTCTACCATTTTTTCGGGCGCGACGATGATCTGCTGGAGGCGCGCGACCTGCCCGAATACGTGTTCGATCCGCGCGAGCGACCGTGGTACGCCGCGGCGCAGCGCACGCGCGAGACCATCCTGACCGAACCCTATCTGTTCTTCACGACCCGCGTGCCGGGTGTGACCATGGCGCGTCGCAGCGTCGACGGTGCGGCGGTTGTGGGGCTGGACGCGGAGTTCGCCCAGCTCACCGCACACCTGGACCAGTTGCGCATGACCGCCTCGGGCGAGCTGGCGATCGTCGACGGGGCAGGAACAGTGATTGCGCACCACGACGCGATGCGCATGCTGATTCCCGACACGGGTGACCGTTTCCGACTGGCGAACATCGGCGAACTGCGCTCCAAGGTGCTCGATCAGGCCTTCGTACTCGAACCCGGCGCGACCGGACGCCACGTGGTCCATGAACGAGGGCGTGACTGGTACGTGGTGCGCCTGCCGCTGGATCCAATCGGTTCGCTGCGCCTGGCGGCCTTGCTGGCGATTCCCGAGGACGAAATCTTCGCCGACGCGCGCCGCATCGTCACGGCCCAGCTGGCGATCGCGCTGGCGATCTTTCTCGCCGCCGTGCCGCTCGGACTGTGGTTGACCCATCACTCGGTGTCGTCGCTGCGACGCATCGCCGAGGACACGCGGGCGCTCGAAGCCTTCGATTTTGGCGAGCGGCCGGCAGTGTTGTCGCACATCACGGAAGTCGACCAGCTCGGCAACGCAACGGCGCGGCTGCGACGCACGATCTCCGACTTTCTCGATACCAGCGTCGCACTCAGCGTGGAGCGAGACGTCGAGAAGGTGCTCGAGACCATCCTCGCCACCGTACTCGAGGCCACGCGTGCAAACGGTGGCGCGATCTATCGCGTCGGCGATGGCCGAATTCTCGAACGCGTGCGGGTGCATGGTGCCGACGACACCGTGGACGCGGCCTTGCCGGCCCGCGTGGCCATCGATGGCGACGGGCTGCTCGCGACCGCCGCCGCCGGCCAGACGACCGAGGTCGAAGCCGTCGACGGCGACATGCGCGTGGCCACACCGCTGATCAACCGTGACGGCGAACTGGTCGGTGCCATCGTTGCGTGGCTGCCGCTGCTCATTGGTCAGCAGGCCTCGCGCGGCGACACGCGGGTGGGCTTCGTCGAGGCGCTGTCGTCGTCTGCGGCGGTGGCGATCGAGACCAGCGAGCTGATTGCCGCGCAGAAACGCCTGCTCGAAGCCTTCATCGAGCTGATCGCCTCGGCCATCGACGCCAAGAGCCCATATACCGGCAGCCACTGCCAGCGCGTTCCGGCGCTGACCAAGATGATCGCCGAGGCCGCGCACGAGACCCGCCAGGGCCCGTTGGCCGGATTCCATCTCGGCGAGGACGACCGCGAGGCCCTGCACATCGCCGCCTGGCTGCACGATTGCGGCAAGATCACCACCCCCGAGCACGTCGTCGACAAGGCCACCAAGCTCGAGTGCATCTACGATCGCATCCACGAGATCCGCATGCGCTTCGAGGTACTCAAGCGCGACGCGCACATCAATGCGCTCGAGGCCCGTCTCGCCGGCGAGGACGCACAGGCGGTGGCGGCGCGGCTGGAGACCACGCTGGCGGAGATCGACGAGGAGTTCGCCTTCGTCGCTGCCTGCAACCGGGGCGGCGAATCCATGGACGACGCGGCGGTGGAGCGCCTGCGCCGCATCGCTGCGCGCACCTGGAAGCGCACCATCGACGATCGGCTGGGCATCTCGCGCGAAGAGGAGGAGTTGCGCGCACCGTATCCACCGCAGCCGCTGCCCGCCGAGGAGTCGCTGCTCGCCGATCTGCCCTGGCACCGTGTCGAGCGCCCGGAGTCCGAACGCATCGCCGAGGACAATCCCTGGGGCTTCGCGATGGAGGTGCCGCGACACCGCTTCGACCGTGGCGAACTGCACAACCTGTCGGTACGCCGCGGCACGCTGACCGACGAGGACCGCTACATCATCAATCACCACATCGTGCAGACCATCATGATGCTCACGCGGCTGCCGTTTCCGCGCCATCTGGCCAACGTGCCGGAGATCGCCGGGGGGCACCACGAGCGCATGGACGGGCGCGGCTATCCGCGGCGGCTGAAGCGCGAGGACATGAGCGTGCTCGCGCGCGCGATGGCTGTGGCCGACGTCTTCGAGGCCCTGACCGCTGCCGATCGTCCGTACAAGGCGCCCAAGACCCTGTCCGAGTCCGTGGCGATCATGGCGCGCATGGCGTCGGACGGCCATCTCGATCCGGATCTGTTCGCGCTCTTCCTCGATTCGGGCATCTACCGCAGCTACGCCGAGCGCTTCCTCGACGCCGCGCAGATCGACGAGGTCGACGTCGGCGCCATGCTCGGCCTGGCCGGGCTGCGCACTGTGTAGCCTGCTTCGGGCAGCAGCGGGGCAGCCTGCGTACAATCCCGGCATCGTTCACAGGAGATGCCGGACCGATGCCGTGGATGGAATGGATGCGCGCGCACGCGCCCGAGCTGACGCTGGCTGCGCTCGCCGTGGTGTTCGTCATGCTCGCGTGGCTCGCGCTGCGTGGCGCACGCGCGGAGCGGCGCCTGACGCAGCGTCTCGTCGATACGCTGGATGCGCGTTTCGATGAGCTGTCGGATCACTGGCAGGCCGGACAGGAGCGTCAGACCGATCGGCTCGCCGACCGCACCGAGCATGCCAGCGAGCGCGTGCGCGCGACGCTGGACCGTGAGGTTTCCGCGCTGCGCGAGGCCTTTCATGCCTTCGATGCGGCGATGCAGGCGCGCCTGGCCGAACAGCGCGAGCAGGCCGCGCAGCGTTTCGCCGAGGCCGCCGGCGCATCGGCGGCGGCGCATGAACGATTGCGCGCCGAATTGCTCGATCAGGTGCTCACACGCTTGGCCGAGCAGGCCCGTGCCGACCGCGAACTGCTGCAGGGCGGGCTGTCGGGCGTGTCGCGCACGCTCGACGAGCGCCTCGAATCGATCGCGGGGCACGTGAACCAGCGTCTGGACGAGGGCTTTCGCAAGACCAACGAGACCTTCGCCAACGTGATGGCGCGGTTGGCTACCATCGACGAGGCGCAGAAGAAGATCGACGGCCTCACGACAAGCGTGGTGGGCTTGCAGGATCTGCTCGGCGACAAGCGTGCGCGCGGCGCCTTCGGCGAGGTGCAGCTCGAAGGCCTGGTGCGCAACCTGTTGCCGCCGGATTCCTACGCCTTCCAGTACACCCTGCCCAACGGCACGCGCGCCGATTGCGTGCTGCACCTGCCCGCGCCCACCGGCATGGTGTGCGTGGACGCCAAGTTCCCGCTCGAGAACTATCGCCGCATGCTCGAACCGGAAGCTTCCGACATCGATCGCAAGCTCGCGCAGACGGCCTTCCGCGGCGACGTCAAACGCCACATCGAGGCGATCGCATCCAAATACATCGAGGAGGGCGTGACCTCGGACGGCGCGGTGATGTTCGTGCCGGCCGAGGCGGTGTTCGCAGAGATCCATGCCTGGCATCCCGGGCTGGTCGAATACGCACTGGAGCGCCGCGTGTGGGTGGTCTCGCCGACCACGCTGATGGCCGTGCTCAACACCGCGCGCGCCGTGCTCAAGGACGTGGAGACGCGCAAGCACATCCACGTCATCAAGGACGCGCTGGGCAAGCTGGCCAAGGATTTCCACCGCTTCGACGAACGCATGAACGCGCTCGCCCGCCACATCGACCAGGCCAACCGCGACGTGCAGGACGTGCAGGTGAGCTCACGCAAGATCAGCGCGCACTTCGAGAAGATCGAATCGACGCAACTCGACGAGTTGCCGCCAGTGGAAGAGGGCGTAGGTCGGGATGAGCCGTAGGCGAATTCCGACATCGACGGCCTTTACCCGCGCAACGCCCGGTGTCGCACCTCGCTGCGCTCGCCACGACCTACAACAGCCCGCCGGCCGCTAGCCGCCGATATACGACATCTCGATCTTGCGTTCCTTCGCGGTGTTCGCAGTGCGGATCTCGGAATAGCGGTCCGTGCGGCTCATCCACACGCGGGCGATGGCGTTGTCCAGATCGGCGTCGGATGCGCCGCCGCGCAGCAGCGCGCGCAGGTCGTGGCCGGACTGCGCGAACAGACAGGTGAAGAGCTTGCCCTCGGTCGACAGGCGGATGCGCGTACAGGTGGAGCAGAAGGCCTGGGTGACCGAGGAGATCACGCCGATCTCGCCGGCGCCATCGACATAGCGCCAGCGCTCGGCGACTTCACCGGTGTAGTTGGGGTCGGCCGACTCCAGCGGGAATTCGGCCGAGATGCGCTCGACGATCTCGCGCGAGGGCACGACCGCGCCCATCTCCCAGCCGTTGGAGCTGCCCACGTCCATGAACTCGATGAAGCGCACGATGTGGCCGCTGCCGCGAAAGTGGCGCGCCATGTCGACCACGCCGTCGTCGTTCTCGCCGCGCTTGACCACCATGTTGATCTTGATCGGGCCGAGGCCGGCCGCCGCCGCCGCGTCAATGCCTTCGAGCACCGATGCGACCGGAAAGTCCGCGTCGTTCATGCGCCGGAAGGTGGGGTCGTCGAGCGAATCGAGGCTGATCGTGACGCGATCCAGGCCTGCGTCCTTGAGGCGCTGCGCCATCCTCGGCAGCAGCACGCCGTTGGTGGTCAGCGTGATCTCGACGTCCGGGATGCGCGCGAGCTTCGCGATGAGCTGATCCACATTCTTGCGCAGCAGCGGCTCGCCGCCGGTGATGCGCAGCTTGCGCACCCCGCGTTCGGCGAACACGCGCGCGACGCGCTCGATCTCCTCGAAGCTGAGCAGCTCGTCGCGCGGCAGGAACTGGTAATCCTTGTCGAACACCGATCGCGGCATGCAGTAGGTGCAGCGGAAATTGCAGCGGTCGGTCACCGAGATGCGCAGATCGCGCACCTCGCGCCCGCGCGGGTCGGCCAGCGGGCCGCTCGCCGGGATCTCGCCCGGAGCTTCGGGCAGGGTGCTGAGGTCGGCGGCGCGGATGGGGATGATTTTCATCGGTTTCGCTTCGCATGGATAAGTGCGCATCGCAGCCGGTGGACCGCACGGATTCGCCGTCGTTTCAGCGATCTGCGCGCGTGCGCCGCCCGCGTGCAACAATGTGCATTGTACCGCCTGCGTGCGCCGAACGCGGCCGGCCCGCGGGCGGAATCACCGCAACCGAGGAACGACCCGAAATGACCGCTTCCACCGGCCTGCCGGCCGAGCGCCTGCGCACCCGCTGCGACCCCGAATCCCTGCCCTTCGAGACCACCGCGACGCTCGAGGACCTGCCCGACGATCTCGAGCAGGCACGCGCCGACGAGGCGCTGCGCTTCGGTCTGGCGATGACCCACTCCGGCTACAACGTCTATGTGCTGGGCGAGTCCGGCACCGGCCGTCACGCCATCGTCGGCCGCCTGCTCGCCGAGCTCGCGGCCAAGGGCGCCGTTCCGTCCGACCAGTGCTACGTCTACAACTTCGACGACCCGCAGCGCCCGCATCTGCTCGCGCTGCCGGCCGGCTGGGGCAACCAGTTGCGCCTCGACATGCAGACCTTCGTGCGCGATCTCGCGCCGGCCATCGATGCGGCGCTGTCGAGCGACGCCCACGAGAGCCGCATCGAGGCCCTGCAGGACGCGCACAAGGAGCGCGAGGAGGGCGCTCTGCAGGAGCTGGGAGAACAATGCGCGGCCGATGCCCTGGCCCTGCTGCGCACCCCCGAAGGTTTCGTCTTCGCGCCGACCAAGGACGGCGAGACGATGTCGCCGGAAGATTTCGACGCACTGCCCAAGGACGAACGCGAGCGGATCGAGACTGCGGTCGGGACGTGGAGCGAGCGCCTGGCCGACCTGCTCGAGGAATTCCCGGGCTGGCGCAAGGCGCTGCGCGAATCGATCTGCCGGGCCGAGCGCGATGCGCTGGCGCCGACCGTCGCCCATCTGTCGCGCGATCTGCGTGATCGTTACCGCGATATCCTGGCGGTGCAGGCCTTTCTCGACGCCGTGCACAAGGATCTGCTCGACAGCGGCATCGACTGGGGCAGCAGCGGCGACGAGGACGAGGGCGGCGACGACGACAACTCCGGGCGTTTCCAGCGCTATCTGGTCAAGCTGCTGGTCGATCACGCGGACACCCAGGGCGCGCCGGTGGTCTATGAAGACAACCCCGGCTTCGGCAACCTGATCGGGCGCATCGAGCACGTCGTGCACATGGGCAACCAGGTGACGAACTTCCAGATGATCCGCGCCGGCTCGCTGCATCGGGCCAACGGCGGCTATCTGATCCTCGACGCCGAGCGCCTGTTCGCCCAGCCCTGGGCCTGGGACGGGCTCAAGCGCTCGCTGCGCAGCGGCGAGATCCGCATCGAGCCGCCGGCCGAGGCGCAGGGCTGGAACGCGCCGGTCACGCTGGAGCCGCAGCCGGTGCCGTGCCGGCTCAAGGTCGTGCTCATCGGCAGTCGCGAGTTGTTCTACCTGCTCACCGACCATGACCCGGACTTCGCCGAACTGTTCAAGGTCGCGGCCGATTTCGACGACGAGATGCCGCGTACTCCGCAGAACGTCAATTACTACGCCCACCTGCTGGCGATGCTCGCGCGCAACGTCGGCCTGCTGCCGCTCGACCGCGAGGCCGTCGCGCGGCTGGTCGAACAGGGGGCACGCCTGGCCGAGGACGCCGGCCGACTCTCGCTATACACGCGCAAGCTCGCCGATCTGATGCGCGAGGCTGACCACTACGCGCGTGAGGCAGGCCTGGAACGTGTCGGCCGATTGCATATCGACCGCGCGATCGCCGCGCGGGCGCGCCGCTTCGGCCGCTATTCGCAGAACGTGCTCGAGTCCATCGTCGAGGGCTCGACGCTGATCTCGACCGACGGCCGGCGCTCGGGTCAGGTCAACGGTCTGGTGGTGGTCGAGCTGGCGGGAGAGCACTTCGGCCACCCGGTGCGCATCACCGCGACCGCGCGCCTGGGCGATGGCGAGGTGGTCGACATCGAGCGCGAAACGGAGCTGGGTGGCGCCATCCACACCAAGGGTGTGATGATCCTCACCGCCTTTCTGGCAGCGCGCTATGCGCGCAACCGGCCGCTTTCACTGAATGCGAGTCTGGTGTTCGAGCAGAGCTACGGCTATGTCGAGGGCGATTCGGCTTCGCTGGCCGAGCTGTGTGCGCTGCTCTCGGCGCTTGCCGACGTGCCGCTGCGCCAGGGGCTGGCAATCACCGGTTCCGTGAACCAGTTTGGCGAGGCGCAGGTGATCGGCGGCGTCAACGAGAAGATCGAGGGCTTCTTCGACCTGTGCGCGGTGCGCGGCCTGACCGGCGACCAGGGCGTGCTGATCCCGTCGGCCAGCGTGCGCCACCTGATGCTGCGCGAGGATGTGGTCGAGGCCGTACGGCGGGGCACTTTCCACGTCTACACCATCGACACCGTGGATGATGCGATGACCTTGCTCACCGGCATGCCGGCGGGTACGCCCGATGCCAAGGGCGCGATTCCCAAGGACACGATCAACCACCGCGTGGCCGTCGCGCTGGAGACGATGGCCACTGCGCAGAGTGCGTGGAGCAGTGGGCGCGGGGCCGCTGGCGCACGCCGTTCACGCCAGGTGGGGCACTGGCGTCAGGACGGCGAGTGAGCCGGGAGTGGATCAGCGACGGCGCTTGCCGCCGCCCGGGCGCGGGCCGGAGGTGCCGGGCGGGCGGCCGGGCAGGTGACGGAAGGTGATGCGACCCTTGCTCAGGTCGTAGGGCGACATCTCCAGCGAGACGTTGTCGCCGGCGATGATGCGGATGTGGAACTTGCGCATCTTGCCGCCGGAATAGGCGATCAGGTCGTGACCGTTGTCCAGCGTCACGCGATAGCGGCCGTCAGGCAGCACTTCGGTGACAGAGCCGTGCATTTCGATGAGTTCTTCCTTCGCCATTCATTGGCCTCCATAAAGGGTTGCGGCGAGAATCCGCCCTCCTGGGCGGATCGTGCGCCGGGCCGTCCGTCGGGGCGGACGACATCGGTACTTGCCGCCGCGCGTACGCGGGCTGCAAGCCTGCCATGCGGCTGCGAATGGGACGATAAGGCGCGCAGTCGTGCGGCGTTTCGCCCCGAAGGGCAGGCGCCGAACGCTTCACGACCAGAGGGTCGGATGTCCGGCGGACATGTGGCGGCGCGATCCCGGTGGATGCGCCCGCCGTCTTTCGGCGGGACCCGCGATGTCCTGCGGGGCTTCGACGGACTTGCCAAGGCAAGCGTGAGAGGCGGCGATGATAACAGATTCGCGGAACTGGCGCCAGAAGCGCCGGCCAGTGCGCAGGGGCGCGGCATGCAGCGGGCCGCCGCACTGCCAGGTTCGGCAACCGACCGTCAGAAGCGGTAGTTGAGGCCGACGCTCAGCACGTCGATGTCGGACTCGAAACCAGGCACCCGTGAATCGTCGCCGACGTCGAAATAGCGTTCGAATTCGGCACGCACCGCAAGGCCGTGGTCGAGCACGTATTCGACGCCCAGGCCGAGCTTGGGGACGGTTTCGCGAAAGCGTTCCCAGATGCGCGCGCTGGCGCGGAACTGCTCGGCTTCGACCGACGCGCCGAAGCTGCCCTTGGTGCGCACGCGTGCTACGCCGCCGCGCGCGATGAGGTTCCATCGCTGCGCCAGCGCAACGGTGCCGACCAGGTCGAGAAACAGTGCCTTGTGTTCGGCGCGGTAGCGCTCGCGAACGGCGATCTCGTCGTCGCTGGCATCGATGCCGCCCGCGAGGCGGCCCAGTTTGGCATAGCCCGCTTCCACGGCCAGCACCGAGTTGAAGCGGTACCCCAGCCAGACCTTGTGGACCGCGTCGGATTCGGAAAACCGCGTCGAGGCGGCGGCGCCCTCGTCGCGCGCTTCGCGCGCCCATCCGCGCACCGTGTCCTTGAAGCCGCCAGGCAACTCGCCGCGAGCCTGTCCCGCGGAGATGCCCATGTGAAAGCCACTGTCGGCCTGCGCAGCGCCGGCCAACATGATCACGGCCACGATGGCGATGAGCGTTCGAATCACGTCCTCCTCCTCCCTCCTGGTTGGTCCACAGCCTGCCCCACGGCCGGCCCGCGGGGCGCAGGCTAGCGCGCACGCCGACTGCGCGCAAGTCGGATCGCGGCTCCAGAACGGCAATGGGGCGAATCCGCGGGTTGCAGTGGACGATGTACCGAGGGGTCGTGTTTACGGCAGCGCACATGCCATCGCTGGAGCAAGCCGCGCCTTCAACGGTCGGATGCAGTCGGTGCAGGGGCGCACGCCAGCCAGTCGATGCGGTCGCAATGGGCGGCGGTGCACGTCTTGCCGTCGAGCAGCGTGCGCGTGGGCGGGGCATCGTAGCGAATCCGGTAGTCGACCGCCGGCCCCAGCCCACGGCTGGCGCAGAAGGCGTCTGCGGCCTCGAAGCCGCATCCGGCGCCCCACCGCGCACATGCGTCCAGTGCGGTGCCGTCGACGCGCGGTGCGTCGATGACGACCGCTTGCCGTGTTGGAGGTGCGTGCGTCGACAGCGGCGGCAAGGCTGCGGCCAGTTCGGTGCCGTCGACGATGACGTAGTCGCCACGTGCGAGCATCGCGGCGAAGCGCTCGCCATGGCCGATCAGGAACCGGTGGCCAGTCATGGGCCCGAGCGCATGGCGGTCGAGCAGCAAGGTAGGCCCATCGGATCGCACCGCTCGGAAGGGGCGTGGAAAGTCGCCTCCGAAACAACGCCCGTATTCGGGCGTGCCGTAGAGGAAGAGGCCCGCGTCGCGCCATGCGGGAGCGCCCGTTTGCCAGGTTTCGTGGCCGATGGTCTGCCGGAGCACGAAGACCTGGGTCCCGCGCTCGACGGTCCTCGGCAGGGTCAGGGCGAGTTCCGCGCCGTCCCCGTGCAGTGCGATCCCGTCCGTGCGCATGGGCGGGTCGGGCGTGAAGCCGCAGAACGGACGATTGAAGAAGACGATGTCGGTCTCACCCCGCCGATGTGCCTCGACGCTCTCGATCCACGCATGCCCGTCGCCGATTCCGACGACCGGGTGGAACAGCGCGAACACGATGCCGTTCGCGCCCACGATGGCCATGATTCCGAGCGCGACGGGAGCGCGTGCCCGGCGTCCGGCCGCCAGTGCGCCGAACAGCAGCGCTGCCGGCGCGAAGAAGTAGCGCGAGTTCGCGAACGCGGGCAACTGCGCGATCAGTTCCTTGCCGAGCATCGAGGCGAAGCTCAGCACGAGCAGCGTCGCCGAGGCGGTCAGCATCCAGCGGCCGCTGGCGTCGCTCCGTCGCCATGACCAGGTGTAGAGCCCGGCCAGCAGCGGCAGCGCGAGCACGAACCATGGCTGATGCGCCGCCGCGTAAGGAAAGCTGCGCAATGCGCAGCCGATGCAGACATTGTTGGCGACAAGCTGGAAGCCCGCGGCGAGTCCGAACAGATCGGGCGGGAACGACAGGGCGCGGGACGCACCGTCGCCGAGCAGCACCAGCACGGCGCCCGAGGACGCGAGCGCTGCGTAGATCGCCCAGATACCATGTCGCTCGATGACCGCGCGCAGGCCGAACAGCGGCGCGAGGAAGGCCGCGCCCGGGCCGGACAGGCCGGCCAGCGCCACGACCGCGGCATCGAGCGCGTGGCGGTGCAGGCCGGCCGGGCGTGTCGGTGCGGCGAGCACCAGCGCGGCGGCGATCATCAGCCAGAACTGGCCGTTGATGGAATTGAGCCAGGTCTCGGCCGACTGGATGACGACGATGGGCATGGCCAGCAGCATCGCCTGGCGGATGCGGTCGCCGTCGAAGAAGCGGTTGGCGATGACGATCCATGGCAGCAGCAGCTGGATCGCCAGGCTCACGGTCAGCCCGCCCCGGGGCGCGTGCAGCAGCGGCAGTTGCGCGGAGAGCCAGCCGGCCAGATTGGCGGGCAGGGACAGGTAGCCCAGGGGCATCGCCCACAGCGCCTCCCAAAAGCCCAGCTCGCGTCCCTGCAGGAAATACACCACGCCTTCCTCGGCCCAGAAGCGTGGCGTGACGAACAGCGCCGGCGCCTTCGCGACGGTGGCTGCGAGATACAGCGCGAACAGCAGCGCGGCAGAGCCGCGGGGCGAGAACTGCGGCGACTTCATCGCGTGACCGCGCCGGCCTCTCGACCGGTCAGCGGCAGCATGGCCGCGCCGATGGCCACCGCGAACCACAGCGTGGCGAGACGGATCAGCACCGTCGCGGCGACCGCGTCGGGTGTCGGCGCACCATGCCACACCAGCAGGCCGATCATCACCGCCTCGGCACCGCCCAGGCCGCCGGGCAGGAAGCTCAGCGCGCCCGAGAGCATCGCGATGGCGTAGACGAAGGCCGCGAATTCGAATCCCGCGTCGATGTCCAGCCAGCCCAGCAGCCACCAGAAGGCGAGTGCCTCGGCGCTCCACGCGACGAGGCTCAGTACGCTGGCCAGCGCGAGCAGGGCGGGACGGTGGCAGCGCTGCGCATCGAGCAGCAGGCGCAGCACGTGACGCGCGCCGCGCAGCAAGCGCCCGCCTTGTGCGGGCAGGCGGCGCAGGGCGACGACGACCGCTCGGCGCTGGCCGATGCAGGCCAGCGCGACCAGCACGGCGAGAAGCCCGAAGACGGTCAGCGGCGTGGCCGCCGGATAGATCGCCAGCCCGAACAGCGCGAGCACGACGATGGCCAGCAGATCGGACAGCCGCTCGCTGAAGAAGGCCGCGAAGCCGTGCCGGTAGGGCACGGCGTGTGCGCGCAGCAGCACGGCGCGCAGCATCTCGCCGGCCTTGCCGGGGGTGGTGGTCAGCGCGAAGCCGGCCAGATAGATGCGCAGGCTCTGGCCGGTCGGAACGTGATGTCCGAGCGCGCGCAGGTAGTACTGCCAGCGGAGAAAGCGCAGCCCGTAGTTGACCAGCGACATCAGCAGCGCGAGGGCGATGCCGCCGGCGCCGACGCGCGCCACGGCGCCGAGCACCTCGCGCCAGCCGCCCCACAGCGAAAAGGCGAGGTAGGCCAGCGCCGACAGCACCACCGAAGCGATCACGGCGCGATAGCGCCAGTCCGAGCGCAGTGCGTGACTCACAGCCGCAGCCGCTTGAAGATGGGTTGCGGCAGGCTGCGGATCACGAACATGATCGCGGCCCAGAATGCGGGCACGTAGAGCACAGCGCGCCGCCGCGCGATGCCGGCGACGATGCGCGCGGCGGCCTGCTCCGCACTGATCACGAGCGGCCGTGGCAGCGGCAGGTCGCGCGTCATCGGCGTGTCGACGAATCCGGGCTTGATGGTCACGACATGCACGCCGTGGCGGAACAGGCGCGCGCGCAGGCCCTCGCAGCAGGCCGTGACGGCCGCCTTGGCGCTGCCGTAGACATAGTTGGACGCGCGCCCGCGATCTCCTGCCACCGAGGAGATCACGGCCAGCGTACCGCAGCGCTGCATCTCGAGCCGCGCGGCGAGCCGGTTGAGCAGCGCGAGCGTGGCGCCGGCATTGGTCGCGAACTCGGCCAGCATGAGCTCGGTGTCGGCTTCGCAGGCGGCCTGGTCGGGCAGCGTGCCGTGCGCGATCAGCACGATGTCGATCTGCTGCAGCGCGGCCGCGCACGCTTCGAGCATGTCCGCGTGGCGGTGGACGTCGTTGACGTCCAGTTCGAAGCCGTGCACCGCGGCCGCGCCGCGCGGGGTGAGGTCGGCCACCGTCTCGGCCAGACGCTCGGCATTGCGCGCGACGAGGAACAACTCGGCGCCCTCGGCCGCCCACAGGCGGGCGCAGGCGGTGGCGATGGCGGACGTGGCGCCGACGATCAGAATGCGTTTCATGTCGTGACTCTCTGCCAGAAGCGGGACATCAGGGCCGGGTCGCGCAGCCGTTCGAGCCGTTCCCATGCGGGGTAGGCGTGGCGGAAGTGCTGCCCGGACATGTGTGCGTCCTTGGCCGGGTAGAGGCGACCGCCGGCCTCGTGCACGATGGCGTCGAGGCGCTCGAACAGCGCCTCCAGCGCGGGATCATGCGGAAAGTCGAGCGCGAGCGAGTGGCCCGCCATCGGGAAGGACAGCAGCCCTGGCGATGCCAGATCGCCGCAGCGCTTGAGCACGGCGAGAAAGGAGCCGCGCCCGTGTGCGGCGATGGCGCCGAGCAACTCGCGCAGCGCCGGCTCGGCCGCCGCGTCGGGCAGCACGCACTGGAACTGCTGGAAGCCGCGTCGGCCGTAGATGCGATTCCAGCGGGCGATGCGGTCGAGCGGATAGAAGAAGGGCTGGTACCAGCTGCGTGCGCGGCGCGGCTGCGCCGGGTGTGCGCGCCAGTAGGCCTGGTTGAACAGCGCCAGGGAAGCGCGGTTCATGAGGGACACGGGTGGCGTCGCCGGCACGCCCCAGACACGTCCGGGCGACGGCGCATCGGGCCCGAACTCGGCGTGGTCGCCGGCGAAATAGACCCCGCGAGCCGAGCGCGCGAGGCAGTCGATCCACGCCACCGTGTATTCGTGCAACGGGTCGAGTTCGGCCGACAGCCGGAAGAAGTCGTCGATGCGCCCGAAGCGTTGCGTGACGGTGTCCAGCCAGCCGGTGCGCACCGGCATGAGCTGCAGTTCCACCCAGGTCACGATGCCGGTCAGACCGAGCCCGCCGATGCTGGCGGCGAACAGTTCGGGGCGTGTCTGCGGCGTGCATTCGAGCGTGCCGTCGTCGCTGCGCAGCAGTCCGAAGGCGCGCACGTGGCGGCCGAAGGTGCCGCGCCGGTGGTGGTTCTTGCCATGTACGTCGTTGGCGAGTGCGCCTCCGAGCGTGACGAAGCGCGTGCCCGGCGTGACCGGCACGAACCAGCCGTGCCCGAGCGCAGCCGTGATCAGCGTGGCAAGCTGCATGCCGGCCTCGGCGCGCACGATGCCGCGTGACCAGTCGGTGGCGATGAAGCGGTCGAGCCGCGCCAGATGGAGCACGTGATCGCTCGCCGCGAGGCAGCTGTCGCCATAGCTGCGACCGTTGCCGAAAGGCAGGGTCGTGCCGAAGCGTGCGTGCAGTGCAGCCAGCTGGCCGGGTGTCTCGTCCCGCCAGACCGGTGCGTGGGGCGTCTGCGCGATGGCTGGCTGGTGCCCCCAGCAATGCACGGTGCCGCTCATGCCGCGATCCAGAACACCGCGGCAAACAGCACGCCGACGATCAGGCTGCTGCGGTCGCGCAGTGCGAACAGCACCGGGTCGTCATGCACGGCGCCGCGGTGGGCGAGCATCCACACGCGCGTGATCCAGAACAGCAGCAGCGGGCAGGCGAACCAGATCAGTTCCGGCTGGGCATACTGTGCGGCCGTCGTGGGCTCGTTGATGTAGAGCGCGAGCACGAGTACTGCCAGATAGCCGGCCGCGGCGCCCAGCGGTGCGATCATCTCGAGGTCGTCGGGGTGATAGTCGCGACCGCGGGTCTTTTCCGTGCATCCGTCCTCGCGGGCGTCGCGCAGTTCCGTATAGCGCTTGAGCAGCGCCAGGCTGAGGAACACGAACATCGAGAAGGCGAGGATCCAGAAGGTCAGCGCGATGCCCAGCGCGGCGGCACCCGCGACGATGCGCAGCGTGTACAGGGCCGCGAGCACGATGACGTCGACCGCCACGATGCGCTTGAGCCGCAGGGAATAGGCCAGCGTCAGCGAGTAGTAGGCGGCCAGAACGCCGACGAAGGCCCATGGCAGTGTCAGCATGGCGATGCCGAAAGCCAAAACCAGCAATGCCGGGCTGGCGATCACGCCAGCCTCGACCGGCAGCCGGCCCGCCGCGAACGGCCGCAGGCGCTTGCTGCGGTGATGCCGGTCGTCGCCCAGGTCGAGCAGGTCGTTGAGCAGATACACGCTGGATGCGCACAGTCCGAAGAGCACGAATGCCAGCAACGCCTGGCCCAGCAGCGCGGGATCAGCGAACTGGTGGGACGTGATCAGCGGCACGAACAGCAGCAGGTTCTTGGCCCACTGGTGCAGGCGCAGCGCGGCGATCCAGTCGGCCGCGCGCGGTACCCGTGGCGCGATCACACCGGCGACGTTGCCGGCATCATGCGCACGCCGCTCGACCCCGCCGCGCGCATTGACCACATAGGCCTGCCGCGCCGCGGCCCACACCGGCAGGTCGGCGGTGCCATTGCCGGCATAGTCGAAACCGCGTTCACCGAATCGCTCGACCAGCCGGTCGCGCTTGCGATGGGCCGACAGGTTCTCACCGTCGCGGGTCGCGAGAACCTCGTCGAAACAATCCAGATGCTCGGCCACGGCCTGTGCCAGTCGGGCGTGACTGGCCGTTGCCAGTACCACGCGCCGACCGTCGCGCCTGGCCGCGTCGATCAGCGCCAGCACCTCGGATTCGTAGGGCAGGACGCTGGGGTCGACGTCGGTCTCGGCAGCCAGACGCTCCTTGAGCGCGGCCTTGCCGTGCCGCAACCACATCAGCGGCGCGAGCGCGCGGGCCGGATTGTCGCGCACGAAGGACAGCCCGGATTCGATCAGCAGATCGGTACGCAGCAGCGTGCCATCGAGATCGATGACCAGCGGGACGGACTTGGAGGACATAACGTTGCGGACGGACGACGTCGACCGGGCTGTGGTGCGATGACAGGAGCGTGCGGGATTGCTGCCGCACGGTATCACAAGCGCGTCCAGTCGTCTCCGGAGCGTGTGCTGGCGCGGCTTTTGCCGGCTCGCTCGGTCGAGCCCCGAGCCGTGCAAGGTGAAGCTGTAAAGTTCGTCGGCACAGAAGAGCCGGGATCGATCCAACGAATCGGTGCGCGTTCGTGGAAGGTGGTGATGTGTCGAGCCCACCGACCACGGAGGCAACGGGTCGGCGGAAGCAGCTTCCGCTGCGCCGGCGCGGATGCCCGTGGCAGAATGGCGTGCGAATTCGCCCGCCGTCTGGCTGACCGGTTAAGCGGCGAAAACTTCAAGGACGCTGATGACGCCCTCCCATGCGGCACCCATCCTCATTCTGGGTACCTCCCGCTTTTCCGAAGAAGTCGCCGAGTGGGTCGACGAAACTCCCGGGCTGGACATGGCCGGCTTCGTCGAGAACCTCGATCGGGAAAAGTGCGGCACGCTGCTGCTGGGCAGGCCCGTGCACTGGATCGACGCGCTGGCCTCGATGCCGCGGGAGTTGAGCCTGCTGTGTGGACTGGGCACCACCCGGCGGCAGCGCTACATCGAGCAGGTTGCCCCGCTGGCGCTGCCTTTCGCCACCCTGGTCCACCCGTCCGCGCATGTTGCCCCCAGTGCCCGTGTTGGTGCGGGCGGCCTGATCGGCCCCGGTGCCATGCTCGCGACCCGTGTCGTCCTCGCCGACCACGCCCTGGTCAACAAGGGCGCGATCATCGGCCACCACTCGCACATTGGCGCCGGCGTCACCATTGGTCTGGGCGCACGCCTGGGCGGCGGCTGCGTGGTGGAAGACGGTGCCTACATCGCCATGGGCGCGATCCTGCTGGAGAATGTCCGCGTCGGCGCCGGCGCACTGGTTTCCGCAGGGGCCTTGGTCACCCACGACGTGCCGGCACATACCCAGGTGATGGGCATGCCGGCCCGTGTCGTGCGCGAGGGTGTCGATGGTCGCTGACCACTCTGGCCGGGCATGCGGTGCCAGCGGGCTGAGCATCCAGATCCACTCCAGCCTTCCTGCGTTGGCCTGGCTGCTGGACTGGCACGACGGTCGGGGCGTGCTGCATTGCGGACAGGGTGTTGAAACACGTGAAGACGGCTGGTTCGAAGGCGTCTGGGCGGGCGATTTCGCGGCCTGGGATTTCGACCGGAGTGCCGACGTGTTCGGGTCCGGCGGCTTGTGTCGCGACGGCCGTCTGCGTCTTGTCGCGCCCTCGCATGGTCTCGAGCCGATCTTCCTGAAGCGGGACGGCAGGCAGTCGCTGGCATCCAATTCGCTCGCCTTTCTGCTCTCGTATGCGGGTAGCGGCATCGATCCGTCCTGCTTCGAGTATGCCGAAATCTTCCTCGGCGTTCTCGAAGGAATCGACCATCTGTGCTTCGAGGTTCCCTGTCTGGGCGGTCGTGTTCAGGTCGTTCATCATTTCAACATCGAGATCGATTCCGGCGGCGTGCCGCGCATCATCGAGAAAGCTGCCGGCCCCCCTCTGCCCATCTACGAAGCCTACGTGGAGCATGTCGCTGCTGTGGTGGCTGATGTTGTGGAGAACGCGCGCAGCCCCGCACGGCAGTCCCGCTTCACTCCGCTATCGACCTTGTCCAAGGGCTACGATTCGCCCGCCTGTGCTGTCTTCGCGCGGGGCGCCGGATGCGGCGAGGCCGTCACTTTCGAATCCTCACTCAACCGCGAAGGCTCCAGGCAACACGACGACAACGGTGCCGAGATCGGCCGGCAACTTGGCCTGGAGGTTCGGGCCTACCGTCGCGAATTGCCGCCGGAGACGGATCCGGCCGATTTCGCGCAATTCTTCTGCGACGGCGGCACCGGCGGCGAACTGTTCTGGCTCGCCATGGCCGACGCTCTGCCCGGCAGGGCCCTGATCACCGGCTTCACCGGAGGCTCGCTCTGGAGTCTGTACACGACCGAACGCGCGCTGTACGAAATCAACGATTGCTCGGGCCGCGGTTTGGGCGAATTTCGCCGCGCCACCGGTTTCGCACATGTGCCGCTGACCGCTATCGCCGGCGCGCGGCAGGCCGATGTTTCAGGCATCAGCCGCAGCCCGGCCATGGCGCCTTGGACGGTCGGTGGCGACTACGACAGGCCGATACCCCGCCGGATCGTGGAGAATGCGGGCATTGCGCGCCAGTCGTTCGGTCAGATGAAAACCGGCAACAGTTTTCGCGCCTGGTATCCGGAGCATTGGCCGGATCGCTATCGGGAGGCGTTCAGACGCTACCGTGAAGCCCGCCCGCCATCGACGGCGGCGCGGCTGCGTTACGGATTGAAGCTCGTGCGCCTTCAGATCCTCAGGTTTTCCTGTGAACGCCGGTTCGTGAAGCACCTGGCCGGAAAACTGGCGCCATTCGGCTACGGCCAGCGTTTCATCCACCCCGTCCTCCGGGGGCTTTCCTGGCTGTTGCGGCAGGCGATGCGGCCGTTCAACCCGCCTCCCTACAAGATGGTCATCCGCATGCATCCTCGCTACACCTATCTGCTGGCCTGGGCGACCGAGGCCGCCGCATGCAGATACGACGGTGTTCGGCCGATACCGCCGGCAGGTCGGGAGCGATGAGTTGGCACGACGCATGGCCGCCCTGATCTTCCGTTACGCCTCGCGCTGGCGGAACCTGCGCTACCACATCCGCAATGCCCCCTGGGACGAGCTCCATGCCTACGAGCGCCAGCGCAGCGGCCGATCCTGGTTGCCGTGGCGGGATCTGCTGCTCGCCGCATGGCGTCATGGCGCGAGCTTCGATGATTATTACCTGCTGCGTTTCTTCGAAAAATCGCGCGCCCAGCGGCGGGAGTATCTGACCCTGTCGCTGTATTACGAGCTCGAGCGGCAGAAGAACCGGCTGGACAAGGCCATGATCCTGCGTGACAAGGCGCGTTTCGCACGTCACTTTCGCGACCTGCTCGGACGGCGGGTATGGACCTGGGAAGAACTGTGCCGGCTGGATGCCGATGAACGGCCGCCGGACCGGCTGGTGATCAAGAACCGATGGGGCGTCCGGGGACGGGGCATTCATTTCCCGGAGCAACGCTTCCCGGACTGGGCCGCCGTGCGCGCCCACGTCGCGGAAACCGTTGAGCGCCCCGAGCACTACCTGTGCGAAGCTTACGTTCATCAACACCCGCTTCTCGCCGCTCTCAACCCCGGCACGGTCAACACCCTGCGGGTGGTGACCTGGCAGGCCGGAGGTCAGGTATCGGTCTGGGGCACGATACTGCGGGTCGGTCGGGGGCGCGGGCCGGACAACTGGGCTCGCGGCGGCCTGGCTGCCTGGGTGGACGACGATGGCACGATCAGCCGTCTCGCGGTGCCGAAGAACCCGTTCGAAGCCCATGTCGAAACGCATGCGGACAGCCGCCTGCCGATCACCGGTCTGAGCATTCCGGGAATCGACGAAATCCGGCGTCTGGCCATCGAAAGCGCGAACCGGTTGCCTGAGGTGCAAAGCATCGGCTGGGACATCGCCCTCGGTCAGGACGGCCCCTGCCTGATCGAAGGCAACGACCGCTGGTCGCATCAATTGCTTCAGGCCACCCTCGGTCACGGCTGTCGCCATCTCGCCGACGCGGTGGGAGAGATGCATCAGGTGTACGAATAGGCTGCGCAAGCCGAGATGACCCTGCTCTGATGCCGGTTTCATGTTCGGCGAGCGCAAAAACGCCACCCCGGAGGGTGGCGCTTGTGCTTGCTGTGTGGCTCCCCGAGCTGGGCTCGAACCAGCGACAAACGGATTAACAGTCCGTTGCTCTACCAACTGAGCTATCGGGGAAGGGTGGTGCGATGAGTTTTTTTGCGGCTTCGCGCGGGCGGTGCGCGCGAGGCGGAAGTTCTGGCTCCCCGAGCTGGGCTCGAACCAGCGACAAACGGATTAACAGTCCGTTGCTCTACCAACTGAGCTATCGGGGAAAGAAGCCGCGCATTGTAGGCAACGCGCGGCGCATGGTCAAGAAATCCGGCTTACTTCGAGACCACGGTCGCGATGGCCTTGGCGACGTAGTCGACGTTGCGCGAATTGAGCGCGGCCAGGCAGATGCGGCCGGATTTGACGGCGTAGATGCCGAACTCGTCACGCATGCGCTCGACGTGCTCCGGCGTCAGGCCGGTGTAGGAGAACATGCCGCGCTGTTCGGTGATGAACGAGAAGTCCTGCTCGACGCCGGCGGCCTTGAGCTTGTCGACGAGGCTGTGGCGCATGTCGAGGATGCGCTGGCGCATCGCGGCCAGTTCGCCTTCCCATTGCTTGCGCAGTTCCGGCGAATTGAGCACGGCGGTGACGACGGCGCCGCCGTGGGTCGGCGGGTTGGAGTAGTTGGTGCGGATCACGCGCTTGACCTGCGACAGCACGCGAGCGGCCTCTTCCTTGTTCTCGGTGACGATCGACAGCGCGCCGACGCGCTCGCCGTAGAGCGAGAAGTTCTTGGAGAACGAACTGGCGACGAGGAACTGCATGCCACTGTCGGCGAACATGCGCACCGCGGCGGTATCCTGCTCGGGGCCGTCGGCGAAGCCCTGGTAGGCAATGTCGAGGAAGGGGATCAGGTCGTTCTTGCGGCATGCCTCGACGACTTCGCCCCACTGCGATTCGCTGATGTCCGCGCCGGTGGGGTTGTGGCAGCAGGCGTGCAGCACGACGACGGAGTGCGCCGGCAGGGCTTCGAGGGCGGCCTTCATCGCGGGGAAGTTGGCGCCGCGCGTGGCCGGATCGTAGTAGGCGTAGGTCTCGACGGTGAAGCCTGCGTTCTCGAACACGGCGCGGTGGTTTTCCCAGCTCGGATCGGAAATGTAGAGTTTGGCCTCGGGGTAGAGGCGGCGCAGGTAGTCGCCGCCGACCTTGAGCGCGCCGGTGCCGCCGAGCGTCTCGAAGGTGATCACGCGGCCGGACTTGACCAGTTCGGCATCGTCGCCGAAGAGCAGGTTCTGCACGGCGGCGTTGTAGGCGGCCGCACCCTCGATGGGCTGGTAGCCGCGCGGCAGGCCGGCTTCGACGCGGGCCTTTTCGGCGGCCTTGACGCATTCGAGCAGCGGAATCTTGCCGTTGTCGTCCTGGTAGACGCCGACGCCCAGGTTGACCTTTTCGGCGCGGGTGTCGTCCTTGAAGGCCTCGGTCAGACCCAGGATGGGGTCGCGCGGGGCCATCTCGACGTTGGCGAAGATCGATGCAGACATGTCCATTCCCTATGATTGGTGCGCGCCGAGGCGGAAGGTGTCCGGACGGGCTGCCGAAGTCGATGCAGCCGTGCCTTGCGCGGCGAATTGAGAAATAATCGGGAGTACGGTCGGGCGGCGAACGTCGTCCGGAACGTTTCGGCCGGCCCACGTACAGGAGCAAGAGTCTACCATGACAAGTTCGACGGACAGCGCCAGCGTGCTGCACTACGAGGGCAGTCCATTCCGTCTGCACCAGCCCTTTCCGCCCGCCGGCGACCAGCCGGCGGCCATCGAGAAGCTCCTCGAAGGCCTCGGCGACGGACTGATGTTCCAGACCCTGCTCGGTGTGACCGGCTCGGGCAAGACCTACACCATGGCCAACGTCATCGCGCGCTGCGGCCGGCCCGCGCTGGTGCTCGCACCCAACAAGACGCTCGCCGCACAGCTCTACGCGGAGTTTCGCGAGTTCCTGCCCGAGAACGCGGTCGAGTACTTCGTCAGCTACTACGACTACTACCAGCCCGAGGCCTACGTGCCCTCGCGCGACCTGTTCATCGAGAAGGATTCGTCGATCAACGAACACATCGAGCAGATGCGCCTGTCGGCCACCAAGAGCCTGATGGAACGGCGTGATGTGGTCATCGTAGCGACCGTGTCGTGCATCTACGGCATCGGCGACCCGGTCGATTATCACGCGATGGTGCTGCATCTGCGCGAAGGGGAGAGCATTGGCCATCGCGACCTGATCGCTCGCCTGGTGGCGATGCAATACACGCGTAACGACGTGGATTTCCAGCGCGGCTGCTTTCGCGTGCGCGGCGACGTGATCGACGTCTTTCCGGCCGAGAACGCGGAACTTGCGGTGCGCATCGAGATGTTCGACGACGAGATCGAGCACCTGACGCTGTTCGATCCGCTGACCGGGCATCTCAAGCACAAGCTCGCGCGCTTCACGGTGTATCCCTCCAGCCACTACGTGACCCCGCGCGAGACGGTGCTGCGCGCCATCGACGGCATCAAGGCCGAGTTGAAGGGGCGGCGCGAGCAGTTCCATCGTGCCGGCAAGCTCGTCGAGGCGCAGCGCATCGAGCAGCGCACGCTGTTCGACCTCGAGATGCTCGCCGAAATGGGTTTCTGCAAGGGCATCGAGAACTATTCGCGCCATCTGTCGGGCCGTGCGCCCGGCGAGCCGCCACCGACGCTGATCGACTACCTGCCGCCGGACGCGCTGCTCTTCGTGGATGAGTCGCACGTGGCGATCCCGCAAATCGGCGGCATGTACAAGGGCGACCGCTCGCGCAAGGAGAATCTGGTCGAGTACGGCTTCCGCCTGCCCTCGGCGGTGGACAACCGCCCGCTCAAGTTCGACGAGTTCGAGCGGCTGATGCCGCAGACCGTCTTCGTCTCGGCCACGCCTGCCGACTACGAGGCCGTGCATCAGGGGCAGGTCGTCGAGCAGGTGGTGCGGCCCACCGGTCTGGTCGATCCGCTCATCGAGGTGCGGCCGGCCACCACGCAGGTCGACGACCTGCTCTCCGAGATCAAGCGTCGTGTCGCGGTCGAGGAGCGCGTGCTGGTCACCGTGCTGACCAAGCGCATGGCCGAGGACCTGACCGAGTACTTCGCCGAGAACGGCATCCGCGTGCGTTACCTGCACTCGGACATCGACACCGTCGAGCGCGTCGAGATCATCCGCGATCTGCGTCTGGGCGAGTTCGACGTGCTGGTCGGCATCAACCTGCTGCGAGAGGGGCTGGACATCCCCGAGGTATCGCTGGTGGCGATCCTCGACGCCGACAAGGAAGGCTTTTTGCGTTCCTCGCGCTCGCTGATCCAGACCATCGGGCGCGCCGCGCGCCACCTGCACGGCACCGCCATCCTCTACGGCGACCGCGTCACGCGCTCGATGCAAGCGGCGATGGAGGAGACCGAACGGCGCCGCAACAAGCAGATCGCCTTCAACCAGGCCAACGGCGTGACCCCGCGCAGCGTGTCCAAGCGCATCAAGGACATCATCGACGGCGTCTACGCCGGCGAGAACGACGACGTCAAGGCCAGTCGCGTGGCCGACAGTGCGCGCGTCGACTACGCCTTGCTCGACGAGAGGGCGCTTTCCAAGGCCATCAAGAAGCTCGAAAAGGCCATGCAGGAGCATGCGCGCAACCTCGAGTTCGAACAGGCGGCGGCCGCGCGCGACGAGTTGTTCCGCCTGCGCCAGCGCGCCTTCGGCGCGGATGTGCATGGCGGCGGAGGAGGGGCGGCATGAGCGCGCAGATCGTCCTTCCCGAGGATCGGCCCTTGCGCGTGCTGTTCGTGTGCACCGGCAACATCTGTCGTTCGCCCACGGCCGAGGCGGTGGCGCGCCGGCTGTTCGCCGCGGCGGGGCTGGACGGGCGCGTCGAGTTCGATTCGGCCGGCACCCACGGCTACCACGTCGGCGAAGCGCCCGATCCGCGCGCCATGGCGTTCGCCGCGAAGCATGGCTACGACCTGTCGGGGCTGCGTGCGCGCCGCGTCGAGGTCGACGATTTCGCGCGTTTCGATCTGCTGCTCGCGATGGATCGCGGGCACCATGCGCAGATGCTGGCCATGTGTCCGACGGAGCGCGCGCATCGCGTGGCGATGTTCACGGGTTTCGCCGACGAGGTGGCCGACAGGGATGTGCCCGACCCGTACTACGGGGGCGAGGACGGCTTTCGCGAAGTGCTCGATCTGTGCGAACGGGGTGTGCGCGGCCTGCTCGGCACCGTGGAGACAGGGCGATGAGCGTACGCGTTGACCGCTCCGTGCCCCGGGCGTATGTTCGATTTGATTCATTTGTCCTGCGACCGCCCTGGTCGCGACAGCCCATGCCCAGACCCGCCCGCAAGAGCGCTGCCCCCAACGGCTCCCCGCGTGATCCCGAGACGCAGGCCCAGCACGCCTATCGTCAGATCGAAGAGATGATCGTCACGCTGGAGATGCCGCCGGGCAGCCGCATCTCGGAAAAATCGGTCAGTGCGCAGCTCGGTATCGGGCGTACGCCGGTGCGCGAGGCACTGCAGCGGCTGGCCTACGAGCGCACCATCAAGGTGTTGCCACGTTCCGGCGTGATGGTGTCCGAGATCGACGTGGCAGAACACTTCAAGCTCATCGAGGTGCGGCGCGAACTCGAGCGCATCCTGGTGGGGCGTTCCGCGCGTCTGGCCGAACCGGCGGCGTGCAAGCGTTTCGCAGAGCTGGCCGAGCGCTTCCTGGAAGCGGCCGAGAAGGAGGACGAATCGATCTTCCTGCCCACCGATGCCGAATTCAACGCGCTGGTGGCTGCGACCGCACGCAACGACTACGCTGCCGCCGCGATGCGGCCCCTGCAGGCGCAGACGCGCCGCTTCTGGTATCTGTACTTCCGTCAGGTGGGCGATCTGGCCAAGGTTTCGCGGCTGCACGCCGAGATCGCGATGGCGATTTCCCGCAAGGACGAGAACGAGGCACGTGAGGCCTCCGACCGCCTGATCGATTACGTCGAGCAGTACACCTATCGCACCATGCGCGCCTTGCTATAGGGCATGTTTTGTAAACTGACATGTCAGTTTACGGCGCGCCCTGAGGTTCCCGGCGCGAGGTGCGTATGAGTTGGCAAGTCGTCGTGCGGGTGTCGCATTCGCGCGACGTCCGCAATATCCCGCGCCTCCGTTTGCGCGGCGCCCCATGATGGTGCGATGCGGCTGTTTGCCGCACCGTTGCAGTGCGTTGATTGCAAACAAATCCACATGGGTTGCCGCCACCTCCCGCCGCAACGCCCGGAGTACGACCTTCTCGCTGCCGCGCTTTCCGTTCGCAAGCGGGGGTGGCTATGTGATCAGCATCGACCCGGGCGGTGTGCATAATCTTCTTGACTGTGCTCTCAGAGCATCTACACTTGCATGGCAGTCCCAGTGCTGACATGGCAGTTTGCCCGTCAGCCGGATCGCCCCGAAGAGGGCGGCCGGCATCAGGAGGAGGGTAGCCGCCAGTCGGCCCGCTCCGGCAAGCGGCGCGATGCGTTCGCGGGACAGGCCTCGTCGCAGGTCCCCAAGCGTGTTCTCGTCGTGAAGCTGGTACGGAGTTTGCAATTGCCGTTGGTGGGGCGGTCGAGCCGTCCGTTCAGGTGCATTCGCCCAGGCGAGTGCGGCAGGGCGGGGAGACTGATCCCGTAACGTGTAAATCCATGGATGGAGAGCGATATGAATCGACGTGGCATGCTTAAGACTTCCCTGCTGGCCGGTGGCGCGGCCGCGACTGCGGGCTTCCCCGCGATCGCCAGCGCGCAGCAGACCTTCAACTTCAAGATGACGACCACCTGGCCGGCCGGTACGCCGTACTACCAGTCCGGTCCGGGCAGTGCCGAGGCCTTCGCCAAGCGGGTCGAGGACATGTCCAACGGCCGCCTCAAGATCAAGGTGTATGCTGCCGGTGAGCTGGTGCCGGCCTTCGAGGGCTTCGACGCGGCCTCGGCGGGCATCGTCGAGATGAACCACGGCGTGTCCTACTACTGGGCCGGCAAGACCTTCGCCGCGCAGTACTTCGCCACCGTGCCGTTCGGCATGAGCTTCATGGGTCACCATGCCTGGCTGTATCACGGCGGCGGCATCGACCTGTGGAACGAGGTCTACAAGCCGTTCAACGTGGTTGCGATGCCGGTCGGTTGCTCGGGTGTGCAGATGACCGGCTGGTTCAAGAAGCCGGTCGAGAGTGTGTCCGACTTCAATGGCCTGAAGATGCGCATTCCGGGCCTGGCCGGTCGCATGTACGCGGATCTGGGCGTGGACGTGAAGCTGCTGCCCGGTGGCGAGATCTTCCCGGCACTGGAGCGTGGCGTGATCGACGCGGCCGAGTGGGTCGGTCCCTATCTGGACCGTCGTCTGGGCCTGCAGAACGCGGCCAAGTACTACTACACGACGGGCTGGCACGAGCCGGCAACGACCTCCGAGATCGTCATCAACCAGGGCGCCTGGGACAAGCTTCCCAAGGACCTGCAGGCCATCGTCCGCGCCGCGGCCGATGCCACCAACCAGGAAGGCCTGCTGTGGCTCGACGCGAAGAACGGCGAAGCACTGTCCGACATGGTCGACAACTTCGACGTCAAGATCGCGCGTCTGCCTGACGACGTGATCAAGGCGCTGCGCGAGTCTGCCCGCACGACGCTGGAAGACGCCGCAGCCAAGGACCCGATGGTCAAGAAGGTCCACGAGTCGTTCTTCAACTTCAAGAAGAACCACGACAAGTGGAACCAGATCTCCGAGACCACCTTCCAGACCACCGTCCGCTAAGACGGTCGGCCTGACCGGATGGCGGACACGAGCGTGGCCGCCATCCCTTTTTTCAACCACATGAAGTGGATCTCATGAAGACACTCGACAAGGCCGCCGATGCGCTCGAGGCGTTCATCGAATGGACCGGCCGCTTCACTTCCTGGATCATCCTCGCGCTGGTGTTGCTGATCGCCATCCAGGTGCTGCTGCGCTACACCATCAGCCTGGGCGCGGTGTGGGCACAGGAACTCGAATGGCATCTGCTCGCGGTGATCTCGCTGTGGGGGCTTTCCTACACGCAAAAGGCCGACGCCCATGTGCGCGTCGACATCGTTTACGAGAAGTTCAGCGAACGAACCCGACAGTGGATCGAAGCGTTCTCGGCGATCTTCATCATGGCGCCGATGTGCTTCTATTTCGCCTGGTTGTCGGTGCGCTTCGTCGTTCAGGCCTATACGACGGGCGAGATCTCGCCCGATCCGGGCGGACTCACGCATCGCTGGATCCTCAAGACTTTCCTGATCTCGGGTTTCGCGTTGCTCGGCATCCAGTGCGTCGCGCATGCCTTGCGCAACATCGCGCTTATCCTCAACGGCGGCAAGGGGGACCAGCATGCCGATGAATGAAATCCTCTCCATCCTGATGCTGGTCAGCTTCATCGTGCTGCTCACGCTGGGCGTGCGGGTGGCCTACGCGATCGCGATCTCCGGGGTGGTGTTCGGCCTGATCGGTTTCGGGCCGATGCTGTTCAATCTGTTGCCTTCGCGTCTGTACGGGGTCGCGACCAACTACACGCTGCTCGCCGTTCCATTGTTCGTGTTCATGGGGGTGATGCTCGAGAAATCACGCATCGCCGAGGACATGCTCGACGTGATGGGCCACGTTGCCGGCCGGTTGCGCGGGGGCATGGGCGTGGCGATCATCTTCGTCGGCGTGCTCATGGGCGCGGCCACCGGCATCGTCGGTGCGACCATCGTCACCCTCTCGCTGATCGCGCTGCCGACGCTGCTCAAGCGCGGCTACGACCACGGTCTGGCCACCGGCGCGATCTGCGCCTCGGGTACGCTGGGGCAGATCCTGCCGCCGAGCCTGATCCTCATCCTGCTCTCGGACCTGATGGGCGAGTCGGTGGGTACGCTGTTCGCGGCGGCCATCATGCCGGGCCTGATGCTCGCGGCCCTGTATGTGATCTACATCCTCGTCGTGGCCTGGATCTGGCCGAACGTCGCGCCGGCGATTCCGGCCGCGGAGCGCGCCCAGGTCAGTGGCAAGCAGCTGATCATCGACGTCATCCGTGGCGTGCTGCCGCCGATCCTGCTGGTGTTCGCGGTACTCGGCTCGATCATCGGCGGCGTCGCGGCGCCGACCGAAGCGGCTGCCATGGGTGCCTTCGGTGCGCTGGTCATCGTCGCGATCAGCGGCAAGCTGTCCATGAGCGTGCTGCGCCAGACGCTGCGCTCCACGCTGATCACGACCTCGATGATCATGTTCATCATCTTCGCTTCGCAGGCCTTCAGCCTTGCCTTCCGCGGGCTCGGTGGCGAAGACCTGATCGGCGAGTTCATGGAGCTGGTGCCGGGCGGACTGTGGGGCACGATCATCTTCATGATGATCCTGCTGTTCATCCTCGGCTTCTTCCTCGAATGGATCGAGATCTCCTACATCGTGCTGCCGCTGCTGCTGCCGTTCTTCGTTGCGGCCGGCGTCGACATGGTGTGGCTGGCGATGCTCATCTGCATGAACCTGCAGACCTCGTTCCTGACACCACCGTTTGGCTGGGCCCTGTTCTTCATCAAGGGGGCCGCTCCGCCCGAAGTGCAGATCGGTTCCATCTACAAGGGGGTGATCCCGTTCATCGGCCTGCAGGTCATCGGTCTGGCCCTGCTGATGATGTTCCCCGACATCGCTACCTGGTTGCCCAAGGCGATCGGCTGGATGAAGTGATGCGCGCAAAACATAACCACCATAAGCAGGAGACACGGAGATGATCAATCCGGTCCGGGCAACACGCGGGATCGCGGTTGCATCCCATTCGATGGCGGCACAGTCGGCTTCGGCCGTGCTGCGCGACGGCGGCAACGCGCTCGAGGCGATGATCGCCGCCGCCGCCACGATCGCGGTGGTCTACCCGCACATGAACGGCATCGGCGGCGACGGCTTCTGGCTGTTCTCCGAGCCCGGCAAGGCACCGCAGGCGATCGATGCCTGCGGAGCCGCCGCGGGCGGCGCCACGCGCGAGTGGTACCGCGCACAGGGCATGGACCGCATTCCGATGCGGGGTCCGCTGGCCGCCTGTACTGTGGCCGGCACGATCTCGGGTTGGGAACTGGCTTTCGAGGCCAGCCGCGACTGGGGCGGCGCCCTGGGTCTGCCGCGGCTGCTGGCCGATGCGATCGGCTATGCGCAGGACGGCATCCCGGTGACCAGCAGCCAGCACGCGAGCACCACTGCCAAGTTCGACGAACTGCACGCCCAGCCCGGCTTCGCCGAGACCTACCTGGTCGACGGGACGGCCCCGCCCGAGGGTAGCGTGTTCCGTCAGCCGCGCATGGCGGCAACCCTGCAGCGGCTTGCCGACGCGGGGCTGCGCGACTTCTACGAAGGCGAACTGGCACGGCGTATCGCGGCCGATCTGCAGGCGCTGGGCAGTCCGGTGACGGGGGGCGATCTGGCGCGACACCACGCGCAACTGAAGACGCCGGTGGCGCTCGAGCACTCCTGCGGCAGGGTCTACAACATGACGCCGCCGACGCAGGGCGTGATCTCGCTGGCGATTCTCGGGATCATGGACCGGCTCGGCATCGATCGTCTCGATCCGATGTCGGCCGACTACATCCATCTGGTGGTCGAGGCGACCAAGCAGGCCTTCCTGGTGCGCGACCGTCACGTCACCGATCCGGCGTGGATGAAGGTCGATGCGCAGTCGTTGCTCGATCCGGCCGCGCTCGATGCGATGGCCGCCGAAGTCGATCGCGCCAAGGCATTGTCCTGGGGCGGATCGACCGATCCGGGCGACACCATCTGGATGGGCGTGATCGACGGCGAGGGCCGGGCCGTGTCCTTCATCCAGAGCATCTACCATGAGTTCGGCAGCGGCATCGTGCTGCCCGACACCGGCATCAACTGGCAGAACCGCGGCTGCAGCTTCTCGCTCGAGGCCGATGCGCTCAACGCGCTGGAGCCCGGTCGCAAGCCCTTCCATACCCTCAACCCGGCGCTGGCCGTGCTCGATGACGGACGCACCATGGTGTACGGGACGATGGGCGGTGACGGCCAGCCGCAGACCCAGGCGGCGGTGTTCACGCGCTATGTGCAGATGGGCGTGGGGTTGCAAGAGGCCGTGAGCGCGCCGCGCTGGCTGCTGGGGCGCACCTGGGGCAGCATGTCCGAGTCGCTCAAGATCGAGTCGCGCTTCGCGCCGACGGTGGCCGAGGACTTGCGTCGACGTGGTCACGTGGTCGACGTGGTCGGAGCCTTCGACGAGACCGTAGGGCACGCCGGGGCGTTGGTGCGCCACGCCAGCGGGATGATGGAAGGCGGTTACGACCCGCGCAGCGACGGAGCGGTGGCCGGCTTCTGAATCGCGCGAAGTGGTTCTTGCGGCCACGCCTTGAGCGCATCGCAGTAGAAGCCGGGTGGCGCGCCGGGGGCATCGATGATGAACCCGGTGGAGAGCGCCTGGGCGTCGCGCCCACGCAAAGATCAGGTCGCTGCCCGATGGCTGCGGCATGACGAGTCCCTCGCAGTGGGCACCATAAAAAACGGGCCGCCAATGGGCGGCCCGTTCGTCGTTCGCCCCGCCACGGGGCTTACTTGTTCTGCGTCTCGACCTGTTGCAGCGACTCTTCAGCCACCGGCTGCGGGCGACGCGGACGACGTCCCAGCGGGGTTTCGGTGCGCGTCTGCGCGCCGTTGGACGGCGTCACGTCGGAGCGCGTCTCGATCAGCACCAGACCGGCCTCGGCCAGCGGCTTGGCCATGTCGATGGGGGCTTCCGACTTGTCCTCGCGCACGGGGGGCGCGCTCTCGATTGCCGGTGCAGCTTCGCTCGCCATCTCTGCCACGGGCTCGCGCTCGGCCTCGGGCGCTTGCGCTACAGTCGTTTGCGCGGTGTCGACCGGAACCTCTTGGGCCGCGCTCGGCTCGGCTTCGACCGGCTCGACTTCGGCAGGCTCGGCTTCGGCAGGCTCGGCTTCGGCAGGCTCGGCTTCGGCAGGCTCGGCGGCGTTGCGGGCGTACGCCTGTTCCTCGGCCGGGGGCTGCGTTTGCACTGCGTCGGCGCGCTCGTCAGCGACGGGCGAGTCATCGGCGCGTGCTTGCGCGGCGGGCGTCTCGGTGGCGACGGTCTCGGACACATCGGCGTGCCCGGCCGCGGATTGCGCGGCCGATTTTCCGGGTTCGGCCTGCCGCTCGGCTTCGCGATCAGGCGAGGCAGCGGTTTCAGGCGCGGGCTCGGCCACGGTCAGGGCGGGCTCTTGCGTTGCTGCGGCTTCGCTGGTCGCAGCACTCGCCACAGCATCCGCACCGTAGGCGACGTCGTCCTCGGTCTGCTCGACGTTGCTGTCGCTGCCCGCCTCGGCTCGATCGGCTCCGCCGCGACCGCGACGACCGCGGCGACGGCGACGACGCGGTGCACCCGTGTCGGCGTTTTCACCGTTGTCGCTGCCAGCATGCTTGTCCTCGGCGGTCTTGGTCGTGTCCGCCGTGTCGGCAGCGGCTACGCTGACGCGCTCTTCGACCGCTTGCGCCTCGGTCGGCGCTTCGGTCGGTCTGGGTTCATTGCGCGAACTGCGGCCGCGTCGACGGTTGCCGCCGTTGCCCGAGTCCGAAGCGTCGGACACTTCGCGCTGCTCGGCCGGTTCGGCACGCCGGCCGCGTCCGCGTCCGTTCTGGCCGTCGTCCTGGCGCTCTTCGCGCTGCGCGTCGCGGCGACCACGTCCGCCGCGACGGCCATCACCGCGATCTCCGCGTTCACTTCGCTCCCCGCGTTCGCCACGACGGCCATCCTGGCCGCGGCGCGGTTTCTCGGTGACCGCGGGAACGGGTTCTTCCTTTTCGACGACCGGGGTGGGCGTACGCCGCAGCCAGCCGAACAGGCGGTCGATCAGCCCCTTGTCGTTGCCGGCTTCGGACGTTGCCACGCTTGCTGCCTTGACCTCGGTGGCGACTTCCGCCTGAGGTGCCGGGGCGCTGGGCGCGGGCTGGGAGGGCGAGATGCCTTTCACGACCGCCTCGGCACGGGCCGGCCTGGCGTTGGCTTCGCCAGGCAGGCGGGCCTCGTCGGGCGGGGGCTCGGCGACCATCTGGTAGCTTGCGAGCGCGATGTCCTCGACGTCGAGCTGGTCGTGGCGCAGTCGGATGATCTCGAACTGCGGCGTCTCCATGTGCCGGTTGGGCACGACGATGAGCTGGATGCGATGACGCAGTTCGATGCGCGCCACGTCGGTGCGCTTCTCGTTGAGCAGGAAGGTCGCGACGTCCACCGGCACCTGCAGGTGCACCGCGCCGGTGTTTTCCTTCATCGCTTCCTCTTCGAGGATGCGCAGGATGTGCAACGCGGACGATTCGGTATTGCGGATGTGGCCGGTGCCGTGACAGCGCGGGCAGGGCTCGTAGCTGGATTCGGACAGGGCCGGGCGCAGGCGCTGGCGCGACAACTCGAGCAGGCCGAAGCGGCTGATCTTGCTGGTCTGCACGCGCGCGCGGTCATGGTGCAGGGCCTCGCGCAGGCGGTTCTCGACGTCGCGCTGGTTCTTCGCCGACTCCATGTCGATGAAGTCGATCACGATGAGGCCGCCGAGGTCGCGCAGGCGCAGCTGGCGGGCGATCTCGTCAGCCGCCTCGCAGTTGGTGCGCAGCGCGGTTTCCTCGATGTCCGAGCCCTTGGTGGAGCGGCCCGAGTTGACGTCGACCGAAACCAGCGCCTCGGTGTGGTCGATGACCACCGCGCCGCCTGAGGGCAGGGTGACCTGGCGCGCGTAGGCCGATTCGATCTGGTGTTCGATCTGGAAGCGCGAGAACAGCGGCACATCGTCGCTGTAGCGCTTCACCTTGACCACGTTGTCCGGCATCACGTGGGCCATGAACTGGCGCGCCTGCTCGAACACGTCGTCGGTGTCGATCAGGATCTCGCCGATGTCCGGCTGGAAGTAGTCGCGGATCGCGCGGATCACGAGGCTGCCTTCCTGGTAGATCAGGAAGGCGCCGCTCTGCGAGGTCGCCGCGCCTGCGATCGCCTGCCACAGCTGCAGCAGGTAGTTCAGATCCCACTGCAGTTCTTCGGCGGTGCGGCCGATCGCCGCGGTGCGCGCGATCAGGCTCATGCCGGCGGGGACTTCGAGCTGGTCCATGACGTCGCGCAACTCGGCGCGCTCGTCGCCCTCGACGCGGCGCGAAACGCCGCCACCGCGCGGGTTGTTGGGCATCAGGACGAGGTAGCGGCCGGCCAGCGAGATATAGGTGGTGAGCGCCGCGCCCTTGTTGCCGCGCTCGTCCTTCTCGACCTGGACGATCAGTTCCTGGCCGACGGAGAGCACGTCCTGGATTCTCGCCTTGCCGCCTTCACCGTTGTTGGAGAAATAGCTGCGGGCGATTTCCTTGAACGGCAGGAAACCGTGACGCTCGGAACCGTAATCGACGAAGGCGGCCTCGAGGCTGGGCTCGAGGCGGGTGATCACCGCCTTGTAGATATTGCTCTTGCGTTCTTCCTTGGCGGCCGATTCGATGTCGAGGTCGATCAGTTTCTGACCATCGACGATCGCGACGCGGAGTTCCTCGGCCTGCGTCGCATTGAACAACATGCGCTTCATTTGTTTCGTGCTCCCGCGCGAACACACGGGCAGGACGAACGGCGCGCACCATCGTGCTTACAGGCTCAGTTGCGGACTGTGTTGGCTTCTTTCATCCGATTGGTCATGGGCTGTGATGGGTCGGCTGGTCGTTTCATGGATTCCCGCCTCTCGCCGGAATCCTAGATCCTGCGTATGTTTTGCGCGTCTGGGTCTAAGGACTCGATCCATTGGATCGAAGTATGTCGCTTGGGGTACCATCGGCGCCTTTCACTGCGCCCGGGGTACCGGAGCGTCCGGGAGCTCTCCGCAGGGAGCGTGTCCCAATGGGCTCTTGGCGGGCATTTCGTCGCCTTCGGGTGACGGAAGCCGGGTGCCATGACCGGAACGTTCAGCGCGAAGTATATTGGTGAATCCGGTTGAGCGCAAAATTCTGATGGACGATGCCGGTGGCACGCCTGCGTGCATGCTGCATCGCGCAAGTCGATGACAACTTCTCCTTTCTCCGCCTCGGCTCCGGCTGTAGTGCGTGTGCGCATCGACGAGGCCGATGCCGGCCAGCGCATCGACAACTACCTGTTGCGCGTGTGCAAGGGCGTGCCCAAGAGCCACGTCTATCGCATCCTGCGCAGCGGCGAGGTGCGCGTGAACGGCGGGCGTATCGCGCCGACCTACCGGCTCGCGCTTGGCGACGAACTGCGCATTCCGCCGATGCGCATCGCGCAGAAGGCGTCGAGCGCGCCGGTTCCGGCTGGTGCGGCCTTGCCGGTGATCTTCGAGGACGACGCCCTGGTGGTCATCGACAAGCCGCCGGGCAAGGCCGTGCATGGCGGCAGCGGGATCAGCCACGGTGTCATCGAGCAGTTGCGCGCGCAGCGTCCCGAGGCGCGCATGCTCGAGCTGGCCCACCGGCTCGACCGCGAGACCTCGGGTCTGCTGATCGTCGCCAAGAAGCGCTCGGCGCTCAAGGTGTTGCACGACATGCAGCGCGCGGGCGAGATCGAGAAGCACTACTTCACGCTGGTCGCCGGTGCCTGGCGCAACCGGTTGCAGCACATCAGGCTGCCGCTGTTCAAGTATCTGGCCGCTGACGGTGAGCGGCGCGTGCGTGTCTCCGACGAAGGCAAGAGCGCGCATTCCATCGTGCGCCTGCTGCGCCGGGTCGGCGAGTTCAGTCTGCTCGAGGTCGAACTCAAGACCGGTCGCACACACCAGATCCGCGTGCATCTGTCGCATCTGGGCTATCCGCTGGCCGGCGACGACAAATATGGCGACTTCGCGCTCAACAAGCGACTGACCGCTACCGGGCTCAAGCGCATGTTCCTGCACGCGGCGCGCCTGCGCTTCGTCCATCCCTTGTCCGGCGAGACGCTGGATCTGGAATCCCCGCTGCCGCCGGATCTGTCGCAGTTTCTCTCGTCGCTGGAGGGTGGTCGCGCATGACGCATCGCTTTGAACTGCTCGTATTCGACTGGGATGGCACGCTGATGGATTCGGCCGCGGCGATCGTGCGCGCGATCCAGGCCTCGTGCCGCGACCTCGGCCTGCCTGAGCCGACGGACGCGCGCGCACGTCACGTCATCGGTCTGGGTCTGCAGGAGGCGTTGTCGTACGCGGTGCCGGAGCTCGCTCCGCACGCCTATCCGGACATGGTCGAGCGCTATCGTCATCACTACCTGTCGGCCGATCACGCCCTGGAGCTTTTTCCCGGCTCCTACGAGCTGGTCGAATCGCTGGCAGGCTCGGGGCGATTGCTCGGCGTGGCCACCGGCAAGAGCCGCAAGGGACTCGATCGTGCGCTCGCGGCAAGTCGTCTGGGACCGTTCTTCCACGCCACGCGCTGCGCCGACGAGTGCTTTTCCAAGCCGCATCCGCAAATGCTGGACGAACTCATGGATACCTTCGGCGTGGTGCGCGAGCGCACGCTGATGATCGGCGACACCACGCATGATTTGGACATGGCTCGCAATGCCGGTGTCGCGGCCGTCGCCGTGGGCTTCGGTGCGCATCCGCGCCTGGCGCTGGAGCGGGCGAGCCCGCTGGCGCTGGTGGACTCGACGGCCGAGCTGGCCGCCTGGATCGAGAAAAACGCCTGAGGGCGCAGGCTCAGGGCAGTTCGACGCCTTCGGCGCGCAGCATGCGCGAGAGCGCGATCAGGGGCAGGCCGATGAGCGCGGTCGGGTCGTCGCCGGAGAGGGCGTCGAGCAGGGTGATGCCCAGACCCTCGGACTTGGCGCTGCCGGCGCAGTCGAGCGGCATTTCCTTGGCCACGTAGCGCACGATCTCGGCCTCGGACAGGGTGCGAAAGCGCACGCGGGTGGGCACGCGCTCGACGCGCTGGCGGCCGGTGGCGGTATTCACGAGCGCCAGCGCGGTATGGAAGACCACGGTCTGCCCGCTCATGCGGCGCAGTTGTTCGTGGGCGCGCTCGACCGTGCCGGGCTTGCCGAAGACTTCTTCGCCGATGTGGGCGACCTGGTCGCTGCCGATCACCAGTGCGTCGTCCTGGCGTGCGGCGACCGCCAGCGCCTTCTCCAGCGCGAGACGGTCGGCCAGTGCATCCGGCGCTTCGCCGGGGCGTGGGGTCTCGTCGACCTCGGGTCGGACTGTCTCGAACGGGATGTGCAGACGCTCGAGCAACATGCGGCGATAGGTGGAGGTCGAGGCGAGGACGAGCTTCATCGAAAAAACCGCTTGCGGTGCTTTGATTTGAAAGGGCGGGATGATAACATCGCGCTCTTATGTCGCGACGTCGCGTAATATCCGATCCGATGCGTTTCGCGCGCGACGAGCAAGTGGCGCGGGGGCGCACTGCGCTGGCCGAGTTGCCGCGCCTTGCCGATCTGCTCGCCGAGCCCGATGGTGAGATCGAGTGGTCGCTGCAGGGTGTGTATGGCATCGATCGCCGGCCCATGCTGCGCTTGAGCATGCGCGCCGAGCCGGTGCTGCGTTGCCAGCGCTGCCTGAACGCGATGAGGCATGTTCTCGAACGTGTTTCGCTGCTGCGCCTGGTGCGGCCGGGTACTCCGATCGGTGACGAGGAACTTGAGATCGACGAGTTCGATACGGTCGAGGTCGGGCCGGATCTCGACGTGATCGCCCTGATCGAGGACGAGCTCGTGCTGGCCCTGCCGATCGCGCCCCGACATGAGCAATGCGAGCCGCCGCAGCCTGCGGGCGGTTCACAAAAGAAGTCGCCGTTCGATGTCCTCGCAAACCTGCGAGGGTCGGGCAGGCTGCAATAACTGCAACAAGCAGGGCAATACAGCCCAGTCATCAGGAGTCTTTCATGGCCGTTCAACAGAACAAGAAATCGCCGTCCAAGCGCGGCATGCACCGGGCCCACGATGCCCTGTCCGCGCCGCCGCTGGCGGTCGAGTCGACGACCGGTGAAGTGCATCTGCGTCACCACATCAGCCCGAGCGGTTTCTACCGCGGTCGCAAGGTCGTCAAGACCAAGGGCGAATAAGCTGGCACGGGTCGAACGGCGCAGCGCCTCGCGCGACTGCGCCGTTTTCTTGTCCACCGTCGGAAATTCCGGGACAGACGCATGGATGTCACCGTAGCGATCGACTGCATGGGTGGTGATCACGGCGCCGTCGTGACGGTGCCTGCCACACGCGGCTTCCTGCGCAGCCACCCGCGGGCGAAGGCCGTACTGGTCGGGCGCCCCGAGGCGCTCGAACAGGCGAAGGGCGAGTTCGGCGACGAGTTCGGCGATCGCTTGAACTTCCAGGTCGCCGCGGAGGTCGTCGACATGGACGAGTCCCCCGTCAGCGCGATGAAGAACAAGAAGGACTCGTCGATGCGCGTAGCCATCGAACTGGTCAAATCGGGGCGCGCCGATGCGGCGGTATCGGCCGGCAATACCGGCGCGCTGATGGCCATTTCGCGCTTCGTGCTCAAGATGCTGCCCGACATCGACCGCCCGGCGATCGCCTCGGCGCTGCCCACCATGAAGGGCAGGAGCTACGTGCTCGATCTGGGCGCCAACGTCGATTGCTCGGCCGCGCATCTGCTGCAGTTCGGCGTGATGGGCGCGATGCTGGTGGCGGCGATCGAACACACCGATCGCCCGACCGTGGGCCTGCTCAACATCGGCGAGGAGGCGATCAAGGGCAACGAGGTGGTCAAGCAGGCCGGTGAGCTGCTTCGCGCGAGCGGCCTGAACTTCGTCGGCAACGTCGAGGGCGACGACATCTACAAGGGCGCGAGCGACGTCGTCGTGTGCGACGGTTTCGTCGGCAACGTCGCGCTCAAGACCTCCGAAGGCCTGGCGCAGATGCTGGCAAGCTTCCTGCGCGAGGAATTCGGCCGCGGCCTGCTGTCGAAATGCGCTGCGCTCGTCGCCCTGCCCGTACTCAAGCGCTTCAAGCGCAGGGTCGATCATCGAATCTACAATGGAGCGGTGCTGCTCGGCCTGCGCGGCGTGGTCGTCAAGA
Source organism: Pseudazoarcus pumilus (assembly GCF_002872475.1). GTDB lineage: Bacteria > Pseudomonadota > Gammaproteobacteria > Burkholderiales > Rhodocyclaceae > Pseudazoarcus > Pseudazoarcus pumilus. Next base: position 1,062,897 of record NZ_CP025682.1, read on the forward strand.
GCCACGGCTCGGCCGACGCCTTCGCCTTCGAGCAGGCGATTTACCGCGCGGCCGAGGCCGCTTCCAATCAGCTCATCGAACGCATCGGGGAACGCATGGCCGCCATGGATGGAGTACAGCAGGCATGACTTTCGCACGCATCGCGGGCACCGGCGGATTCGTGCCGGGTGAGCCGGTCAGCAACCAGGATCTGGTCGAGCGCGGAATCGACACCTCCGACCAATGGATCGTCGAGCGCACCGGCATCCGCTATCGCCATCTGGCCGAGAAGGGCGCGGCCACCAGCGATCTGGCGCTCGAGGCCAGCCGCCGTGCGCTGGATGCGGCCGGCGTCGAGGCCAACGATATCGACCTGGTGATCGTTGCGACGTCCACCGCCGACTGCATCTTCCCGAGCACCGCCGCGCTGCTGCAGGCCAAGCTCGGCATCACCAACGGCTGTGCCGCCTTCGATGTGCAGGCCGTGTGCAGCGGCTTCGTCTACGCGATGAGCATCGCCGAGAAGTTCATCGCCTCGGGCAGCAACCGCCGCGCGCTGGTGGTGGGCGCCGAGGTGTTTTCGCGCATTCTCGACTGGAACGACCGCGGCACCTGCGTGCTCTTCGGCGACGGCGCCGGTGCCATCGTGCTCGAGGCTTCCGACGAGCCGGGCGTGCTCGCCTCCGCGCTGCACGCCGACGGCAGTCATTCGCCGATCCTGTGCGCGCCGGGCACGCTCGCCGCCGGTGGCGTCACCGGCGACCCCTTTCTGCGCATGGACGGACAGGCGGTATTCAAGCTCGCCGTGCGCGTGCTCGGTGAAGTCGCGCACGAGACCATCGATGCGGCTGACCTCACGCTGGGCGACATCGACTGGCTGATCCCGCACCAGGCCAACATCCGCATCATGCAGTCCACGGCGCGCCGCCTGAAGCTCGACATGGACAATGTCGTGGTCACTGTCGACCGCCACGGCAACACCTCGGCCGCGTCGATTCCGCTGGCGCTCGACGTCGCCGTGCGCGACGGCCGCATCCAGCGCGGTCAGCGCGTGATGCTCGAGGGTGTCGGCGGCGGCTTCACCTGGGGTGCGGTGCTGTTCCGCTTCTGAAAGAGGTTTCAAGACAATGTCCGTAGCACTCGTATTTCCGGGCCAGGGCTCGCAGTCGGTCGGCATGATGGCCGCCTATGGCGACGACGCCGTGATCCGCGATACCTTCGCCGAAGCCTCCGATGCACTGGGCGAAGACCTGTGGGAGATGGTCGTGCAGGGCCCGGCCGAACGTCTGGCGCTGACCGTAAACACCCAGCCGCTGATGCTCACCGCCGGAGTGGCGGTGTTCCGCGCCTGGCGCGCGGCTGGCGGGCCGCAGCCGGAAGTGGTCGCCGGCCACAGCCTGGGCGAATACTCCGCGCTGGTCGCGGCCGGCGCGCTGGCCTTCGCGGACGCCGTGCCGCTGGTGCGCTTTCGCGCCCAGGCCATGCAGGAGGCGGTGCCGGCCGGCGAGGGTGCGATGGCGGCGCTGCTCGGGCTGGATCCGGCCGTCGTCGACGAAGTCTGTGCCGAGGTCGCGCAGGGCGAGGTCGTGTCGGCAGCGAATCTGAACGCGCCGGGGCAGATCGTCATCGCCGGCGCGACCGCGGCCGTCGAGCGCGCCATGGCGCGGGCCAGGGAGCGTGGCGCCAAGCGTGCCGTGCCGCTGCCGGTGAGCGCGCCCTTCCACTGCGCGCTGATGCGTCCGGCCGCCGAGCGTCTGGCCGAACGTCTCGCTTCGGTCACGATTTCCGAGCCGACGGCCGCCGTCGTCAACAATGTGGACGTCGCCGTCGAGACCGACCCGGCGCGTATCCGCGATGCGCTGATCCGCCAGGCTTACTCGCCGGTGCGCTGGATCGAGACCGTGCAGGCGATTGCCGCGCGCGGCGTCTCCCACATCTTCGAATGCGGCCCGGGCAAGGTGCTCGCGGGCATGAGCAAGCGCAGCGCCGGCGACGTGCCGTGCGCGTCGATTCACGATGCGGCCAGCTTCGCCGAGGCCGTATCGAGCGTAAGGGAAGGACAATGAGCAAGCCACTCGACGGACAGGTTGCGCTGGTCACCGGCGCCTCGCGCGGCATCGGCCGCGCCATCGCGCTGGAACTGGGTGCGCTGGGCGCGACCGTGGTCGGCACGGCGACCTCCCAAGGCGGTGCGGAGGACATCGGCAAGGGTCTGTCCGAGGCCGGCGCAAGCGGCGCAGGACGTGTGCTCAATGTCACCGACGCGTCCGCCTGCGAGGCGCTGGTCGGCGCGATCGAGAAGGAATTCGGGGCGATCACCATCCTCGTCAACAATGCCGGCATCACGCGCGACAATCTCGCGATGCGCATGAAGGACGAGGAATGGGATGACGTGGTGCAGACCAATCTGACCTCGGTGTACCGCATGTCGAGGCTCGTCATGCGCGGCATGATGAAGGCGCGCAGCGGGCGCATCGTCAACATCACCTCGGTGGTCGGCAGCGCCGGCAATCCGGGGCAGGCCAACTATGCCGCGGCCAAGGCCGGCGTGGCCGGCATGAGTCGCGCGCTGGCGCGCGAACTGGGCAGCCGCGGGGTCACCGTCAACTGCGTCGCGCCGGGCTTCATCGACACCGACATGACGCGCGCGCTGCCCGATACCGCGCGCGAGTCGCTGCTCGGCCAGATCGCCCTGGGGCGTCTGGGGCGACCCGAGGAAGTGGCTGCCGCCGTGGCCTTTCTCGCCTCGCCGGCAGCCAGTTACATCACCGGAACCACGCTGCACGTCAACGGCGGCATGTACATGGCGTGAGCGTGCGGCGTTTTTGGTAGAATGTCGCCGTTTTGCGTCCAAACAACATATCCATACGTTCAGGGAAGGAGTGTCTCCATGGAGAACATCGAACAGCGCGTCAAGAAGATCGTTGCCGAGCAGCTTGGCGTCAACGAGTCGGAGATCAAGAATGAGTCCTCGTTTGTGGACGATCTCGGCGCGGATTCGCTCGACACGGTCGAGCTGGTGATGGCCCTCGAAGAGGAATTCGAGTGCGAGATTCCGGACGAGGAAGCCGAGAAGATCACCAACGTCCAGCAGGCGATTGACTACGTCAACGCGCATCTGAAGAAGTAATCCCCTCCCGGAGCGAACATTGACCCGTCGCAGAGTAGTCGTGACCGGCCTGGGGGCCATCTCCCCGGTCGGCAATACGGTTCCGCAAGCCTGGGATAATCTCGTCAACGGCCGTTCCGGGCTTTCCGGGATCACGCGCTTCGATGCGTCCGCGTTTCCGGTGCGCATCGCCGGCGAGGTCAAGGGCTTCGACGTCTCCGAGTACCTGTCGGCCAAGGAAGCCCGCCGCATGGATGTCTTCATCCATTACGGGCTTGCCGCGGGCCTGCAGGCCTTCCGTGACGCAGGGCTGGAAGTCACCGATGCCAACGCCGACCGTGTCGGCGTGAACATCGGCTCGGGCATCGGCGGCCTGCCGATGATCGAGGACACGCACAACGACTTCCTCGCTGCCGGACACCGCAAGATTTCCCCGTTCTTCATTCCGGGCACGATCATCAACATGATCTCGGGCCATCTGTCGATCATGCTCGGCCTGCGAGGGCCGAACATCTCGGTGGTGACGGCTTGCACCACGGGCCTGCACGCCATCGGCCTGTCGGCGCGCATGATCGAGTATGGCGACGCCGACGTGATGGTGTGCGGCGGGGCTGAGTCGACCGTGACGCCGCTGGCCATCGGCGGCTTCGCCTCGGCCAAGGCGCTGTCGACGCGCAACGACGATCCGGCCACGGCGAGCCGTCCGTGGGACAAGGACCGCGACGGTTTCGTCCTCGGCGAAGGGGCGGGCGTACTGGTGATCGAGGAGTACGAGCACGCCAGGGCGCGCGGTGCGAAGATCTACGCTGAACTGGCCGGTTTCGGCATGAGTGGCGACGCCTATCACATGACGGCGCCGGACACCGACGGGCCGCGCCGCAGCATGGTCAACGCCATGAAGAACGCCGGCGTGAACCCGGACGAGGTCCAGTACCTGAACGCTCACGGCACGTCCACGCCGCTGGGCGACAAGAATGAAACCGAGGCCGTCAAAATGGCGCTGGGAGTCGACGTGGCCAAGGGGCTGGTGGTCAACTCCACCAAGTCCATGACCGGTCACCTGCTCGGCGGCGCGGGCGGTCTGGAATCGGTGTTCACGGTGCTCGCGGTGCACAACCAGGTCTCGCCGCCGACCATCAACATCTTCGAGCAGGATCCGGACTGCGATCTGGACTACTGCGCGAATACCGCGCGCGACATGAAGATCGACGTCGCGCTGAAGAACAACTTCGGTTTCGGCGGCACCAACGGCACGCTGGTGTTCCGCCGCCTCTGAGTCCGGGCGGCCCGCGATGCGGTATCCGCGGGCGCTCGATGCATCCCCCTCGTTTCGTTTTGTCTGGCTGATCGCCGCGATCCATCTGGTCGCGGCGCTTTCGCTCATCTACCTGTGGCGACAGCCGCTGTGGCTGGCCGCAGGCATGCTCGCGCTCGTCGTCTTGTTGTCAGCCTCGCTGTTCCACTGGCGTCGGCGCCGCGGCGAGACCTGGGTGCTGGGCGATGACGGTGTGCTCATCGTGCGTCGCGCCGGTATCGAGCGTGAGGCCCGGCTTGCCGGTCCGGCGACCGACTTCGGATGGGCCGTGTGGGTGGTGCTGCGCGAACAGGATCGACGCCTGCGCAGCGCGCGCATGCTGCTGCGCGCGGACTTCGTTGCCGAGGATTGGCGTGCGCTGGGACTGTGGCTGCGCCACAAGGCGCGCGCGACCGACGACGCGCCGCTCAGCGCGGCCTGAGGATGGTCGGGCGGGCGCGCGGCAGAGTGTCGGGATAGTCGCGCGAGTAGTGCAGGCCGCGGCTCTCGCGGCGACGCAGCGCGCAGCGCACGATGAGGTCCGCGGTCACGACCAGGTTGCGCAACTCGATCAGGTCGTTGCCGACGCGGAAGTTCGAGTAGTAATCGTGGATTTCGCGTGAGAGCAGGCGGATGCGGTGCTGGGCGCGCTGCAGGCGCTTGGTGGTGCGCACGATGCCGACGTAGTCCCACATGAAGCGGCGCAGCTCGTCCCAGTTGTGCGAGATGACGACTTCTTCGTCGGCGTCGGTGACACGGCTCTCGTCCCAGACCGGCAGTGGGCCGGGTGCCGCACGCCGGCTTGCGAGGATGTCGCGCGCGGCCGCCTCGGCGAACACCACGCATTCGAGCAAGGAGTTGCTGGCCAGCCGGTTGGCGCCGTGCAGACCCGTGTAGGCGCTCTCGCCGATGCAGTACAGGCCGGGCAGGTCGGTACGCGCGGTCAGATCCGTGACCACGCCGCCGCAGGTGTAGTGTGCGGCGGGGACCACCGGAATCGGTTCCTTCGAGAGGTCGATGCCCAGCTCCAGGCAGCGCGCCAGGATGTTGGGAAAGTGCTCGTGCAGCCAGTCCGCACTCTTGTGCGAGATGTCCAGATAGACGCAGTCCAGACCGCGTTTCTTCATCTCGAAGTCGATCGCGCGCGCGACCACGTCGCGCGGGGCGAGCTCGGCGCGCTCGTCGTGGGCAGGCATGAAGCGCGTGCCGTCGGACAGGCGCAGGATGCCGCCTTCCCCGCGTACCGCCTCGGTGATCAGGAAGGACTTGGCGCGCGGGTGGTACAGGCAGGTGGGGTGGAACTGCACGAATTCCATGTTGCCCACGCGGCAGCCGGCGCGCCAGGCCATCGCGATGCCGTCGCCGGTCGCCACGTCCGGGTTGGTGGTGTACAGATAGACCTTGCCCGCGCCGCCGGTGGCGAGCACGGTGTTGCGCGCGCCGATGGTCACGACGTGGCCACTGTCGATGTCGAGTACGTAGGCACCCAGGCAGCCGCGTTCGCGGTGGCCGAGCTTGGTCGCCGTGACCAGATCGAGCGCGATGTGGCGCTCGAACACGTCGATGTCCGGGTGTTCGCGTACCAGGTCGGTGAGCGTGCGCTGCACGGCCGCGCCGGTGGCGTCCGCGGCGTGGATGATGCGCCGGTGCGAATGCCCCCCTTCGCGGGTGAGGTGATAGCCGGTCGGTGAACTATCTTCGCGCGTGAAGGGAACCCCGCGGTCGATCAGCCACTCGATTGCTTGTCGGCCGCGTTCGACGACATGGCGCGTGGCCTGTTCGTTGCACAGCCCGGCGCCGGCAACGAAGGTGTCGCGGATGTGGTCCTCGATGCTGTCGGTGGCGTCGAGCACGGCGGCGATGCCGCCCTGGGCCCAGGCGCTGGCGCTGTCGTCGAGCGTGCGCTTGGTCACCAGCGCCACGCGCATGTGGTCGGCAAGACGCAGTGCGAGCGACTGACCTGCCGCCCCGCTGCCGAGGATGAGAACGTCGTAGGTCTTGATCACAGGGGACTTCTGCAAGATGACTGAGTTCAGCATATCACGCCATGATCTGCTCCTGACGGGCACCCTCACACGCCCGCGGACAAGACCACGATCGCGTATGAACTATTCCCCTCCGGTCCGGTCTGTGCCGGAAGACCCGGCTTTGCCGCCGGCCGCCGCGTCGCTATACTCCGTGGGTTTTGGCTCCCAAACGAACGACGGCCCACGCATGAGCGACCGCGAACTGGATCAGGTGCTTGTCGAACGCGTGCAGCGTGGCGACAAACAGGCCTTCGGCCTGCTGGTATCGAAATACCAGCGCAAGCTGCATCGCCTGCTCTCACGCCTGATCCGCGATCCGGCTGAGGTCGAGGATGTTGCGCAGGAGACGTTCATCAAGGCGTATCGCGCGCTCGGTTCGTTTCGCGGAGAGAGCGCCTTCTACACCTGGCTGTACCGGATCGGCGTCAACACGGCGAAGAACTACCTCGTCTCGCAGCGAAGACGTGCTCCGACCTCGACGAGCTTCGATTCGACGGACGCGGAGACCTTCGATGAAGGCGAGCAGTTGCGGGACATCAACACGCCCGAGCGACTGATGATGACGCGGCAGATCGGCGATACCGTCGACGAGGCGATGGCCGATCTGCCCGAGGAACTGAGAACGGCGATCATGCTGCGCGAACTCGAGGGACTGAGTTACGAGGAGATCGCCGGGATCATGGACTGCCCGATCGGGACGGTGCGCTCGCGAATCTTTCGTGCGCGCGAGGCGATTGCCGAAAGGCTGCGCCCCCTGCTCGACACGGCTCCGGACAAACGTTGGTAGGTGGTGGTGCTCATGAAGGAAAAACTTTCAGAATTCGTCGACGGCGAGCTCGATGCGCAAGCGTGTGATCCGCTGGTCGAAGCGCTGCGCAGTGCGCCCGACATGCGTCGGCGCTGGGACGCGTATTGTCTGATCGGCGACGCCTTGCGCGGCGATCGCGTGGGCGCCGCGGATTTCGTTTCGCGCGTGATGAACGAGATCGATGACGAACCCACGCTGATGGTGCCGGCTGCCGCCCGGGCAGTGCGGCAGCGCTCGGCCTGGGGGCGATCGCTGATGCCAATCGCCGCTTCGGTGATGGGTGTGGCGGCGGTGGGCATCGTCGCGCTGACGATGTTCCCGTCATCCCCCGATCCGCTCGTCCAGGCGCCGGGCGTGCTCGCAGCCGAGTCCGCGCCTGCGCGCGTGGCCGCAGCCGGGGCGTCCACACAGAACGTGTCGGCGCTGGCGAGCGATCCGAGCCGTGAGTACATGTTCGTGCATCAGGCCATGAGCGGCGGGCCGATCCCGGGCGTGGTCCATTACGTGCGCACCGTCTCCGACGCGCACGGAGAGCAGCGCTGATGAGGCGTTTGGCCGCAGCGCTCGTCTCGCTGGCGATCGGCTGCCAGCCGATCATCGCCGCGGCGGCGGCCGATCCGCTGTCCTGGCTGTCGCGCATCGCATCGGCCGCGCAGGAACTGAACTACTCGGGGATCTTCATCTACCAGTCGGGACGGATCAGCGAGACCTCGCGCATCACCCACGTGGTCGAGGGCGCGGTCGAGCATGAGCGCCTCGAGGTGCTCGACGGCAGCCCGCGCAAGGTCATCCGCCGCGACGGCGAGGTGTGGTGCGTGCTGCCCGACCGCAAGACCGTGATCACCGACCGCTCCACCGGTCAGCGCTCGTTTCCCGCGCGTCTGCCCACGGAGCTCGCGCGCATCGCCGAGAACTACGAGGTGCGCAAGGAGAAGGTCACGCGCGTGGCCGGCTTCGATGCCCAGCTGATCGTGCTCGAACCGCGCGACGACCTGCGTTACGGTCACATGCTGTGGGCCGACATCGACTCCGGCCTGCTGCTCAAGGCGCGCATGGTCGGTGACGACGGCGAGACCGTCGAGCAATTCATGTTCAGCGACGTGCGCATCGGCGACGGCGTGGTCTTCGGCGACACGGCCAAACCCGATTTTCTGGCCGATGGCTGGAACGTCGTCTCCGCGCAGGGCGCCTCGGTGGCGGTGCGCGACAGCGGCTGGCGTCTGGCCACACCGCTGCCGGGCTATGAACTGCAGTCCATCGTGCGCCGCCCCCTCGGTCGCGATGAGCGCGACGTGCTGCACATGGTCTACGGCGACGGGCTGGCGTCGATCTCGGTGTTCATCGAGCCGCTCGAAGCGGCTGGCGAGGTTGGTCTTGGACCGCTTGCGAGCGGGGCGATCAACATCTATCGGCGCTCGGCCGACGGTCATCTGCTGACCGCGCTGGGTGAGGTGCCGGCACGCGCCCTCAAGCGACTGGGCGACGCCATGGAGCGTGCCCGATGATCGAGGCGCGCGCGCGCGTTCTGGCGGCCGCGGACGGTCGTGCGCGCGTGCGCGTGATCGACCGTGAAGAGGGCTGTGGTCGCTGCGACGAGCCGGGTGGCTGCCGATCGGTCAAGCTCGCCTATGCGATCCGCCCGGCGCGAAGTGAATTCGACGTGCCCGACGAAATCGGCGTCGCCGCCGGCGACGAGGTCGTGTTGCGCATGGCCGACGGTTCGGCCCTGCGCGGCGCGCTCGCCGGATACGGTCTGGGTGCGGTGCTGATGCTCGCCGGCGCGATGGCTGGCCTCGCGATCGGCGGCGGCGATGGCGCGGCGGTCGTGGGTGCGGTGGCCGGCCTGGCGCTGGCCTTTGTCCTCAATCGCGTGCTGCATCGTAGCCGTCGCTGGCGTGGCCGTCTGCACGTCGAGATGCTGCCTGCCGGCACGCTGCGTGTTCACGACCTTCCGGAATCGCGATGAAAACCTCCGTTCGAGCGATCCAACTCAGTTGGCGGCACCTGTGCCTCGTGCTGTGCCTGGCGCTGGTGCCGCTGGCCGTTGTCGCCAACCCGCCGGATTTCACCGCGATCGTCGATTCGCAGGGGCCGGCGGTGGTCAATATCGCCTCCACCGCGGCCGCCCCCGCGCTGCCGCCGATCGGCTCGCTGCCGGGAATCGAAGGCAGCGAGGAATGGCTGGAACTGCTGCGCCGCTTCTTTCCGCAGTTTCCCGATCTGCAAGGCGGCGAGGGCGAGCGCGACCGTTCTCTCGGATCGGGCTTCATCGTCAGCGCCGACGGCTACATCCTGACCAACGCGCATGTCGTCGCCGGCGCCGAGGAGATCGTCGTGCGCCTCGTGGACAAGCGCGAGTTCAACGCCGAGGTGATCGGCACCGACGCGCGCAGCGACGTGGCCGTGATCCGCATCCAGGCGCAGAACCTGCCGGTGGTGCGGCTGGGCGATCCGCGCCGGCTCAAGGTCGGCGAATGGGTGCTCGCCATCGGTTCGCCGTTCGGCTTCGAGCACAGCGTCACCGCGGGCATCGTCAGCGCCAAGGGGCGCGCACTGCCCGACGAGAACTTCGTGCCCTTCATCCAGACCGACGTGGCGATCAACCCGGGCAACTCGGGTGGCCCGCTGTTCAACCTGCGCGGCGAGGTGGTGGGCATCAACTCGCAGATCTACAGTGACACCGGCGGCTTCATGGGTCTGTCGTTCGCGATCCCGATCGACGTCGCGCTCGACGTGTATCGCCAGCTGCGCAGCGACGGTCGCGTGCGTCGCGGGCGCATCGGCGTGGGCGTGCAGGAACTCACGCGCGCGCTCGCCGACAGCTTCGGTCTGGCCAGTCCCGAGGGGGCACTGGTCAGCAACGTCGAACCCGATGGGCCGGCGGCACGCGCCGGTGTGCAGATCGGCGATGTGATCGTGCGCTTCGACGGCAAGCCGGTGCCCGATTCCACCGCCTTGCCGCGCATCGTCGCCGAGAAGCGCCCCGGCGCGAACGTGACGATGAGCGTGGTGCGCGGCGGCAAGCCGCTGGAGTTGCGCCTGACGGTGGGGGAGTGGTCGGATGACAAGCCGGCCGCCACCGCGCCCGTGCAAACGCCGGTGCCCGACCGGCTCGGCCTGGTGTTGTCGCGTCCGGACGAAGCCACGCGACGCGATCGCGGTATCGAACGCGGTCTGCTCGTAGACAGCGTGCAGGGTGCGGCCGCGCGCGCCGGACTGCAGGCTGGCGATGTCATTGTGGCGATCGTCACCAACGGCCGGCAGACGCCGCTCGAGAGCGTCGAACAGTTCGAAAAACTGGTCGCCGGCATTGAAGATGGCGGGGCCGTGACCCTGCTCGTGCAGCGCGGATCGGGCACGTCCTTCATCAGCCTGCGCACCGGCCGGTGAGTGCGCGCGAGTTCATCGTGCTGGGGCGCCAGTGGTGCCATCTGTGCGACGACATGACCGCGGCGCTGCGCCCGCTCGCCGCGGAGTTCGGCTGGAGCGTGCGCGTACTCGACGTCGATGCCGATCCGGCGCTCGAGGCCAAATGGGACGAACTCGTGCCGGTGCTGTTGGCCGACGGCCGCGAACTGTGCCACTACCACCTCGACGAAGCGGCGGTGCGTGCCCACGTGGCCGAATTCGGCTAGAATCACGCATTCTGTCGTTCAAGCGCAGCGGGTGTCGTCGGGCACCCTTTTTTGTTGACCATTCATGCAGCATATCCGCAACTTCTCGATCATCGCCCACATCGATCACGGCAAGTCCACGCTTGCCGACCGCATCATCCACGCCTGCGGGGGTCTGTCCGACCGCGAGATGGACGAGCAGGTGCTCGATTCCATGGATCTGGAGCGTGAGCGCGGCATCACCATCAAGGCCCAGACCGCGGCGCTGCAGTACAAGGCGCGCGACGGCAGGATCTACCATCTCAATCTGATCGACACGCCGGGGCACGTGGACTTCTCCTACGAGGTGAGCCGTTCGCTGTCGGCCTGCGAAGGGGCGCTGCTGGTGGTCGACGCCTCGCAGGGCGTGGAGGCGCAGACGGTCGCCAACTGCTACACCGCGATTGACCTGGGTGTCGAGGTCGTGCCGGTGCTCAACAAGATCGACCTGCCGGCGGCCGATCCGGAGAACGCGCGCGCCGAGATCGAGGACGTCATCGGTGTTGACGCATCCGAGGCGATTCTTTGTTCGGCCAAGTCCGGACTGGGCGTCGACGAGGTGCTCGAGGCGGTCGTCGCGCGCGTGCCGCCGCCGGTGGGCGACCCGGAGGCGCCGCTCAAGGCGCTGATCATCGACTCGTGGTTCGACAACTACGTCGGCGTGGTGATGCTGGTGCGCGTGGTCGACGGTGTGCTGCGTCCCAAGGACCGCATCAAGTTCATGTCATCGGGCGCGACCTATCCGTGCGATCAGGTCGGCGTGTTCACGCCGCATTCGGTCATGCGCGAAGAGCTGTCCGCCGGCGGGGTGGGTTTCGTCATCGCCGGCATCAAGGAACTCGCGGCGGCCAAGGTCGGCGACACCGTCACCAACGCCCAGCGCCCGGCCGACAAGGCGCTGCCCGGCTTCAAGGAGATCAAGCCGCAGGTCTTCGCCGGCCTGTATCCGGTCGAGTCCTCCGAATACGAGCAATTGCGCGATTCGCTCGAGAAGCTGCGCCTGAACGACGCCGCGCTGCAGTACGAGCCGGAGGTGTCGCAGGCCCTGGGCTTCGGTTTCCGCTGCGGTTTTCTCGGTCTGCTGCACATGGACATCGTGCAGGAGCGTCTCGAGCGCGAGTTCGACATGGACCTGATCACGACCGCGCCCACCGTGATCTACGAGGTCGTGCTCAACGACGGCTCGACCATCGACATCGAGAATCCGTCCAAGCTGCCCGAACCCGGCAAGTATGCCGAGATCCGCGAACCCATCATCACCGCCAACATCTTCCTGCCGCAGGAGTATGTCGGCCCGGTGATCACGCTGTGCAACCAGAAGCGCGGCGCGCAGGTGGACATGCGCTACCACGGTCGCCAGGTGCAGCTGATCTACGACATGCCGATGAACGAGGTCGTGATGGACTTCTTCGACCGTCTCAAGTCGGTGTCGCGCGGCTATGCTTCGCTCGATTACGAATTCAAGGAATACCGCAGCTCGGATCTGGTCAAGCTCGACATGATGGTGGGCGGGGAGAAGGTCGATGCCTTGTCCATCATCGTGCACCGCGCCAGCGCGCAGTTTCGCGGGCGCGAACTGGCGACCCGGCTGCGCGCGCTGATTCCGCGCCAGATGTTCGACGTGGCGGTGCAGGCGGCGATCGGCTCGCACATCGTCGCGCGCGAGACCATCAAGGCGCTGCGCAAGAACGTGCTCGCCAAGTGCTACGGCGGCGACATCACGCGCAAGAAGAAGCTGCTGGAGAAGCAGAAGGAAGGCAAGAAGCGCATGAAGCAGGTGGGCAATGTGGAAATTCCGCAGGAAGCCTTCCTCGCCGTGCTGCGGACGGACGAAGGCAAGTGAGCGCCGCGTCCACGCCTGATCGTCACCCGCTGATGGAGTCGTCGTGAACTTCGCACTGATCCTGTTCATCCTGCTGGTCGTCTCGGGCGTGCTGTGGGCGGCCGACCGTCTCTACGCGCGCAAGCATCGCGCCGCCGATGCGCCCAGCCCGTGGTGGGTCGAGTACGGCGCGAGCTTCTTCCCGGTCATCCTGATCGTGTTCGCGCTGCGCTCGTTCATCGTCGAACCGTTCAAGATCCCGTCGGGCTCGATGATTCCGACCCTGCTGGTGGGCGACTTCATCCTGGTCAACAAGTTCACCTATGGCATCCGTCTGCCGGTCATCAATCAGAAGATCATTCCGCTGGGTACGCCCGAGCGCGGCGACGTGATGGTGTTCCGCTATCCGCGTGACCCGTCGATGGACTACATCAAGCGCGTGGTCGGCGTGCCCGGCGATGAGGTCGTCTATCGCGGCAAGCGGCTGAGCATCAACGGCGAGGAAGTGCCACTGACGCCCGACGGCGAGTACCTGCACCCCGAGCGCATGTACTACTCGCCGCGCTTCGTAGAGGAACTGGGCGAGCACACGCACAAGGTGTTGATCGAGCGCGACTCTCCGGCCTACGTGTCGAGTCCCTTCGATTTCCCCTATCGCGAGAACTGTACCTATACTTCGTCCGGTGTAAGCTGCACGGTACCCGAAGGGCATTACTTCGTGATGGGCGACAACCGCGATGCCAGCAGCGACAGCCGCATGTGGGGCTTCGTGCCGGACGAGAACATCGTCGGTCGCGCCTTCTTCATCTGGTTCAATTTCGGTGATCTGAAGCGGATCGGGGGGTTCAATTGAGAGCGGACAATATTGCGGTCGCGCGTTCGCAGCGTGGCCTGACGCTGATCAGCACGCTGATCGTAGGCTGCTTTCTCGCCTTCTGCCTGTACGTGGGTTTTCGCACCGTGCCCGCGCTCAACGAATACTTCGCGATGCAGCGCATCGTCGGCGTGATCGCTTCCGAGGGTGCGGCGGGCGCCTCGCCCACGCAGATGCGCCGCAGTTTCGAGCGCTATGCGTACACCGACGACATCGTCAGCGTCACCGGCGTCGACCTGCAGATCGCCCGCGCCTCTGGGGTGACCTACGTCGATGTCGCCTGGGAACGCAAGGTGCCGGTGGCCGGCAACGTCAGCCTGCTGCTCGAATTCAACGCCTCGTCCTCGTCCGGCCGGCAGTGACGCGGGACGATCTGGACCGGCTGCAGCACCGTCTGGGCTACCGCTTTCGCAACGGTGCGCTGCTCGAGCAGGCGCTGACCCACCGCAGCTTCGGCCAGCCCAACAACGAGCGGCTCGAGTTCCTCGGCGACTCCATCCTCAACTGCGTCACGGCGATCGCGCTCTACGAGCGCTTCGCGGGTTTGCGCGAAGGCGAGCTGTCGCGCCTGCGCGCCTCGCTGGTGCGCCAGGAGGGCCTGCATCGCGTCGCCACCGGGCTGGACCTGGGCGAGGCGCTGCGGCTGGGCGAGGGCGAGATGAAGAGCGGCGGCCATCGCCGCCCGTCGATTCTCGCCGACGCGCTCGAGGCAGTGTTCGCGGCAGTCTTCCTCGACGCCGGCTTCGAGGCCGCGCGCGAGGTCGTGATGCGGCTCTATGCGCCGCTGGTCGACGAGATCGATCCGGCACGCGCGCTCAAGGACCCCAAGACCGCGCTGCAGGAATGGCTGCAGGCACGCAAGGCGCCGCTGCCCGCCTACGAGACGGTGCAGGTGCGCGGCGAGGCGCATGCGCAGGAATTCGAAGTGTGTTGCACGGTCGAATCCTTCTCGGTGAGCGTCACCGGACGCGGGCCGAGCCGCCGCGCGGCCGAGCAGGCAGCTGCCGAACGCGCCCTCGAACGACTGGAAAACGCATGACCGAAAACGCTCCCACGCAACCCCCCGAGCATTTCCGCACCGGCTTCGTCGCGATTGTCGGCCGCCCCAACGTGGGCAAGTCCACGCTGCTCAACCGGCTCATCGGTCAGAAGATCAGCATCGTCTCGCGCAAGGCACAGACCACGCGCCACCGCGTCACCGGCATCCGCAGCGACGAAGACGCGCAGTTCGTGTTCGTCGATACGCCGGGTTTCCAGACACGCCATCGCAACGCGCTCAACCGCACGATGAACCGCAGCGTCACGCAGGCGCTGGCAGACGTGGACGTGGTGTTCTTCGTCATCGAGGCCGGGCGTTTCACCGAAGACGATCGCAAGGTGCTCGAGCTGCTGCCCGAGGATGCCAAGGTGGTGTTGGTGATCAACAAGATCGACCGTCTCAAGGACAAGGCGCGCCTGCTGCCCTTCATCGACGAAGTGCGCAGCCTGCGCGAATTCACCGAGATCGTGCCCCTGTCCGCCGAGCGGGGTGCCAACGTCGACGCGCTGGTGCGCGCCACCGTGGCGCTGCTGCCCGAAGGCCCGCCGGTGTTCGAGGAAGACGACATCACCGATCGCAGCGAGCGCTTCCTCGCCTCCGAATTCCTGCGCGAGAAGCTCTTCCGACTGCTCGGTGACGAGCTGCCCTACGGCATCGCCGTGGAAATCGAGAAGTTCGAGACCGAGGGCAATCTGCGGCGCATCTTCGCCGCAGTGATCGTCGATCGCGCCAGCCACAAGGCCATGGTCATCGGCAAGAACGGCGAGCAGCTCAAGCGCATTTCCAGCGAAGCCCGCGTCGAGCTCGAGAAGCTCTTCGACGCGCGCGTCTATCTCGAGGTCTGGGTCAAGGTCAAAAGCGGCTGGGCCGACGACGAGCGCGCGCTCAAGAGCCTCGGCTACGAGTGATCGCGGGGCGCGCGGCGTGAGTGCAAGACAGCGCGTCGACGAGCAGCCCGCCTGGGTGCTCCACAGCCGTCCGTGGCGCGAAACCAGTTCCATCGTCGAACTGCTCACGCGTGACCACGGTCGCGTGGCCGTGGTCGCCAAGGGCGCGCGGCGCCCGCACTCGGCGCTGCGCGGCGTGCTGATGGGCTTCCAGCCGCTGCACGTGGCCTACTCGGGCAGCGGCGAGGTCAAGACCCTGGTGCGTGCCGAATGGCAGGGCGGCCAGCCGCTGCTGTGCGGGCGGGCGCTGCTGTGCGGCTATTATCTGAACGAACTCGTCGTGCATCTTTCCGCGCGCGAGGATCCCCATCCCGGCCTGTTCGACGCCTATGTCGACACCGTCGCGCGGCTTGCGCGCGCGGGGCCGCCCGCGCCCGAGCTGCGCCGCTTCGAGCTGGCGCTGCTGCGCGAGACGGGCTACCAGCTTGTGCTCGACCGCGAGGCCGATGGCGATGTCCCGATCGAGGAAGGCGCGCGCTACGCCTATATAATCGAACGAGGTCCGGTGCGCGGCGAGCCGCCGCCCGCAGAACATGTCATGGTGTCCGGGCGCACGCTCGCGGCGATGGCGCGCGACGATTTTTCCGACCCGCTCACGCAGAGTGAGTCCAAGAGCCTGCTGCGCACGCTGATCAATCACCAACTGGGCGGCCGACCGTTGCAGTCGCGCCGCGTTTTCAGGGAGTTGCAGGAGCTGTGATCGAACTGGGCGTCAACATCGACCACGTCGCGACCTTGCGGCAGGCGCGCCGCACCTGGGAGCCGGATCCGCAGTGGGCTGCGGTCGAGGCGCATCTGGGTGGCGCCGACGGCATCACCGTGCACCTGCGCGAGGATCGTCGCCACATCCAGGACGCCGACGTGCGCCGGCTGGCCGAACTCACGCAGGTCAAGCTCAATCTGGAGATGGCGGCCACCGACGAAATGGTCGGCTTCGCCTGCGAGCTGCGTCCGCACATGGCCATGCTGGTGCCCGAGGGGCGTCAGGAAGTCACCACCGAGGGCGGGCTCGACGTGCTCGCCGACGAGGCGCGCCTGGCCGGCGTGGTCGCGCGCCTGAGCGAGGCGGGCATCGTCACCAGCATCTTCGTCGACGCCGACATCGCGCAGATCGAGGCGGCCGCGCGCATCGGCGCGAAGGTCTGCGAGGTGCACACCGGCCCCTATGCCCACGCATTCCATCGCGCGCGGGACGCCGCAGCGCCCGCGGTGAAGGCCGAGCTGGCGCGCGTGCGCGCCGCCGGCGAGGCGATCCACGCCGCGGGTCTGCGCTTCAATGCCGGCCACGCGCTCAACTACTACAACGTGGGGCCGATCGCGCGCCTGGCCGGCGTGCGCGAACTGCACATCGGTCACGCCATCGTCAGTCGATCGGTGTTCGTCGGCCTGCGCGAGGCCGTTCGCGAGATGAAGCGCCTGATGTGCGAGGCCGCCTTGCAGGGCGAAGGAGGGGCGCAATGATTCACGGCATCGGCGCCGACATCGTGCGCATCCCGCGCATGGCCGCGGTGCTGGCGAAATACGGTCAGCGCTTCGCCAACCGCATCCTCGCGTCGGACGAACGCGCGGCGTTTGCTGCACGCAACGATCCGGAACGCTTCCTCGCCAAGCGCTTCGCCGCCAAGGAGGCCTTCGGCAAGGCCTTCGGCACCGGTGTGGCCGCACCGGCCACGCTGCATGCGGTCATCGTCGATCACGATGCGCGTGGCAAACCCATCTTCCGTTTCTCCGACGGTCTGGCCGCTGCGATGCGGGAGGAAGGTCTGGTTGCGCACCTGACGCTGACCGACGAGACCGACTACGTCGTCGCTTTCGTGGTGATCGAACATCAGGGGAGGGCGGCATGACCCATCGTGCGCCCCTGGCCCTGCCGCGCGGCCCGCTGATGGCCGATGTCGAGGGTCTCGCGCTGGGCAAGGCCGAGCGCGACCGGCTGCGCCACCCGCTGGTGGGGGGCGTGATCCTGTTCGCACGCAACTTCGCCGATTCCGAGCAGCTGGCCGCGCTCACCGCCGAGATCCGTGCGCTGCGCGAGCCGGCGCTGCTGATCGCGGTCGATCACGAGGGCGGGCGCGTGCAGCGCTTTCGCGACCGCGGCTTCACGCATCTGCCGCCGATGCGCGCGCTGGGTCGCGCCTGGGACGAGGACCATGTCGCGGCGCTCGATTGCGCGCGCGCCACCGGCTACGTGCTGGCCGCCGAATTGCTCGCCCACGGTGTGGACCTGTCCTTCACGCCGGTGCTCGACCTGGACTACGGTGGCAGCCGCGTGATCGGCGATCGCGCCTTCCATCGCGACCCGCAGGTGGTCGCCAGCCTGGCCTCGGCGCTGGCCGCCGGCATGCGCGAGGCGGGCATGGGCTGCGTCGGCAAGCATTTTCCCGGGCACGGTTTCGTCGAGGCCGATTCGCATGTCGACCTGCCGGTCGATTCGCGCGACTTCGATACGATCTGGGAAGAGGACATCGCGCCCTACCGCCATCGCATCGGCCGTCAGCTCTCGGGCGTGATGCCGGCGCACGTGATCTACGACAAGGTCGACGCGCAGCCGGCCGGCTTCTCGAGATTCTGGCTCGGTGACGTCCTGCGCGGGCGGCTCGGCTTTCAGGGCCTGATCTTCTCGGACGACTTGACCATGGAAGGGGCGAGCGTGGCCGGTGACATCGTCGCGCGTGCGCAGGCGGCGGTCGACGCCGGCTGCGACATGGTGCTGGTGTGCAACCAGCCCGAGCGCGTGGACGAACTCGTCGGGCGCTGGCGACCGGACGTGGCGGCGACCAGCGCCGCGCGCATCGCCGCGCTGCGCGGGCGGCCGCGCTATGCCGATGCATTCGAGCTGGAACTGGCCGAGCCCTATCACCACGCGCGCGCTCAGGTCGCTGCGCTCGCGTCCGATACGGCCTGAGGTGCCGCGATGAGCGGCAGCGAGTACCCGGCAGCGGCCTTCGACGCCAAGGCCTTCCTGCGCACCGTCCCGGAAGCGCCCGGCGTCTATCGCATGATCGGCAGCGACGAGCGCGTGCTCTACGTCGGCAAGGCGAAGAACCTGCGCCGGCGCGTTTCGAGCTATTTCCAGCGCACGCAGTCGAGCCCGCGCATCGCCATGATGGTGGCGCAGATCGAGCGCGTGGACATCACGCCGACGCGTTCCGAGGCCGAGGCGCTGATCCTCGAGAACAACCTGATCAAGCAGCTGGCGCCGCGCTACAACATCCTGTTTCGCGACGACAAGAGCTATCCCTACATCTGTCTGAGCGGCGACATCTTCCCGCGCCTGGCCTATCACCGTGGAGCCTTCGCCAAGGGTGGGCGCTACTTCGGCCCGTTTCCCAACGGCAGCGCGGCACGCGAGAGCATCCACCTGCTGCAGAAGATCTTTCGCTTGCGCACCTGCGAGAACGCCGTCTTCCGCAACCGTTCGCGCCCCTGTCTGCTGCATCAGATCCGGCGCTGCACGGCGCCGTGCGTAGGTCTGATCAGTGATGCCGACTACGCCGCCGACGTGCGTCTGGCGACGCGTTTTCTCGACGGTCGCGCCAACGAGGTCATCGACGATCTGGGTGCGCGCATGAACGAGGCCGCCGAGCGTCTGGCCTTCGAGGAGGCGGCCGCCTGCCGCGACCAGATTCGTGCGCTGCAGGCGGTGCTGCACCGCCAGTTCGTCGACAGCGGGCGCGACCAGGACGTGGACGTGATCACCGCCGTCGAGGCCGACGGCCTGGTGTGCGTGAACCTGGCGATGGTGCGTGGCGGACGCC
Source organism: Pseudazoarcus pumilus (assembly GCF_002872475.1). Lineage (GTDB taxonomy): Bacteria > Pseudomonadota > Gammaproteobacteria > Burkholderiales > Rhodocyclaceae > Pseudazoarcus > Pseudazoarcus pumilus. The sequence goes on from NZ_CP025682.1 coordinate 1,082,207, forward strand.
ATCTGGGCGATCGGCCGCAGTTTCCCAGCAGCGCGGCCGGCTGCGACGCCGACGACGCCTTGCTGGCCTTTCTCGACCAGCACTACGGCGAACATGCCATGCCTGCGCGCATCCTCGTCGGGCACGCCGTCGAGGCCGCACGTGCGCAGCTGGCCGAACTGAGCGAACGGCCGGTTGCGGTGGTTGCGCCACGCGGTGCGGCCGAGCGTGCCTGGATGGAGATGGCGCGCAACAACGCACGCACTGCCATTGCCGCGCGCAACCAGGATGCCGGTCGGATCGGCGCCCGGCTGGCCGCGCTGCGCGAGGCGCTGGACCTGGCCGAGTCGCCGGCGCGCATCGAGTGCTTCGACATCAGTCACACCATGGGCGAGGCCACCGTGGCCTCGTGCGTGGTGTGTGTCGACGGCGCGATGAAGAACGCCGAGTATCGTCGCTACAACATCGCCGGGATCACGGGCGGAGACGACTACGCGGCGATGCGCCAGGTGCTGGAGCGTCGCTACTCCAAACTCGTCGAGGGCGACGGCGTGATGCCCGACCTGATCCTCATCGACGGTGGTCGCGGTCAGGTGTCGGCGGCGCATGCAGTGCTCGCCGACCTCGGCCTGGAGTCGATCGCGATGGTGGGCGTGGCCAAGGGCGAGGGGCGCAAGCCGGGGTTGGAGACGCTGATCTTCGCCGATGCGCGCGCACCCGTGCATCTGTCGCCGGACGCGCCGGCGCTGCACCTGATCCAGGAGATTCGCGACGAGGCGCACCGCTTCGCGATCACCGGCCACCGCGCGCGGCGTGCCAAGGCGCGCGTCGGCTCGCGACTCGACGACATCGCGGGCGTCGGCCCGACGCGTCGCCGCCGCCTGATCGAGGCCTTCGGCGGTCTCGACGGCGTGCGCGCGGCCACCGTCGAGGATCTGTGCCGTGTCGACGGCGTCAGCCGCAAGCTGGCCGAACAGATATACTCGGCGCTGCACTGAGGCTTCGCGAACGGCTGGCGCGTCATCATGGACTTCAACATTCCGAACACCCTGACCCTGATGCGGATCGCCTTGATTCCGCTGTTCGTCGGCGTGTTCTATCTGCCCGCGGCCTGGCTGACCGATTTGCAGATGAACGTGATCGCCACCGTGCTGTTCGTGCTCGCGGCGATCACCGACTGGCTCGACGGTTATCTGGCGCGCTCGCTGGGTCAGACCTCGGCCTTCGGCGCCTTTCTCGATCCGGTCGCGGACAAGCTGATGGTCGCCGCGGCACTGATCGTGCTGGTGCAGCTGGGCCGCGTCGACGCCATCATTGCGGTGGTCATCATCGGGCGCGAGATCACCATCTCGGCCTTGCGCGAATGGATGGCGCGCATCGGCCAGTCGGCCAGCGTTGCGGTGGCGACCGTCGGCAAGCTCAAGACCGCCGCGCAGATGATCGCCATTCCGATGTTGCTCTATGACGCCAGCCTGTTCGGCGTCGCGGTGCAGGTGCCGGGCACGGTGTTGATCTACGCCGCCGCCGCGCTGACGCTGTGGTCGATGGGTTACTACCTGCACCGCGCGCTGCCGCTGCTCAGCCGCCACGGGCGCGAGTGACGCCTCACGCATTGCGGGTATCACGCTTGTGCGGCGTGCGAGATGGCTTATACAGTCGGCGTGTTTCTGTGTCCGGCTGGCCCATCGGGTGAATCTCAAGACCAAATCCTCGCTTGCCGTGGTCGGCCTTCTGGTGCTGGTGTTCGGCGTCGGCATGGTGGTCCAGGACTACCTCATTCGCAACTCGCTCAAGCAGACCATCGCCGAGCAGCAGTTCGCCCTGGTGTCGCGCTTCGCCCACGAGGTCTCGGCCCGCGTGGGCGTGAGCCTGGGCACGCTCAAGCGGGTGGCCTCGGGCATCAACTTCGCGCAGGCCGACGATACCGAGCGTCTGCGCGACTACCTGTACGACAACCAGGGCGCGCTGGCGCTGTTCGACTCGCTGATCATCGTCAGTCCGGATCTCGTGGTGCTCGCCGACAATCCGCCGCGTTCGGGGCGTGTGGGCACGGACGTTTCCGCGCTCGAGCATCTGCAGCGGGTCAAGGCCACCGGTGGGCCGGCGCTCTCGAGCCCCTTCGTCGGGGTGGTCACCGGTCAGCCGCTGCTGGCCATGTCGGTGCCGGTGTTCGACTCGGTCGGGCGGCTGATCGCAATCGTGTCGGGCACGGTGGACATTCTCAGTCCGAGCTTTCTGGGCGGACTCAACCGCAGCAGTCCTGACCAGCCGGGGCAGTTCGTGCTGACCACGCGCGAGCGCACCACCATCGTCGGCGACAATACGCGTCTGATGCTCTCGAGCTGGGCCGAACCGGGCGTGATCGAATCCTTCGATCGCGCGCTGGCCGGCTGGGAAGGCACGGAGGAGGACATCGATGCGAGCGGGCGACGCATGCTGATGAGCTTCCGCTCGGTCGAGGGCACGGACTGGATCGCCGGGGTGATGTTGCCGGTCGAGGAGGCCTTCGAGCCCATCGTGCGCTCGCAGCGCATGGCCATGCTGATGCTGGTGATCGCCTCGGCGCTGGTCGGCCTGCTGGTGTGGTTCGCGATGCAGCGTTTCCTGCGTCCGCTGTTCGCCCTGCGCGACAACGTCGTCGCGCTGCGCTCCGACCCCAGTCACGGGCATCGGCTGCCCGTCGGGAAGGACGAGATCGGCGAGGTAGCGGGCGACTTCTACCGCCTGTTCGACGAACTGTCGAGTTCGCGCGCCGAAAGCGTGGCGCGCGCCGAGGAACTTCAGTCGGTGCTCGACGCCAGTCCGATCGCGATCGTCATGACGCGCAATCATGAGGTGGTACTCGTCAATCCGGCCTTCGAACGCATGTTCGCGTGCACGGCTGAGGAGGCGACGGGACAGACGCTGGAGCGTCATTTCGAGGATCACGCGGCCTTCATCGAGACCTGCCGCCGCATCGAAGCGGGGATCGAGGATGCCGAGGTGGTGCGCTTCGAGCAGCGTTTCATCGACCGCCGCGGGCAGTGGTTCTGGGCCAACGTCTACGTGCGCGCGCTCGATCCGGCGCGCCCCGAGCGCGGGCCGGTGATGCTCATCGAGGACATCAGCGAGCAAAAACTCAACGAGGAGCGCATCCGCCATCTGGCCGAACACGATCCGCTCACCGATCTGCCCAACCGCCTGCTGTTCAACGACCGCCTGTCGCAGGCGATCGCGCGCGCGCGCCGGGAGCACTCGCGCTTCGCGCTGCTGTTCGTCGATCTCGACCGATTCAAGAACATCAACGATTCGCTCGGCCACCACGTGGGCGACCAGTTGCTGCGCATCGTCGCCGAGCGCATCACCGCCAGCGTGCGCGAGTGCGACACGGTCAGCCGGCCTGGCGGCGACGAATTCACGCTGCTGCTCGCTGAACTGGGCGACCCGGAGGATGCCGCGCGCGTCGCCGAGAAGCTGCTGCAGGCGCTGGCCCTGCCATGCAGCATCGGCGGTCATCAGCTGATGGTCACCGCCAGCGTGGGGATCAGCCTGTATCCGGAAGACGGCGACGACATCCCGACGCTGATGCGCAACGCCGACGCCGCGATGTACCACAGCAAGGACGTCGGGCGGAACACCTACCAGTATTTCCGCGTTGAACTGAATGAGCGCGTTTTCGAGCGCATGTCGCTCGAAAACGCGTTGCGCCGCGCTCTCGAGGACAAGGATTTCGAGCTGCACTATCAGCCGCAGGTCGACAGCCGCAGCCGACGGCTGATCGGTGCCGAGGCGCTGCTGCGCTGGCGCGGTCCGGAGGGGGATCCGGTGCCGCCGTCACGCTTCATCCCGGTTGCGGAGGACGCGGGCCTGATTCTGGCCATCGGCGCCTGGGTGCTGGAGCAGGTCTGTCGCCAGAATCGTGCCTGGCAGGACGCGGGGCTGCCCGCAGTGCCGGTGGCGGTGAACATCTCGGCCCAGCAGTTTCGCCAGCCGCGTTTCGTCGACACGGTGGCTGCGGTGCTGAAGACCACCGGCCTGGCACCCGAGTGCCTGGAACTGGAACTGACCGAGAGCGTCATGCTCGATCCGGGCGAGCGCAACGTCGCGGTGCTGAGTGAGATCCGCGCGATGGGCGTACGCGTGGCGATCGACGACTTCGGCACGGGCTATTCGTCGCTGGCCTACCTCAAGCGGTTGCCCATCGACGCGCTCAAGATCGACCAGAGCTTCGTGCGCGACGTGGTGGTCGATGCCGACGACGCGGCCATCGTCGACGCCATCATCGGGCTGGCGCACACCATGCGTCTGCGCGTCATCGCCGAGGGCGTGGAGACCGAGGCGCAACTGGCCTTCCTGCAGAACTCCGGATGCAGCGAGATGCAGGGTTTCCTGTTCGCACGGCCGATGCCCGCGGAGGAGTTCGCGCTGTGGTGGCGCGAGCATTTCCAGTATTCGTGAGGCGGGCTCAGCCGTCGACCGGTTGTGGCGCGGGTCCGAGGGTGCAGCGATGAAAGCCGAAGCGGCCCGCGCGCCGGTCGTCGAAGTAGTGGCGCAGTGCCAGCGAGTTGGTGCGAAAGGCCAGTTCGTCCCAGGGGATCTCGTGCTCGGCGACCAGTGCGACTTCGAGCGATTCGTCGCCGGCCGCGTATTCGCTTCCGATCAGCCGCGCGCGGAAGATCAGGTGCACCTGGTTGATGTGGGGCACGTCGATGAGGGTGAACAGCTCGCTCACCTCGATGTGCGCGCAGGCTTCCTCGAGGGTCTCGCGCGCTGCGCCCTCGGCGGTGCTCTCCCCGTTTTCCATGAAGCCGGCGGGCAGGGTCCAGAAGCCGAGACGTGGTTCGATCGCGCGACGGCACAGCAGGACACGCTCGTTGTACTCGACGATCGCGCCGACGACGAGCTTGGGATTGACGTAATGGACGGTGTCGCAATTCGCGCAGACGTGGCGCGGCAGCGTGTCGCCGGCCGGAACACGCCAGTCTACCGGATGGGCGCAGTGAGAGCAGAACTTCATGCTTGGGGTGTCGAGCACAGGGTGGTGCGCCGATTCTATCGTGACCACGCGATTTGCGCGCGATGCCTGTCCACGGGGATAATCGCGACACGTCGGCATCGGGGTGCCGCATCTGGGCGCGGCCATGGTCGTGCGGGCATCTTATGGAATCGATTGGAAAAATGATTGCAGCCGGCCGCGGGCAGAGCGCATTCGAACTGCTGCATGCCTCCGGGCGTCTGCCATCCCCGAAAGGGGTCGCGACGCGCGTGATCCGCCTGACCAAGGAGGAGGAGGTCTCGCTGGCGGAACTTGCGCGCGTGATCGGCGGCGATCCGGCCTTCGTGGGGCGCGTCATCAAGGCCGCCAACGGACTCATCTCGCGTGGGCGCCGCCCGGTGGTGTCGGTTTCCGAGGCGCTGATGGTGCTCGGCATTCCGGCCATACGGGCGCTCGCCACCGGTTTCTCGCTGTTGTCCGAACATCGCAAGGGTGCCTGCCGAGCCTTCGACTACGAAGGCTACTGGTCGCATTCGCTGGCGCTCGCGCTGGGCATGCAGGCGGCTGTGGTGCATGGCCGGGCCGCGGCCAGCGATGAAGCCTTCAGCTTCGGCCTGCTGTTGCGCGTCGGCGAACTCGCGCTGGCCACCGCCTACCCGGAGGATTATGCCGGCGTGCTCGAAGGCGTTCAGGGTGGTGGCGCGGCGCTGCTCGAGCCCGAATGCGCCGCCTTCGCCATCCATCACGCCGATCTCGGTGCGGAAATGCTCGAGCACTGGGGCGTGCCCAAGTTCTTCACGCAGATCGCGAGACACTACGACGACGTCGATCGCCCGGTGTTCGACCCGGGCGGTCGCCAGGAGCGTCTGTTCGATGCGATGACGCTGGCCCGTGCCTTCGCCGACTTCTCCCTCGCGCCCGAGGGCGAACGCGTGACCTGCCTCGATCGCATGATCGAGCGCGGCGGCATGCTGGGCGTGGAGCGAGACGACATGGTCGCCGAAGCGGCGCGCATGTTCACGCTGTGGATCGAATGGATCGCGCTGCTCAAGCTCGATCCCCCCGTCTCGCGCCGTTTCCCCGACATCGACGTGCCAGCCGCGACCAGCCACGAGCGCCCTGGCGCTGTCGAGGGCGTGCGGCTCAAGTCAGAGCGCGAGCGCGAGCGCCTGGTTGTCGCCCGCTCTCCCGACAAGCCGGTGGTACTGATCGTCGACGCCGACGGGCCGGGTCGCCGCCGCGTGGCCCGCCTGCTCGCCGGCGAGGACTGCGCCATCGTCGAAACCGGCGACGTGCGCGGCGTGCTCGACTTCGCGCTGGAGTTGCAGCCGCACATGATGATTCTGGGCTGCGACGACGCCGGCGAGGAGGTCCTCGAAATGGTCCAGACGCTGCGCCGAACCAGCATCGGCCGCATCATGCACACGCTGTTGCGCGTGCGCGATGCGGATGACGACACGCTGGTCGCGCTGCTCGAGGCCGGCGGTGACGATGCCGTACCGATGTCCTGTGCCGATCGTCTGCTGCTCGCGCGCCTGCGCGCTGGCCTGCGGGAAGTCCGCCTGCAGCGCGAGCTCGAGCATGACCGCCAGGAGCTGCAGGGCTTCGCGGCCCAGCTCGCGATCACAAACCGGCGCCTGCACGACATGGCGCTGACCGATCCGCTCACCGGCTTGCGCAACCGGCGCTATGCGATGGACCGCATCGAACAGGAGTGGGCCGGAGCCGAACGCAGCGGACGCCCGCTCGCATGCATGGTGATCGATCTCGATTCACTCAAGGACATCAACGATTCGCTCGGCCACGAGGCTGGCGATTCCGCGCTGTGCCGCGTCGCGCAGGCGTTGAAGAAATCGCTGCGCGTACAGGACGTGCTGTGCCGTATCGGCGGCGACGAGTTCCTCGTGATCTGTCCGGGCGGCACGCTCTCGACCACGCTGACCTGCGCAGAGCGCGCGCGCCAGGCAGTGGAGGAGGCCATGCTGGAATTCGGCGGCAAGCGCGTCGCGCTGGCCGTGAGCATCGGCGTGGCCGAGCGCTGGCCGGAGATGGCCGACGCGAGCGAACTGGTCAAGCTTGCCGATCGCGGCGCGTATCTGGCCAAGCAGGGCGGACGCAACGCGGTGCAGTCGGTGCAGAAGCCGGGCTAGCCCGTTCGTTGGTCTGGCTTTGTGGTTTTTTTGCCAAGCGCATGTAACGCGGTTTGTAATTCGTAACAAACTACTTTAAGTTCGGCCCGTATCTGTTTGACCACGGCCGAAGCATGAAGCGGAGCGATTTTCAGGACGAAATCCGGGAGTTGAACATCGCCTATCTGATGCTGGCGCAGAAGATGCTGCGCGAGGATCGCGATACGGCAATGTTCCGCCTCGGCATCGGCGACGAGGTCGCCGACCTGATCGGCGGGCTGTCGAGCGCCCGTCTGGTGCGCATGGCGACCGGCCAGATGCTGTTGCCGGTGTTTCGCTTCGATGATGTCAAGCTGGCGGGCCTGCTGGCCGGGGAAGGGCGCGACGCCGCCAGTTCCAGCATCCACGCCGCGATCGTTGCAGCCGGCCGCCTGGCCGACGAGAACAACTGAGGGAAGTCCGGATGAAGAACAAGAGCGTGATTGCCGAGGCCGACGACGTGCGTCGCGCCATCGAGATGGTCAGCCTCGGAGCGCGCATGCAGATGCTCGAAGCCGAAACCCGGCTCAGCCGCGAGCGCCTGCTGCGCATCTACAAGGAGGTGCGCGGCGTCTCCCCACCGAAGGGCATGTTGCCGTTCTCCACCGACTGGTTCATGGCCTGGCAGCCCAATGTGCACGGCTCGCTGTTCATGGGTTTCCACCGCTTCTTCTCGGCCCGCAGCGGCGTGTCGCCGCTCGAGGCAGTACTCAAGGCCTATCACCTGTATCTCGACCACATCGATGCAGCGAGCCTCGAGCCGGTGCTGAGCATCACGCGCGCGTGGACCCTGGTGCGTTTCTTCGATGCCGACATGCTGCAGCTTGCGCCGTGCAGCGGCTGCAACGGACGTTACGTCGCCCATGCCTACGATCCGGTGCACGACTACACCTGCGGGCTGTGCAACATGCCCTCGCGTGCCGGCAAGGGGCGTGGCCGCGGCAAGGTCAGCCCGAACGCGCGCGCCGTGCGCGAGCGCGTCGCAAGCATGGATTGAAGTCGCGCACTGCGTCGACGCAACCAGACCGCCCGCGGGGCGGTTTTTTTTTGCCGCCGGGCCGCCTCACGAAAAAAAACGCCCCCTGGGGGAGCAGGGGTTTCGCGCAGCGGCGCTCCGCGCCTGCGGAACGAGCCGGCTGTGCAAAGCCGGCCCCTCGCGCCGCCCGCGCGAGCGGGCAAGCGTGGGGGTATTTTTCATGTCAAGTTTTGGTCCGATGCACCGTTACTTTAAGATACGCATTCCCTGTCCCTTCCGGATCGACGCGCTCGAGGTACGCTGGTGCTGCTAATCGTCGGATACATAGTCGTCCTGCTCGCGTCGATCGGCACCTACGCGATGCACGGCAGCCTGCTGGCCCTGTGGGTGCCGCTGGAATACCTCGCGATCTTCGGCCTGATGGTCGGCTCCTTCGTCGGCGGCAACTCGCCGCGTGCGATGAAGGCGACCCTCGGCGCGCTGCCCAGCGTGCTCAAGGGCGAGCGCTACAACAAGGCGCTGTACATGAACCTGCTGGGGCTCATGTACGAAGTTCTCGCCAAGGTGCGCAAGGAAGGCCTGATGGCGATCGAGGCCGATGTCGAGAATCCCGAGTCGAGTGCGCTGTTCGGCAAGTATCCGGACGTCATGGCCGATCACCATGCGGTCGAGTTCCTCACCGACTACCTGCGCATGATGGTGGGCGGCAACCTCAATGCCTTCGAGATCGAGGCGCTGATGGACGCCGAGATCGAGACCCATCACCACGAGGCCAAGGCGCCGGCCGACATCGTCGCCAAGATTGCCGACGGGCTGCCGGCCTTCGGCATCGTCGTGGCGGTCATGGGGGTGGTCAATGTCATGGGCTCGGTCGGCGAACCGCCGGCGGTGCTCGGCAAGATGCTCGCCGGCGCGCTGGTCGGCACTTTCCTCGGCATCCTGCTCTCCTACGGTTTCGTGCAGCCCATCGCGAGCCAGCTCGAGCAGCGTGCCGAAGCCGGCGCCAAGGTCTTTCAGTGCATCAAGGTCGTATTGCTGGCGAGCATGAACGGTTATGCGCCGCAGGTCGCCGTCGAGTTCGGTCGCAAGGTACTGCATTCGGCCGACCGGCCCGGTTTCCTCGAGCTCGAGGAAGACATCAAGAACCGGAAGAAGTCGGGATGACGGGCCGTGCGCCCGTCGTCCCGCGTGAGTCATGAGCGACGAGAACCAGCAGCCCATCGTCATCCGCCGCGTCAACAAGGGGCACGCGGCCCATCACGGTGGCGCGTGGAAGATCGCCTACGCGGACTTCGTCACCGCGATGATGGCCTTTTTCCTGATGATGTGGCTCCTCGGCTCGACCTCGGACGGTGACCTCAAGGGCATTGCCGATTTCTTCCAGAGCCCGCTGCGCGTGGCGCAACAGGGTGGCAGCGGTTCGGGGGACAGCTCCAGCATCATCCCCGGGGGCGGCGAAGACCTGTCGCGCGCGGTCGGTCAGGTCAAGCGTGGCGAGGTCGAGCCGCAGCGGCGCATGATCAACCTCGAGGCGGCGCGCGCGCGTCAGGCCGTGCCGGCCGAGGCCGATGGGCAGGAAACTCGCGAACGCGCGCGCCTGATCGACATGAAGGGGCGGCTCGAGGCGCTCATCGAGGCTACGCCCAACCTGCGCGCGTTCAAGAACCAGATCCTCATCGACATCACCTCCGAGGGCCTGCGCATCCAGCTCGTCGACGAGCAGAACCGGCCGATGTTCGACCTGTCGAGCGCCGAGCTGCGGCCACACACGCGCGAGTTGCTGCGCGCGATCGGGCGCGCGCTCAACGACCTGCCCAACCGGCTCAGCCTGTCGGGCCACACCGATGCCAAGCCCTTCCCGGACGGCGAGCGCGCCTTCTCGAACTGGGAGTTGTCGGCCAACCGCGCCAATGCCTCGCGCCGCGAACTGATCGCCGGTGGCCTGGATCCGTCCAAGATTGCGCGTGTGGTCGGGCATTCCGACACGATTCCGTTCAATCCGGAGGATGCTTTCGACCCGTCGAACCGCCGCATCAGTATCATCGTCATGAACAAGCGCACCGAAGAAGCGGTGCTCGGCGAGAACCCGACCTTCGATGTCGAGGCCGACCCGGGGCCAGACGATCCGGAAACCCTGCTCGAGCAGATCGGAAACGAAATTGAATAACACCGCCATGCTTCGCGGCATGGTCGCGGATGCTTCCAGGAAGAGCCGGCAATGAGCTTGCACGATCGTAATCCGGGGCCGCTGTCGGCCGTGCGTACTGCGCCGTCCGCGGTCCATGCCGCGCCACAGCCCGCGTCAGGGCGCGAGTTCGCGTTCTCGCTCGAGGACTTCGAGCGCATTCGCAAGCTCATTCATGATCATGTCGGCATCGCGCTCACGCCGGCCAAGCAGGACATGGTCTACAGCCGGCTCACGCGACGCCTGAGAATCTGCGGCGAGACCACCTTCGCCGGCTATCTGGCGCGGCTCGAGCGCGATCGGGTCGAGTGGGAGGCTTTCGTCAATTCGCTCACTACCAATCTGACCTCGTTCTTCCGCGAGTCGCACCACTTCGATCTGCTCACCGAGCAATTGCGCAAGATTGGCTCCGGGCGCCGCATCCAGATCTGGTGCTGTGCCGCTTCGACCGGCGAGGAGCCGTACTCGATCGCGATTGCCGCCTGCGAGGCCTTCCGATCGCTCGCCCCGCCGGTGTCCATCATCGCCAGCGACGTCAATACCGACGTGCTCGATGTGGCGCGGCGCGGCCATTACGAGCCGGATCGGGTAGCACGCATGTCGCCGACGCGCCTGCAGCAGTACTTCCAGCAGGAGGCCGGCGGCGCCTGGCGCATCCGGCCCGAACTGCAGCGGCTGGTGAGTTTTCGCACGATCAATCTGCTCGCTCCGCACTGGGGCCTGCGCGGTCCGCTCGACGCGATCTTCTGTCGCAACGTCATGATCTATTTCGACAAGCCCACGCAATACGCGATTCTCAAGCGCTTTGCGCCGCTGCTCGCACCCGACGGCGCCCTCTACGCCGGGCATTCGGAGAGCTTCCAGCACGCCTCGGACCTGTTCCGGCTGGTCGGGCGCACCGTGTATCGACCGGTGGGCTGAACGCATGCAGGAGGAAGCACCCGGCGCCAGGCGCGGCAATGTTCGCACCCATCTGTGCATCGGTGCGTCGACCGGTGGTACCGAGGCGGTCAAGGTCGTGCTGCAGGCTCTGCCGCCATCGGCCCCGCCGGTGCTCATCGTGCAGCACATGCCGGAGCTGTTTACGGTCACCTTCGCCCGGCGTCTGGACAGCATCTGCGCGATTCGCGTCAAGGAGGCCGAGGACGGCGAACGCCTGTGCCGCGGCACGGCCTACATCGCGCCGGGGCATTCGCACCTGTCGCTGCGCGCCGCCGGCAAGGAGATGGTGTGTTCGCTGAGCCGCTCGGATCCGGTCAATCGGCACCGGCCTTCGGTCGACGTGCTGTTCCGTTCGGCGGCCGAACGCCTCGGGCCGGCGGCCGTGGGCGTGCTGCTCACCGGCATGGGCAAGGACGGTGCCGACGGCCTGCTGGCGATGCGCCGCGCCGGCGCGTGGACGATTGCCCAGGACGAGGGCTCCTGCGTGGTCTATGGCATGCCGCGCGAGGCGGTGATGATCGGCGCGGCAATCGAGGTGTTGCCGCTCGACGAGATCGCCGCGCATGCGCTGCGCCAGTTCGGTCTGCCCGGCGTGACACAATCGGCTAAAGAATTCGGTAACACCAACCGTTAGAGGGACTGACACGGCGGTTCGATCCTCCGCCCGGGCCACCGCCGGCCCGGATGTGGAGAGGACGGACCCGACCGCGCAGCGCGGAGAGAGCAATGTCCAATCTGTTCAGCAACATCGAGGCGCGTACGCGCCTGGCCGGCACCAACAAGCTCGAGATCCTGCTCTTCACGCTGGGTCACGACGCGCATACCGGGCGCAAGGAGACCTTCGGCATCAATGTCTTCAAGGTGCGCGAGGTCATGCGCACGCCCGAGATCACGGCCGCGCCCGAGATGCCCGACTGCGTGGAGGGCATGGTCAGCCTGCGCGGCACGCTGGTGCCGGTGGTCGATCTGGCCAAGTACGTTGGCATCGATCCGACGACGCCGCGCGGCATCATGATCGTGACCGAATACAACGGGCACACGCAGGGCTTCCTGGTCGAGGCGGTCGATACCATCCTGCGCCTGGACTGGGCGCAGATGCGCGTGCCACCGGAGATGCTCACCGCGAAGATGGGCGGGCTGGTCACGGCCATCACGGAGTTGCCCGATGGCCGTCTGGTGATGATGCTCGACGTCGAGAAGGTGCTCTCCGAAACCGCGCAATACGACGAATCGATGGCCTTCAGCAATATCGAGCCGGTCGAGGACGAGCGCATGGTGGTGTTTGCCGACGACTCGGCCGTCGCGCGAGGCCAGATCGAGCGCACCCTCAAGGCGCTCGACCTGCGCTACGTCGGCGCGATCAACGGCCGTCGCGCGCTCGACGAACTGCAGCGCATCGCCGCCCACGCGCAGGCCGCCGGCAAGAGCGTGCGCGAGATGGTCAGCGTGATCCTCACCGACGTCGAGATGCCCGAGATGGACGGCTACATCCTGACCAAGACGATCAAGTCGGACAGCCGTTTCGCAGGCATTCCGATCGTGATGCATTCGTCGCTGTCGGGCATGTCCAACCAGACCCTGGGCAAGTCCGTCGGTGTCGACGAGTACGTGTCCAAGTTCGAGCCGCAGCGTCTGGCCTCGACGCTGCGCCGCATGATCGACGAGAGTCGCCCCGTGCGTCAGGAACACAAGTGAGGAAGCGTCATGTCTGAAGTCAATTCCACGCACAGCGGACTGTTCGACAGCGTCGACGCGCGCACCAGCCTGGCCGGCTCCAACCGCATGGAGATCCTGCTGTTCTCGCTCGGTACCGGGGAGACCTTCGGCATCAACGTGTTCAAGGTGCGCGAAGTCTCGGCCACGCCGTTCATCACGCCCTCGCCGAACATGCCGGCCGGCGTCGAGGGGCTGATCTCGCTGCGCGGCAACGTCATCCCGGTGCTCTCGCTGGCCAAGATCATGGGGCTGGCGCATGTCGACGCCGAGCTGGGGGGCTCGATGATGGTCACCGAATACAGCAAGCGCACGCTGGGCTTTCTGGTGCACGACGTCGATCGCATCGTGCGCGTCGAATGGGACCGCGTGCGCGCGCCCGACAACGTCTCCAGCCACGGCAACAACTACATCACCGCGATCACCGAACTCGAGGACGGCACGCTGGTATCCATCGTCGACGTCGAGACGGTGCTCGCGGCGACCTTCGGCGAGGCGGTGGTCGGCGCCATCCACCCGATCCACGGCGGACACAATCGTAACGTGTTCTTCGTCGACGACTCGACGGTGGCGCGGCGCAAGATCAGCGAAGTGCTCGACAAGCTCGGGGTCAAGCACAAGCATGCGGTCAACGGCCTGGAGGCCTGGAACCGGCTCGACAACATGGCCACGCACGCCGAACAGACCGGCCGTCACGTCGGCGAGGAGGTCGACGTCATCCTGGTCGATGCCGAGATGCCCGAGATGGATGGTTACGTACTGACGCGTCGCATCAAGACCGATGCGCGCTTCGAGGGCATTCCGGTGGTGATGCACTCGTCGCTGTCCTCGCAGGCCAACCGGGCGATGGGCAAACAGGTCGGGGTGGATGTGTACGTGGCAAAATTCGACGCCGACGCCCTGGCCGAAACCCTGCGCCCCCTGCTGGCGCGCGGGCACTGACGGGCCGGGCCGGCTGCGGAAACTACGGAGAAGCGAATGTCTGACCCCAAGATGAAATTCCTCGTCGTCGACGATTTTTCGACGATGCGGCGCATCGTGCGCAATCTGCTCAAGGAGCTGGGCTACACCAACGTCGACGAGGCCGAGGACGGCGTGGTGGCGCTGCAGAAGCTCGACGGCGGTGGTTTCGATTTCGTCGTCACCGACTGGAACATGCCCAACATGGACGGCCTGACGCTGCTGCAGAGCATCCGCAAGGCGCCCGCGCTCAAGCACCTGCCGGTGCTGATGGTCACGGCCGAGGCCAAGAAGGAGAACATCATCGCTGCCGCCCAGGCCGGTGCCAGCGGTTACATCGTCAAGCCCTTCACGGCAGCGACGATGGCCGAGAAGCTGCAGAAGATCTTCGATCGCATGGAACAGTGATTCACCGCTCCGCATTGAGTGATCGAGCAAGGTAGGGGATGAGATGACCAAGAAGCACAAAATCGACGAGGCCGGGGACAACGACGAACTGCAGGAGCTGTTCGACAGCATCGCTGCGGACGCCGGGCGCGACCAGGCCGCCGCGTCCGCGCCGGCTGCAGCACCCGCAGCCGCGGCCAGTGGCGACGATCCGGACCTGCAGGCGCTGTTCGACGAGGTCGCGTCGAGCTACGAGCCGCAGGCTGCGTCCCTGGACGAGGCCGCACCGCTGCGGGCTGGCGCGCGCGAGGCCGAGGGCGACGAGGTGTTCAGCAAGATCGGCCACATGACGCGCCAGGTGCATGACACGCTGCGCGCGCTCGGGCTCGACAGCGAGTCCCTGTCGGATGCGGTGCAGGGCATTCCGGACGCGCGCCAGCGACTGACCTACATCGCCCACATGACCGAACAGGCAGCCTCGCGTGTGCTCAACGCCACCGACCAGGCCAAGCCGGTGCAGGACAAGCTGCAGAACGACGCCGAGATGCTGCAGGCGCGTTGGGACCGGCTCTTCGCCAACGACCTGTCGGTCGAGGAGTTCAAGCTGCTCGCGAGCGAGACGCGCGAGTTCATTGGCGACGTGCGCACCGGCAGCGAGGCGACCAACGCCCAGCTGATGGAAATCATGATGGCGCAGGACTTCCAGGATCTGACCGGGCAGGTCATCAAGAAGGTCGTCGATCTGGCCCAGGCGCTGGAGGCCGAGCTGCTGCAACTGCTGCTCGAGACCATGCCCGAAGACCGGCGTCCGGCGGCCAAGGGCGACGGGCTGATGAACGGTCCGGTCATCGACAGCAAGCGCAGCGACGTGGTCAATACCCAGGAGCAGGTCGACGACCTGCTTGACAGCCTCGGCTTCTGAGCAAGCGGGGTCGTGTGGTCCGGGGCGAGTGCATCGGGCGCAAACATTGAAGCGAGACGATCATGAGTGATTTCGCGGGAATGGAAGATCTGCTGCAGGACTTCCTGGTCGAGGCCGGGGATTTGCTGTCGGGCGTCGACAACAAGCTCGTCGATCTCGAACGCGCGCCCGACGACAAGGGCCTGCTCAACGACATCTTCCGGGGCTTTCACACCATCAAGGGCGGCGCGGGCTTTCTCAACGCCACCGAGCTGGTGGCCCTGTGCCATCTGACCGAGAACCTGTTCGACAAGCTGCGCAACGGCGAGCTGGCGCTGACCTCGGAGATCATGGACGCGATCCTCGACGCAACCGCGACCATCCGCCAGATGTTCAGCCAGCTCGAACAAGGCGTGCAGCCTTCGGCGGCCGACCCGACCTTGATGGAGCGCCTGTCACTGGCGATCGAAGGCAAGGTCGAGGCGGTCGCGGCGGTGGCCCAGGCTGCCGATCCCGCAGCAGGCAAGGGCGATGCCGCCGCCGCGGGCGACAAAAGCGCCGATTCAGGCGCCGGCCCCGACTGGGAACTGCTGCATGCCGCCGCGACGGGCGGGGATGTGGCCGCAACGCTGCCGGCGAGGCCGGATGAGGTCAAGTCCGAGGAGGAAGTCATCAAGCAGGCGCTGGGCCGGCGCGCGACCGACCGCCCGGGCGGAGCGGGCCCCAGTGGCCGTCGCGAGACCGAGCGCCAGCGGGATACCTCGATCCGCGTCGACACCGCACGGCTCGACCAGGTGCTCAACCTGTCCGGCGAGATCGGTCTGACCAAGAACCGTCTGAACGCCCTGCGCAGCGACATCCTGTCGGGGCGCACCGACAACGAGACGCTGCATGCGCTCGACCTGGCGGTGAGCCAGCTCGATCTGCTCGTGTCCGACCTGCAGAACGCGGTCATGAAGACGCGCATGCAGCCCATCGGTCGCCTGTTCCAGAAGTATCCGCGCATCGCACGCGATCTGGCACGCAACCTCGGCAAGGACGTCGAGCTCGAACTGGTCGGCGAGGAAACCGAGATCGACAAGACCATGATCGAGGATCTGGGCGACCCCATCATCCACCTGATCCGCAACGCCGTGGACCATGGCGTCGAGGATCCGGCCGAGCGGCGCGCCAACGGCAAGCCGGCCAAGTCGGTGGTGCGCCTGGAGGCGCGTCAGGAAGGCGATCACATCGTCATCATCGTCGCCGACGACGGGCGCGGCATGAGCGCCGAGCGCCTGCGCGCCAAGGCGCTGGAGAAGGGCCTGATCACCGACGAGGAGGCCAGCTCGCTCGACGAGCGCCAGAGCTACAATCTGATCTTCCTGCCCGGCTTCTCGACCATGACGGAAATCTCCGACGTATCGGGTCGTGGGGTCGGCATGGACGTGGTGCGCACCAACATCCAGAAGCTCAACGGCAGCATCGAGATCACCTCGCAGGCGGCCAAGGGCACGAGCTTCGTGATCAGCCTGCCGCTTACGCTGGCGATCCTGCCGGTGCTGCTGGTGCGCCTGGGCGATCAGCCCTTCGCGGTGCCGCTGTCGATGGTGCGCGAGATCCTGCCGATTGCCGAGGACGACATCCGCGAGGTCGGCGGACGCGCTACCATGGTCATCCGCGGCGAAGTCCTGCCGGTGCTGCCGCTGGTCGGGCTGCTCGGCTGGCCGCTGAAGAATCGCCCGCAGTACGGCGTGTTGATGCAGACGGCGGAGCTGTCCTTCATCCTGGCGGTGGATACCTTCGCCGGCCGCGAGGATGCGGTGATCAAGTCGCTCGACGACTTCCGCCCCAAGGGCGTGGCCGGTGTCACGACGCTGGCCAACGGCCAGATCGTGCTGATTCTCGACATGAAGGAACTGCTCAGCAGCGCGGGCGACCAGCGTGGCATCTCGCGCAAGTTGTTGATCGCGGCCAAGGCCGACAAGAACGCGCCCAAGCTCACCGCGCTGGCCGCGAACGCGAGCTGACCGGCTCGCCTGCCCGACGCCGCAAAATGAAAGGGCCCCGCGGGGCCCTTTCGCATTTGTGTTTGCGTGGCTTCAGGCGGTCAGCTCGAGCAGCTTGGCGAAAGCCGTATCGAACTGCTCCAGGCCCTCGCGCTGCAGGGTCTCTCCGGCTTCGGTCAGATCCACCCCGAGTGCGGCGAGCGCCTCGAAATGTGCGTTTGCGGCGTCCACGTCGCGATCGATGCTGCGCTCGACGCGCCCATGGTCGCGCAGCGCAGCGAGCGTGGCGTCGGGCAGCGTGTTGACCGTCTCCGGGCCGATCAGCGGCTCGACGTAGAGCAGGTCCTGATAGGCCGGGTTCTTGGTGCTGGTGCTGGCCCACAGCATGTATTGTGGTCGCGCCCCGGCAGCCTTGGCGTCGGCGAAGGCCGCGCCGTGAAAGCGGTCCAGGTAATGCTGGTAGGACAGCTTGGCGAGCGACACCGCCGTCATGCCGCGCAGCGCCAGGGCTGCATCGCTGCCGATGGTTTCCAGGCGCTGGTCGATGAGCGTGTCGACGCGCGACAGGAACAGACTGGCGACCGACATCACACGGCGCACGTCGCCGCCGGCGGCGATCAGCGAGCGGATGCCGCGTGCGTAGGCCGCGCCGACCGCATCGACGTGCGCTAGCGAGAACATCAGCGTGACATTGACGCTGATGCCGCGCGCCACCAGGCCCTCGATCGCGTCCAGTCCGGCGGCGGTGGCCGGCACCTTGATCAACAGGTTGGGGCGTTCGACCGCCCGCGCCAGACGCTCGCCCGCGGCGATGGTGCCGGGCGCATCGTGCGCGAGTGCCGGCGACACCTCCAGACTGACGTAGCCGGCGTTGCCCTGTGCGCCGTCCCACACCGGCAGCAGCAGGTCGCAGGCGCGCTGCACGTCGACGATCGCCAGCCGCTCATAGCGCGTCTCGGCGTCGAGCGCCTCGCGGCGCAGAGCGGTCAGGTCGTCCTCGTAATAGCGGCCGTCGGCGATGGCCTTGTGGAAGATCGCCGGATTGGTCGTGATGCCACTGACACCATCGTCGGCGATCATGCGCGCGAGATGACCGTCGTTGAGCAGCGTGCGCGAGAGATTGTCGAGCCAGACCTGCTGGCCCTGAGCCTTTACCTGGAGGAGCGGATTCATGCGGCGCTTCGTCTTCGGTTGTTCGGACCGACCATTGTGCAACGAATCGGCCGGCTTAGATAGGGCGCCTCTCGGTGCGCGGGAAACGAAAACGGCCCCTGTGAAAGGGGCCGTGCTCCGGTCGCCGGGAGTGATCAGCTCGCGTAGTTCTGCGCGGCGAAATCCCAGTTGGCCAGATGGTTCAGGAAGGCCGCGATGAAGTCCGGGCGCTTGTTGCGGTAGTCGATGTAGTAGGCGTGCTCCCACACGTCGATACAGAGCAGCGGCTTGTCGGCGGTGGTCAGCGGCGTGCCGGCCGGGCCCATGTTGACGATGTCGACCGAACCGTCGGCCTTCTTGACCAGCCACGTCCAGCCCGAACCGAAGTTGCCGGCGGCCGAGGCGGCGAAGGCCTTCTTGAAGTCCTCGAAGGAGCCCCACTTGTTCTTGATCGCGTCGCCCAGGGCGCCGCTCGGCTCACCGCCGCCGTTGGGCTTCATGCAGTGCCAGAAGAAGGTGTGGTTCCAGATCTGGGCCGCGTTGTTGTAGACGCCGCCGGCCGGCGCCTTCTTGACGATGGCCTCGAGATCGAGGTTCGCGTATTCCGTGCCGTCGACCAGCTTGTTCAGGTTGGTGACGTAGGTCTGGTGGTGCTTGCCGTAGTGGAACTCCATCGTCTCCTCGGAAATGTGGGGGGCGAGGGCGTTCTTGGCATAGGGAAGCGGCGGAAGCGTATGTTCCATGTGTTCTCTCCTGTTTCAGTTGGGGGTTCATGGCGGGAAATCCCGACCATTCTAGTAGGGTTAGCGGCCCGAGGACAATCCCGGGCCCACTTCGGAATGGCTGGCGGTGACTTCGGCGTCCAGGCTGCCACTGCCGAGTTCGACCGCGATGGCGTCGCCCGCGACGACGGACGCCGCTTCGCGCACGATGTTCCCGTGGGCGTCGCGCACGATGGCGAAGCCGCGCGAGAGCGTGGCCTGCGGCGAGAGCGAGGTGAGGATGCCGGCGAGTGCGTCGAGTCGTTCGCGACGGCGCAGCACCACGGCCTCGCCGGCGCGCGTCAGACGCTCGCCCAGGCCCGCGCAACGCGCGTTGCGCTCATCAAGGCGCGGGCGCGCCGTGCGCAAGCGCAGCGCCAGCGTGTCGAGGCGGCCGCGCTCGCGCTCGAGGCGGCGCGCCAGCGCGGCACTCAGGGCCGTCGCCAGTCGCGTCGTCGTCTCGCGCGAGCGTGCCAGGCGCTCACGCGGATGTACCAGCCGCAGGGCCGCGCGGTCCACGCGCTGGGCGGCGGTGCCGAGGTGTCGCAGCATCTCGGCGGGCAGCGTGCGCGCGAGTGCGTCGAGGCGTTCCGCCGCCGCGTGATAACCGGCGCTGACCAGTTCGGCCGCGGCCGTCGGCGTGGGTGCGCGCAGGTCGGCGGCGAAGTCGGCGATGGTGACGTCGGTCTCGTGCCCGACGCCGCTGACGACCGGCACCGCGCATGCGCGAATCGCCCGTGCCAGGGCCTCGTCGTTGAAGGCCCACAGGTCTTCCAGGCTGCCGCCGCCGCGCACTACGAGCAGGGCGTCGATGCCGTCCCGATCCGCGCGCGCCGAAGCCGTGTTCACGGCTGCGGCCAGCTGCGCGCCCGCGCCCTCGCCCTGGACCAGCGACGGGTAGAGCACGATGCCGATGCCGGGGGCGCGCCGCGCCAACGCGGCCAGAACGTCCTGCCAGGCGGCCGCTGCGTGCGAGCTGACCACGCCGATGCGGCGTGGATAGAGTGGCAGCGCACGCCGGGTCGCGGCATCGAACAGGCCTTCGGCTTCGAGGCGCGCCTTCAGGCGCAGGAAGGCTTCGTACAGATCGCCGGCGCCCGCGGCGCGCAGACCCTCGACGGTGAGCTGGAACTCGCCGCGTGGTTCATACAGCGTGACCTGCGCGCGTGCCTCGACGCGCATTCCGTCGGCCAGCCGGAAGGGCAGGGTTTGTGCGCGGCTGCGCCACATCGCGCAGCGTACCTGCGCGCGCTCGTCCTTGAGCGTGAAGTACAGGTGGCCCGAGGCCGGGCGCGCGATGTTGGAGACTTCGCCGGTGACGCGCAGCAGCGGGAATGCGCCTTCGAGGCATACGCGGGCGAAGCGGTTGAGTTCTCCGACGGCAAGCGGGCGGTCGGGCAGGTCGGGGCGGGGCATGTGGGCGATTCTATCAGCGTCCCCGGCCCCGGGCCGACCGACCCGGTGCGCCGAGAAAAATTCCTTTCGGAACAATTGATTATGTATAAGTTGTTGAAATAAAAAGGAAACGGCTTGTTGCATCATCTTGTGGCGTTGCCGGCAAAGGCTTGATCGGAACGGGATTCCGGCAATCCCTCCCAAGCTCTCCACAGGGTTGTCCACAGCTTTTGTGGATTGTGGCGTGGTTCGCCGCCGCAATCTGCGGATATCACGGATTATGTGCCCGGGGGGCTGTGCTAGTTTAGCCGGGTGTCGTATCGTGCAATCCGGCCGCCAGCCGCGCCTGCCAAGCCAGAGCGCCCGGCCGACGCGGCGGCCGGGCGTCGGTAACGCACAACAACCAAGAAGACAGGAGAGACAACGATGACACTGAACCGCATTCTCAGCGCATGTGCGCTGGCGCTGCTCGCGCCGCTCGCGGCCGCCCAGCAGCAACTGTCGATTGCGACCGGCGGCACCGGCGGGACCTACTACCCGCTCGGCGGCGGCATTGCCGAACTGATCAACAAGCACATTCCGGGTTACAAGGCGGTGGCCGAGGTCACCGGGGCATCGGTCGAGAACATGGGTCTGGTCGCGCGTCGTGACTCCGACGTGGCCTTCGCCTTGGCCGACACCGTGTATCAGGCCTATGCCGGTACGGGCCGCTTCGATGGTCGCAAACTGCCGGTGCGTGCCATCGGTTCGGTCTATCCGAACGCCGTGCAGATCGTCACGATGGCTGATTCGGGCATCAAGTCACTGCAGGATCTCAAGGGCAAGCGGGTGTCCGTGGGCGCGCCGGGCAGTGGCACCGAGGTCAACGCCAAGGCGCTGCTCGAAGCCAACGGCATCAGCTACGACGACATGACGACGCAGCGGCTGAACTTCAACGAGACCGCCGATGCGCTGCGTGACGGTCAGATCGATGCCGGCTTCTGGAGTGTCGGCCCGCCGACCAGTTCCATCCTCAACCTCGCCACAACGCACGAGATCGCGCTGATCTCGCTGAGCGACGAGGAAGTGGCCAATGCGCGCAAGGCCGATCCGGTGTTCGCGCCGTACACGCTGCGCGCCGGCCTGTACGACAAGGTCGACGAACCGGTCAAGACCATCGGCATCCCCAACGTGCTCGTTGTCAACGCCGAGATGTCCGACGATCTGGCCCACGCGATCACCAAGGTCATCTTCGAGAAGACCGACGAGCTCATCGCCATCCATCCGGCGGCCAACGACACCACGGTGGAGTTCAGCCTGGGGTCCACGCCGATTCCGCTGCACCCCGGTGCCGCGCGTTTCTACACCGAAGCCGGACATACGGTTCCGGACAACCTCAAGCCCTGATCGGGCGGGGGCGGTCGTTGATGGCGTGGCGGCTGCCCTGCGTGCTGATCGCGCTCGCTTGCGCCTCGCCGGCCGATGCCGGTGGGGCCGCACTCGAGGTGAGGGGTGCCGACGGCACGCTCGCCGTTCATCGACCGATCGACGAGGGTGTGCGCTGGTGCCTGGTCTGGAATCACTCGGTTGCCGGCTTCGCCGTGCATGACTGCTTCGCCTGGAGCGGCGGCCAACTGGTACTCGAACACAGCCACCAACCCGACTTCGCGGCCGGCCTGGGGCACATCCCGGGCCGCGGAGTGATGCATTCGGACGGGGCAGGCGGTTACCGCATCGAACACATCGACCAGCCGATCGCCGGCAACGCCTTGCGTCTGCGGGTCGGATCGGCCGCGGTCGACCATCGCATCGCGATCGACGGCGAAGTGCATTCGCTGAGTCGCACACTGGCCGGACGCGCGGCGGTGATGCGCATCGTCGAACCATGACGGGCAAGGGGACGGGGAATGAGCGAACCGCATGAGCCGGCCAAGCCCGGCTTCGGCATGGGACCGGCGCAACCGCGTACGGTGATCTGGCTGATCACGGTGATCGCGGTCGCGCTCTCGCTGTTCCAGATGTACACCGCGGGCATCCAGTCCCTGGGCCTGTTCTACCAGCGCAGCATCCATCTGGCCGGCATCATGATGCTGGCCTTCCTGATGTTTCCGGTGTTCGGCGAGCGCGGCCGCCGCGGCGTGCTCGGCGGGGCGATCGACACCGTGTTCTTCGGCTGTGCGGTGCTCACCGGTTTCTACCTGAGCTTCTACCTCGACGACATCATCAACCGCGCGGGTTTCTGGACGCACACCGACATCGTGGTCGGCTGCATCGCCGTGGTCACCGTGCTGGAAGCCAGCCGGCGTGCGGTCGGCCTGGGCCTGACCATCATCGGCATCGTCGCCGTGCTCTACGCCTTCGCCGGTCCGCGCGGCGACCTGCCGTGGCTGGGCGAGTGGCTGCCGGGCATCCTCGCGCACCGTGGCTACAGCCTCGATCGCGTGATCGGCCAGCTCTACCTCGGGCAGGAGGGCTTGTTCGGCCTGCCGCTCGGGGTCGCGGCGACCTTCATCTTCGTCTTCGTGCTTTTCGGCGCCTTTCTCGAAGTGACCGGTGCCGGGCGCTTCTTCATCGATCTGGCCTACGCCGCCACCGGGCGCCAGCGCGGCGGTCCGGCCAAGGCGGCGGTGATCGCCTCGGCCGGCATGGGTTCGATCTCGGGCAGCGCGATCGCCAACGTCGTGACCACCGGCGCGTTCACCATCCCGCTGATGAAACGGCTCGGCTACCGGCCGGAACAGGCCGGCGGCGTCGAGGCCGCAGCCAGCACGGGCGGGCAGATCATGCCGCCGCTGATGGGGGCGGGCGCCTTCCTGATCGCCGAATACACGCGCGTGCCCTACATCGAGATCGTCAAGGTCAGCATCCTGCCGGCGATCATGTACTTCGCCACCGTCTACCTGTTCGTTCACATCATCGCGATCAAGCAGGGCATGAAGGGCATGCCCGCATCCGAACTGCCCTCGATGCGCGAGGTGATGCGCAGCGGCTGGCATTTCCTGGTGCCGCTGGCGGTGTTGATCTGGCTGCTCGCCATGCATACATCGCCGATGCGCGTGGGCTTCTTCGCGGTGATTTCGGTGGTGGCGGTGGCGGTGGCGCGGCACCTGTTCTGGATGTTCGTGTTCGCGCCGCGTCAGGGCGAGCCGGTCACCGGCGCGGCACTGCGCGAGGCGCTGCTGCGCGGCTGGAATGGGCTCATCCACGGCCTGTCACTGGGCGCGCGCAACGCGGTGGCGGTGAGCATGGCCTGCGCGGTCGCCGGCATCATCGTCGGCGTCGTCGGCCTGACCGGGCTGGGGCTGAAGTTCTCGTCGATGATGATGGCGTTCTCCGGGGGCAACATCGTGCTCGCGCTGCTGCTGGTCATCATCGCCAGTCTGGTCCTGGGCATGGGCCTGCCGGTGACGGCGGCCTACATCGTGCTGATCGTGCTGGTCGGGCCGGCGCTCACCAGCGAATTCGGCATCCCGCTGCTGATCGCGCATCTAGTGGTGTTCTGGTACTCGCAGGATTCCAACGTTACGCCACCGGTGGCGCTGGCGGGCTTCGCCGGGGCGGCGATCGCGGGTGCGAAACCGATGGCCACCAGCATGCAGGCGTGGAAGTTCGCCAAGGGCCTGTACCTGATCCCGTGCTTCATGGTGTTCAACCCGGAGATCATCCTCGGTGGTCCGTGGGAGATCGTCGCGTGGAACGTCGTCATCGCCTTCGTCGCGCTGGCCGCGTTCGCCGCCGCGCTCGAGGGCTACCTGTTCGCGCCCATGGATGGGGTCTCGCGCGTGCTCATCGTGCCGGCCACGGTGGCGATCTTCTATCCGGACTTCACGGTCGAGGCGGCCGGTCTGGTCACGTTGATCGCGGTGCTCGGCTTCAACGCCTGGCAGGGGCGCCGGCATGCGGCGACGGCCTGACCTTGCCGATGCCGGGCGCGGGCGCTAGAGTGGCCGCTTTCGCATACGGGGAGGGCGCGCGTGATCGCCATCATCGAGGCTTCGGGCTGGCCCATCTGGCCGCTGCTGCTGACGTCCATCATCGCCGTGGCGCTGATCATCGAACGTTCCATCAGCCTGCGCCGCTCGCGTGTCGTGCCCGACGGTCTGCTCGATCGGGTGCTCGATGATCTGGCGCGCAACGGCGCCAACCCCGGCATGGCCGACCGCGTTGCCGCGCATTCGCCGCTGGGGCGCGTGCTGGCGGCCGGCCTGCGCAACGTCAACGCCTCGCGCGAGGTCATGAAGGAAGCCATCGAGGAGACCGGCCGCGCCGTATCCCACGATCTCGGTCGCTACATGACGACGCTGGGCACCATCGCCGCGGTCAGCCCGCTGCTCGGCCTGTTCGGCACCATCGTCGGCATGATCGACATCTTCGCCTCGCAGGGCGCGGGCGGCGCCAACCCGCAGCAACTGTCGCGTGGCATCTCGATCGCGCTCAACACCACCGGCTTCGGCCTCATCATCGCGATTCCGGCGACCATCTTCTGGCGCCACTTCCGCGCGCTGGTCGACACCTTCGTGCTCGACATGGAGCAGCAGGCGATCCGTCTGGTCGAGGTCGTGCACGGCGAGCGGGCGCGCTGAGCGGGGTGCGGCGATGAACTTTCAGCGCGGCGTGCAGCACGAGCAGCCGGAGGTCAGCCTGATTCCGCTGATCGACGTGGTGCTGGTGATCATCATCTTCCTGATGCTGACCACCACCTTCACCCGCATCTCCGGGCTGCAGATCAACCTTCCGACCGGTGACGGGCGCGTCGCCGAACAGGCCCCGCAGGAGATCTCGGTGGCGGTGACGGCCGCGGGCGACGTGATCGTCGACGGGCGCGCGGTCGGCGCGCGCGACATCGTCGCGATCGCGCGTGCGCTGGGCCAGGCGGTGCCGCCCGACGAGCCCGATCCCATCGTCGTGATCAGCGCCGACGCCCAGTCCAGTCACCAGAGCGTGGTGGACGTGATGCAGGCGGCGCAGCGCGCCGGACTGGCGCGGATCACCTTCTCGGTGCAGACACCCGAGCAATGACGCGCTGCGTACCCGACGTCGCTTCGCGGACCGCGGCCGGCGAGCCGAGATGAATGCCTGTCCCCCCGAGTTCTGGCGCAGACGTGGCGTGCCGGCGCTGGCCCTGCTGCCACTGGCAGGCGTTTTCGCCGCGCTCGCCGCGCTGCGCCGCACGGCCTACCGGCGCGGATGGCTCAAGTCCGAGGTTTCAGGTGTTCCGCTGATCGTGGTCGGCAACATCGCCGTCGGCGGCAGCGGCAAGACGCCGGTGGTGCAGTGGCTGGTCGATGTCCTGCGCGCCGCCGGATTCACGCCTGGCATCGTCAGTCGCGGTCATGGCGGCAGCGAGCGCGGTCCCGCGCCGGTGCCGGCCGATGGCGGTGCGGCGCGTTTCGGCGACGAGCCGGTGCTGCTCGCGCGCGAGAGCGGTGCGCCGCTGGT
Organism: Pseudazoarcus pumilus; assembly: GCF_002872475.1. Taxonomy (GTDB): domain Bacteria; phylum Pseudomonadota; class Gammaproteobacteria; order Burkholderiales; family Rhodocyclaceae; genus Pseudazoarcus; species Pseudazoarcus pumilus. The sequence continues at coordinate 1,108,107 of NZ_CP025682.1, forward strand.
GATCGGGCGTGACCGCCCCGCGGCCGTGCGCAGGCTGCTCGAAGAGAATCCGCAGTGCGATGTGGTGGTCGCCGACGACGGCCTGCAACATTATCGGCTGTCGCGCCAGATCGAGATCGTCGTGGTCGACGAGGTCCAGCTGGGTAATCGCCTGCGCCTGCCGGCCGGGCCGTTGCGCGAGGGACTGTCGCGTCTGGCCGAGGCGGACCTTGTGCTTGCGCACGGATTCTTGTCGTCGTCGGTGCGCGGCGCCGCCGCCGAAGTGCCGATCTTCGACATGGTGCTGCAAGGCGAGGAGCTGGTATCGATGGACGGCACGCGGCGCATTGCGCTGGCGGAGTTCGCCGGCCGTCGCGTGCATGCGGTGGCCGGCATCGGCCGTCCACAGCGCTTCTTCGAGCATCTCTCGCGTGCCGGCCTCGAGGTGGTCGGGCATGCCTTTCCGGACCATCACGCCTACCGGCCCGAAGACCTGACGATGGCGCCCCGTGAGCCGAAAATCCTGACCGCCAAGGATGCGGTAAAATGCGCCGCATTCGCGCCGCCGGACACCTGGGTGTTGCCGGTGCGCGCATGCATCGACGCGGCGGCGTCGCAACTCATCGTGGAGAAGCTGACGCATGGAATCCCGCCTGCTTGAAATCCTGGTCTGCCCGCTGTGCAAAGGGCCGCTGGACTATCTGCGTGACGAGCAGGAACTGGTCTGCAAGGGCGACCGCCTGGCTTTCCCGGTGCGCGACGGCATCCCCGTGATGCTCGAGGACGAGGCGCGGGTGATGAGCGCCGAGGAGGTCGAGGCGGTGCGGAAGCGTCGCGCATGACGGCGTTTCGCGTCGTCGTGCCGGCACGCTTCGCTTCCACGCGTCTGCCGGGCAAGCCGCTGGCGGACATCGCCGGCCGCCCGATGATCGTGCGCGTATGGGAGCGCGCGATCGCATCCGGCGCTGGCGAGGTTTGGGTCGCCACCGATGACGAGCAGGTGGCCAGCGCCATCGTCGACGCCGGCGGTCGCGCGCTGATGACGCGCACCGATCACGCCAGCGGCACCGAGCGTCTGGCCGAGGTGGTCGAGACCCTGGGCTGGGGTGACGAGGCCATCGTCGTCAATGTCCAGGGCGACGAGCCGCTGATCGATCCGCAACTGATCCGTGCAGTGGCCGGGAGTCTGGCCGCGGATGCGGATGCGGCGATGGCGACGCTGGCGCATCCCGTCGATGACGCCGATGCACTGTTCAATCCCAACGTGGTCAAGGTGGTGTGCGACGCTCGCGGTCATGCGCTGTATTTTTCGCGCGCGCCGATCCCGTGGGCGCGCGATGCCTTCGCGGCGGGCCGCGGCCTCTTACCGGCGGGCCTGCCGGTGCTGCGCCACGTTGGCATCTATGCCTACCGCGCGGGTTTCCTGAGTCGCTATGCGCAGCTCGATCCCTCGCCCATCGAGGCCTGGGAAGCGCTCGAGCAGCTGCGCGTGCTGTGGCATGGTCATCGCATCGCGGTGCGCGTGGTCGACGAGGCGCCGGCGGCCGGAGTGGATACGCCCGAAGATCTCGAACGCGTGCGCGAGGCTTTCGCGCGCTGAAACATGGGCGCCGGTCGCACGCCGACCGGCGCACGAGCAACGCGGGCCGCAGCGACGGCGCCGCGCAACAGGGAGGTTGTATGAGACTGATTCTTCTGGGACCGCCGGGCGCCGGCAAGGGCACGCAGGCGAGTTTCATCAAGGAGCGCTTCGGCATTCCGCAGATCGCTACCGGCGACATGCTGCGCGCGGCCGTGCGTGCGGGCACGCCGCTCGGCGTCGAGGCCAAGAAGGTCATGGATGCGGGCGGTCTGGTGTCCGACGACATCATCATCGGCCTGGTCAAGGACCGTCTCGCGCAACCGGATTGCGCCAACGGCTACATGTTCGACGGCTTTCCGCGCACCATCCCGCAGGCCGACGCGATGAAGGATGCTGGTGTCGCCCTCGACGCGGTGTTGGTCATCGAGGTGCCCGACGAGCAGATCATCGAGCGCATGAGCGGGCGCCGCGTGCATCCGGCGTCGGGCCGCGTGTATCACGTCACGCACGCACCCCCCAGGGTCGAGGGCAAGGACGACGAGACGGGCGAGGATCTGGTGCAGCGCGACGATGACCGCGCGGAGACCGTGAAGAAGCGCCTCGAGGTCTATCACGCCCAGACCAAGCCGCTGGTCGAGTACTACACGCGCTGGGAAGCCTCGGGTGACGCGGCCGCGCCCAAGGTGCGCAAGATCTCTGGTCTGGGCGCCGTGGATGAAATTACCCGCCGCGCCTTCGAAGCGCTGAAGTGATGGGTTTTCGTAGGGCGGATTAGCGCAGCGCAATCCGCCGCATGGTTCGGCCAATACGGCGCGACGCTTCTCTTGTCGACGCCCTGCGAGTTCGTCCCAACTCCCATGAAGAACCTCCTCTACGCCCAGTCGGGCGGAGTCACCGCCGTCATCAATGCCAGCGCGGCGGCCGTGATCGAGGCCGCCCGCGCGAGCGGGCAAGTTGGTCATGTGCTGGCCGCCCGTCACGGTCTGGTCGGCGTGCTCGACGAGGCGCTGCTCGACACCTCGATGCTCTCCGCCGACGATCTGGCGCGGCTGGCGCGCACGCCGGGCGGCGCCTTCGGCTCGTGCCGCTTCGACCTGCCTGAGCCCGAAGACGATGCCGCGCCCTACGACCGGCTGTTCCAGGTGCTGGCCGCGCACGAGGTCGGCTATCTGCTCTACAACGGCGGCAACGGCTCGATGCACACGGTCGCGCAGATCGCCGGGGAGGCCGCGCGACGCGGGGTTCCACTGGTGACGGTGGGTGTGCCCAAGACCGTCGACAACGACATCGAGGGCACGGACTGTTGCCCCGGCTTCGGCTCGGCGGGCAAGTACGTCGCCACCGCGATGCTCGAGGCCGGCATGGATCTGCGCGCGATGGCCAGCCGTGTGGGTCGCGTGTTCGTGATGGAGGTCATGGGCCGCAACGCCGGCTGGCTGGCTGCGGCCACGGCGCTGGCGCGGCGCGGCGGGGACGATCCGCCGCACATCGTGCTGATGCCCGAAGTGCCGATAGATCGCGCGCGGCTGCTCGCCGAGGTCGAGCGCACCGTGGCGCGCATCGGTTACTGTGCGATCGCGGTGTCCGAAGGCATTTCCTGGGAGGGTGGCGAGCGGGTCATGGAGCAACATGTCGACGCCAAGGGCTACGTGCAACTCGGCGGCGCGGGCCAGACCATCGCGCGGCTGCTCAGTGCCGAACTGGGTTACAAGCATCACTGGGCGATACCCGACTATCTGCAGCGCGCGGCCGGGCATCTGGTGTCGGCCACCGACTTCGAGCAGGCGCACGCAGTGGGTTCGGCCGCCGTGGAGTACGCGCTGGCCGGGCGCGACGCCATGATGCCGGCGATCCGGCGCGTGTCGGATGCGCCCTACCGCTGGGACATCGTGCCGGTGCCGGCCGCCGAAGTGGGCAACCGCGAGCGCCTCGTGCCGGCGCACTTCATCCGCGACGACGGTCTGCACGTCACGCCGGCGGCGATCGACTGGCTGCGTCCGCTGGTTGCGGGTGAACTGCCGGTGCACTTCGACGGCGGCGTGCCGGACTGGCGCCAGTTCGAACTGCCTCGCCTCGCCTCGCGGCTCGCAGGCTGAGCGCCTCGCCTCAATCGCTTGCCGTCGCGGGCAGGCGGTAGCGCTGCTCGCGATACAGCCACGAGGGCAGCAACACGTGGGCCAGGGCGCGGCGCGCGCGCGCGTCGTCTTCGGCGAGCTCGGTGTCGCCGCCGAGTTGCTTGGCGACGGGATCATAGGTCGCCACCACCGGGGGCTGCTGCGCGCGCAGCACCACCAGTTCATGGCCGTGCATATAGCCGTAGTTCTGTTCGTACTGCATCATTGCGCGCCCCGGTTGCCCGGGCGGCTCGGCCGACAGGTTGCGTCCGATCATCGGCGTGTCGGCCGAGATGCCCATCAGCGAGAGCAGCGTCGGTCCCAGGTCGATCTGGCTGGCCACAGTCGCGATGCGGCGCGGCTCGATGTCGGCGCCCAGGATCAGGCCCGGGATGTGGAAGCGCTCGACCGGGATCAAGGTATTGCCGCGCACGCGGATGTCGTGGTCGGCGACGACGAGGAACACGGTGTCCTCCCAGTAGTCGCTCGCCCTGGCCTGCTCGAAGAAGCGGCCCATCGCCCAGTCGGCGTACTTGACCGCGTTGCGGTCGGTGCCACGCTCGGCGTCGTACAGCTCGATGCGTCCGTCCGGGAATTCGAAGGGCGAATGGTTGGACGAGGTAAACACCAGGCTGAAGAAAGGCTTGCCTTCGGCGTGCACGGCGCGGATGCGTTCGTGCGCCTTGGCGAACAGATCCTCGTCCGACGCCCCCCAGCTGCCCATGAATACCGGATTCTCGTAGTCCTTCTCGTCGACGATGGAGGTAAAGCCGTTGCCGGTGAAAAAGCGGCGCATGTTGTCGAAGTGCGCCTCGCCGCCGTAGACGAATTCGGTGTGATAACCGCGCCGCGCGAGCAGGTCGGCCAGCGTGAAGAAACCCTGCTGCGCCAGCGAGAGCTTGACCACGGCCTGAGCCGGCGTCGGCAGGAAGCCGGTGGTGACGCCTTCGATGCCGCGCACCGAGCGCGTGCCGGTGGCGTAGAGCTGTTCGAACCACCAGCCCTCATGCTTGAGCTTCTCCAGTTCCGGCGTCACCGGCACGCCGCCGAGCGATTCGACGAAGGTCGCGCCCAGGCTCTCCTGCAGCACGATGACCAGATTCAGCGGCTTGTCGCGCCGGTGCGTCGGGGTCAGCGCGTTGAGGGTGGGAATGTCATCCGACAGCCATTTGCGCGGCGGGCCGCCGAAGCCTTCGGCGGCGGCGCGCACCTCGGCGACGATGTCGGCTTCAGACATCTTGCCGTAGATCTCGCTCGAGGTCGCCTCGTCCTTCATGCGGTAGGCCTCGTAGGCGACCGACCATGCGGAGTTGAGGATCAGGCTGTTGATCATGGTGTCGGCGGTGAGCGCGAACATCGCGGGATTGGCGGGGCGGTGGTCGAGCGTGGAGCGGATCCCGAAGGCCACGAGCAGCACCACCAGTGGCCAGGCGAGCAGGCTCTGCCACCACTTCCAGCGCGTTGCGGCGTTCTTCCACGGGCGCAGCAGGCGTGCGCTCAGCCAGGCGAAGGTGCAGGTGACGAGCACGCCACCGACGAGCTCGACGCGATAGCCGCCCCACAGCATCGACAAGACTTCGCGCGGATACTTGAGATACTCGATCAGGAAGCGGTTGGGGCGTACGCCGTATTCGACGATGAACGCGGGTGTGGCCACTTCCAGGAAGACGAGCAGCGCGACCATGGCGATCACCCAGCCATAGGTCAGCGCACGCCACAGCGGCCATGCGCGGCGCGAGACGAGCAGCGGCAGCAGCAACAGGGGAACGGCGGCCATCAGCCCGAGCAGGATGATGTCGACGCGCACCCCTTGCAGCAGCATCGTCTCCCAGATGCCGGCCGCGGCGACGCGATCGTCCTGCCACAGCATCAGCGCGATGCGCGAGGCGGACAGCGTCAGCAGGCCGATCGCATACAGCGCGAGCAGCGGGGCATAGGGCCCGGCCCAGGCGAAGGCCCGCCACGGCCCGGCGGCCGGGCTTGCCGAGTAGAACGTTCCGGCGTCCAGCGTGCGGCTCATCGGGACGTCTTGCGCAGCACGTAGGTGCGCCACATAGCGTAGCGCGGCAGGAAGTCGATCTTGTCCACGATGTCGAAACCGGCGTCGACGAATTCACGTTCGGCGGTGGCGACCGGCAGCACGAAGCGGTTCTGGTAGCCGCGCCGCTCGCGTCGCGCGCGATCGCTCTCGAGCCGCTTGCGGCGCCACGCCTTGAAGTTGCCGTCGACCCACAGCGAGACGATCAGGCTCTCGCGCGTGACGCGATGAAATTCGCGCAGCATGCGCATGCGGTGCGCCGCGTCACCGATGTGGTGTAGCAGGCGCATGCAGAATATGCAATCGACCGATGCCGGTGGCAGGTCGATGTCGAAGGCCGAGGTCTGCATGGTACGCACGCGCTCGACCAGTGCCGGCGGCTGCATGCTGCGCGCGACCGCGAGCATGTCGGGCGAGTTGTCCGCGGCGATGATGTCGCGCTCCGCGCGCTCGGCCAGCAGCGGCCAGAAGCGCCCGGCACCGCAGGGCAGATCGAGTACCAGTTGCGGCTCGCCCGCCCGCGCCAGCGCACGGCGGGCGATGTGCACGTCGCGCCAGTGCGAAAGGCGTCGCGACAGGCCGTCGTGGTGCTTGTGGAAGTAGGCGCGCGCGTGCTCGCGACCGTACTTGTCGGAAAAGGCGAGATTGACGTCCTGCGGCGGGGTGGTGGACATGTGCGATTCCGGTCGTCGATGGCGGATCGCAGGTTAGGCCGGTGCGGATCAAGGCGATCTCCCACAGAGGTCAAGAATTCGTCAAGAGACGGGTCGCATCGGCGCACATGGGCGTCTCCGGCGTGCGTGCGGTGGATGCCGCGCGTTTGGCAGATGGCCGGGCAGCGCTTACCATGATCCGCGACAAGCACAAGGGAAAGATCCCGCAGGGAGGAGTACGCCGCATGACGAACGAATCGAGCGCAGGCTCGTTCCTCAAAAGTTCGACGTTGCTTGCACCGGTGTTCGTGCCGTCGGTCATCGTCGCCGTGCTGCTGGTGATCGGCACCATGAGCAACCCCGAACTGGCCGGCGATGCCTTCAGTGCGACGCTCGCCTGGATCACGCGCACCTTCGGCTGGTTCTACATGCTGGCGGTGGCGCTGTTCCTGATGTTCATCGTCGGGGTGGCGGTCTCGAAGTGGGGCAACACGCGGCTGGGGCCGGATCATGGCGAGCCGCAATACAGCTTTCCGGCGTGGTTCGCGATGCTGTTCTCGGCCGGTTACGGCATTGCGCTGCTGTTCTTCGGCGTGGCCGAGCCGGTGCTGCATTACGCTTCGCCGCCGGTGGGCGCGGCGCAGACCGTGGATGCGGCCAAGCAGGCCATGCAGATCGCCTTCTTCCACTGGGGTTTCCACATCTGGGCGATCTACGGCCTGACCGGCCTGGTGCTGGCGTATTTCGCCTTCCGCCACGGCCTGCCGCTGTCCATGCGCTCGGCGTTGTATCCGCTCATTGGCGAGCGCATCCACGGTCCGCTGGGGCATACGGTGGATGTGTTCGCCATCCTCGGCACGCTGTTCGGCATTGCCACCACGCTGGGGCTGTCGGTGGCGCAGATCAATGCCGGCATGAACTACCTGTGGCCGAGCGTGCCGGTCGGCACCACGGTGCAGGTCATCACCATCGCGGTGATCACCGGCCTGACCGTGATCTCGGTAGCCGCCGGTCTGGACAAGGGCGTCAAGCGCCTGTCGATCCTCAACATGGCGCTGGCGGCGCTGCTGATGCTGTTCGTATTCCTGGTGGGGCCGAGCATCTTCATTCTTGAGGCTTTCCTGCAGAACACCGGCAGCTACCTTTCCAACATCGTCGAACGCACCTTCAACCTGCAGGCCTATTCGCGCAGCGACTGGATCGGCAACTGGACGCTGTTCATCTTCGGCTGGACCATTGCCTGGGCGCCCTTCGTCGGGCTGTTCATCGCCAAGATCAGCCGCGGTCGCACCATCCGCGAGTTCGTCATCGGCGTGATGTTCGTGCCGACGATCTTCACCTTCCTGTGGTTCTCGATCTTCGGCGACACCGCGCTGCACCTGATCATGGTCGAGGGCTACACGACGCTCATCGATGAAGTCCAGGCGGATACCGCGATCGCTCTGTTCAAGCTGTTCGAACTGCTGCCGCTGTCATCCATCGTGTCCTTCATCACGGTGATCCTGATCATCACCTTCTTCGTCACCTCGTCGGACTCGGGCTCGCTGGTGATCGATTCGCTGGCCTCGGGCGGTGCGGCGCGCACACCGGTGTGGCAGCGCGTGTTCTGGGCCTGCCTGCAGGGCGCGGTCGCTTCCGCGCTGCTGGTCGCGGGCGGCCTGTCGGCCCTGCAGACCATGAGCATCGCCAGCGCGCTGCCGTTTGCGGTGATCCTGCTCATCGCGGCGCTGGGCATGTGGCGAGCATTGTCCATCGAGAGTCATCGCGAGGTCAGCCTGCAGGCGCACATGCAAGGCGGGCGCCATGCCGGCCCGGGTGGCTGGAAGGCGCGACTGGCCGAACTGATCGAATTCCCGTCGCGCGTGGAGGTCGAGCGCTTCATCAGCACCCGTGCGCTCGAGGCCATGCAGAGCGTCGGCCGGGAACTGCGCGACAAGGGCTGGCCCGCCGAGGTGTGCTTCGACGAGGCCAATCAGCGCGCCTACATCGAGATCGTCCGCGGCGACGACATCGACTTCATCTACGAGATCCGGCTGCGCGGCTACTCCAAGCCCAGCTTCGCCTATCCGGAGATGGCGCGTGACGTCGACGGCGATGACCAGTATTTCCGCGCCGAGGTCTTCCTGCGCAACGGTGGCCTGGGCTACGACATGTTCGGTTTCAGCGCGCAGGAGATCATCGACGACATCCTGAGCCAGTTCGCCAAGTACCTGCACTTCCTGCACATCTCGCCGGGCGTGCTGCCGTGGAAGATGTCCATGCACGACGAGATGATCTCGCCGCCCGAGGGGGTGCCGCTCGTCGGCGACGAGGCCCACGCGCCTCAGAAGTCGTAGCGAAAGCCCAGCGCGAAGGCGCGCCCGCCGCTGGTGGCCGCGTCGAAGCGGTCGAGACCGTGGCGGCGCGCGGTGATGCCCGAGGTCGCGCCTTCGCGATAGAACTCGGCGAACAACGTGAGGTGATCGTCGTAGCGGTGGTCGACGCCGGCGTGCACCGTGTGCTCGCCGTAGCCCTCGACGCGCGCGAGCATCAGCTTCCAGGTATTGCGCCCCGACGTGTACGCGCCGAGTAGATTGAAGGCTTGCTGGTCGTCGCCGTAGAAGGCGCCGGGCACGTCGGTGTCGGTGCGCTCGTACTTGAAGGCGGCGTACCACGCGCCCTGCGTCCACGTCGCGGTGGCGCCGTACAGGCGGTCGCGGAAGCCATCCGGATGGCCGCGGTCGTCCATGCCCAGCGCCAGCACCCATGGCCCGCCGGCCCAGCTCGCGGTGGCCTGCACGCGCTCGTCCTCGATGCGTGCGGTGGATTTCTTGTTGCCGTGCGCGGCCGACCAGGATGCGGCCACGCCAAAGCCTGCCACGCGCGGGCTGTACCAGGCCACGGTGTTGCGCACGCGCGGCGTGGTGTAGGTGGCGAAGCCGCTGTAATAGCTGCTGAACCAGTCCACCGGCGCGGCGATCGCGTTGTAGTAGGGCATCCACTGCTGACCCAGCGAGAGCGTGCCCAGGTCGCCCTCGACCCCGACGCGCGCGATGCGCAGCGGCTCGGCCTCGTCGCGCCCGAATCCGCCCTGATCGTAGGGATCGCGCAGGCGGAAGTTGGCCGAATCGAATGGCATTTCGAGCTGCGCGAACAGGCGTGGGCCATCGTCGAAGCGATAGGCCAGGTTGGCGCCGAAGCGCGAGTAGGCGTCGCGCAATCCCGTGTAGCTGTCGATGACGTTGCGGTTGTCGGGCTCCACGTATTCGGCATGCATGCGCAGCGAAGCGTAGAAATCCCACGACCAGCCCGGCCCGTCGGCGAGCGCGGGCAGGGCAGTCAGGCTGGCGGCGGCGAGCGCCGTGCGGGTGAATGCAGTCATGGCCTCGTCCTCCCGGTTCAGCGCACGGCGTCGAGGAAATGCATGTGGCGCTCGTACTGGTCGAGCACGTCGCCGATGATGTCCTTGCGGCTCCAGCCCATGATGTCGTAATCCTGTCCGCCTTCGCGCAGATGCACCTCGGCGCGGAAGTAGCGCAGCCGCTCCTGCCGGTCTCGCCGGGTGTCGCGCATCACGAAGCTGGGGGGCTCGTAGGCCGTGACATGCACCGAATAGAAGAAGTCGATCTCGTCGCCATGGCGAACCTCGACCCAGGTGCGCGTGATGGGCGATTCCTCCTCGGCCAGGTGGGCGTCGATGCCGTGTTCGCGCAACTCTTCAGCGACCTCGGCGAGTGCCGGACGCACGACCTCGAGCATGAAGCGGCGCACCTCGTTGCGGCGCGGCTGATGCACCAGTGTGCGCAGCCTTCGCTTCCAGTCGTGTGCGGCCTCGCCACCGACCGCGCGCACGCGCGCGTCGCGCATGCTAAGACGTTTGACGTGGTCGATGCGCAGGGCGCGCAGCAGGCCGACGCACATCAGCCCCATGATGATGGTAAATGGCAGGGCCGCTGCGATGGTGGCCGTTTGCAGCGCGCCCAGGCCGCCGGCCACCAGCAGCGCGGCGGCGACGATGCCTTCCACCACGGCCCAGAACACGCGCTGCCACACGGGTGAGTCGTCGTGGCCACCGTTGGTGAGCATGTCGACCACCAGCGAACCCGAGTCCGACGAGGTCACGAAGAAGGTGATCACCAGCAGTGTGGCGACCAGCGACATGATCGACGAGAGCGGCAGGTGCTCGAAGAACTGGAACAGCGCCACCGAGGTGTCGGCCGCGACCGCGTCGGCGAGCGACTGGATGCCCTGGATCATGACCATGTGGATGGCCGTGTCGCCGAATACGGTCATCCACAAGAAGGTGAAGCCCACCGGCACGAAGAGCACGCCGACGACGAACTCGCGGATGGTGCGTCCGCGCGACACGCGTGCGATGAACATGCCGACGAAGGGCGACCATGCGATCCACCACGCCCAGTAGAACAGCGTCCAGCCGCCGATCCAGCCGGTCGGCTCGTAGGCGTAGAGGTTGAAGGTCATGGAAAACAGGTTGGACAGGTACATGCCCGTGTTCTGCACGAAGGTCTGCAGCAGGAACACCGTAGGCCCGGCCACCAGCACGAACACCACCAGCACCACGGCAAGCACCATGTTCAGTTCCGAGACGCGGCGGATGCCACCGTCCAGGCCCATCGCCACCGACAGCGTGGCAATCGCGGTAATGACGGCGATCAGCACGATCTGCGTGAGCACGCCCACCGGCACGTCGAACAGGTAGTTCAGGCCAGCATTGACCTGCATCACGCCGAAGCCCAGCGAAGTGGCCACGCCGAAGATGGTGCCGAGCACGGCGAAGATGTCGACCGCGTGGCCAATGGGGCCGTAGATGCGCTCGCCGATGAGCGGGTACAGCGACGAGCGGATGGTCAGTGGCAGATCGTGACGAAACGCGAAATAGGCCAGCGACAGCGCGACCACCGCGTAGATCGCCCAGGCATGCACGCCCCAGTGGAAGAAGGTGATGCGCAGCGCCTGCCGTGCGGCTTCGGCCGTTTCGGCGTCACCGACGGGTGGGGTGACGTAGTGCATGATTGGCTCGGCGACGCCGAAGAACATCAGCCCGATGCCCATGCCGGCCGAGAACAGCATCGCGAACCACGAGGTGTAGGTGAAGTCCGGCGAACTGTGGTCGCGACCGAGCTTGATGGTACCCAGGGAAGAGGCGGCGAGCGCGACGACGAAGACCAGAAAGCCTGCGACCGCGAGCACATAGAACCAGCCGGCCGAATGCATGGTCCAGTCTCGGATCGCGCCGAACAGCGCGTTGGCCGTCTCCGGCACCACCGCGGCGAAGCCCACGAAAAGCAAGGTGAGCAGACCGGAAATGATGAAAACCGGCGGGTTGATCAGGATGCGGGGCGACGAGCCCTCACCGCCGTTATCAATGTCGTCTTTCGGGTCCATGCAGCATCCCCTGTGTCGTCTTGGGTCCAGCTAGTCTGGACAGACTAGACGCCACGGGAGGCGCTGTCACGCCGAAAAACTACGGACCAGCTTCGTTGACCGGTCAGGCCTTCAGCCAGTTTCGCCGCCAGAAGATGACCGCCATACCGAGGGCGATCACGGCCATCATGCCCAGCGCAAGGTAGAACCCGCCGCTGCGACCTATGATCGGCATGTGCTCGAAGTTCATGCCGAAGATGCCGGCGATCAGTGTCGCGGGAAGGAAGATGGTCGTCAGTACGGTAAGGATCCGGACCTGCAGGTTGAGGCGATTGCTTACTGACGAGAGGTAGATGTCCATCAGGTCACTGAGCAGGTCCCGCACCGTATCGAGTGTTTCGATCACGTGGATGGTGTGGTCCGCGATGTCGCGCAGGTAGAGCTTGCTGTCCGCAGTGAAGAATGCGCTGTCGTCACGGATCAGGCCGTTGAGGACATCTCGCAGCGGCCAGATCGCCCGGCGGATGAGCTGACAATCGTGTTTGACCAGGTTGATGGTCTTGAGCAAGTCTGGAGTGGGACTGCCGATGGCGGCGTCCTCAAGATCTTCAGCAGTGTTGCCGAGCTGGTCGAGCACGACGAAGTAGCGGTCGACGACGGCGTCGAGCAGCGCATGAACGAGGTAGTCGACCCCGTTGCGGCGCAGCGGGGCGTGATCAGAGCGCAGACGCTCGCGGATCGGCTCGAAGAGACCGGAGCGGCGTTCCTGGAAGCTCAGCACGAAGTCCTTGCCAAGGACGATGCTGATCTGGTCGGAAATCAGTATGCGGCTGTCCGGGTCATACTCGAAGACCCGTGCGACGAAGAACAGATAGTCGCCGTAGTCGTCGATCTTGGGCCGCTGGTGGGTGTTAAGGATATCCTCGAGTACCAGCGGGTGCAGGTTGTAGCGCTGCCCGATGGCGGCAAGGATCGCCGGGTCCTGAAGGCCATGCACATTCAGCCACAGCCGCTGATGACCAGGCCAGTATTCACTGACTGCAGCGAAGCTGTCGAAGCGTTGCTCTTCGATGCCGTGCTGGTCGAAGGCCAGCGTTGAAATCAGCGGTTGTTCAGTCTTTATCTCGCCAACGTGAACCAGCGTGCCTGGCGGCAATCCGATCTTGGCCGCGGGCACTGTGCGCGATTTACGCTTTCGCTTGTTGCCGTTGGCCGCTGACATGTGAGCACGCCCTAGCTTCCGGTCCAGTGACCGGACTTGCCGCCAAGCTTCTCCAGCAGTCGGATACCGCTCATGGTCATGCCGCGATCGACTGCCTTGCACATGTCGTAGATGGTGAGCAGGGCAACGCTGGCGGCCGTGAGCGCTTCCATCTCGACGCCGGTACGACCGACCGTCTCGGCGGTGACGCTGACGACGATGCGGCTGTCGGCCTCTTCGAGCTCGAAGTCGACGGCGACGCGAGTGAGCGGGATCGGGTGGCACAGCGGGATCAGCTCGCTGGTGCGCTTGCTGCCCTGGATCGCGGCGATGCGCGCGATGCCGAGCACGTCGCCCTTTTTCGCCGTGCCCTCGCGCACCATCGCGAAGGTCGCCGGCAGCATCGTGATCGCGCCGGTGGCCACCGCGACGCGGCGCGTCTCGTCCTTGGCGCCGACATCGACCATGTGGGCCTGGCCTTGCGCATCGAAATGGGTCAGTTGCTGCGACATCTTCGGTAACGGAACGTGTTGGGCGAGGCGCTATCATAGCACCCGAGATGAGACGATTTTCCGCCCTGCTGCTGGCTGCAGCGCTCGCATTGACGCCCGTGCACGCCCAGAACCTGCCGGATCTGGGTGACGTCGCCTCGTCCGACCTGTCCGCGCTCGAGGAGCGGCGCATCGGCGAATCGATCATGCGCGACATTCGCTGGCACGATCCGAGCTATCTGAACGATGTCGAGGTCGAGGACTACGTCGCGCGCATCGGGCGTCGCCTGGTCGCGGTCAGCGATGACGCCGACCGCGAGTTCGAGTTCTTCGTGCTCAAGGATCCGAGCATCAACGCCTTCGCGCTGCCCGGTGGCTACATCGGCATCCATACCGGGCTGTTGCTCACCGCCGAAACCGAATCCGAGTTCGCATCGGTGATGGGGCACGAGATCGCCCACGTCACGCAGCGCCATATCGCCCAACTCTACGGCAAGCAGGGTCAGTCGCTGATGATGGTGCTCGGTTCGCTGCTCGTCGGCGCGCTGGCCGCGCAGAGCAATCCGGAGCTGGCCGAGGCTGCCATTGTCGCCGGTCAGGCCGGTGCGCTGCAGTCGCAACTGGGCTATTCGCGCACCTTCGAGCGCGAGGCCGATCGCATCGGCCTGCAACTGCTCGAGCGCGCCGGCTTCGATCCGCGCGGCATGCCCGGCTTCTTCACGCGCTTGCAGCGAGCGACACGCGTCTACGAGTCCGATGCCCCGGGCTATCTGCGCACCCACCCGCTGACCCAGGATCGCTTCACCGACATGGAAGGGCGGGTCGTGCAGATGCGCTACCGGCAGGTGCTCGATTCGCCCGATTTCGGCTTCGTGCGCGCCAAGCTGCGCGCCGGGCAGGGTCTAGCCCCCGATGCCGTGACCGAATTCGAATCCCGCGTGTCCACCCGCGACGACGAGGCCTCGCGCTACGGGCTCGCCCGTGCGCTGTTTCGCGCCGGGCAGCTGGATGAGGCCGAGCGCGTACTCGACGAACTGGGCGAGCGTTCGCAGCGTGCGTCGTGGGTGATCCTGTTGCGCGCCGAGATTGCACTCGCCCGGCGTGCGCCGCAGGCCGCGCTGGACATTCTGGCGCCGGCGCTCGAACGCTTTCGCGACAGCCGGGCGCTGCGCTATGCCTACATCGACGCGACCCTGGCGGCGGGCCGCGCCGACGAGGCGGCGTCGCACGCACGCGACGCGATCGGCCGCCAGCGCGCCGATCCGCGCCTGTGGGAACGTCTGGCGCGCGCCGAGGAGCGCCTGGGTCGCCGCACCGCCTACCACCGTGCCCAGGCCGAGGTGTATGCGCTGCGTGGCAGTCTGCCTGCGGCCATTCATCAACTGGAGCTTGCGCGCAGCGCCGATGACGGTGATTTCTACGAATTGTCGGCGGTCGACGCCCGCATGCGCGAACTCAAGGCCGAGGATCGGCTGCGCAGCGAGGAGCGCCGCTGAATCCTTGTGCTGCACGGGTTTTCCGGCGGGCAGTGTGCGTTTATACTTCGCCGTCCAGCCGAAAAGGGGTCAACGAATGGAGTTTGACAAGGAAGTCGACGCACGCGGACTGAACTGTCCGCTGCCTATCCTGCGTGCCAAGAAGGCGCTCGCCGAACTCGAAACCGGCCAGACCGTGCGCGTCCTCGCGACCGATCCGGGTTCGGTGAAGGATTTTCAGGCCTTCGCGCGCCAGACCGGCAACGAATTGCTGGGCCAGAACGAGACGCCGGAGAAGGTCTTCGAGTTCTTCCTGCGGCGCAAGTAAGCCACGCGTCGCGTCAAGGCGGCGAAGCGAAAAGGCCATCCGCGAGGATGGCCTTTTTGCGTGAACGATGTGAAGGCGTCAGCCCGCCACGAGGCGCTCGTACTGCGGGCGCAGCTTGTCGAGCGTGGCGGTGAAGCCGGCGAGCCGCTCGCGCTCCTGCGCCACCACCGCGGCCGGCGCGCGTTCGACGAAGCTGGCGTTGCCCAGCTTGCCCTGCGCCTTGGCGATCTCTCCCTCGATGCGGGCGATCTCCTTGCCAATGCGCTCGCGTTCGGCGGCGATATCGATCTCGACCTTGAGCATCAGGCGGTGTTCCCCCACCACGGCGGTGGGGGCGAGCGCGTCGGCGCCGATCTCGTCGACCAGTTCCACCTCGGACAGCTTCGCGAGCGCGGCCAGATACGGCACTTCGTCGCGGATCACGTCGGCGTCGCCGGCGACCACCAGCGGCAGGCGCTGGGCGGGTGAGACGTTCATCTCGCCGCGCAGGTTGCGACAGGCGTGGATGCGTGCCTTGAGCGCGGCCACGCGCGCTTCGCAGGCTTCGTCGATGCGTGCCGGGTCGGATGCCGGGTAAGGCGCTACCATGATGCTCTCGGTATGCTTGCGCCCGGCCAGCGGCGCGACCGTCTGCCACAGTTCCTCGGTGATGAACGGGATCACCGGGTGGGCCAGGCGCAGCACGGTCTCGAGCACGCGCAGCAACGTTCTGCGCGTGGCCCGCTGCTGTGCCGCGTCGCCCTGCTGGATCTGCACCTTGGCCAGTTCCAGATACCAGTCGCAATACTCGTCCCAGACGAATTCGTAGATGGCGCGCGCGACCAGATCGAAGCGGTAGTCGGCGAAATGCTTCTCGACCTCGGCTTCGGTGCGCTGCAGTTGTGACACGATCCAGCGGTCGACGAAGGAGAAGTCCAGATACCCGCCCGGCACGCACTGGTCGGCACTGTGCGGGTCGAAGCCGCAGTCTTCGCCCTGGCAGTTCATCAGCACGAAGCGCGTGGCGTTCCACAGCTTGTTGCAGAAGTTGCGGTAGCCCTCGCAGCGCGACAGGTCGAACTTGATGTCGCGCCCCGGGCTGGCGAGGCTGGCGTAGGTGAAGCGCAGCGCGTCGGTGCCGAAGGCGGGAATGCCCTCGGGGAATTCCTTGCGCGTCTTCTTCTCGATGCTCGCCGCCTGTTTGGGGTTCATCAGGCCGGTGGTGCGCTTGGCGACCAGTTCATCGACCGAGATGCCGTCGATGAGGTCGATGGGGTCGAGCACGTTACCCTTGGATTTCGACATCTTCTGGCCTTCCGCGTCGCGGATCAGGCCGTGGACGTACACGTGCTTGAACGGAATCTTGCCGGTGATGTGCGTGGTCATCATGACCATGCGCGCGACCCAGAAGAAGATGATGTCGAAGCCGGTGACCAGCACCGAGGAGGGCAGGTACAGATCCAGCGCGTCGTTGGATTTCGCCGGCCACTCGGGCGTCCAGTCCAGCGTGGAGAATGGCCACAGCGCGGACGAATACCAGGTGTCGAGCACGTCCTCGTCGCGTTCCAGCGCGCCGGTGTAGCCGTCCCGCGCAGCCAGCGCCCGGGCTTCGGCTTCGTCGTGCGCCACCCACACGCGCTGCGTATCGCCCTCGACCGCGTACCAGGCCGGAATCTGGTGGCCCCACCACAGCTGGCGCGAGATGCACCAGTCCTGGATGTTGTTGAGCCACTGGTTGTAGGTGTTGACCCAGTTCTCGGGGTAGAACCTGATCTCGCCCGAGGCGACCACGTCCAACGCCTTCCGCGTGATGCTCTTGCCATCCGCGCCGGGTTTGGACATGGCGACGAACCACTGGTCGGTGAGCATGGGCTCGATCGCGACGTTGGTGCGATCGCCGCGCGGCACCATCAGCTTGTGTGCCTTGATCTCGCCCAGCGCACCGGCCGCTTCCAGTTCGGCGACCACCTTCTCACGCGCCGGCACGCGGTCCAGTCCGGCGATGCCCTCGGGCATGGCGAGCGAGCCCTTGGGTTGACCGTGGGTGTCGAAGATTTCGGCCCGGGCGGGAATCGCCGCGTCGAGCGTGAGCACCACGATCATGTCCAGGCCGTGACGCTGACCCACCGCGTAGTCGTTGAAGTCGTGCGCCGGTGTGACCTTGACGCAGCCAGTGCCGAACTCGCGGTCGACGTAGTCGTCGGCGATGATCGGAATGTCGCGATCGACCAGCGGCAGGCGCACGCTCTTGCCGATCAGGTGCGCGTAGCGCTCGTCCTCCGGGTGCACCATCACCGCGACGTCGCCGAGCATGGTCTCGGGGCGGGTGGTGGCCACGGTCAGGCCCTCGAGACCGTTGATCGGGCCGTCGGAGAAGCGGTAGAGCAGTTCGTAGAGCTTGCCGTCTTCTTCCTCGGACACCACTTCGAGGTCGGACACCGCGGTGCCCAGCACCGGATCCCAGTTGACAAGACGCTTGCCGCGGTAGATCAGGCCTTCGTTGAAGAGACGCACGAAGGTTTCGGTGACGATCTTCGACAAGCCCTCGTCCATCGTGAAGCGCTCGCGCTTCCAGTCCGGGCTGGTGCCCATGCGGCGCATCTGGCGCGTGATGGTGCCACCGGAGTATTCCTTCCACTCCCACACCTTCTCGAGAAACTTGTCGCGCCCCAGATCGTGACGGCTGACGCCCTCGGCGTCGAGCTGACGCTCGACGACGATCTGCGTGGCGATGCCCGCATGGTCGGTGCCAGGCTGCCACAGCGTATTGTCGCCGCGCATGCGGTGGTAACGCGTGAGGCTGTCCATCAGCGTCTGGTTGAAGCCGTGGCCCATGTGTAGCGTGCCGGTGACGTTGGGCGGCGGCAACAGGATGCAGAAGGCCTCGGACTTCGACTTGTCGAGCCCGGCATCGAAGTAGCCGCGCGACTCCCATTCCGGATACCAGCGGGATTCGATGGCGGCGGGTTCGAAGCTTTTGGCAAGTTCCATGATCGGTGCGTGTGCGCTCGGCGAAAAAGCAATAATTATAGCGGATTGCCGACCGCGGGCCGGGCGCCGTCGTTCGATGCGCGCTGCGCATTGACGTTTTCACGATACGCGCTCTGCTAGCATCACGACCTTGCCCGACGGGACGAGTGATGAGCGAGCGCGATTTCGATTTCTGGTGGACGGTGGAAGGCGAATGGGTCGAGGAACCCAATCGCCGGCGCAGCGGCTGGAGCGGCATGATGCGCGTGCGCCTCGATGGCCGCGTGTTCTATGTGAAGCGCCAGCTCAATCATCGCTGCCGCACCCTGTCTCATCCGCGGGGCTGGCCCACCGCGAGTCGCGAATGGCATTACCTCCATCGCCTGGCGCGCATCGGGGTCGCCGCGCCGGTGCCGGTCTTCCATGATGTGCGCAGGAGTTCCGACGGCCATGAGGCGGTGCTGGTGACCGAGGAACTGCTCGGTTTCGTCGATCTGGCCGGCTGGACCGGTCTGGAGCCGCCGCGACGCCGTCGACTCGCGCAGTCGGTGGGTGCGATGCTCGGGCGTCTGCACCGTGCGCATCTGCAGCACAGCAGTTTGTACGACAAGCACGTGATGGCGCGCGAGGAGGGCGACGGATTCGCGGTGGCGCTGATCGATCTGGAGAAGATGCGCCCACGTCTGCTGGCGCGCCGGGGTGCGGCACGCCGCGATCTGGATCAGTTGCGCCGGCGCCAGTCCTTGTTCGATGACGATGACTGGACGGCGCTGCTGGCCGCCCACGAGGCGCAATTCAGCCGCGCTTGAGCGGCTCGTCGGCCGCGCCGAGGCGTTCGGAGATGTGTTCGGACAGTCGCGGCAGCAGCGTCGCGCGCAGATGGGCGACGGTTTCCTCGTGTAGCCGGTCCGCCGCCAGCGACAGTTCGCGCTCGATGATGGCCGGCAGTTCGGCCGCCACCCAGGCTTCGACCGCGCGCTGGACCACGGTGTCGATCTCGACCAGGCGCTCGGCCTGTGCGATGTGCGTGGCCGGGTCGTGGCGTGCTGCAGGTTTCGGCTGGTCCATTCGGTTGGTCGGCGGCGCGGATATCGGAGCCGGTGCCGGCGGCGGCGGCAGATCGTCGACAATGTCGGTGACCAGCGGCAGGTCGTCGTCTTCCTCGAGAATGCGATGGCGTTGTAGCAGCGCGTCGGCGCGGCGCAACAGGCGGTCGGCTTCGGACAGCTCGCGGTCGTCGTCGGAGTTCATGCGATGGCCTCCCGTCGTTCGGAGTCGAAGGCCTTGAGCGGGTGTCCGGCCTGCTTGTAGTGCATCCAGCGCGCGCGCGCCGGCTGCTTCGATGCCTCGTCGCGCCCCACGATCTCGACCACGGTGTGAAACTCGGCGAAGTCCGGCGCGATGTCCGCGGCGAGGTTGAAAAGCAGATCGTGCGCGGGCCAGGTCGTCGGCGCACCGGCCACGGCGATCACCACCGGCGTCTCGCCGGCGAGCGGGTTGTCCACGGCCACATGCGGGACGAAGGCGAGCTGTTCGAAACTCCACAGCAACTGATCGATGCGCCGCGCCGCATCGGCGTCGCGCAGACGCAGGGCGACACGGCGCCCGCCTGCGACCGCGCGTGCGGTCAGCTCGCAGGCGAGCGCCAGCGGATCCTCGGTGTTGTGATAGAACTGGATCCGCGTCATCGCGCTCAGCCCTTGCTGCGGCCGATCAGGAATTCCGACAGCAGCGGCACCGGACGGCCGGTCGCGCCCTTGGCCTCTCCCGAGACCCAGGCCGTACCGGCGATGTCCAGGTGGGCCCACTTGTAGCTCTTGGCGTAGCGCGCGAGAAAGCACGCGGCGGTGATCGAGCCGGCGGTGCGTCCGCCGATGTTGCCCATGTCGGCAAAATTGCTCTTGAGCAGTTC
Organism: Pseudazoarcus pumilus; assembly: GCF_002872475.1. Taxonomy (GTDB): domain Bacteria; phylum Pseudomonadota; class Gammaproteobacteria; order Burkholderiales; family Rhodocyclaceae; genus Pseudazoarcus; species Pseudazoarcus pumilus. The sequence continues at coordinate 1,128,193 of NZ_CP025682.1, forward strand.
CTGGTAATCCTCCCAGATCGGCAGGCGCCAGGCGCGATCACCCGAGTGCTGGCCGCAGGCGAGCAGTTCGTCGGCCAGTTCGTCGTCGTTGGCCATCAGCCCCGAGGGGATCTTGCCCAGGGCGATGATCACCGCGCCGGTGAGCGTGGCGATGTCGACCACGGCGGCCGGCTTGAAGCGCTCGGCGTAGGTCAGCGCGTCGCACAGCACCAGCCGGCCCTCGGCGTCGGTGTTGAGGATCTCGATGGTCTGGCCGCTCATCGAGGTGACCACGTCGCCGGGTTTGGTGGCGCCGCCGCCGGGCATGTTCTCGGTGGTCGGGATGATGCCGACGACGTTGATCGGCAGCGCCATCGCAGCCAGCGCCTTGAAGGTGCCGAGCACGCTGGCCGCGCCGCACATGTCGTACTTCATTTCGTCCATCTCGGCGGCCGGCTTGAGCGAGATGCCGCCGGTGTCGAAGGTGATGCCCTTGCCGACCAGCACCACCGGCTTGTCCCGGGCCTTGCCGCCCTTGTAGTGCATGACGATGAACTTGGGCGGCTGGTGCGAGCCACGCGCCACCGCGAGCAGGGCGTTCATGCCGAGCTTTTCCATGTCCTTGCGCTCGAGCACGTCGACCTTGAACTTGAACTCGCGTCCCAGCGCCTGAGCGGTTTCGGCCAGATGGGTGGGGGTGCAGATGTTGGCCGGCAGGTTGCCCAGTTCCTTGGTCAGCGCCATGCCCTCGGCGATCGCTTGTCCGCGCGCGATCGCCTCCTTGAGTGCGCTGCTGGCCTTGTGGCCGGTGAGCAGATCGACGCGCGTGGCGCCGCGGCGGCGCCCCTCCTTGGGCTTGCTGCGCGTGGTCTCGTAGCGGTAGGTCGCGTCGGTGAGTATGCGAGCGGCCTGCTGCATGGCCCAGGCGGCGTCGCGCCCCGGGGGAGGGGTGTCGGCGAGTGCGACGGTGGCCGTGGCGGCCGGCCCGCTGGCGAGCCATTTGGCGACGGCGGCGACGGCGTCGCGCCAGGGCTTGTCGCCGAAGTCCTCGCGCTTGCCCAGGCTCACGACGACGACGCGTTCGGCCTTGCAGCCGGTCGGGTCGGGAACCACCAGCAGCGAACCGGCTCGCTCGTCGAGGTCGCCGCGCGCGACCAGCGCAGCGAGCTTGCCGCCACAGGCTTCGTCGGTCGCGGCGAAGGCCGCCTCGGGCGTGCCGTCGTCGACGAAGGTGGCGACGACGAGCGCGCCGGTGGCGAGCTTGGTCGGGCTGCCGGTCTTTATGGTAAATTCCATCGCGTTTTCCCTTGTGTTCCTCGTTCGAAGATGCGGCCGATTATGGCCGTGCGCGGCGGGGCCGTCAAAAACCCCTCGTTCGCTCTGAAGTCCTAAGGTTGCCGATGCCCGCACGTTCCGTCGGTTGCGCTTTGCGAAGCGTTCCCGCTGCCTTGGAAACCACGGCGAGATGATCTTCCGCTCGGCGATCCAGCGCGAATTCCGCGCCACCGCGGCGGCCATGTTCGTCGCCCTGTTCGCGATCCTGATCAGCGTGGTGCTGATCCGCATGCTCGGACAGGCTGCGGGCGGACGCGTACCCCCCGACGCGGTGTTCGCGCTGATCGGTTTCGGCGCACTGGGCTATCTGCCGGTGGTGCTCACGCTCACCCTGTGTTCGGCCGTGCTGATCACGCTCTCGCGCTGTTATCGCGATTCCGAAATGGTGGTGTGGTTCGCCTCGGGTCTGCCGCTGACCGCCTTCATCCGTCCGGTTCTGCAGTTCGCCGTGCCCGCGGCGCTGGTGATTGCAGCGATGACGTTGTTCGTCACGCCGTGGGCGGAATTCAAGACCGAGGAGTTTCGCACACAGCTTGAGAGCCGCGACGACACCACGCGGGTTGCGCCGGGCGTGTTCCGCGAGTCGTCCAACGAGCAGCGGGTGTTCTTCGTCGAGGTCGGCGCGGGCGAGGACGGCAAGCTGCGCAACGTGTTCGTGCATTCGATCGAGGGCGATCGCATCAGCGTCGTGGCTTCCGCCCAGGGATTCATCCGCAGCGACGAGCGCGGCGACCGTTTCGTCGTGCTCGAGGACGGGCGTCGCTACGACGGCGTGCCTGGCACGGCGGCCTACAAGGTCATCGAGTTCGACCGCTACGAGATTCTCGTCGATCAGCGCCGCGTGGCCAGCCCGACCGTGCGCGCCCGCTCGACCTCGACCCTGGAACTGATGCAGCAGCGCGCCTCGAACCAGCTCGGCGAGCTGTCCGCGCGCATCAACCTGCCGCTGGCCGCGCTGCTGCTGTCCTTGCTGGCGATTCCGCTGTCCTTCGTCAATCCGCGCGCCGGTCGCGGGGCGAACTTCATCTTCGCGTTGCTCGCCTATCTGGTCTATAGCAACGCGATCAACATCGTCGACGCCTGGGTATCGCAGCAGCGCATGGGATTCTGGACGGCGGTGCTGGTACCGCACCTACTGATGCTCGGCGTACTCGCGCTGCTGTTCTACCGGCGTCTGGCGATTTCGCCATTCTGGCGCGCATGGCGGGCGCGGGCATGAGACGCTTGTCGATCCTGACCCGGCACATCGGTCGCGAGATTCTGGTCGCCAGCGCCAGTGTGATGCTCGCCTTCCTGGGCCTGTTCGCCTTCTTCGATTTCGTCAACGAACTCGACGGTGTCGGGCGCGGCGGCTATGGCGTGTGGGAAGCCCTGGTGTTCGTCGTGCTGATCCTGCCGGGGCGCATCTACGAGCTGCTGCCGGTGGTCGTGCTGATCACTACGCTGTACGTGCTGACGACCTTCGCACGGCACTCCGAGATCACCGTGATGCGCGCCTCCGGCCTGTCGATCGCGGGCATGCTGCGCATTCTCGCTGCGGTCGGCATGCTCTTCGTCGTCGCGACCTTCGTCGTCGGCGAGTATGTCGCTCCTCCGGCCGAACGCGCGGCGCAGCAGTGGAAGCTGGAAGCGACCGGATCGAGCGTGTCGAACCGGCTGCGCTCCGGCCTGTGGGTCAAGGATGGCGCCAACTTCGTGAACATCGCCACGGTGTTTCCGGACGGTACGATGCTGGGCGTGAACATCTACGGGTTCGACGAGCGTCGGGCGCTGGGCACAATCAGCGCGGCGCACAGTGGTCGCTACGATGCGGACGAGGAGCTGTGGCAGCTCGAGGACGTTGTCGAGACGCGTTTTCTCGGCGATGCGGTCGAAGTGGTCGAGCTGCCCGGCATGGAGTGGCGCTCGCACCTCACGCCCGAGGTGCTCTCGGTGCTGATGGTCGCGCCCGAGCGCATGTCGGTCACCGCGCTGTTTACCTACATCCGTCACCTGGAAGAGAACGGCCAGGACACGCAGCGCTTCGAGATCGCCTTGTGGAAGAAGCTGACCTATCCGCTCGCGGTGCTGGTGATGATGCTGCTCGCGCTTCCGTTCGCGCTGGGCCACGACCGCATGGGCGGGGTGAGCGTCAAGGTCTTTCTGGGCGTGATGCTGGGCGTGGGTTTCCACCTGCTCAACGGCCTGTTCGGCAACCTGGGCGTGATTAACGCCTGGCCGCCGGCGCTGGCAGCGATCACGCCGTCGATGCTGTTCCTGCTGGCCGCCACCTACATGCTGATCCGTGTCGAGCGACGCTGAGCGCCGTCGCACGCAGGACGAAAAAAGGACTTCCCGCGGGAAGTCCTTTTTCGTCTGCGTCGCACCGGTCACGCGGACCGGCGGCAGGCTCAGGAGGCCTTGTTGGCCTTGTTCTTGAAGTTGAGCTTTTCCTTGATGCGCGCGGACTTGCCGGAACGCTCGCGCAGATAGTAGAGCTTGGCACGACGCACATCGCCACGACGCTTGACGTCGATGCTGGCGACCAGCGGCGAGTAGGTCTGGAAGGTACGCTCGACACCCTCGCCGGACGAGATCTTGCGCACGATGAACGACGAGTTCAGGCCGCGGTTGCGCTTGGAGATCACGACGCCCTCGAAGGCCTGCAGACGCTCGCGCGTGCCCTCGACGACCTTGACCTGCACGACGACCGTGTCGCCGGGGCCGAATTCGGGAATCGTCTTGCCTTCGGACAGGCGGGCGATCTCTTCCTGTTCGAGTTGCTGGATCAAATTCATTGCTTCACTCCGTTTCTTCTGCGGCCTTCGTCGGCCTTGCGTGCAGAGCAGGCTCATGCCTGATGCATGCGGTTTGTATCGGCTGTGTCCAGCCCTTGTTGCGGAGCAGGGCGGTTTAGCCCTGCGCCTTGCGTTCCTGCCTGAATTCCTCAAGCAGTTTCGATTCCTCGCGGCTCAGCTCGCGCGCCGCGATCAGTTCGGGGCGCAGCAACCAGGTCCTGCCCAGCGACTGCTTGAGCCGCCAGCGGCGGATCGCCGCATGATTGCCCGACAGCAGCACGTCCGGAACGCGGGCGCCATTATAGACGTCCGGGCGCGTGTAGTGCGGACAATCGAGCAGCCCGTCGACGAAGGAATCTTCCTGCGCCGAGTCGTCGTCGTTGAGCGCACCCGGCAGTTGCCGGATCACCGCGTCGAGCACCACCATCGCCGCCAGTTCGCCGCCCGAGAGCACGAAATCGCCGAGCGAGATCTCCTCGTCGACGCAGGCGTCGAGGACGCGCTGGTCGATGCCTTCGTAGCGCCCGCACAGCAGCACGAAGCCCGGCTGCGCGGCCAGTTCCATGACCTTCATGTGATCCAGCACCCGCCCTTGCGGCGACAAGCAGATCACGCGACCCGGCGCACCAATCGCCGCCGTCTGCTGCTCGCGCGCGGCTCCGATCGCCGCATCCAGCGGACCCGGCATCATCACCATGCCGGGGCCACCGCCGTAGGGGCGGTCGTCCACCGTGCGGTGCACGTCGTGCGCGAAATCGCGCGGGGTGTGCAGACCCAGGGCGAACAGGCTGCGCTCGAGCGCTCGTCGCGTGATGCCGCTGTCCGTCAGGGCGGCGAACATCTCCGGGAACAGCGTCACGACGTCGTAACGTCGGGGTACGGCGCCGGTGTCCATGGCGCTCACCAGTCGCGTTGCCAGTCGACCGTGATGCGTCCCGCTTCGAGGTCGACCTCGGGTACGTAGGCCTCGACGAAGGGAATCAGCCGTTCGCTGTCGTCCTCGTCGAGCACCCGCAGCACTTCGTGTGCACCGGTGGTCAGCAATCCGACGACCCGGCCCAGCACCTCGCCCTCGCGGTTGATCACGGAAAGCCCGGTGAGATCTTCCCAGTAGTAGGTTTCCTCGCCCGGATCCGGCATGGCCTCGCGCGGCGCGGCGACATACCAGCCCTTGAGCGCTTCGGCCGCGTTGCGATCGGGCGCTTCGCGAAAGCTCGCCACCAGACCCGTTCCATGCGGCTTGCAGCCGGTCAGTTCGACCGGACGCCATGCAGAATCCGGTGCGTCATCGGCGGCCGAGATCCACCACTGCGGCATTTCCGCCCAGGATTGCGGGTCATCGCCGAAGGGCTGGATGCGCACCCAGCCCTTGATGCCGAACGGGGCGACGATGCGCCCCAAGACCATCATGATGCGCTCGGACAGCCTCAGGCTGCCTTGGCGGACTGCTTGACCAGGCGCGCGACCGTGTCGGAAACCTTGGCGCCGTTGCTGATCCAGTGCTGGAGACGCTCGGCGTTGATCACGATGGCCTGTTCCTTCTCGGAGGCGACCGGGTTGTAGTAGCCCACGCGCTCGATGAAGCGACCGTCGCGACGGTCGCGCTTGTCGGCTGCGACGATGTTGAAAAACGGGCGCTTCTTGGCGCCACCACGGGCAAGACGAATGACGACCATTGGGGTGTCCTGAAAATGAAATCGGAAAACGCGACAATATATCGGATTCGCTGCCGTCAAGCAAGATCGGGCGGGGCATCGGGCAGTCGCGGAGCGGGGCTCGCGTATAATCGCCGCCACTGAGCAAAGTGGCCCGATCATGAAGGAAATTCTCGTCCTGTACTACAGCCGCCGCGGTTCCGTGCGCGCACTGGCCGAAGAGGTTGCGCGCGGCATCCACGAGGTTCCCGGCGCGAGTGCGCGCGTGCGCACCGTTCCCCGGGTCTCGACGGTGTGTGAAGCGCTCGAGGACGAGGTGCCCGCCGACGGGCCGCCCTACGTCGAGGTGACCGACCTGGAGGAGTGCGCCGGCCTGGTGCTGGGCAGTCCGACGCGCTTCGGCAACATGGCCGCGCCGATGAAGTACTTCATCGACGGTCTCGCCGGTGCCTGGGTCAATGGCACACTGGTGGGCAAGCCGGCCGCAGTGTTCACGTCCACCGGCAGTTTGCACGGCGGGCAGGAGAGTACCTTGCTGACGATGATGATGCCCTTGTTGCACCACGGCGCGCTGATCGTCGGCCTGCCCTATACCGAGGACGATCTCAACACCACGCGCAGCGGCGGTACGCCCTATGGCGCGAGCCATGTCGCCGGCGCCGACGGCGATCCGTGCCTGAGCGACGAGGAGCGGCGCCTGGCGGCGGCGCTGGGGCGGCGTGTCGCGCAGACCGCGCTCAAGCTCGCGGAGGGCGCATGAGTATACGTGCACTCAACCATCTGGCTAGCGTGCTTCTGATCGCGCTGATCGTGCTGTGCGTGCTGTGGGAGGCCTGGCTGGCGCCGCTGCGCCCGGGCGGCTCGTGGATGATGCTCAAGGTGCTGCCGCTGCTGGCCGCCGTGTTCGGCGTACTCAAGGGGCGGCGCTACACCTTCCAGTGGCTGTCGATGCTGATCTTGCTGTACTTCACCGAAGGCGTGATGCGCGCCTGGGATCCGGGCATCGGTGGCGTGCTGGCGATCATCGAGGCGGTGCTGTCTGCCGCGCTGTTCGGCGTGGTGCTGCTCTACGCAAGGGCGACCGCGCCGTCGCGTCAGCCGCCCGCGTCCTGATCCGGGCTCAATCGCCTGCGGAAGGCGGTTCCTGCGGTGGGGTGTGGCGCCGGCGCTTGGTCCAGCGCCACACCTGGATGAGGTGGCCGGAGGCCGCATAGGCGAGGAACAGCGCGAACAGCACCCCCGGCGGATAGCTCGAGACCAGCGCGAAGCCCATCACCACGGCGATGACGACGATGAAGGGCACGCTCTTGCGCAGGTTGATGTCCTTGCCGCTCCAGAACAGCACGTTGCAGACCATCGACAGACCCGCGAACACCGTCAGGGCGGCTGCTAGCCACACCACGTCGGCGCCGGCGATATCGTTGTCGTTGGCCACCCACACCATGCCGGCGATCAGTGCCGCGGCGGCCGGGCTGGGCAGGCCGACGAAGAAGCGCTTGTCGGCCGAATCGATCGTCGTGTTGAAGCGCGCCAGGCGCAGCGCGGCACCGGCGCAATAGATGAATGCGGCTATCCAGCCGATGTTGCCCAGATCCTTGAGCGCCCATTCGTAGACGATCAGCGCCGGCGCGGCGCCGAACGACACCATGTCTGCGAGCGAGTCGTACTCGGCACCGAAAGCGCTCTGCGTGTTGGTCAAGCGCGCCACGCGCCCGTCCAGCCCGTCGAGCACCATGGCCACGAAGATTGCGACCGCCGCGCTCGCGAACTGGCCCTCCATGGCCTGTACGATGGCGTAGAAGCCGGCGAACAGCGCTGCGGTGGTGAACAGGTTGGGCAGGATGTAGATGCCGCGCCGGCGACGCCCTAGGGGCGGCGGGGTGACGGATTCCTGTTCGCTGGTGTCGAGATCCTCGTTCATAGTCGCGGATTGTAGCGCAGGGCGCACACACGGGCGCCGGGCCGGTCAACGGAAAAGGGCAGGGCGCGCGGATCGGTTCCGCACACCCTGCCCTGGCAGGTGTCAGCCAAGCGCGATCAGTTCTTCGACTGGTCGACCAGCTTGTTCTTGCTGATCCACGGCATCATGCCGCGCAGCTGCTCGCCGACCACCTCGATCTGGTGCGCGGCGTTGAGGCGGCGATAGGCGGTCATCGACGGGTAGTTGCTGTTGCCCTCGGCGATGAACTGCTTGGCGTACTCGCCCGTCTGGATGCGCTTGAGCGCTTCGCGCATGGCGGCACGCGAAGCGTCGTTGATGACCTTGGGGCCAGTCACGTACTCGCCGTACTCGGCGTTGTTCGAGATCGAGTAGTTCATGTTGGCGATGCCGCCCTCGTACATCAGGTCGACGATCAGCTTCATCTCGTGCAGGCACTCGAAGTAGGCCATCTCGGGGGCGTAGCCGGCTTCCACCAGGGTCTCGAAGCCGGCCTTGATCAGCTCGACGCAGCCGCCGCACAGCACGGCCTGCTCGCCGAACAGGTCGGTTTCGGTCTCTTCGCGGAAGTTGGTCTCGATCACGCCGCCCTTGGTGCCGCCGTTGGCCGCGGCGTAGGACAGGGCGATGTCGTGGGCCTTGCCCGACTTGTCCTGGTGAATGGCGATGAGGGTGGGCACGCCGCCGCCCTTGACGTACTCCGAGCGCACGGTGTGGCCCGGACCCTTGGGCGCGATCATGATCACGTCCAGATCGTCACGCGCGACGACCTGGTTGTAGTGCACGTTGAAGCCGTGCGCGAAGGCCAGCACGCCCCCTTCCTTGATGTTCGGTGCGACCGCGTCGCGATAGACCTGAGGGATGTTCTCGTCGGGCAGCAGCATCATCACGAGGTCGGCGCCCTTGACGGCCTTGTCGATCTCTTCGACCTTGAGGCCGGCGGCCTTGGCCTTGTCCCACGACGCGCCGCCCTTGCGCAGGCCGACGGTGACCTTGACGCCCGATTCGGACAGGTTCAGGGCATGGGCGTGGCCCTGGGAGCCGTAGCCGACGATGGTGACCTTCATCCGCTTGATCAGGGAAAGGTCGGCGTCCTTGTCGTAATAAACTTTCATCGATGTCCTCGCAGTGGTTCGGTTTGCTGCTTGTTGATGGAGCCCCGCGCCCGCCTGCCCGGAAACCCGGCGGCAGACAGGAGGCGTTTCAGGGTTCGTCTGCTCGCTTCAGATCTTGAGGATGCGGTCGCCGCGGCCGATGCCGCACACGCCCGAGCGCACCGTCTCCAGGATCAGGTCGGTGTCGATCGCCGAGACGAAGGCGTCGAGCTTGGCCTGGTCGCCGGTCAGTTCGATCACGTAGGACGCTTCGGTGACGTCGATGATGCGCGCACGGAAGATCTCCGTCATGCGCTTCATCTCTTCGCGATCCTTGCCGGTGGCGCGCACCTTGACGAGCATCAGCTCGCGCTCGACGTGGGCCGACTCGGAGATGTCGACCACCTTGATGACCTCGACGAGCTTGTTCAGCTGCTTGGTGATCTGCTCGATGATGTCGTCCGAGCCGGTGGTGACGATGGTCATGCGCGACATCGACGAGTCCTCGGTCGGCGCGACCGTGAGCGATTCGATGTTGTAGCCGCGGGCCGAGAACAGGCCGGATACGCGCGAGAGCGCGCCGGATTCGTTCTCGAGCAGCAGGGAGATGACGTGTCTCATGTTCAATTCCCGGGGAGGGTCTCAGAAACCTTGCCGCCCTTCGCGCCGCAGCGCCGCGAGAACGGCGCTGCGTGCCGGCGCGGCCCGGTGGGGCTGCGCCGGAGGCCGTGGCAGGGGTGAGCCGCGGCCCGCGGGCATGAGGTGCTTACAGGTCCTCGGCCGACAGGATCATCTCGGTGAGACCCTTGCCGCCCTGGACCATCGGATAGACGTTCTCGGTCGGATCGACGATGAAGTCGAGGAAGACCAGCTCGTCCTTGTGCTCGGTGAAGGCGCGGCGCAACGCGTCCTCGACGTCGGCCGGGTTGCGTACCTGGATGCCGACGTGGCCGTAGGACTCGGCCAGCTTGGCGAAGTCCGGCAGCGAATCCATGTAGGACTCGGAGTAACGCCCGCCGTGGAAGAGCTGCTGCCACTGGCGCACCATGCCCAGATAGCCGTTGTTGAGGTTGACGATCTTGAGCGGCATGCGGAACTGCTTGCAGGTCGACAGTTCCTGGATGCACATCTGGATCGAGGCCTCGCCGGTGATGCAGGCCACCTGCGCGTCCGGGTGCGCGAGCTGCGCGCCCATCGCGTAGGGCAGGCCCACGCCCATGGTGCCCAGGCCGCCGGAGTTGAGCCAGCGGCGCGGCTCGTCGAAGTGATAGTACTGCGCGGCCCACATCTGGTGCTGGCCCACGTCCGAGGTCACGAAGGCCTCGCCCCTGGTCACTTCCCACAGCTTCTGAACCACGTACTGCGGCTTGATGATCTCGTCCGAGTTCTTGTACTGCATGCAGTCGCGGCTCTGCCAGTCGGCGACCTGTTTCCACCACGTGGCCAGCGCCTCGCGGTCGGGGCGGGCCTCGCCGGACTCGATCTGGCGGATCATCTCTTCGAGCACGTCACGCACATCGCCGACGATGGGCACGTCGACCTTCACGCGCTTGGAAATCGACGACGGGTCGACGTCGATGTGGATGATCTTGCGCGGCTCCTCGGCGAAGTGCGCCGGGTTGCCGATGACGCGGTCGTCGAAGCGCGCGCCCACGGCCAGCAGCACGTCGCAGTAGTGCATCGACATGTTGGCTTCATACGTGCCGTGCATGCCCGGCATGCCGAGGAACTGCTTGTCGCTGGCCGGGTAGGCGCCCAAGCCCATCAGCGTGTTGGTGATCGGGAAGCCGAGCATGCGCGTGAGCTTGCGCAGCTGCTCCGAGGCGTTGGACAGGATCACGCCGCCACCGGTGTAGATCATCGGGCGCTTGGCCTCGAGCAGCAGCTGCACGGCCTTGCGGATCTGGCCCTGGTGACCCTTGAACACCGGGTTGTACGAGCGCATCGTGATCTCGGCCGGGTATTCGTATTCGCACTTCTGCGTCGACACGTCCTTGGGGATGTCGACCAGCACCGGGCCGGGGCGACCGGTACGCGCCAGCATGAAGGCCTTCTTCATGGTCGCGGCGATGTCCTCGACGTTCTTGACGAGGAAGTTGTGCTTGACGCAGGGACGGGTGATGCCGACGGTGTCGACTTCCTGGAAGGCATCCTGGCCGATGGCGTGGGTCGGCACCTGTCCGCTGATGATGACCATCGGGATGGAGTCGCAGTAGGCGGTCGCGATGCCGGTGACGGCGTTGGTCGCGCCCGGGCCCGACGTCACCAGCGCCACGCCGACCGTCTCGGTCGAGCGCGCGAAGCCGTCGGCCGCATGCACGGCTGCCTGCTCATGACGGGTGAGTACGTGGCGAACCTGATCCTGGCGGAAAAGCGCGTCGTAGATGAACAGGACGGCACCGCCGGGATAGCCGAACACGTACTCGACCTTTTCTTCCTGCAGGCACCTGATTACAATTTCCGCACCGGTGAGTTCCATTACGAGGCTCGCTTTCGCACAAATCCGAAACGAGCAAGATTAGCTTCCGCGCACCTTCCGGTCAAGGCTTGTTGCAGTGCGCAAGCCATCGCCCCGTCTCCGGCTTCGCCAGATTTCTCAACGGTTTAACCCCAATCCCCGCAGGGTCGAAATGAAGAATCCTCCCGCCGCGCAGACGTCGGCCGCTGCCGAACGTCCCGTCGTCGAGTTCGCCGGCATGCGCCGTCGACTGGCCAGCATGCTCTACGAGAGCCTGCTGCTGCTGGGCGTGCAGGGTCTGTTCTACATGGTGCCCAACGTGCTGATGGGCATGGCGCTGGGCGGCATTCCCGGCCCGGTCATCCAGTTGCTGCACTTCGTGTCCATCCTGGGCGCGTATTTCGTGTGGTACTGGCACCGTCACGGCGCGACGCTGGCGATGCAGACCTGGCGGCTCAAGGTGGTCGATGCGCGCGACGGGCGGCCGCTGACGGTGGGTCGTGCGGCCCTGCGCTACGCGCTGGCCTGGCCGTCGCTGTGCTGCTTCGGCGTCGGCCTGCTGTGGCCGCTGTTCGACCGCGATCGCCAGTTCCTGCACGATCGTCTGGCCGGTACCTGCATCGTGCGCATGCCCGACGCGCGCAAGGCCTGAGCCCTGCCCGCTGCGTCGATGTTGCGGTGCACCGTGCGCTATCATCGCAGGCATCGAACGCCTTGCCGGAGCGCGCATGTCCCAAGACACCGTCCGCCAGTCGCATGGCCCGCATCACGCGAGCCCGCCCGAGGCCGTCGTCCGTCGCATGGACGTCGACCCGCGCAGCGGCCTCAGTTCGGCCGAGGCGCGTGCGCGGCGTGACCTGCACGGACCCAACGCCCTGCCCGCGTCGGCACGGCGCAGCGCCTTCGAGCGCTTCCTGCTGCAGTTCCACGACATCCTGATCTATGTGCTGCTGGCCGCCGGTGCGATCACCGCGGTGCTGGGTCACTGGATCGACAGCGGGGTGATCTTCGGGGTGGTGGTGATCAACGCCATCATCGGTTTCGTCCAGGAGGGCAAGGCCGAGCGTGCGCTCGACGCGATCCGCGACATGCTCTCGCCGCGCGCGCAGGTGCTGCGCGACGGGCATCGCCGCGAGGTGCCGGCCGAGGAACTGGTGCCGGGTGACATCGTGTTCCTCGCCTCGGGCGACAAGGTGCCGGCCGACCTGCGACTGGTCGAGGTGCGCAGCCTGCGCGTCGAGGAAGCCGCGCTCACCGGCGAGTCGGTGCCGGTGGACAAGGCGCCGGACCCGGTCGGGCGCGATGTGCCGCTGGGCGACCGCGCCTCGATGGCGTATTCCGGCACGCTGGTGGCCTACGGGCAGGCCACCGGCGTGGTCGTCGCGACCGGTGCGAAGACGGAGATCGGCCGCATCAGCGAGATGCTCGGCAAGGTCGAGGAACTCACCACGCCGCTGCTGCGCCAGCTCGCCGCCTTCGGCCGCACGCTGACCTGGGTCATTCTCGGGGTCGCCGCCTTCGCCTTCGCCTTCGGCACGCTGGTGCGCGACTACTCGGCCGGCGAGATGTTTCTCGCCGCCGTGGGACTGGCGGTGGCGGCGATTCCCGAGGGGCTGCCGGCGATCATGACCATCACGCTGGCCATCGGCGTGCAGCGCATGGCCGCGCGCAACGCCATCATCCGCCGTCTTCCGTCGGTCGAGGCGCTGGGTTCGGTGACCGTCATCTGTTCGGACAAGACCGGCACGCTCACGCGCAACGAGATGACCGTGCAGCGGGTGGCCTGTGCCGACCGGCAGTACGTCGTCACCGGCAGCGGCTACATCCCGCACGGTGGCTTCGAGGAACGCCTCGACGAGGGCTCGCGAGCGATCGAACCGGCCGGTGCGCTGCTCGATTCGGCGCGTGCAGCCATGCTGTGCAACGATGCGCATGTGCGCCGCGAGGGCGAGGACTGGACGCTGGCCGGTGATCCGACCGAGGGCGCGCTGCTGGTGATGGCGATGAAGGCCGGGCTGGACGGCGGGTTCGAGCGCGAGGCGCTGCCGCGCACCGACGTCATTCCGTTCGAGTCCGAGCACCGCTTCATGGCCACGCTGCATCACGATCATGAGGGCCACGGACGCATCTATCTGAAGGGCGCACCCGAGCGCGTGCTGGAGTTGTGCGCGCGTGCGCGCAGCGAGGCCGGCGATGGCGAACTCGACATCGCCTACTGGCACGCGCGCATGCACGAGATCGCCGCCGACGGCATGCGCCTGCTGGCGGTGGCCGTGCGCGAGGACGCCGATGCGATGCGCGAACTGTGCTTTGCCGATGTCGAGGGGGGCGGCTTCACGCTGCTCGCGCTCTTCGGCCTGTCCGACCCGCCGCGCGAGGAGGCCGTGGAGGCGGTCGCACGCTGTCGCGCGGCCGGCATCCGGGTCAAGATGATCACCGGTGACCACGCCGCCACGGCGCGTGCGATCGGCGTGCGGCTGGGGCTGGACGAGCGCGTGCAGGCGATCACCGGTGCCGATCTGGAGAAGATGGACGACGCGGCGCTGGCGCAAGCCGCGGCCGACAACGAAGTGTTCGCGCGCGCCAGCCCCGAGCACAAGCTGCGCCTGGTCACCGCATTGCAGTCGCGCGGCGAGGTCGTGGCGATGACGGGCGACGGCGTCAACGACGCCCCCGCGCTCAAGCGCGCCGAAGTGGGCGTGGCGATGGGCAACAAGGGCACGGAGGCGGCCAAGGAGGCGGCCGAGGTGGTGCTCGCCGACGACAACTTCGCGTCGATCGCGGCTGCCGTCGAGGAGGGGCGCACCGTCTACGACAACCTGCGCAAGGCCATCGCCTTCATCCTGCCGACCAATCTCGGTCAGGGCGGCATCGTGCTGTGCGCCGTGCTGCTCGGCATCACGATGCCGATCACGCCGGCGCAGATCCTGTGGGTGAACATGATCACCGCCGTGACGCTGGCGCTGGCGCTGGCCTTCGAGCAGCCCGAACGCGACATCATGCGGCGTCCGCCGCGCGCGGCCGATGCCTCGCTGCTCGACCGCTTCGTGCTTTGGCGCATCTTCTTTGTCGGCGTGCTGCTGGTGGCCGGCGGCATGGGCTTCTTCCTGTGGGAGATCGACCGCGGGCAGAGCCTGGAACTGGCGCGGACCGCTGCCGTCAATGCGGTACTGGTGGGCGAGGCCTTCTATCTGTTCAACATGCGCAGCTTCCGCGAGAGCGTGTTCAGCCGCGAAGGGCTCACCGGAAATCGCTACGTGTGGCTGGCGATCGGCCTGATGGCACTGGCGCAGCTGGCGTTCACCTACGCGCCGTTCATGCACGCGCTGTTCGGCAGCGCCGCGCTCGATGCTGCGACGTGGCTGCGCGTGCTCGCCTTCGGCGTCGTCGTGCTGATCGTGGTAGAACTGGAAAAACTCGTCGTGCGCCTGCGCGCCGACCCCAAGAGCAACGCCTGACCGGCCGCATCGCGGCCCCACTGGATTCGACATGGACAACACGCTGCAAACGCCCACCATCCTGCGCTCCGACTACCGCCCGCTGGCCTGGCGGGTGGAATCGGTGGAGCTGGATTTCCGTCTCGACGCCGAACAGACGCTGGTCACCAGCCGGCTGGCCTGCGTGCGCGTGCCCGGCGCGAGCGGGCCGCTGCCGCTCGACGGCGAGGATCTGGAACTGGTGTCGCTGCGCATCGACGGCGCCGAAGCCGGCGAGTGCATGCGCCGTACCGAGCGCGGGCTGGAAGTCACGCCGGGGTCGGACACCGCGACGATCGAGATCGTCACGCGGGTGAATCCCGCCGCCAACACCACGCTGTCGGGGCTGTACGCCTCCAAGGGCGGCCTGTTCACGCAATGCGAGGCCGAGGGCTTCCGTCGCA
Source organism: Pseudazoarcus pumilus (assembly GCF_002872475.1). GTDB lineage: Bacteria > Pseudomonadota > Gammaproteobacteria > Burkholderiales > Rhodocyclaceae > Pseudazoarcus > Pseudazoarcus pumilus. The sequence continues at coordinate 1,143,310 of NZ_CP025682.1, forward strand.
TCACCTATTTCCCCGACCGCCCCGACGTGATGGCGCGCTACACGGTGCGCCTCGAGGCCGAGCAGGCGTCGTTCCCGGTGCTGCTGTCCAACGGCAACCTGGTCGATTCGGGCGAGCTTCCGGGCGATCGCCACTACGCGGTGTGGGAAGACCCGTTCCCCAAGCCGTCCTACCTGTTCGCGCTGGTCGCGGCCGACCTCGAGGCGATGGAGCGCAGCGTCGAGACCCTGTCCGGGCGCGAGGTGCTGCTGCAGGTATGGGTCGAGCCGGGCAACCTGGACCGCGCCGGCCATGCGATGGATTCGCTGGTCAATGCCCTGCGCTGGGATGAGGAGACCTTCGGCCTGGAACTCGATCTCGACCGCTTCATGATCGTCGTCGTCGCCGACTTCAACATGGGCGCGATGGAGAACAAGGGGCTCAACATCTTCAATGCCCGCTTCGTGCTGGCGCGCCCGGACACCGCCACCGATGCCGATTTCGAAGGCATCGAGAGCGTCGTCGCGCACGAGTACTTCCACAACTGGACCGGCAACCGCGTGACCTGCCGCGACTGGTTCCAGCTCACGCTCAAGGAGGGCCTCACGGTCTTCCGCGACCAGCAGTTCTCGGCCGACATGCTCGCGCGCGCGGCCGGCGCGGAGCGCGAGGCCTCGGCGCGTGCGGTCAAGCGCATCGACGATTTTCGCGGACTGCGCGCAGCGCAGTTCACCGAGGACTCGGGGCCCATGGCGCATCCGATCCGCCCGGACAGCTATCAGGAAATCAACAATTTCTACACCGCCACCGTGTACGAGAAGGGTGCCGCCGTGATCCGCATGCAGCACACGCTGCTCGGCGCAGAGGGTTTCCGCAAAGGCATGAACCTGTACTTCGAGCGCCACGACGGCCAGGCCGTGACCTGCGACGACTTCGTCGCCGCGATGGCCGACGCCAACGACCGCGACATGACGCAGTTCATGCGCTGGTACTCGCAGGCCGGCACGCCGGTGGTGCGCGCCAGCGGCCAGTGGGATGCCGACGCACGCCGCTACACGCTCACGCTCGCCCAGCACACGCCGCCCACACCCGGCCAGCCCGAGAAGCTGCCGCTGGTGATTCCGGTGGCGGTCGGCCTGATCGGGCCGGATGGCAATGACCTGCCCCTTCGTCTGGAAGGCGATTCCGCGGCGGGCGCCACCACGCGCGTGCTTGAACTGGTCGAGGCCGAGCAGCATTTCGTGTTCGAGGACGTCGACGCCGAACCCGTGCCGTCGCTGCTGCGCGGCTTTTCGGCGCCGGTGCTGCTCGAGATCGACGAGAGCGATGCGCGCCTGGCCTTTCGCATGGCGCATGACGCCGACCCGTGCAACCGCTGGGACGCGGCGCAGCGCTACGCCGAACGCGTGATCCTTGCGCTGGCCGCCAAGGCGGACGCCGACGTGCCCGAGGCTTTCCTCGATGCGTGGGGTGCGCTGCTCGCCGACGAGTCGCTGGATCCGGCCTTCGTCGCGCTGGCGGCCACCCTGCCCGGCGAGGGCTGGCTGCTCGAACGCATGCGTCCGGCCGACCCGGCGCCGCTGCGCGCCGCGCTGATGCGCGTGATGCGCGCGATCGGCGAGCGTTTCGCGGATCAGTGGCTGGGGCTCTACCAACGCCTCGAGGTGCGCGGCCCGTATCGCTACCATCCGGCCGACGCCGGCTGCCGTGCGCTGCGCAACCTCGCGCTGCGCTATCTGGCTGCCGCCGGTAACGAGGACGGTCTGAACCGCGCCGAGACGCAGTTCGAGTACGCCGAGAACATGACCGAACAGTTCGGCGGACTCGCGGCCCTGGTGCACAGCGCCAGCCCGGTCGCAGAGGACGCACTCGACAATTTTCACACGCGTTTTTCGAGCGATGCGCTGGTGCTCGACAAGTGGTTCGCGCTGCAGGCCGGCGCCTGGCGCTGGGACGAGGCTGCGCCGCCGGTTCTCGAACGCGTCAAGGCCCTGATGGACGACCCCGCCTTCAAGCTCACCAACCCGAACAAGGTCTACTCTCTGCTCGGCGCCTTCTTCCGCGGCAACCCGGCCGAGTTCCACGCCGCCGACGGCAGCGGCCATGCCTTCTGGGCCGAGCAGATCATCGCGCTGGACGCGATGAACCCGCAGGTCGCTTCGCGCATGGCCCGCTCGCTGGAGAACTGGCGGCGCTATACGCCAGCGCTGCAGACGTCGATCCGCACCCAACTGGAGCGCGTACGCGACGCCGATGGGCTGTCGCCGGACGTGGCCGAGGTCGTGGGCAAGGCACTTGTCGGATGATCATCGGAATCGGAGCGTGATCCGGTGAATCGGTGTTCAGGCATCTTCGTGCCTGTAACGAACGCCAGGGGGTTTCATGGCCGCTCCTTCCGAGAGGGGCTGGACGAGACTTTGGTAGAGAGTCAGCCAGCCGGCCTTTTCGAGGGAGACGAATGCGGGCAACGCGTCGTGGCGGGCAGTCAAGATCTCGTCGGCAAGGTCGATGCTCAGACGGTGGGCGAGCAGGTCGATGGTGATGGGGTCACCGTCACGCACCAGCGCGAGTGGGCCGCAGCCGGCTGCCTCGGGCGTGACTTGGCCATCGGTCAGGCTCCGGTTCAGGCCGGAGAACTGGCCGGCGGTGATCACCGCCATGTCGTAGCCGAGACCGGCGCCGTTGACTGCGGCGACGAACCGTAGCCGGCGGATACGGCCTTTTCCAGGCAGGCGCGCAGTTTGTCTCGGTCGAGGCGCTGTGCCACTGCGTTATCGAAGCGGCCGAAGCGGAGCATCGTCGTGGGAGACTGCAGTTACTCGAGCGACATTTCTATGCTGGCGCCGGCGAGAGTGGCGACGCCACCGTCGCCGGTGGCGTCGATCACGGTCGATGCGAGGCAGGCCATCGCCAGTTCTTGCCTTCGAAAACCACGCCGCAGATGCGGCTGTCGTCACGCACGACACCAACCGCGAGACAGTGGTAGACGAGTTCTACTCCGGCGGCTTCGGCCATTTCGTTGGCAACCAGTTTCAGCGTTATCGGGTCGTACAGCACTGAGGCGGTCCACAACCAGCGTCTTGGTGGCAGCGCGCCTCCGCGTTCTCGAAGGCGGTCCACCGTTTCGTGGGCAAGGCCCAGCACGATCGGAATAACCTCATCCTCGGTAACGGTGAAGAAGCCGCAGATGCTGTCCAGCGTGACGGTGGTCAGCGTGCCGCCGAGAAAGCCGTAGCGTTCGACCGGCATCACCTTGGCGCCGTTGCGGGCGGCCGAGATCGCTGCGGCAATCCCGGCCGAACCGCCTCCGACCACCAGCACGTCTACTTAGGCCTGCACGCCGGTCTTGCGGGCGGGTTCGGTTACGGTCTTCATCCTGGCCTGACGTCGCTTAGTCATGGCTTTTCAGGCACGATGACGCCCGGATTCATGATTCCGTTCGTATCCACTGTGCGTTTGGATGCGGCAAATGCGAGGCCGAACAGGTCCGGACGCTGGCGCTGGTACCACGGCATGTGCAACCGCCCGACCGCGTGGTGGTGGGTGATGGTGCCGCCGCAGGAATCGACCGCGTCGGCCGCGGCATGTTTGATTTCCAGGCACTGCTCGTACATGCGGTCGCGGTCCGGCAGGCAGTGGAAGGTGAAGTACGGAGCAGGGCCGTTCGGATAGATGTGGGTGAAGCGGCAGGTGACCGTGCCCGGTCGGCCGGTGACCCGCACGATCGCCCGGGAGACGGTGTCGATGACGGTTTCATGCAGCTGGCGGAAGCCACTCCACGGCACTGCGGTCTCGAAGGTCTCGCGGCAAATGCCGCGCGCGATCATGTGTTCGCGATAGTACGGGCCGCGGATGAACGCGTTGCGCCACAGGCCTGACACGGTATTGTTGGCGCCTGATCCTTCGGACTGGTCGAGTACCTCACCGCCGTGGTCGCGGCAGATTTCCAGCGCAAGCTGCTGCTCGCTGTCGACCGGGTAGCGCGGGCTTTCGAAGCCGAGTACTAGAATTGGTTTTCCGCCGTCGTATGATTTCGTGAGTTGAGCTTCCAGCGCGTCGACGAGGCGGCAGTTCGTCGGATCGAGGCCGGACTGCGAGATTGCACGCACCGCCGCGACGCCACTATGAAAGTCGGGAAAGGTCACGGTAGCGCCGACCTTGTAGCGCGGCCGTTCGAGTAGACGGATCCAGCTTTCGGTGATGATGCCTGTCGAACCTTCGGTACCCATCACGAAACGATCCGGCGACGGACCCGCGCCTGAAGCCGGGAGACGGCGTGACTCCCACGGCCCGGCAGGCGTGAGCATGCGGATGCTTTCGACATAGTCGTCGATGTAGGTAGCGCCGCTTGCGAAGTGGCCGGCCGCGCGCGTAGCGATCCAGCCGCCCAGCGTCGACATTTCGAAACTCTGCGGGAAAAACCGCAACGTAAGGCCGTGTTCTTTGAGCTTGCGTTCGAGGTCAGGCCCGTAAATGCCGGCCTGGACGCGCGCCGAGCGCGATTCTCGGTCTACCTCGAGAATTTCGTTGAGATACCACATGTCGATCGTCACGACACCGGTATAGTCGCCTTTGATTTCCGGATTTACCCCGCCGACCACGCTTGAGCCGCCGCCAAACGGGATTACTGCTGCGCGGATTTCGTCGCACCAGTCGAGCAACGCGACCAAGTCGGCTTCATTGCGCGGGTAGGCGACAACATCGGGTGCGTGCGCGAAGTCGCGCTTGAACATGCGCGCGCCGTCGAGGAACGAGCGGCCGTAGCTGTGCAGTGCGCGTTCGTATTTGTCCTGGCGGCAGAGCGGGGCGAGACTCGTCGGAATGTTGCGGATGCGCGGCGGTTGCAACTCGATCTCGTCGAGTTTCGGCGGGTCGATCACGTCGAACCGGTCGATGCCGAACTGTTCGGCCCAGGTCGATTCGACCAAGCGGATTTCCTCGGGAGTGGCGGACTGGTCTTCAAAGCCCCAGGCGTAGAATTTGCGTCGACGTTCAGTCATGGTGTTACTCCTTGGTTACAGGGTTGGTTGCGACAATTTCCCGCTTGGGATTGCGGGCATGAAGTACGACCACCAGCGCGAACAGCACGGCGCCGGCCAAGTCGGTTTGCCAGCCGCCGATCAGCAGTAGGATCGCCGCGCTGGCGGCGATTGCGCGCTCGACGACATTGAGCTTGCGTGTGCCGTAGCCCTGCACCGCGAGCGCGAGTGAGACAATGCCGACCACGGCGGTGAGCAGCCCGATGACGGTGGTTTCCCAGTCGCCGCGGAACAGCAGTGCGGGGTGATAGACGAACACGAAAGGGACGATGTATACCGCCGCCCCGAGCTTCATCGACGTCCAGCCAGCGCGCTGCATCGGGCAGTCGGCGATCGTCGCGGCGGCGTACGAGGCCAGCGCGACTGGCGGCGTGATCGCCGAAATAATCGCGTAGTAGAAGACGAACATGTGGGCGGCGAGCGGATCGACGCCGACCCGCACCAGCGCCGGCGCGCCGAACAGCGCCACGATCATGTAAGCGGCCGAGGTCGGCAGACCCATGCCGAGGATGATGCAGGCCGCCATCACCAGCAGCAGCGTCGGGAACAGGTGGCCACCGGTCAGCGCGAGCAGCAGCGACGTGAAACGCAGCCCCAGCCCGCTCAGCTCGATCGTGCCGACGACCAGCGCGGCGATGAACAGTGCCGCCGCGACCGGCGCGATGCGGCGTGCGCCAAGCTCGAAAGCGTCGACTACGCCGGTGAAATTGAACCGGGTGTGCACCCGTACCTGGGCGAGGATGATCGTCGTGACCACGCCGACATAGGCGGCGAAGAACGGCGTGCGACGGTCGACCAGCATCAGCACTACCACGACCAGCACCAAAAGCATGTGGATGTGCAGCCAAATGTCCTTGCGCGCCTTGCGCACGAGGTCAGCGGACATCGCCGGCAGGTTGTAGCGGATCGCCTCCAGATGCACCATCACGAAGATCGCGAACAGGAACAGGAAGGCCGGCAGGATCGCGGCGATCGCGACGTCGAGATACTGCAGCCGGGTGAAGTCGGCGATCAGGAATGCGGCCGACCCCATGATTGGCGGTACGAGTTGGCCGCTCGACGAGGCCACCGCTTCTACGGCTGCCGCGACGTTCGGGCGAAATCCGGTGCGCTTCATCAGCGGGATCGTGAAGGTGCCGGTGGCATAGACGTTGGCGACCGCGGCGCCGGAAATGCTGCCGAACAGCCCGCTTGCCATGATCGCGGCCTTGCCTGGCCCGCCGCGGAACCTTCCCATCAGGCCCGAGGCGAGGTTCATGAACAGGTCGCCGCCTCGCGCTTGGTCGAGCATCGCGCCGAGCAGCACGAACATCAGCACGTAGGTCGCCGAGATGCCGGTGATCGATCCGTAAAGCCCCGAAGTCGTCATGAACAGGTGGTCGATCAGCCGTTCCGGGCTGATCGCGGTTTGATTCAACGGACCCGGAAAATACGGACCGAACAGCGCATGCACGAGGAAGAATCCGAGCAGGATCACCATGGTGTTGCCGACGGCGCGGCGACAGGCTTCCATCACCAGAGCGATCGCGAGCGCGCCCATTGTCCAGTCGAGCGCTTCCAGACCGGCGACGTATGGATAGCGGGTGACGATGCGCTCGTAATCGATGTAGATGTACAGCGCCGGTAGCCATGCCAGTGCGAACAGAGCCCAGTCGTACCAAGGTGCTTCGCGCGGTTCTCCCTGTCTACCAGCGCGCAGCGCGTAGGTGAGAAAGATAAGACTGGTGTACATCGCGACGTGCGTCGGTCTGAACATCATTACTTCCGGTGCGCCGAACTGCGCGGCGTACAGGTGATAGAGGATGATCCCGACGCAGTACCAGCGCAGGAGGAGTGCTGTCCAGCGCGCGCCGTCGCGCTGGCCTCCGACCGAAATACTCATATTGATGCTCTCCCGGGTTGTTGAGACGCGCTGCTAAACGTGGCTCCGCAGGCGGACGGCTTTTCTTTCCGCCTGCGGTACGTTTCGGGTGCTTAGTTGAGCGTACCGACTTCGCGGAAGTAGCGTTCCGCGCCGGGGTGTAGCGGGATCGGGAAGCCTTGAGCTCCCTTCTGTACGTCGAGGTCCCGGAACAGCGGATGTGCCTCGACCAGCCGTGCCTTGTTCTCGAACATCAACTTGACCATTGCGTAAACCAGTTCCTCCGGCGTGTCCTTGTGTGCGAATACGACGTTGTGCTGGGAGATGGTCGGAATGTCCTCGTCCTGATTGCGATAGCTGCCCGCTGGAATGATCGTGGGCGAGTAACCGTACTTGTCGGCCAGTTCATCGATCGTCGTCTGGCTGAGCGGCAGTAGCTTGACGTCGCGCGCGAGAGTGAGATCCACGAAGGTCGGGTTGCGGATGATGTCGTCGTTGACGAAAGCGTCGATATGGCCGTCCTTCATCCGGTCCATCGCTTCGCTATAGGCCGAGTGGCTGACCGCGCCGCCCCAGCCGCGAATGTCGCCGTAGCCGGCGCCATGGGCCGTGAGCGCGCGACTGGCGGCAAGCTCGCCACCGGTCCCGCGGGTGCCGGTGTCGATCCGCAGGCGCAACTGCTTTTCTCCCAGTTCCTTGAGGCTATCGGCCGGTACTTCAGCGAGAAAGAAGGGATGCAGCACGTTTGTCATGTTCAGGTTGGCCACTGCGCGCAGGTCCGTCATCGGCGTCTCGTATGGGGCCGCGCCGCTATACGCGGCATGAAGAGTGGTCGTGTAGCCCATCGCTATCCCGACCTTCTTGCTTTGGACCGAGATGGGGTTGGCGACGCCGCCGCCGGGCACGATGTTGTAGCGCAGGCCTCCGATATGGTCCTTGTACAGGTCGAACAGCGCGGTCGAGATGATGTACCACGAGCCTCCGGTGGAGCCGGCGGCGATGGTCTGCTCCGGAATGTCCAGATTGAACGGTTTTTCGCTCGCATGCAGGGGCGCGCCCAGGGTGAAGGCGAGCAGGGCGGATGCGGCCCATGACGTGGTCTTTTTGAGCATGATGGGTGTCTCCTAAGATTATGAAGTTGTAACTATCTGTGCTGCCTTACTGCGGTGAAGCGGGATGCGGGCGGCAGCTGCTCGCATCCCTCAGTACGGAACGGTGCCGGTCACGGTCAGGCGATACAGTGTTCGGTGCTGTTCCGGCGTATAGCCACCGCTGGCGGAATGCATCGAGCAACGGTTGTCCCAGATGACGACGTCGCCGACAGACCAGTGATGGCGGTACTGGAATTCAGGGTTGGTCGCATGCACGAACAGTTCTGCGAGAAGGGCCTCGCTGTCATCCTTCTCCATACCGACGATGCGCATCGTGAAGCCGGGATTAACGTAGAGGGCCTTGCGGCCGGTTTCCGGATGGGTCCGTACGACCGGATGGACGACTTCCGGAGTGCATTGAAATTGTGCGTCGGTCAGCTTCGCGCGGACCTTGTTCTTGTCGATCATGCGGTTGTGGCGCCAAGCATAGCTATGTATCGCCGTCAGGCCGTCGATCCGGGCCTTTGTGGCGTCGGGCAGCGTTTCGTAGGCCCGATACATGTCGACGAATAGCGTGTCACCGCCGGTTTCGGGGACTTCGAGAGCGTAGAGGGCGGTCGCCAGTGCCGGCACGGCCATGTACGACAGGTCCGAATGCCAGTACGCGCCGCCGTCCGATATGCCCCGTGGCTTGCCGTTCTCGACGACGTTCGACAGCACGATGATTTCGGCGTGTGCGGGATGGTGGTACTGGCTCAGGACGTGAGGTTCGAGTTCGCCGAACTGGCGGCCAAATGCGATGAAGTCCCGTGTCTCAAGCTGCTGCGCAGGAATGCAGAGTACGATCGAATCGAGCAGTGCCTGGTGGATTGCGGCACGTTCTGCGTCCTTGAGCGGTGCGGACAGGTCTACACCGGTAAGGCTCCCTCCGATGGTGTTGCCTGATCGTTTGAAACTGATCTGAGACATGCGCTTCTCCTTGGGCATGTTTCGTTTCGTCAAGCGGATCGGGCGGTGCCGGTACAGCTACAGTGGCGTTTTCCGCTTGAGGCGTACGATCTCAGAGCGGGACTGGCGTTGACAAACGACTAATTCTTGCGCTATCAGTGAGTTTAAGTTAATCAATACTTGGCGGAATACGACGATATGGTGGTCCGGCTGCCTCCTCTCTATGCGTTGCGCACCTTCATGATTGCTGCACATAGCGCTAGCTTCGCCCGTGCAGCTGAAGAGCTGTGTGTCACGCCGGCGGCAATTAGCCGGGGGATCAAGTCACTTGAGGACTGCGTCGGTGTGCGCCTTTTCAACCGAACTCATCGCAGGGTTGAGTTGACCGCTGAGGGGCGGCGCTACTTCGAGGAGCTTGGCGACGTGTTCGAGCGCATGGCGCTAGCGACGCAGAACGTCACCGCACGGCAGTCGCACCGGGCGCTGCGCGTCTGCGCTTATCCCAGTTTCGTCATGAATTGGCTGATTCCGCGCTGGTGTACGTATGACAACCGTGCATTCGATGTTTATTTCCTGACCACGATGAGCCACGATGTTAATTTCGAGCATGGCGAGATTGACGCCGCCGTACTCAGCGACCGCGCTGATTACCCCGGCTGCCGGTCAGATTTGCTATTCACGGCGCATCTCATCCCTGTTTGCAGCCCGGCCTTGCTCGGCGGGGGCGCTCCGCTGCAAAAGATCAAAGACCTCGACCGTGTTGTGATGCTTCATTCAGACACGCGTCCAAACGACTGGCAATACTGGCTTGCCGCGAACGCCGCCGAGGTACTGACTGATGAACGTGAGGGACTCCGCTTCGAGAGTTCAAACTTGATGTACGAGGCGGCGAAGGCGGGCGTGGGGGTTGCCATCGGAATCCGTGAGGTCGTGCAACGTGACCTTGCTACAGGCTCGCTCGTCATTCCGTTCGGGCATGCCCGGTTCGCGCCGTGTCCCTATTACCTCATCTATCCCGATGACCGTGAACCTCATCCGGCCCTCGTTCCGTTTCGCAACTGGGTGATTGCGGAATATCACCGCTGAGAGGATCAGCACCGCGAGGAATGAAGGCTTCGAGGACGGTCTGAACCGTGCCGAGACGCAGTTCGAATACGCAGCGAGAGACCTCAGGTGCGCGCCGCAGCGGCGCCTACCTGAGCTACGGCGCTGCGAACCAACATCCGGCGCAATGACCTTCGGTTATTTCGCCCTGCACGAGCTGGATAAGCTGGACGACACGATGAAGAAGGGTTTTGGAGAAATCCGCTGCAAGTTCTGCCAGACCTGGCAGCGGTCCGAGGTGCAGCACTACGACGAGGAAAGCTTCCTCGCGATCGCGCCGGGAACCGACGGGCAGGAATGCATCAATCCCTGGTGCCTGCAGTGGATCCCGGCCGACAACGACAATTTCCGCTGGCGTACGGTGGAGGTGCCGCCGCCGAAGAAGGGCTGAGGCCGCACGGGGTGGGAAGGCCCAAGGGCATTGCCCGGGATGCCCGCCGTTTACATTCCGCGCAGATTGCGCAGTGACTGGCTCAGGCGGTCGATGCGTTCGCTGCTCTCGGCGATCAGCTGGTTGATCTGCTGGGCCGAGGCCGAGGATTGCTGGGCGAGCTTGCGCACTTCGTCGGCCACCACGGCGAAGCCGCGCCCCGATTCGCCGGCGCGGGCGGCCTCGATGGCGGCGTTGAGTGCGAGCAGGTTGGTCTTCTCGGTGATCTCGTTGATGCTGCCGATGATGTCGGCCACCTTGCGGCTCGATTCCTGCACGCGGCCCATTTCGCGGTCGGTGACCTGGGCGGCTTCGTGCTTGGTCTGCTCGTCGGTGCAATACACGACGACGAGGCGGATCTGCCCTTCCGAATCGGCGATGGGGCAGAAGGTGCCCTTGAACTGACGGGGCTGGCCCTGCGCGTCGTGCATCGCGAACTCGGTGATGATCTGCTCGCCGGCGAGCAGCTTGTGCAGGTGTTGCTCGCCGACGATGGACTTGAGTTCGGCGGTGTGCGCGAGCAACTGACGCTCGTCGGGGAAGCCGAGTCGCCCGGTCATGTAGCGGTTGGCACGTACGATGCGGCCATCGGTGTCGAACTCGGCCACGCCGTTGCTGACGCTGATGGCGGCGAAGCGGCGTTCGGCCTCCAGCGACATCTCCTTGGTGTGGGTGATGTTGGCCTGGATCGAGATGAAGTGTTCGAGCCGGCCGTCCTTGCCGAACACCGGGTTGATGGCCATCGAGATCCAGTACGGCGTGCCGTCCTTGTCGTAGTTGAGGATCTCGTCGTAGAAGGGCTGGCGGTTCTGGATGCAGTGGCGCACGCGCGCGACCGTGTCCGGGTCGGTGGCGGGCCCCTGCAGCACCGGGCCGGGCTTCTTGCCGCGTACTTCCTCGGGCGTGTAGCCGGTGAGTTTGGTGAAGCCGTTGTTCACGTACTGCACCAGACCCGCGGCGTCGGTGATGATGATGGCGTTGTCGGTCTCGTTGGCTACCAGCGAGAGCACCTCGAATTCCCGCTTGCGCTCGAAGTCCGCGGTGATGTCGCTGGCGAACTTGATGACCTTCACCACCCGGCCTTCGGGGTCGAGGATGGGGTTGTAGGTGGCGTGGATCCACACCTCGCGGCCGCCCTTGGCGAGCCGGCAATACTCGGCGGTCTGGAATTGTCCGGCGCGCAGGCGCTCCCAGAAGCGTGCGTACTCGTCCGAGCGCGCGTGGCTCTCGGAGACGAACAGGCTGTGCTTCCTGCCCTGCACCTCGGCCAGCGTGTAGCCCATCAGGCCCAGGAAGTTGTCGTTGGCGTGCAAGATGGTGCCGTCTGGCGCGAACTCGATGACGGCCTGGGCGCGGTTGATGGCGGCGATCTGTGACTCGATGTCGGCACGCGCCCTGACCTGGGCCGTGATGTCGCTGGCGAACTTGATGATGCGGGTGACGCGCTGACCGCGCCGGATCGGCGTGTAGGTGGCCTGAATCCATACCGGCTCGCCGCGCTTGTTCAGGCGCCGGAACTCTGCGGTCTGCGATTTGCCTTCGCGCAGCTCGCTCCAGAAGTTGCGGTACTCGGCACTGTTGGCCTCCTCCGGGCTGACGAACATGCGGTGGTGCTGGCCGCGCACCTCGTCCAGCGTATATCCCATCAGGCCGAGGAAGTTGCCGTTGGCGCGCAGGATGGTGCCGTCGAGCGCGAACTCGATGACGCCCTGGGTCTGCTCGATGGCGGAAACGATGTCGGCGGACGAATTGCTGCGGAAGAGCTTGAGCATGGGACTTCCTGTCGGCGAGCGGCAAAAGGGTGGGCGTTCTCTCCTTTACGGCAGGCCAGGGCGGAGGTTGAGCCTGAGAGCCGCGGACAGCGCTTGCGCCGCGTCAGATCTCGAGATTGTCGATCAGCCGCGTGGTGCCGAGTTTTGCCGCGGCCAGCACCACCAGCGGGTCGCGCTCGCTGACCGGCGGCTGCAGGTCGGCCTGGCGGCGCACGGCGATGTAGTCGGGTTGCCAGCCGCGCTCGCGCAGGCGCTCGATGGCCATGGTCTCGAGGTGCAGGAAGTCGTGATCGCCGGCGCGCACGGCGTCGCGGATGGCCACCAGCTCGCCGTACAGCGTCGGCGCCTCGGCGCGCTCGGCGTCACTCAGGTAGCCGTTGCGCGAGGACAGGGCGAGGCCGTCTTCGGCGCGCACGGTGTCGCCACGGATGATCTCGATGGGCAGGGCGAACTCGCGCACCATGTTGGAAATGACCATCAGCTGCTGGAAATCCTTCTTGCCGAACACGGCGACGTCGGGCTGCACGATGGAGAACAGCTTGAGCACCACGGTGGCGACGCCGGCGAAGTGGCCGGGACGGAATTCGCCTTCGAGGATGGACACCTGGGCCGGTGCGGGCTCGACGAAGTAGTGCTGCGGCTCGGGGTACATCACGGCTTCGTCCGGCGCGAAGAGCAGGTCCACGCCGGCGGCTTCGAGCTTTTCACAATCGGCCGCGAAGGTGCGCGGATAGCGGCCGAAATCCTCGCCCTGGCCGAACTGAAGGCGGTTGACGAAGATGCTGGCGATGACCGTGTCGGCATGCTTGCGCGCTTCGTGCATCAGCGCGATGTGGCCCTCGTGCAGGTTGCCCATGGTGGGGACGAAGGCGATGCGGCTGGATTCGCGCCGTGCGCTGCGGCAGGAGGCTATGGTTTCGAGTATCTGCATGTCAGCGTGTGAAGGGCCACCCCGAACACACTGCGGCCCCCTCGGGGGGCAGCGAACGCAGTGAGCGTGGGGGTCGTTTCATCTCTCAGTAGCCGTGGGCTGCGGTCGGGAAGGCGCCCTCGCGCACCTCAGTCACGTAGTTCGCGATGGCTTCCTCGATGCTCGCCGCGCCATCCATGTAATTCTTGACGAAACGCGCCGGCTTGCCGGGGAAGATACCGAGCATGTCGTACAGCACCAGCACCTGGCCGTCGCAATCCGGGCCGGCGCCGATGCCGATGGTGGCCATGGTCGTGAGGCTGGCGGTGATCTCGGCGGCCAGCTTCGAGGGCACGAGTTCGAGCACGATCATCGCCGCGCCGGCCTGTTCCAGCGCCAGCGCATCGGCCTTCATCTTCTCCGCGCCGGTCTCGTCACGGCCCTGCACGCGGTAGCCGCCGAGCTGGTTGACCGACTGCGGCGTGAGCCCGACATGGGCGCATACCGGGATGCCGCGCTCGACGAGGAAGCGCACGGTCTCCGCCATGTGTTCGCCACCTTCGATCTTGACCATCTGGGCGCCGGCCGCCATCAGCCTGGCAGCGTTTCGCATGGCCTGCACCGGGCCTTCCTGGTAGCTGCCGAAGGGCATGTCGGTGAGGATGAAGGCGCGCTTGCAGCCGCGCGCGACGCACTCGGTGTGATAGGCCATCTGCTCGAGCGTGACCGGCAGCGTGGACTTGTGGCCCTGGATGACGTTGCCGAGCGAGTCGCCGATGAGCACGGTGTCGACGCCGGTGCGATCCATCATCGCGGCGAAGCTCGCGTCGTAGGCGGTGAGCATCGTGATCTTGCGGCCTTCGGCGCGCATCTTGCCCAGTGCATGGAGCGTGACGGGCTTGTCGTTGTGCAGATAGGTCATGGCGTGCGTTTCCTCCGAGGGCGCGAGTGTTCCGCAAGTCGTCGTGGCAGACAAGCGAAAATCCGCGCCGCGTCAGCCGGCGTAATTGAAGAATTCGCGGAAGCTGCGCATCGCGCGCAGTCGCTCGACCAGCAGTTCGAAATCGTCGTCCTGATCCACCGGGTTGAGCACTTCGGCATCGACGATGAACAGCGGGGCGGCGTCATATTGATAGAAGAAGCGCGCGTAGCGGTCGGCGACGCGTTCCAGATAGGTTTCGGTGATGCGGCGTTCGGCCTGCATGCCGCGTTGCAGGACGCGGCCGATCAGCGTCTCCGGTTTGGCCTGCAGGTAGATGACGAGATCGGGCGAGCGTGGCTCGGGCGGCTTCATCGCAGCGTGGATGCGACGGTAGAGCTCGAACTGGTCTTCGGGCAGGTTGAGCGAGGCGAACAGCGGATCCTTGTCGAAGATGAAGTCCGACACCACGCGCCGGTTGTCCGTGCACGCGGCTTCGAGATCTTCGAGTTCGTCGATGCGCTGCAGCAGGAAGGCGAGCTGGGTGGGCAGCGCCCAGCGGTCCATGTTCTGGTAGAAGCGACCGAGGAAAGGGTTCAACTCCGGGCGTTCGAGCAGCGACTCGGCGTCCAGCCGCTGCGCCAGGCGGCGTGCGAGCGAGGTCTTGCCGGCGCCGATGGGGCCTTCGACGACGATGTAGCGGGCGTTGTCGAGCATCACGAATCTCCGGTTAGGCGCACGATGGCCTGTCCGGCCACCTGCGGCAGCAGCGTCGCCGCCGCGCCGTGCCCGGGAAGGCACGCGTCCGGGGCGATCTCGGCCAACGGCAGCAGCACGAAGGCGCGCTCGTGCATGCGCGGGTGGGGCACTTCCAGGCCCGGTTCGCGGATCACCTCATCATCGTAGAGCAGAAGGTCCAGGTCGAGTGTACGCGGCGCGCGCTGCGCTTCGCGCGTGCGCCCGGCTTCGCGCTCGATGTCGAGCAGGTGCGCGAGCAGCGCCGCTGCGGCGAGCGTGGTGTGCAGTTCGACCACGGCGTTCAGGTAGTCGGGCTGCTCGTCCGCCGTGCCGAGTGCGGCGCTGCGATACAGCGACGAACGCCGCAGCAGTCGCGTGCCGGGCAGCGCGTCCAGGGCCGCACAGGCATGCCCGAAGCTCGCGACAGGGTCGCCGAGGTTCGCCCCGAAGGCGACGAAGGCGCGGCTCATGTTGCGTCGACCGGCTGGTCGGACTCCGTCTTCTTCGCGTTGGGCTTGCGTCGGCGACGCCGCTTGCGCGGCGCACCCTTGGACGCAGGCGCCTCGCTGACGAGCTGTTCGCGCCGCTCGGGGCCGCCGCCGGCGAAGGCTTCCCACCAGTCGGGCAGGGCCATGTCGATCTCGCCGGCTTGGGCTCGCAGGCGCAGGAAGTCCCATGCGGCGCGGTAGCGCGGCTGCTCGATGAGGCGATACGGGGCATGGCCGGAGCGCTTCTCGAAGCGCGGCTGCAGTGCCCAGATCTCCTTGATGTCGCCGGCGATCTTGCGCGTGATGGCGAGCTTCTTCGCCTGCACGTCAAGCACCTGATCCATCGCGTCGAACAGCGCGGGCTGTGACGGTGCGCCATCGGCCTTGCGTGCCTCCCAGGCGGCCAGCACTTCGTGCCACAACAGCGTGGCGAACAGGAATCCGGGCGAGATGCGTTTGTCCTGCTGTACGCGGTTGTCGGTGTTCTCCAGCGCGAGCCACACGAAGCGCTCGCCCAGAGGCTGCTCCAGGATCACGTCGAGCAGCGGCAGCAGGCCGTGGTGTAGGCCTTCCTCGCGCAACTGCTGGAGGCATTTGACGGCGTAGCCCGACATCAGCAGTTTGAGCGTCTCGTCGAACAGGCGCGCCGGCGGGACGTTCTCGAGCAGCGGCGCCATCTCGCGGATCGGCGTGCGCGCGGCCGGGTCGATGGACAGGCCCAGCTTGGCGCCCAGGCGCACGGCGCGCAGCATGCGCACCGGATCTTCGCGGTAGCGCGTGCGCGGGTCGCCGATCATGCGCAGCGTCTTCTGGCGCAGGTCGGCTACGCCGTGGTGATAGTCGACGATGGTGCCGCTGCGCGGGTCGTAGTACAGCGCGTTGACGGTGAAGTCCCGCCGCGTGGCGTCCTCGGCCTGGCTGCCGAAGACGTTGTCGGCCAGTACGCGACCGTGTTCGTCGGTGGGCGTGGCGCCTTCCTCGTGCAGCGCGCGGAAGGTCGATACCTCGATGGTCTCGCGCCCGCTCATCACGTGCACGATGCGAAAGCGCCGGCCGATGATGCGCGAGCGCCTGAACAGCGCGCGCACCTGCTCGGGCGTGGCGCTGGTGGCGACGTCGTAGTCCTTGGGCGGTAGGCCGGCGAGCAGGTCGCGCACCGCGCCGCCGACGACGAAGGCCTTGTGGCCGGCATCCTGCAGCACGGCACAGGTCTTGGCTGCGGCCGGCGAGATGTCTTCCCGGCGCAGTCCATGCTGCTCGGGCGGCACGAGCGCGGGCTCGGCGGGAACGACGAGATCCGGGCCGGGGCGGCGGAACACCTTGCGCAACAGCTTGCGGATCATCGGGGAACGTGGGTCGAAAAGATCATAAGCGCGTAATCATAACCGATCGTCGTGCCGCGACGCGCATGCAGCGTGCAGGTCAGAACGCCCCGCGCAGCGAGATCACCGGCCATCCCGCTGCTTCTGCGTGTTCGCGCAGGCGCTCGTCGGGGTCTACCGCGACCGGGTCGGACACGCGTGCGAGCAGCGGCAGGTCGTTGTGTGAATCGCTGTAGAACCAGGTGCGCTCGAAGCTGCCCCAGTGCAGGCCGATGCGTTCGAGCCAGTCGTCGACGCGGTCGATCTTGCCGGCCTTGAAGGCGGGCATGCCGCGCGGCTTGCCGGTGAACTGCCCGTTCTCCTGCGCTGCCACGGTGGCGACCAGATGCTCGATGCCGAACTCGCGCACGATGGGGCCGGTGACGAAGCTGTTGGTCGCGGTGACGACGGCCACCATCGCATCGTCGGCCAGATGGTCGCGCACCAGCGAGCGTGCCGCGTCGCCGATCATCGGCAGCACGCGCTCGTGCATGAACTCGGCGTGCCAGGCGTCGAGCTGCGCGCGCGGGTGGCGGGCCAGCGGCGAGAGCTGGAATTCGAGGAATTCGAAGATGTCCAGCGTGCCGTCCACGTACTGCTGGTAGAAGCGCTGGTTCTTCGCCTCCTGCACTTCGGGGTCGATCACGCCGCGGCTGATCAGGAACTGGGCCCACTCGAAGTCGGAATCGCCGATGAGCAGGGTGTTGTCGAGGTCGAACAGAACGAGATCCACGAGAATCAATCCTTGAGTTGCGGGGCCGCAGTGCCTGGCTGCAGCTCGGGTTGCATGACTTCGCGCAGCAGCGCGAGGGACACCGCGCGCTTGCGCTCGAGCGATGCGGCGTCGAGTGTTTCGACCGTGGCGACCAGACTGGGGAGATCGCGCCGACCGTGACGCAGCACGAAGCGCACCACATCATCGGGCAGGCGCATGCCGCGCCGTTCGGCCAGCGTGGCGAGGATCTCGGCACGCGTGACGTCGTCGAGCGCACGCAGTTCGAACACCAGACACTGGCCGATGCGCGTGCGCAGGTCCTCGCGCAGCGCCAGCGCGCGCGGCGGCGCGCTGCCCGCGACCACCAGCGTCTGGTGCAGGGCGGCGGCGCGGTTGAAGGCATTGAAGACGGCGATCTGAGCCGCCTCGTCGAGCGCGTCGACGTCATCGACCGCCAGCAGCAGGCCGGGCGTCTGCGCAAGTGTGCCAGCGACGCGGGTGACATGTTCGGCCGGTCGGCCCGCTTCGAGCGCGGCGGCGACCGTCGCGGCGAGCAGATGGCTGCGACCGCTGCCGGCCTCTCCCCACAGATACACGTGGCCGGCGCCGCGCACGCAGTCCTCGAGCGCGCGCAACAACTCGACGTTGTCGCCGGCGATGAAGTTGGCAAAGCGCGGCGGAGCATCCGGAGCGAGGTCTAGGACAAGCTGCCTCATCGGTCGTGCCCGGACTCCGTATCCTGCTCCCGGCGGCTGGCGGGCTCGGCGTCGCCCAGATACAGCGGGCTTTCGAACCATGCCGTGCGTACCTCGCGCAGCCCCACCAGAATCGCGGCGCTGACCGGCAGCGCCACCAGCATGCCGACGAAGCCGAAGAGTTGCCCGAAGGCCATCAGCGCGAAGATCACCGCCAGCGGGTGCAGGCCGATGCGCTCGCCCACCAGATAGGGCGTCAGCACGTAGCTCTCCAGCAACTGTCCCAGACCATAGACGATGCCCACGCCGATGAGCAGCGTCAGGCCCTCGCCCTGCAGCAGCGCGGCGAGGATGGCGAGGATCAGCCCGCCGCCGAAGCCGACGAAGGGAATGAAGGACAGCAGGCCGGTGATGATGCCCACCGGCAGCGCGAAGGACAGGCCGGCGATCCACAGGGCGACGCTGTAATAGGTCGCGAGTACCAGCATCACCGACAGCTGGCCGCGCAGGAATTCCGACAGCACCGAGTCGATCTGCTCGACGATGCGCGTGGTCGACTCGACCATCGGGCGCGGGATGACGCTGCGCAGGGCCGGGATGAGGCGCGGCCATTCCTGCAGCAGATAGAACATGACGATGGGGATGAGCACGATGTTGGTCGCCAACCCCACCAGTGCCATGCCGCCCTCGCGCAATTGTCCGAGCAGGGCCGGGAGCAGTTGCTTGGCCTGTTCCTGGTTCTCGGAGAGCCATTCGCGCAGGGCGGCGATATCGAGTTGCACATCGGTTCCGAGCCGCTCGTTGAGCGCGGGCAGCAGCCGCGTATCGACGGCCTCGAGCAGTTCGGGAAGCCGCGCGACGAAGGTCGCGACCTCGCGCCAGAAGATCGGCACCAGAATCAGGAACAGCAGCAGGATGGCCGAGCCCATCGCCAGGATCACCAGCAGCACCGCCAGCGGGCGTGGCAGCCGCTTCGAGGCCAGCCAGTTGACCGCCGGATCGCACAGGTAGGCGAAGACCGCGCCGACGACGAAGGGCGTCAGGATCGGGCCGAGCAGCCAGAACAGCACGAGGAAGGCGATGCCGGACGCCGCCCAGAGGGCGGTTTGCAGACGACCGGCGCGGGGAAGGCTCATTTAGGGGGTGTCTCGATCGGGCGATGCGGTGCGACATGGTAAATGAGAACGTGGCCTTGGTAGAATCGCCCTTTGCATGACGGCCCCGCGCGGGGTCGTCCCGTTCCCGTGTCGCCCGGGGCGAGCGCGCACGCACCCGGCGCCCTCCGTGGGGCACCGCCCAGACGCAAGAGAGACTGCCTTGACCTCCCTGACCTACCGTGATGCCGGCGTGGATATCGATGCCGGCGATGCCCTCGTCGATCGCATCAAGCCGTTTGCCAAAGCCACCATGCGCCCCGAGGTGATGGGTGGCATCGGCGGTTTCGGCGCGCTGTTCGAACTGTCGAAGAAATACCGCGAGCCGGTGCTGGTGTCCGGCACCGACGGCGTCGGCACCAAGCTGCGCCTGGCCTTCGAGCTGAACCGCCATGACACCGTCGGCCAGGATCTGGTGGCGATGAGCGTCAACGACATCCTCGTGCAGGGCGCCGAGCCGCTGTTCTTCCTCGACTACTTCGCCTGCGGCAAGCTGCACGTAGATACTGCTGCCGATGTGGTCAAGGGCATCGCGAAGGGCTGCGAGCTGGCCGGCTGCGCGCTGATCGGCGGCGAGACGGCCGAGATGCCCAGCATGTACCCGGACGGCGAGTACGATCTGGCCGGCTTCGCGGTCGGCGCGGTCGAGAAGGCCGACCTCATCGACGGCAGCAAGATCGCTGCCGGCGACGTGGTGCTGGGGCTGGCCTCCAGCGGCGCGCATTCCAACGGCTATTCGCTGATCCGCAAGGTCATCGAGATCAGCGGTGCTGACCTGGCCGCCGATTTCCACGGGCAGCCGCTGGCCGACGCGGTGCTGGCGCCGACGCGCATCTACGTCAAGCCGCTGCTCGCGCTGATGGCCGCGCATGCCGGCATCGTGCACGGCATGGCCCACATCACCGGTGGGGGTCTCACCGAGAACGTGCCGCGCGTGATTCCCGACGGCCTGACCGCGCGCATCGATTCGTCCGCCTGGGATCTGCCGCCGCTGTTCCAGTGGTTGCAGCAGGCCGGCAACATCGACGCGGCCGAGATGCATCGCGTGTTCAACTGCGGCATCGGCATGGCGGTGATCGTGTCGGCCGACAACGCCGAGCGCGCCGCCGCCTTCCTGCGCGAGCAGGGCGAGACGGTGCACGTCATCGGCCGCATCGCCGCGATGGAAGGCGACCAGCCCAAGACGATCGTCGACTGACGGTGGCCGGGACGCAGCGCTCCATCCTCATCACGGGCTGCTCCAGCGGCATCGG
Source organism: Pseudazoarcus pumilus (assembly GCF_002872475.1). GTDB lineage: Bacteria > Pseudomonadota > Gammaproteobacteria > Burkholderiales > Rhodocyclaceae > Pseudazoarcus > Pseudazoarcus pumilus. The sequence continues at coordinate 1,163,767 of NZ_CP025682.1, forward strand.
CGAAGCCGCCGCGCGGCGCATGCGGGAGCGCGGCTGGCGGGTGTTCGCCACCGCGCGTGGTGAAGTTGATGTGGCGCGACTGGCCGACGAAGGTTTCGAGGCGCTGCAACTCGATCTGGCCGACAGTGCGTCGATTCGTCGCGCCGTCGATGCCGTTCTGGAACGCACCGGCGGCACGCTCGACGCGCTGTTCAACAACGGCGCCTACGGGCAGCCCGGCGCGGTCGAAGACCTCACGCGCGAAGTCCTGCGCGAACAGCTCGAAACCAACCTGCTCGGCACCCATGAGCTGACCTGCCTGGTGTTGCCCGCGATGCGCGCTCAGGGCCATGGGCGCATCGTGCACAACAGCTCCATCCTGGGTTTTGCCGCGCTGCCGTATCGTGGCGCCTACAACTGCTCCAAGTTCGCGCTCGAAGGCCTTGCCGACACGCTGCGCCTGGAGCTTCACGGCAGCGGCATCCACGTTTCGCTGATCGAACCCGGCCCCATCGCCACGCGATTTCGCGACAACGCCTACGCTGCGTACGAGCGCCACATCGATAGCGAGGCCAGCGCCCATTCCGCCATCTACCGCGTGCTCGAACGCCGCCTGCGCGGCGAGGCCGGCAAGACGCCGTTCACGCTGCCGGCCGACGCGGTGGTCGACAAGCTGGTGCATGCGCTCGATTCACGCCGCCCGCGGGCGCGCTATTACGTGACCTTCCCGACCCACCTGTTCGGCTTTCTCAAGCGCATCCTGCCGACACGCTGGATGGACTGGGTGCTACTGCGTTCGACGGCGAGAGAGCGGAAGGAGTGAGTAGGTCGGCATGAGCATAGCGAATGCCGACATCGGGGCCCGTGTTGGCATGGGCTGTCGGATTTCGCTTTTGCTCAATCCGACCTACCGAGGCTGCCCGCCTTCACCGACGAGGATCGGAAGGAGCGTAGAACGGAAGTAGCACTGTTGTGCTACATTGAGCTTCAGTACTCACTGGAGACGACGATGTCCTCGACGACCACGATCCGGCTGACAGAAGACCTGAAGCAGCGCGTCACGCAGATTTCCCAGCGCGGTAGCACGACGGCGCACGGGTTTATCCTTGAGGCGATCACCGAGAAGGTCGAGCGCGAGGAGCGTCGCGCTGCCTTCGACGGTGAGGCGTGCGCGCGGCTCGCAAAACTCGTCGAAAACGGCGAATCGATCCCTTGGGATGATATGAAACGCCATCTTGCCGCGCGACTCGCCGGCACCGATGCAACGCCTCCTGTTCCCCGCAAGCTGCGGTGAGCAGGACGGCCATCGAACTCGCCCCCGAGGTCGCGGGTGATTTCGAACGGATTCTCTGGCACCTGGAACGCTACGACGCCAACGAGCGTGGCGAGCGCATCGGCGAGATCGTCGCGGCGCTCGACGTGCTGGCAGACAATCCGCGCATCGGTCGTCCGGCCCACGGCGGAAATCGCGAACTGGTGATCGGGCGCCGTGCCCATGGCTACCTCGCGCTGTACCGCTACGTCGAGGAAATCGATACCGTGTTTGTACTCGCGATCCGGAGTCAGCGCGAGGCGGGTTACGCGGATTGAGTTCAGACGCCGACGAAGCGCCTTGCGCGTTCCAAGACGGTTCCGGTCAGCGCTCCATCCAGACAATCCAATTCCTCGAGATCCGCCCAGTTCTCGCGGAACTGGCGCTGCCACGTGAGTTGCCGCTTGGCGAGTTGGCGGGTCGCGGCGATGCCCTTGAAGCGCATCGTCGCGTAGTCGTCCTCGCCCTCCAGATGCGCCCAGGCCTGGCGATAGCCCACGCAGCGCATCGACGGCAGGGCGGGGTCGAGGCGGTACTTCGTGCGCAGGTCGCGCAACTCGTCGAGCAGCCCGGCAGCCAGCATGGCGTCGAAGCGCTGCTCGATGCGCGCGTGCAGCACCGCGCGATCCGACGGCGCGAGCGCCAGCGTGAGCAGACGGTGGTGGATGCCGCCTTCCTCGCGCTGCGCGTAGCTCTCGGCCAGCGGACGGCCAGTGAGTTCGACGATTTCCAGCGCGCGCTGGATGCGCTGCGCGTCGGTCGGCTCCAGCGCGGCGGCTGCGGCCGGGTCGAGCGCAGCCAGCCGCGCGTGCAGCGCGGGCCAGCCCAGACGCTCGGCATCACGGTCGATGGCCGCGCGCAGCTCGGGGTCGGCCTGCGGCAGATCCGAGATGCCTTCGCGCAGCGCCTTGAAGTACAGCGCCGTGCCGCCCGCGAGCAGCGGGATGCGCCCGCGCGCGCTGATCTCGTCCATCAGCCGCAGCGTGTCCGTGCGGAACTGCGCCGCCGAATAGCGTTGCTCGGGCGTGACGATGTCGATCAGGTGGTGCGGGCACGCCGCGCGCTCGTCGGCCGTGGGCTTGGCCGTACCGATGTCCATGTCGCGGTACACCAGCGCCGAATCCACGCTGATGATCTCCACCGGTAGGACGCTTGCGAGTGCCAGCGCGCACGCGGTCTTGCCGCTGGCGGTGGGGCCGAGCAGGGCGATGGCGGGCGAGTCGTGGGTCATGGTTGGGCGGGGAGGCACGGCGACCGATTATAGCGGCCGGCCGTTGGTATCATGCGGGCTCGCCGCGACGCCGCGCGGCACCGGACAACCCAGAGGCCGCCTTGAAGCTGTTTACTTCCCTCTACGTGCGCACCATGCAGTGGTCGCGCCACCGCCACGCGCCGTGGTATCTGGGCGGACTGAGTTTCGCCGAATCGTCCTTCTTTCCGATCCCGCCGGACGTGATGCTCGCGCCAATGAGCCTGGCCAACCCGGCCAAGGCCTGGTGGTTCGCGCTGATCACCACCATCGCCTCGGTCGCCGGCGGCGTGCTGGGCTACTTCATCGGCGTGTTCGCCTTCGACATGATCGAGCCCTGGCTATCGACCTCGCACTACTGGCCCAAATACCTCGAGGCGCAGGCCTGGTTCGAGCGCTGGGGATTCTGGGCGGTCTTCGTCGCCGGCTTCTCGCCCATCCCCTACAAGGTGTTCACCATCGCCGCCGGCGTCGCGGCCATGCCGCTCGCGCCTTTCGTCGCCGCCTCGCTGGTCGGCCGCGGCGCGCGCTTCTTCCTCGTCGCTGGCCTGATGAAACTCGGCGGCCCGCGCATGGAAGCTGCGCTGCACCGCTACGTCGAATGGCTCGGCTGGGCCGTCGTCGTGGCGCTGGTGGCTGTAATCCTAGTCATGAACGGCCGCTGAGCGGCCCGTTCACGCGCTCGGCGCCGCGCGCGCCTCGCCGATGCCGAAGCGGCGGGCGAGGCCGAGGACGAGGACGAGCAGGGCGGGCAGGAAGGTCAGGGTGACGATGGCTGCGCCGAGCAGGCCGAACAGCACGATGGCGCCGACGCCGCGGTAGAGCTCGGTGCCTTCGCCGGGGATCAGCACCAGCGGGGCGATGCCGCACAGCGTGGTCAGCGTGGTCATGGCGATCGGGCGCAGGCGCGCGCGCACGGCCTCGGTGACGGCTTCGAGCAGGGCCATGTGCTCGTGTTGGAGGTTACGGCGGGTCTGGTCGACGATGAGGATGGGGTTGTTGACCACCGTGCCCATCAGGATCAGGAAGCCGAGCATCGTGATCATGTCGAACGGCTGGGACAGGGGTGGCAAACCGACCAGCGGCAGTGCGCCACCGACCAGGTTCATCAGCGCCAGTCCGACGATGCCGCCGGCCACGCCCAGCGGGATGGTGGTCATGATGATCAGCGGATAGCCCCAGTGGGCGAAGATGGCGACCATCAGCAGATAGACGATGATCAGCGCGATCGCGAAGTTGCCGGCGAGCGCGTCGCGCGTGCGTTCGAGCGCGTCGCTCGCGCCGGAGATGTCGATGGCGATGTCGGCGCGCAGTTCGCCGGCGCTCTGCATCGCGCCGATCAGATCCTGGCGCACGCGTTGCACGCCGGTTTCCAGCGCCACGTCCTCGGGCGGGATGACGTACAGCGTCACGGTGCGGCGGCCGTCGACGCGGCGCACCGAGATGGTGTCGGCCAGTTCCTCGATTCCGGCCGCCGAAGAGAGCGGCAGCGTGGCGCCCTCGGGGGTGCGCAGCAGCAGGCCGGGTACGCCCTCCAGACGCCGCTCGTCGGCGTCCTCGCCGTAGAGATAGATGTCGATCTTGTCGTCGTCGAGGAAGAAGTCGTCGACGTAGGCGCCTTCGGTCAGCGCGGCGACGCTGAAGCCGATGGCGTCCGGCGACAGGCCCAGTTCGGCGGCGCGGTCCCAGTCCGGGCGGATCTGCACCAGCGGCTGCGCCAGCGTGAGGCTGGAAGGCTGGCTCTGGATGCGCGGGTTGTCGAACAGTTCGCGCGCGCGTCGGTCGACGATGCGCGCGGTCTCGAAGATGCTCACCAGATCCGGCCCGGAGATGTCCAGGCTGATGCTGCGCGTGCCGCCGTCGTTGCTGGAGATGATCGAGCCCTTGGCGGCGAAGGCGCGCATGCCGGGGTATTGCTCGTAGTGCGCCGTGAGCGCGTCCATCAGCGGTTCGATGTGACGCGGGTTCTCGGTCTCCGAGATGATGCGCAGCCGCGCCGGATCGAAGCCCAGGTACACGTAGGCGATCGGCGGCACGTCGGTCTCGCCGCGCTCGAAGGGGCCGGGGTCGGCGCCGACGTGGGGCAGGAAATGCGCCTCGACCTGGTCGGCGATCTCACTCATGGTCTCCAGGTTGTAGCCGGGTGGCGCGTTCATCGCGGCGAAGGTCTTGGGTTCCTCGCCCTCGGGCAGGTACTCGGCCGGCGGGGTGAGCAGCGCGATGATGAGTCCCGCGCCGAACAGCGTGCCGACGACCACCGCGCCGCGTCGGCGTGGCGTGGCCAGCAGTGAGCGCAGGGCGTTGTTCACGCGCGGGAACTGGCCGGCATCGCCTTCGCGCTTGCCGAACTCCAGCCGTGCGCACAGCGTCGGAATCAGCGTGGTCGCGGTCAGCATCGACGCGAGGATCGCGCCCGAGATCGCAATCGCCACGTCCGAATACAGCTGCCCGGCTTCCTCGACGATGAACAATATGGGCAGGAACACCAGCACCGTGGTCATGGTGGACGCCAGCACCGCCGGCCACACCTCGCGCACGCCCTGCAGGGCCGATTCGATTCGGTCCAGACCGCAGCGCCGGTAGCGCTCGATGTTTTCGAGCACGACGATGCTGTTGTCGATGGTCATGCCGATGGCGAAGGCCACGCCGGCCAGCGAGATCACGTTGATCGTGCGCCCCGTGACCATCAGCGACAGAAAGGCCACCACCGCGCACAACGGAATGCCGATCACGCCGACCAGCGTCGCGCGGCCCGAGCGCAGGAAGGCGAACATCACCAGTGTGGCGAACACGCCGCCGATGGCGAGGTTGGTCCACACGTTGGCGATGGAGGCCTCGACGTAGCGCGCGTCGTCCGAGGTCAGCGACAGATGCATGCCGGCCGGGTGGAGGATGTCGGCGTTGACCGCCTCGACCTCTTCGAGCATCGCGCGCTTGATCTCGATGACGTTCGAGCCGGGCTGGCGGCGCACCTGCAGGCCCAGGCGCGGGTCGCCGTTGTAGCGGCTCACGTAGCGCGCCCGCGCATTGCCCTGGCGCACCTCGGCCACGTCGCCCAGACGCACGACACTGTCGCCCTCGCGCAGCAGCACCAGCCGCGCCAGATCCTCGGCGTCCTCGAAGCGTCCGACCGTGCGCAACAGGTAGCGCCGCTTGCCGGCCGTGACCTCGCCGCCGGAGATGTCCTGATTGCGCGCGCGGATCGCGTCGCGCACGTCGGTCAGGCCCAGGCCGCGCTGGGCCAGCGCCTCGGCGTCGACCAGCACCTGCAGCTGGCGCTCCAGCCCGCCGTTGACGCGCACCTCGGACACGCCGGCGATGCTCTCCAGGCGCGGGCGCACGCGATCCTCGACGAAGTCCTGCATCAGCCGCACATCGATCTGGCGCGGATTGCCTTCCATCGGCCCGAGGGCGAAATACATGAAGGCGTTGGCCGAGAACGAGGTGGCGAGCACGCGCGGCTGGTCCACGTTGCGCGGATACTCCGGCACCTGGCTGAGCGCGTTGTTGACCTCGATCAGCGCCTGCGTGACGTCGACGCCGAACGGGAACTCCAGCTCGATTTCGGCCGATCCGCTGGACGCGGTGGAGGTCATGCGCTGCAGGTTGGGCACATTGCGCAGGAAGCGTTCCTGCTCGATCACGATGTCCTTCTCGATGTCCTGCGGCGTCGCGCCGGGCCAGCGTGTCTCGACCGAGATGGTGCGCACCTCCAGGTCGGGAATCATCTGGATCGGGATGCGCATCGCCGCGGCGATGCCGAGGATCAGCACGATCAGCGCGATGACCGCGACCAGGATGCCGTGTTGAATGATCTTGGCGAACATTTCCTAGTCGTCCGTGGCGACGACTTCGGCGCCGGGCTGCAGCGATTCGTTGCCGCGCGTGACGATGCGCTCGTCGCCCTCCAGGCCGTCGGCGACGAACACGCGGCCCTCCGCGCTTCCGGCTTCCGTGATGCGTTGCTCGCGCACCTCGAACACATCGTCTTCATCGGTGGGCTCGGCGATCCACACCGTCACGCGCCCGTCCGGGTAGCGGTTGATCGCGTCGCGCGAGATCGACAGCATGTCCTCGTCGCGCACCAGGCGCAGCGTGGCGGACACCGACATGCCCGGCACGATGCGCGCCGCTTCGGGCGGTCGCGCGCGCAGCAGGAAGGTGCGCGCACGCGCATCGGCGACCGGCAGCCAGGTCGCGATCTCGGTCGGCATCGGCTCGCCGTCCGGGCGATCGACGAGCAGCCGGGCCGAGTCGCCCAGCAGGTGCAGCGCGTGTTGCGGCACCTGAAAGTCGAGCAGCAGATCATCGACGTTGACCAGTGTGAACACCGCATCGCCCGGCTGCACCCACTGACCGGCGTCGACCCTGCGTGCCGCCACGATGGCATCGAACGGTGCGTGCAGCTCATGGCGGCGCAGCCGCGCGGCCTGCAGCGCCTCTTCGGCACGTGCGCGGGCGAGCGCAGATCCCGAGATGTCGACCTCACTCGAACGGCGTTCCACCTCGGTGGTGGCAATCACGCGCCCGCCGCGCGCCGAGCGGCCTTCCTCGAGCAGCCGGCGCGCCTCGGCCAGACGGCTCTCGGCCTCGCGCACCTGGGCCCGCACGCTGTCGTGCTCGAGTTTCGCCAGTTCGTCGTCGAGACGCAGCAGCAGATCGCCCTGCGAGATGCGTTCTCCGGTGTCGGCCGTGCGTTCGGCAACCAGACCGGCAATCGACACCGATACGTCGGAGCGCCGTTGTGCGGTCGCCGTGCCGTTGAGGGCGATCTCCTCGATCAGCGGGCCACGCTCGACGTCGCCGAGGACGACGCGCGGGCGTTCCGCATGGGTGAAGGGAGCGAGCAGGGACAGCGCGCCAAGGAGGACGGTGCGGCGCGCCAGAGCGCGGGAGAACAGGGCCATGAAATCTCGTTTCCGGTCGTCGTCCGCCCGCGGGGCGCGAGCGAGAGTCGTTTTGCAGATCGCATGGGCTGACAGCGATCAAACCGGAAAGTTACCGCGAGTGTGTCGTGGGGTGCACGTCGCGAAGGCTCTTGCGACGCAGCAGTACAGCGTTTCACAACAGCGAACGACGTTGCGCAATGTGGGAAAATATATTTAAGTTATTGAAAATAAAAACGAAGAAAAATCTTTTGTCTTATATAAGAGTTCTTGTTGCGACTGCACATTCTCTTTATACTTTTTCCCACGCGCCGACCGTAAATCCGTAGGCGACAGGAAGCCTTCCCGGCTCGCGGCCGGCCGATGAGCTTTCACTGGTTCAACCCGGCATACAGGAGTTCGCCATGACCCCGACACGAGAACAGCAAATCGCCGCCCTGGAGAAGGACTGGGCCACCAATCCCCGCTGGAAGGGCATCAAGCGCCCGTACTCGGCCGCCGACGTGGTGCGTCTGCGCGGCTCGATCCAGCCCGAGAGCACGCTCGCCCGTGTCGGGGCGGAAAAGCTGTGGCGTCTCGTCACCGAATCCCCGTACGTGAACTGCCTCGGTTCGCTCACCGGCGGCCAGGCCATGCAGCAGGTCAAGGCCGGCGTGAAGGCCATCTACCTGTCCGGCTGGCAGGTCGCCGCCGACAACAACACCTACGGCGCGATGTACCCGGACCAGTCGCTGTACCCGGTCAATTCCGTGCCGCAGGTGGTCGAGGCCATCAACAACACCTTCCAGCGTGCCGACCAGATCCAGTGGTCCAAGAACATCAATCCGGGCGACCCGGGCTACGTGGACTACTTCGCGCCCATCGTCGCCGATGCCGAGGCCGGCTTCGGTGGCGTGCTCAATGCCTTCGAACTGATGAAGGCCATGATCCGTGCCGGTGCTGGCGGGGTGCACTGGGAAGACCAGCTCTCATCGGTCAAGAAGTGCGGGCATCTGGGCGGCAAGGTGCTGCTGCCTACCAACGAGGCCAACCAGAAGCTCATCGCCGCGCGCCTGGCCGCCGACGTGATGGGCGTGCCGACGCTGGTCATCGCCCGTACCGATGCCGAGGCCGCCGACCTGCTGACCAGCGACCACGACCCCAATGACCAGCCCTTCGTCACCGGCGAGCGCACGCCCGAGGGCTTCTACCGCACCAAGAAGGGATTCGAGCAGGCGGTGTCGCGCGCCGTGGCCTATGCCGAGTACGCCGACATGGTGTGGTGCGAGACCGGCACCCCGGATCTGCAGTTCGCGCGGCGTTTCGCCGAAGCCGTGCGCGCCGTGCATCCGGACAAGATGCTGGCCTACAACTGCTCGCCGTCGTTCAACTGGAAGAAGAACCTAAATGACGCGACCATCGCCAAATTCCAGCGCGAACTCGGTGCGATGGGCTACAAGTACCAGTTCATCACGCTCGCCGGCATCCACTCGATGTGGTTCAACGCCTTCGATCTGGCGCAGGACTACGCCGAGCGCGGCATGACCGCCTATGTCGAAAAAGTGCAGGAACCCGAGTTCGCGGCACGCGAAAGAGGTTACACTTTTGTTTCACATCAGCAGGAAGTGGGCACGGGTTACTTCGATGACGTAACCACAGTGATCCAGGGGGGTGTCTCCAGCGTGACTGCGCTGAAGGGCTCCACCGAGGAAGACCAGTTCCACTGATCCCGGTTTGGCCTTTGGAGGAGGGCGGCGGCCGATCCCGTTACGGGGTCGGCCGTTTTTTTCACTCGAGCGGTGACGTTCCGGCTTCGCGCGCAATCAGCGCGCGCTTGCGCGCCACGCCCCAACGATAGCCGGACGGGTCGCCGTCCAGTCGCACCGCGCGATGGCACGGAATGGCCACCGCCAGCGCGTTCGCCGCACAGGCCCCGGCCACGGCACGCACCGCCGCTGGTGCGCCGATGCGCCGGGCCAGTTCGCTGTAGCTGACGGTTGTGCCGGCCGGCACGTCGCGCAGCGCCTGCCACACGCGCAACTGGAAGGCCGTGCCGCGCAAATCCAGCGGCAGATCGAGCCCGCGTTGCGGCGTCTCGACGAAGCCGACGACCTGCGCCACCACCTGCTCGAAATCGGCGTCGCCGCCGCACAGCTCGGCACGCGGGAAGCGATCCTGCAACTCGCGCACCAGCGCGTCGGCTTCGTCGCCGAGCAGCACGGCGCACAGTCCGCGCGAGGTCGCCGCAACCAGAATCGCGCCCAGCCAGCATTGACCGATGGCGAAGCGGATGGTCGTGCCGTGGCCGCCATCGCGCCATTGTCGCGGCGTCATGCCGAGCACGCGATGCGCCTCGGCATAGAAACGCCCGCTCGATTCGTAACCGGCGTCGAACACGGCCGTGGTGACGCCCGCGCCCGCGTCCAGCGCCTCGCGCAGCCGCGCCGCGCGTCGCGCCTGGCCCCACGCCCTGGGCGTCAGCCCGGTCGCCGCGCGAAACACGCGGCGCAGTTGCGCCGGGCCGATGCCGGCCACGCGCGCCAGTTCGGCCAGCGGTGGCAGCGTCTCGGCCGCGTCGATGTGCCGGCACACGGCAGCGACCCGCGCCGCATCCTGCGAATCCGGCCGATCCGGCCTGCAACGCCTGCATGCACGGAAGCCGGCCGCCTCGGCCGCCGCGGGCGAGGCGTGAAACACGACGTTCTCGCGTCGCGGTGTACGTGCGCCGCACGACGGCCGGCAATACACGCCGGTGGTGCGCACGGCGTAGACGAAATGCCCGTCGGCGCGTGCGTCACGCGTGCAGACGGCGCTCCAGCAATCGTCGTCGCGGTCCGGGTCAGGGGGCGGTTGGTTTCGCGCGTTCATCGTATCGACCCTCGTTTCGTGCCACTGTACTGCGCTCGTTCGCGTGCGACACTCCGTTTCGTGCCATCGAATTCGTCGGATCACCGGTTCCGGTGAAGCCGCAGATCGCGCAAGGCTCCAGCGTAGATTGGAGCAGTCGTCGACGTGCACGGGCCGGTGGTGTCAGGGTGCGGGCCTATACTCGAGCGGTGATCCCGGCGGTTGGCGCCGGACGTGAGCAACGGGAGGATCGACATGCTTCTGAAGAAGGCCAGCGAGCGCGATTTCGCGCCAACGGATTATGCGGACGTCGAGCGTGCCCTGTTCCGTAACAAGGACACCGGCGGTCGCTCGTCGGTGGTGCGCATGCGCGAGGGCACGCGCGTGCCACGCCATGTGCACCTGGGTTCGGAAGAGGTCGTGGTGCTCGCCGGACGGGTGCGCATCGGCGGCACCGAAATGGAAGCCGGTGACTATCTGTACACCGAGCCGGGCGAAGAGCACGATGTGCTCGCGCTGACTGATGCGCTGGTGTTCGTGTCGTCGGAGAAGGCCACGCCGGTCGTGGAATGATCGCGGCCGGCGCGGGCCGGCCCTCGGGAGCAACGATGCAAAGTCTCAAGTTCGAATTCCCCGGCCACGACGGCAGCTTGCTTGCCGCTCGGCTGGACCGGCCTGCGGGCACGCCGCGCGCGTGGGTGCTGTTCGCCCATTGCTTCACCTGCGGCAAGGACATCTTCGCCGCCTCGCGCATCAGCGCCGCGCTGGTTGATTGCGGCTTTGCCGTGCTGCGCTTCGACTTCACCGGGTTGGGCATGAGCGAGGGCGAGTTCGCCAACACCAGCTTCAGCTCCAACGTGGCCGACCTGGTGTGCGCCGCCGACCACCTGCGCAGCCACCATCGCGCGCCGTCCGTGCTGGTGGGCCACAGCCTTGGGGGTGCGGCGGTGCTGGCGGCAGCGCGACGCATCGACGAGGTGCGCGCGGTGGTGACCATCGGCGCGCCGGCCGAGCCGGTGCACGCCACCCACCAGTTCGGCGAACACGTCGAGACCATTCGCTCGCGTGGTGCGCTCGAGGTGGATCTGGGCGGGCGGCCGTTCACGATCACGCGCGAATTCCTCGAAGACCTGGAAGCCACGCGCATCCGCGACACCGTCTCGCATCTGGGGCGTGCGCTGCTGGTGATGCACGCGCCGCGCGACGAGATCGTGGACATCGACCAGGCACGGCGCATCTACGAGACCGCGCGCCATCCCAAGAGCTTCGTGTCGCTGGATTCGGCCGACCACCTGCTGCGCCGGCGCGAGGACGCCACCTACGCCGCGCGCGTCATCGCGGTGTGGGCCGAGCGCTATCTTCCAGCCGCGCCGGAAGTGGCGCCGCTGGAAGAGGGCCTTGTCGAAGTCGTGCAATCGGATGTGGAGGGCTTCACCAGCACCGTGCGTGCCGGCCGTCACACGCAGATCGCCGACGAGCCCCAGGCGATGGGCGGGGCCGATCTGGGGCCGTCGCCCTACGACTACCTGCTCGCCAGCCTGGGCGCGTGCACGGCGATGACGTTGCGCATGTACGCGCGTCGCAAGAAGCTGCCTCTGGAGGAAGTCAGCGTGCAGCTTCGCCATCGCCGCGTCCATGCCGAAGACTGCGCCGAGTGCGAGGACAAGAGCGGCCAGCTCACCGAGATCACGCGCGAGATCCGCATCACCGGCGATCTCGACGCCGACCAGCGCGCGCGCCTGCTCGAGATCGCCGACAAATGCCCGGTGCACCGCACGCTCAGCGAGCGCATCCGCATCGTGTCCGAACTGGTCGACTGAAGCGGGAGACTGACGAAATCGTCAGCCCCGCCTGACCTTTGCTTGATGATGCGCGCGGCAGCATGACGGCCCGCCCTCCGACCGGAGTGGCGCCGACCAGGCGAAATCACCGATGCATCGAAGAACGAGGAATCTGACCATCGCCGCCGTGGCGCTGGCCGTGCTGGCCGTTGCGGCATGGCAGTACAGGCTGGCGGGCTTCGCGTGGTACTGGACGGCCATGCAGCTCGATGCCGATTCGCGCGAATCCCGCGGCGTATGGCTTCCCGCCTACCGCGTGGCGGTCGAGGCGCGGCCCATCGGCGGCGTCGAGGACGACGCCTCGGGCCTGACCTTCAGCGAGCGCACCGGCACCTTGTTCGCGGTGATCAACTCGCCGCCGCAGATCGTCGAGCTCGACACCGACGGTCAGGTGCTGCGCCGCATCGTGTTGCACGGCGCGAACGACCCGGAAGGCATCACCCACGTGCGCGACGACGTCTTCGTCGTCACCGACGAGCGCGAACACCAGCTCTACCGAATCCGCATCGGCCCGGACACCGAGGCCGTGGATCTGACCGATGCCCCGCGCCTCGGTCTGGCGCTCAAGGCGCGCTGGAATCGCGGACTCGAAGGCGTGTCGTGGGACAGCGCCAACCACCGCCTCTACGTCACGCAGGAAAAGGCCCCGTTGCGCGTGCTCGCCGTCTCGGGCCTCAAGGAGATTCTCGACGGCACGGCCTTCGACCTGCAGATCGTCGAATGGCGCCCGTCGAGCTTCGCCGGCCTGTTCCTGCGCGACCTGTCGGCGCTCAGCCTGCACGAAGCCACCGGCCACCTGCTGCTGCTCAGCGACGAATCGGCCCTGATCGTCGAATACGACTCCGACGGCCGCCCCGTCAGCATGTTGCCGATGTGGGGTGGCTGGCACGGCCTGAGCGCGCGCGTGCCACAGGCCGAAGGGCTGGCCGTCGGGCCCGACGGCGCCATCTACGTGCTCTCCGAGCCCAATCTGTTCTACCGTTTCGAGCGCGAGACCAAGGCCGCGTGGGCGCAGTAGCGCGCTTGCCGCTCATGCAATTTGTTGTTTCGTCGCTTTCGCTCAAGCCCTTTCCGCGCCTGCTGCCTTCTCTACCGCCATGCGCCGATCCGCATGGTCCAGCGCCAGATCGGCGATCGTCTTGAGCACCACGAAGCCCGTCAACACCATCACGCCGCCGTCGAGTGACGCCCCGAAGATGATGCCCAGGTGCATCGGCACGATGCGCACATAGGGCAGGAACATCAGCTTGCCCAGGTTCGGGCGCCCCTGCAGATCGGCCGCATGCTGCGCTTCGAAGGTCTGGCGCTGCGAGAACAGGAAGGACAGCCCGCAGCCGGCCAACGCCAGCAGTTCGATGGGGGCGGTGACCGTGTGTTCGCTGACCAGAAACGCCAGATAGCCCGCATGGAACGCCCCAAAATGCAGCGCGAAGAAGCGCGCCGTCGACCGCTTGCCCGCTTCCGTTTCCGGCACCGGCTGCTTGTTCGACATGAGCCCCTTGGTGGTGAAGTCGCGCAACGACATCATGCGCCGGTAGGCATACACGCCGATGATCACGCTCTGCATCCAGAACGGCCTCATCAGCCAGCCGATGTCCCACTCCAACGTCACCGCCAGGCCGAGCGTCGCGGCGTTGGCGAGGATCAGGTTGCGTGCGGACGGGGTCATCGCGTGTCTCGGCGCAGGCGTGCGGGATCGAAGGGCAGGGCACGGTCGGGAATGTATACCCGAACAGAGGATGCTTCCAGAATGCGAACGGCAAGCCCGGGTCACAACGCGGGCCGCAGTCGCCACGCCTCCCCCTGCTAGACTGAACCTAGTGCCCTTTCCGTGTGGAGCCCGTCATGGATATCGATCTCGCCATTTTCCGCCTCAATGCGCTCAGCACCCTCGTTGCCGGCGGTGGGGCAGGCGGGCAGGGTGGCGCGGGCAACACCGATTTTCTCCATACGCTGCTCAGTGCCCGCAACGCGATCTCGTCCGCCCCGGCGGCGGCCGGTGGCGCCACGCAAAGCCTGTTCGGCAGCGAATCGGCGCGTGCAACGGCGCTGCTGGCGCAACTGGAATCGAGCAACGCCGCATTCCTGCAGCGCTACAACGCCCGCGTGTCCGAGATCGGTGACGAAGCCCAGGTGCTGACGCAGTTGCGCGCCCGCGTGACCGAGCTGGGCTCGGCGAGCCAGGGGCTGGCGAATTTCAGCCCATCGAGTGCCGACGCGGACATCAAGTCCGCGCTGCAATCCTTCATCGCCCGCTACAACGCCTGGGATGCCGAGTTCGACCCGTATTTCGAGCGCGGCGGCAAGCTCGAAGGCAACCCGGCCGGCGACATGGCCCGCTTCTCGCTGCGCCGCGAAGTCGGCTCCATCTTCCATGGCGCCGGCAACGGCGGCTTCGAGCAGGGCCTGACCGACATGGGCGTGCAGGTCACCCCGGACGGCCAGCTCAAGCTCGACGAAGCCGCCTTCGACGCCGCGCTCGGTGCCCACCGGAGCGCCGCCGTGCAGACGCTGAACAATGTCGCCACCGCCTTCAGCGATGTGGCCACGATGCTCGCTTCCGACGGCCATCTGCTCGACCGCCGCATCGACAACGCCACACGCGCCGTCAACTGGGCTGCCAGCTATCAGGACAGTGTGGAAGCCGAGTTCGGCCCCGGCGCGCTCGGCAATCGCCTGCGCGGATAGGCTTCATGCGGAAGGAAGCCCGGTGCATCGCGCGCTGACGAAGCGCAGTGTCTTTTCGTGCGGATTCCCCGTTTGAGCGCGACGTGGAGCGGAACGGGCCATCCGCGCCCGGACGTTCGTCCACAATCCTTGCCATGAACGACAAACACCTCGAACTCGATGGTGTCTCCATCGGTGCGCTGGAGAGCGTTTCGCTCTGCGTCCGGCCGGGGGAGGTCGTCTGCCTGTCGGGTGTGTCCGGCTCGGGCAAGACGCGGCTGCTGCGCGCCATTGCCGACCTCGATGCCCACAGAGGGCGCGTCGCGCTCGGCGGTCGAGGCCAGCACGAGATGAGCGGCCACGCCTGGCGTGCGCAGGTGATGATGGTGCCCGCCGAGAGCCAGTGGTGGTTCGAAACGGTGGGCGAGCACTTCGCCGCCATTTCGTCGGCCGGACTGGCGGCCCTGGGTTTCGAGGACGGCGCGATGGACTGGCAGATCAGCCGTCTGTCATCCGGCGAGAAGCAACGTCTCGCGCTGCTGCGCGCGGTTGCCCGCAGGCCGCATGCGCTGCTGCTCGACGAGCCCACGGCCAACCTCGACGATGCCACCACGCAACGCGTGGAACGGTGGCTCGGGCAGCTCGCCGCGGAGCGCGGCTGGCCGCTGGTGTGGGTCGCCCACGATGCCGAGCAGATCCGACGCGTGGCGGACCGCCACTACCGCATCGCCGGCAGCGGGCTGGAGCGCGTCGAATGAACGTCATCGAGCTGTCGTGGTGGGAACTCGGCCTGGCCGCGCTGCTCGTGCTGGCGCTCGCCGCATGCGCGCACTGGGCGCGCCTGGGGATGAGCACAAGCCTGATCGTCGCGGCGGTGCGCACGGTGGTCCAGCTCGCGCTCGTCGGCCTCGTGCTCGAAGTGCTGTTCTCGGTGGCCGCGCTGCAATGGGTTGCGCTGATGGCGTGCGTGATGCTGCTCGTTGCCGGGCGCGAAGTCATGGCGCGGCAGAAGCGGCGACTCGTCGGTGGCTGGACATTCGGCATCGGTACGCTGTCGATGTTTCTGTCCTCGTTCACGGTGACCATTCTCGCGCTGGTGGTCGTGATCGGCCCCGAGCCCTGGTACACGCCGCAGTACGCGATCCCCTTGCTCGGCATGATGCTCGGCAACACGATGACCGGCGTCGCGCTCGGCCTCGACCGCCTCACCGACACCGTGTGGCGCCAGCGTGCCGTCATCGAGGCCCGCCTGATGCTCGGCGAGTCCTGGAACGAAGCCATCGCGGATATCCGCCGCGACGCCATCCGCAGTGGCCTCATCCCGATCGTCAACGCGATGGCCGCAGCAGGGGTGGTCAGCCTGCCCGGCATGATGACCGGCCAGATCCTGGCCGGCAGCCCGCCCGCGCTCGCGGTGAAGTACCAGATCCTCGTGATGTTCGCGATCACCGTCGGCACCGGCTTCGGCACGCTGGCCGCCGTCGCGGCCGGCAGCCGGCGGCTGTTCGACGAGCGCGAGCGACTGCGGGTGGATCGCCTGACGGCCGCGACGGACGCGAACAACGGAGCACGGTGAGTCCGGTGGGGAAGGGGTATCGGCCTTGGCGTCGCGCCCAGCTGCCGCAGCAGCGGCATGCCCTGCGCACGCGCCAGCGCATCCCACGCCGCCATGTCGATGCCCGCCATCGCCACCGGCCCCTTCGCCCCCAGCAGGCGAAAGCGCGCCTGTAGCTTGCGGTCGATGTCCAGTGGTGCGGGCGCATCGCTGACGATCAGCGGGGCGAGTTCTCCGATCAGCCGCCGCACGGGCAACAGCACCCGCGGCGTTTCAGTGTAGATCGGGCATGCGCTACATCAAGCCTTCGCATGAGGGGGCGTGCCATTGCCAAGTGGCCCGCGAGTCCGCAGTCGTGTAAATTCGGATTCGCAAAACGCCAATGTCATGTCTGAACCCGCCCCTGATCTTGCCGCCACGGAGAGGAGCAACGATGCGGAAAACCGCGTGCCTACGTTGCGGGACATCACTCATGTGTTCAATACGTCGTTTGCAACTAAAAATCAGTTGCAAATGCTAGGGCAGCGCGGATAATCTCATGTCCAAACGGCAAAAGCGCCTTGAACGTTTCCTCGCAATACCGAAGGATTTTCGATGGGACGAACTCGTCACCGTCATGGAAGACCTCGGTTTCGATCTGGACCAGTCCGGAGGAGGGTCGCACGGGCATTTCGTACTCAGGACCGATCCCGACAAGGTGATCGCGACGTACCGACCGCACCCCAACGGCATCATGTACTCGGTTCAGATCAAAGAGACGGTCAAGAAACTGAAAGAATTGGGGGTGCTCAAGTGAGCAACGAACTCGAACACAGGGGTTACAAGGGCTCGGTCGAATACAACAGCGAAGACCGCATTCTGTTCGGCAAGGTGCTCTTCATCGACAGCCTGTTGATGTACCACGGTGCCACCGTGGACGAGATCGAGGCTGCGTTCCGTGAAACGGTCGATTCTTACCTGCAGCACTGCGAAGCCACGGGCAAGCAGCCCAACAAACCCTACAGCGGATCCTTCAATGTGCGGGTTGGCGCCGAGCGGCATCGCGCGGCGGCACAACTGGCCTATCGCAAGGGATGCTCCCTGAACGAAGTCGTCTGCCAGGCGCTGGATGGATGTCTGGCAAACGAAGCACCTGAAACAGCAGAAGACCCGTGTGTCGATGCTCCCCACGCTTCCACTCCGGCTGAATACCGACCCCTTCGGCGCGAAGTCGCCTAGATGATTGACCCTCTCGGCTCCTCAATTTTCGTAGCTGCCGTAGGACGCAATAACCAAAGGGCATTGCGCCGCATGTCTGAAGCGGCTGGGAGTGGCTCCTCCGCCTCAAGAATCAAGTGCAACACGGTTGCGAAATTGAGCGATGTCCTGGGCCATGACTTCTTCCGGTGTTTTCCATTCCAGCGTCTGTCTGGGTCGTCCGTTCATCAGCCGGGCGATGGCGTTGAGCTGTATCTGGCTGACTTGTGAAAGGTCCGCGCCCTTGGGCAGGAACTGGCGCAGCAGGCCGTTGGTGTTCTCGTTGCTGCCGCGCTGCCAGGGGCTGTACGGATCGGCAAACCAGATGTCCAGCTTCAGTCGCCGGGCCAACTCCTCATGACGCGCCATCTCGCTGCCCCGGTCGTAGGTCAGGCTCTCGCGCAGGAAGGCCGGCACCTTTTTCATCTGCCGCGTGAAACCCTCCAGCGCCGCCTCGGCGCTGCAACCGTCCATCTTGCACAGCACCACGAAGCGGCTCTTGCGCTCGACCAGCGTACCCACGGCCGAGCGGTTGAACGCCCCCTTGATGAAATCTCCTTCCCAGTGCCCTGGCAACTGGCGCGATTCGATTTCCTCGGGGCGGTTGTGGATGCGCAGCGCCTCGGCGATGGGCAATCCGCCGGGACGGGCCGCACTCCTGCGCGGGCGCCCGCGCGCGGGCTTGGATTGGCGCAGCGCGGCGATCATGTCCTGGCGCAAAGCCCCTTTCGGATGCGCATAGATGGTCGCGTAAATCGTCTCGTGGCTGACCTGCCGGGTGGGGTCGTCGGGATGCATCTGGCGCAGTCTGGCAGCGATCTGTTGCGGCGACCAGTAGCGGTCGAGCAGCTTGTGGCGCACAAAAGCGTACAGCGCCGCACCTTCCACCAGTTTCAATGGCCGCACGCAGGCTTGGCGACGGCGCCGGTACGCGGCTCCGGCGATGGTGGCTCGGTAGTCGCCATCCGGTACCCGGTTGCGGCTCAACTCGCGCGAGATCGTCGAACGGCAGCGCCCCAGAATTCGCGCAATGTGCGCTCCCGAACTGCCGCGCAATCGCTCCGCCATGATCAAACCGCGCTCCTCAGCCGACAAGTGTGTGTAGTTTCTCTGCATGACAACACCCTAAATGATGGGTGTTGCACTTGGAAGTTGAGACTAGCCTCTTTCTGCACATCCAGACAAAGCAATGTCACCGTCAAGTGGCACTCAATTGCGTGGTCGTGTACATTTCGAAACATTCGTACAAGGACACCGCCATGGCCACGACCTTCGGCAGTCTCCCCGCCGATCTGCCCGTTCCCGAAGACGACGGCGCGGCTGACCACCTCACCGGCATGTCCACGCCGGACATCGATCTGCCCGCCACAGACGGCAGTACTGTAAATCTCGCCCGTCTGCCCGGCCGCCACGTCCTCTACATCTACCCCATGACCGGCCGCCCCGGCAGGGCACTTCCCGACGGCTGGAACGAAATCCCCGGCGCCCGCGGTTGCACCCCCCAATCCTGCAGCTTCCGCGACCACTACACCGAACTCCAGGCGCTCAACACCGGCGTATTCGGCCTCAGCACGCAATCCACGGACTACCAGCAAGAAGCCCGCGAGCGGCTGCATCTGCCGTTTCAGTTGCTGTCGGATGAAGGCTTGAAGCTGAAGTCGGTGTTGGGGTTGCCGACGTTCGAAGTGGATGGAGCGGAGCTCTACAAGCGGCTGACGCTGGTAATCGACGAGAGAAAGATCGTGAAGGTGTTTTATCCGGTGTTTCCGCCGGATCGGAGTGCTGAGGAGACGGTCGGGTGGTTGCATGAATTGGTACTGCGGGGGTGAAATGAGGCGTCGCTCACCGAAAGGATCCAAAAATATCCATTCATACTGGATATTGCGACCACTCTTCGCAGAAATGGCCCGCTGCGGCGAGTTGAACATATGGGGCCGGACCATAGGAGAAAAACATGTCGTCAACTGGAGAGAAGCCGGGCAGAGGAAGATACGTCTGTGTCAAATGCGGCCAGGTAGTCATCCTAGATGATCACACTGACACGCTTCCCCCGTGCCCTCGCTGCAATGGGACACAATACCGCCCTTAATGCAGAAGCGGCGTATAGGGATGAGGGTCACGTATAGGATGAGGGTCAGGTCTAGAGTTTATACTTAGCGTGATAGCTCAACGGTATAAATTGTAGACCTGACCCTCGCGCCCTCGCAAAGGGGAAGTGATGAAAGCTGGACGATTCAAAATCGGGACTACTGAACTCTGCGAACCTGACTATAGGCAGATTCTGGTTTGGGCTAAGGCGCTTGATAAGTCTTCGGATGAAGTGTTGAATGAATTGAAAAGGGCGATCTATACAGAGCCTTTCGTTGGTAAGCAATACACCACAAAAGTCAATTCTAACCACGTCTTCACTGTCGAAGATGGGCGCATACGCAGCTTAGTTTGGGTCGAGGAATATCTTCCTCTGAAGAGCTTTGGATGGGTCAGCGACCTTCAGTTAGAGGTGTTGGTTGTTCTCGGAAAATTACCCGAGTGGGGTACGGAGCCGATGCCTGATCTGACTGCGCTTATCATCCGTGATCCGGGATTGCTCTCGCTTGACCTGTCACTGTTCCCAACGCTTCTTCGACTCTCCTGCACTTCTGGCCAATTAACTTACCTAAACCTATCGCAGGTTTCGGAACTTCAAACGCTCGACTGCTCAGGCAACCGACTGGGCTCATTGGATCTTGCCGCAGTCCCCGCGCTTGTGCACCTTGATTGCTCGAACAATCGTCTCCACGACCTCGAACTTGCGCACGTTTCGCTGCTCGAGTTTCTTGACTGTTCCGGAAACAGAATGGCTGAACTCGATCTGAGACCAGTGAGAAATCTCGTACAGCTCGACTGTTCGGATAACCAACTGTCTGAAGTGGATCTCGGCCCAGTGCCAAAGCTTAGGAGCCTTGCTTGCGCACGTAATCGGCTACGTGCACTTCATCTTGAACCAGTGCATGAAATCGAGAGTTTAGATTGCGCATGGAATAAGCTCTCGTGCCTTGATCTCACCCCTGTGCGGCATTTGGAATATTTGTTCTGTAACGACAATGCGCTCATCCAACTTGACCTCAGTCCTGTGCGGTCGAGGCTTGCGATGCTTATTTGTACAGATAATCGGCTGGCGGAGCTTGATCTAACTTCAGGGCCCCCGCTCGAGGTACTTTCCTGCTCCGCCTCAAGAATCAAGTGCAACACGGTTGCGAAATTGAGCGATGTCCTGGGCCATGACTTCTTCCGGTGTTTTCCATTCCAGCGTCTGTCTGGGTCGTCCGTTCATCAGCCGGGCGATGGCGTTGAGCTGTATCTGGCTGACTTGTGAAAGGTCCGCGCCCTTGGGCAGGAACTGGCGCAGCAGGCCGTTGGTGTTCTCGTTGCTGCCGCGCTGCCAGGGGCTGTACGGATCGGCAAACCAGATGTCCAGCTTCAGTCGCCGGGCCAACTCCTCATGACGCGCCATCTCGCTGCCCCGGTCGTAGGTCAGGCTCTCGCGCAGGAAGGCCGGCACCTTTTTCATCTGCCGCGTGAAACCCTCCAGCGCCGCCTCGGCGCTGCAACCGTCCATCTTGCACAGCACCACGAAGCGGCTCTTGCGCTCGACCAGCGTACCCACGGCCGAGCGGTTGAACGCCCCCTTGATGAAATCTCCTTCCCAGTGCCCTGGCAACTGGCGCGATTCGATTTCCTCGGGGCGGTTGTGGATGCGCAGCGCCTCGGCAATGGGCAATCCGCCGGGACGGGCCGCACTCCTGCGCGGGCGCCCGCGCGCGGGCTTGGATTGGCGCAGCGCGGCGATCATGTCCTGGCGCAAAGCCCCTTTCGGATGCGCATAGATGGTCGCGTAAATCGTCTCGTGGCTGACCTGCCGGGTGGGGTCGTCGGGATGCATCTGGCGCAGTCTGGCAGCGATCTGTTGCGGCGACCAGTAGCGGTCGAGCAGCTTGTGGCGCACAAAAGCGTACAGCGCCGCACCTTCCACCAGTTTCAATGGCCGCACGCAGGCTTGGCGACGGCGCCGGTACGCGGCTCCGGCGATGGTGGCTCGGTAGTCGCCATCCGGTACCCGGTTGCGGCTCAACTCGCGCGAGATCGTCGAACGGCAGCGCCCCAGAATTCGCGCAATGTGCGCTCCCGAACTGCCGCGCAATCGCTCCGCCATGATCAAACCGCGCTCCTCAGCCGACAAGTGTGTGTAGTTTCTCTGCATGACAACACCCTAAATGATGGGTGTTGCACTTGGAAGTTGAGACTAGCCTGTTCAGGCAACCCTCTGAAGGAGTTGAACCTTACGGATTGTTTTGATCCTGAATTGGACTGCGATGAGGGAGTGAAAGTGATTCGTTAGCCGAGCTTGCAACTCAGCAGAGAAATCTTCAGGGTCTTGCATTTATACCTAAGGAAGTGTGAGAGCAGGCATGGGTAATTCAAATGCTGTTTTGGAGGGAATGAGGGAAGGTCAGGTCTAGAATTTATACTTAGCGTGATATCTCAACGTTAAGAGCGGCAGGGTCAGGCCTAGAATTTATACCGCTCCCCGCCACAAACTAATCCCGCCATTCCCCCGTCGCCACCAAATGCGGCGACAACTGCGCTTCCCGCCCCCAGCGCAGCGCCATCACGCCAGTGAGTCGGCGCACGACATCGATCCGCACGTGCAAGAGACGCAATGCCCCGGCGTCGTGCGCGCGCTCCGTGCTGTCGTGGTCGATGGTCGCGTTGCCGGCGATCTGCACGAGTTGTCCGCTGTCGAAATCCACGAACAGCAGGCCGACGCGCGCGTTGAGTGCGATGTTGCCGAGCGTGTTGAAGAATGAATTGCCGGCGCAGAGGACTCGGGGTCAAGTCTTGCAAAACCACATTCCTCAGACTCGCTCATTCCGAGATGTCAGGTCACATCCCGACCAAGAACAGAATTCAAGTTCTCGACCAAGGACGGTAGGTCGTCGCGGATGATGCTCCACAAGGTGTCGTCGTCAATCCCGAGATAACCGTGAATCAATCGATTTCGCGTGGCAACGACCATGCGCCATGGAATCGACGGGTGGGCTTCGCGGATTTGAGACGGGATGTGCGTGGCGGCTTCTCCGACCAGTTCGAGATTGCGCAGCGATGCGTCGTACACCAAGCGATTACCCACGAACGCTCTCTGATCCATACCCTGGGTGTAGTCGAGCACGGCATTCGCGAACCGAAGCATGTCCTCGGCGTAGAAACGCCAGGCCCGCGCTTCAGACATTGATCTGATCCCGCTCGACGAAGGCGCGCAACTCTGGCCGCAGAGCCTTTTCGGTAACCAGATCGACGGGATGACCAAGCAGGTCTTCGAGGTAGAACTGCACGCCGAAGTAGCGCTGGGACGTTGCGGGGCCGTCGAAGGCGACGAGCACGTCCACGTCGCTGTTTTCGGTGGCCTCGTCGCGGGCAGCGGAGCCGAACAAGGCGAGGCGCTGCACGCCGAAGCGGCTTTGCAGTTCGGGCTTCGAGCGCTCCAGCAGGTCGAGGATGTGCTGCCTGTTCATGGATCGGCCTCCGGTAGGCGCGGACTCGTGGGTCGAACGCGCCTTGGCGATGGCTGCATTCTAGCGCGCCGGATTGGCGACGGCGGGTTTCGGGCGGGTCGGCTGCACGGCCAAGGTTACCGCCGCGAAAACCCGGATAATGCCACTTTGCCTCACCCGCTTCTCCGGAACCCGCATGGAAATCAAGGTTAACTTCCTCGACAAGCTTCGCCTCGAAGCGAAGTTCGACGACTTCACGGTCATCGCCGACCAGCCCATCCGCTACAAGGGCGACGGCTCGGCGCCGGGGCCGTTCGATTACTTTCTGGCGTCCTCCGCGCTGTGCGCGGCGTACTTCGTGAAGCTGTACTGCGACGCGCGCGACATTCCGACCGAGAACATCCGCCTGTCGCAGAACAACATCGTCGACCCGGAAAACCGTTACAAGCAGACGATCAAGATTCAGGTGGAGTTGCCGGCGGATATTTCGGCCAAGGATCGCACCGGCATTCTGCGATCGATCGACCGCTGCACGGTGAAACGGGCGGTGCAGGTGGGGCCGGATTTCGTGATTGAAGAGGTGGAAAGCCTCGACGCCGATGCGCAGGCCTTGCTGACGCTTCAACCCGATGCGGATGCGCGCACCTACATTGCCGGCAAGGATCTGCCGCTGGAGCAGACCATCGCCAACATGTCGGGCGTGCTGGCCGACCTGGGCATGAAGATCGAGATCGCCTCGTGGCGCAACATCGTGCCCAACGTGTGGTCGCTGCATGTACGCGATGCGCATTCGCCGATGTGTTACACCAACGGCAAGGGCTCCACCAAGGAGAGCGCGTTGGCCTCGGCCCTGGGCGAGTTCATCGAGCGGCTGGCCTGCAATCACTTCTACAACGATCAGTACTGGGGCGAGGACATCGCCAACGCGGCGTTTGTGCATTACCCGGAGGAGCGCTGGTTTGCGCCCGGCCCGGACGATGCGCTGCGAGATTGTCTAACTGAGGGTCTTCTCGACGAACACTGCCTGGCGATCTTTGATCCCGACGGCGAGCTGCGTGGATCGCATCTGGTCGACACCAACTCGGGCAACGTGGAGCGCGGCATTTGCGCGCTGCCGTATGTGCGCCAGTCGGACGGCGAGGTGGTGTATTTCCCGACCAACCTGATCGACAACCTGTATCTGAGCAATGGCATGAGCGCCGGCAACACGCTGGCCGAGGCGCAGGTGCAGTGCCTGTCGGAGATCTTCGAGCGCGCGGTGAAGCGCGAGATTCTGGAAGGGGAGATCGCGCTGCCGGATGTGCCGCCCGAGGTGCTGGCCAAATACCCCGGCATTCAGGCCGGCATCGACGCCCTGGAGAAGCAGGGCTTTCCGGTGCTGGTGAAGGATGCGTCGCTGGGCGGGCAATACCCGGTGATGTGCGTGACGCTGATGAACCCGCGCACGGGCGGCGTGTTTGCGTCGTTCGGCGCGCACCCGAGCCTTGAGGTGGCGCTGGAGCGCAGCCTCACCGAACTGCTTCAGGGCCGCAGCTTCGAAGGGCTGAACGACCTGCCGCGGCCCACCTTCGAGAGCAACGCGGTCACCGAGCCCAACAACTTCGTCGAGCACTTCATCGATTCCAGCGGCGTGGTGTCGTGGCGCTTCTTCAGTGCCAGGGCGGATTACGCGTTCGTGGAGTGGGATTTCTCCGGCCAGGGTGAGAACAGCAATACGGAAGAAGCCGCCACGCTGTTCGGCATCCTCGAAGCGCTGGGCACGGAAGTGTACGTGGCGGTGTACGACACGCTGGGCGCCACGGCCTGCCGCATTCTGGTGCCGGGCTATTCCGAGGTGTATCCGGTCGAAGACCTGAGCTGGGACAACACCAACAAGGCGCTGTTGTTCCGCGAAGACATCCTGAACCTGCACCGCCTGAGTGATGCGGCGCTGGAAGCCCTGCTGGAGCGCCTGGAAGAAGCCGAGCTGGATGATTACACCGACATCATCACGCTGATCGGCATCGACTTCGACGAGAACACGGTGTGGGGCCAGTTGACGATTCTGGAGCTGAAGCTGCTGATCTGCCTCGCCCTGCAGAGGTTCGAAGAAGCCCACGACCTGGTGGGTGCCTTCCTGCAGTACAACGAAAACACGCTCGAACGCGGCCTGTTCTACCAGGCCCTGAATGTGGTGCTGGAGGTCGTGCTGGACGACGAGCTGGAACTGGACGACTTTGAAGCCAACTTCCGCCGCATGTTCGGCGACGAGAAGATGGATGCCGCGATGGGCTCGGTCGACGGCAGCGTGCGCTTCTTCGGCCTGACGCCCACCAGCATGAAACTGGAAGGGCTGGACCGGCACCAGCGCCGCATCGACAGCTACAGGAAACTGCACGTAGCAAGAGCGAAGCGTGCGGCCATGGCCGGCTAGGGGAGACGCGAGGTCTCTCCGCCTTCAGTCGCACTCGGCGTTGGAGTGCGGGACCGACCGCAGCCTCAACCCTTGTCTTCGCCAGCCAGCTTCAGATAGCCGTCGCGCGTTTGCGGCAATTTCATGCCGAGCACGCGCGAGGCGATCTGCGTGCGCAGGATCTGCGCCGTGCCGCCGGCGATGGTGAACATGCGCGCGTCGCGCACGTGGCGCTCCATCGGCTGGTCGCGGCCGTAGCCGCTCGAGCCGAAGAACTGCAGGGCGTCGTTGGTGACCTTGTTGGCGGTTTCGGCGGCGAACAGCTTGGCGCGCGCGGCGCGGTCCAGATCGGGAAACTCTTCGCCGCTGGTCGCGGCGTCGTGCAGCATCAGGCGTGCGGCTTCGAGCTGCGTC
This sequence comes from Pseudazoarcus pumilus, assembly GCF_002872475.1. Classification (GTDB taxonomy): domain Bacteria; phylum Pseudomonadota; class Gammaproteobacteria; order Burkholderiales; family Rhodocyclaceae; genus Pseudazoarcus; species Pseudazoarcus pumilus. The sequence goes on from NZ_CP025682.1 coordinate 1,189,655, forward strand.
GACATGTCGGCCACCATCCACTGCAGGCCCTGGAATTCGGCGATGGGGCGGCCGAACTGCTCGCGCCGCTTGAGGTATTCCACGCCTTCCTCGAAAGCCCCCTGGGCGATGCCCAGCGCCACCGTGCCGGCCCCGACGCGCTGCGCGTTGTAGGCCGTCATCAGGGAGGCGAAGCCGCGCTTGAGGCCGCCGGGCGGCACCACCATCATCGACTTGTGCACCGCCAGATCGCGGAATTCGAGGTAGGTCTCGGGAATGCCGCGCACGCCCATCGCGTAGAGGCGCCGGCCCACGACCAGGCCTTCGGGCTTGTCGCCGTCGCGCACGCAGATGAAGGCGCCGATGCCCTGTTCCACGCCGTCATCGAACACGCGCGCGAAGATCAGATGCAGGCGCGACACGCCACCGCCGGTGATCCAGTATTTCTCGCCGTTGAGGATGTAGTGATCTCCCTTGCGGTCGGCGCGGGTGCTCATCTGGCTCGCCGCGCTGCCGGCATTGGGTTCGGTGATGCAGATCGCCGGCTTGTCGCCTTCGAGCACCAGCGCGGCGGCGAGTTTGGCCTGCTCGTCGCTGCCGTAACGCACGATGGCGCCGATTGCCCCCATGTTGGTCTCGACCGTGATGCGGCCCATCGTCGCGCAGGCCTTGGCCATTTCCTCGACCACGATCACCGCGTCCAGATACGAACGGCCCTGTCCGCCGAGCGCGCGCGGCAGCGTCATGCCGACGAAGCCCGCGTCGCGCAGCCGGACGATGTTGGCCCAGGGGTATTCCTCGGTCCGGTCGGTCGCGGCCGCGGTGGTTGCAAAGCAGCCCTGGGCAAGTTCGCGTGCGCGTGCCTGCAGGTCGAGCTGGTCGGGGGTCAGGGTGGTCATCGGGTTCTCCTCGTGCGTTCTCGGGGCGAGCTTACGCCGCGTGGGCGTAGATCGGAGTTGTGTCTTTCACGTACTGGCGCGCGGGGCGTGCGTCGCCATCGAAGAATATGGCAATTGCATTATTGTCTGTGCGGTGCTAGACCGGATTGATCGCAGTGATCGCAGGGCCGGCGAAGCGGAGGACGAATGATGGCGAATCTGGTGGTGTGCGCGGACGGCACCTGGAACCGTCCGGAAGAGAATCTGGACGAGGATCATCCGACCAACGTGTTGCGCCTGGCGCGGGCGGTCAGCCCGCTGGCCGATGGCGTAAAGCAGCACGTGTTCTACGACTGGGGGCTGGGCTCGTATCACGACAGCGCGATTGCTGGCGCGACGGGGCGCGGCATCCACAAGAACATCCTCGACGGTTACCGCTACATCGTGCAGAACTACGACGAGGACGACCGCATCTTCCTGTTCGGCTTCAGCCGTGGCGCATACACGGTGCGGGCGCTGTGCGGGCTGATCAACAACTGCGGCATCGTGCGCCGGCCCGATGCGCGGCTGATCGCTCAGGCCTGGCACATCTACAAGAATCCGAAGGTGGATTTCCACCCCAGCGGCAAGGTCGCGGTGAAGTTTCGTGACGACCACAGCCATGCGTCGCGGGCGGTGCATTTTGTCGGCGTGTGGGACACGGTCGGGGCGCTGGGCATTCCGGTGTCGCTGATGGGCTGGTTCGACGGCCACGACGAGTTCTACGACACCAAGATGGGTGCGAACGTGGCGTTCGCACGCCATGCGCTGTCCATCGACGAGAAGCGTCGGGACTTCGAGCCGACGATCTGGACGCCGCGGCCAGAGGTCGACCTGAAGCAGATGTGGTTTGCCGGCGTGCACTCGGACGTGGGCGGCTCCTATCCGCCGGACAAGGACAACGGCTGCATCGCCGCCGACGTGCCGCTGGGCTGGATGCTGGACGAGGCGGAAGCTGCCGGACTGGCGACCGAGGCCTATCTGCGCGCGTCGCTTACCGACGGGGTGCGCGGCTGCACGCACAACTCCCGCCGCCACGTGCATCGCTTCAAGCGCCCGCGCGAGCGCGAGCTGATCGTTCCCGACAAGCCGACACGCATCCACCCGAGCGTGCGCGTGCGTTACGAGGCGGATGCGGGCTATCGCCCGCCCCAGTTGAAGAAGCTCGTGGAAGAGCAGGGTTGGGACGCGCTCGACGTCGCCACCTGAATCGTCTCAGTCGCGCGAGGACGGATCGTGGCTGGGAAAGTGCGGCAGCACTTCCTGTGCGATCTCTTCCATGACCTCGGCCGCGGGGCGGCGGCCGCGCTTGAAGTTGAGCGCGACGTGGTTGACGCCGGTCGCACGGTATCGCTCCAGCAATTCGATCAGCAGGTTGCGTCCGAGGCGAAAGCCCGAGCGCTGCGGGGCGGGGCGCTCGTCCGGGTCTTCGGCCAGATCGATGTGCAAGGGCTGGGCGAAGGGCTTGAAGTCGGCACCGCTCGCGGAGACCGCATCGCGCCACGTGCTCATCACGATCTGCTGCGTGGTCGGGTCGTTGGAATACATGATCCATGCGTCGCAGTTGGCCGCGATCCATTCCGGGTCCTGCCGGCAGTGGCCGGTAATGCCGATCGGGATGCGCCCGTGAAGCGGTTTGGGGATCAGGTCGGCATTCGCGAGCTTGCCCAGCGGCGAGTCGATGCGCGGGAAGGATTCGCCGATGAGCCGGTTGAAATACGCCAGCGACTCGCGGAAGAGTTCGCCGCGACGCTCGATCTCCTGCCCGAAGGCGGGAAACTCCACCGCGCGGTCGCCCGAGGCGATGCCCAGGAACAGCCGCCCGCCCGACAGGTTGTCCACCGAGGCGGCGGCCTTGGCGAGCGTGATCGGGTGGTTGAGCGGAAACACGATGGAGCCGGTGGCCAGCGTGATGTCGCGCGTCGCGCCCGTGATCAGGCCCAGCCACACCCAGGGGTCGTAGATCTGTCCGACATCGCCGAAGCTCGGGTCGCGCAGCGGCACGTCGCGCGTCCACAGCGCGGCGTAGCCCAACTCGTCGGCGCGGCGGGCCAGCTCCACCTGGCGGCTCATGTCCGGGGTGTCGCCGTCGTAGTTGTCGATCGCGAAGAACAGGCCCAGCGTGAGCCGGTCACGCGCGAACATGCGCCGGAATCCCGGCGTGTCCGGCGGCACATAGGGCGCCGGCGGCGCATCGTCGTGCTTGCGGCCGAACGGCGGGAAGCCGCGTTTGGGCGGTTTGAAGCGCTTGCGGCCGAGGCGGTCGGCGTCGTTCTCGCCGATGAGGATCTTGCGCAGCTTGCGGCGCCACTCGGGTGATGTAGACAAACGCTTCTCCGGGCCTGGGGTGTCGGCGTGGGATTCTAGCGCGGACCCGACGATTCCCTTCGGTGGCGACCGCTCGTTCGGCGTTGCGAACGAATCGGCGCGGCATGGCTCAAAGCCCCTTTTCCACAAGTCACGAAGGAGTCCCATGACGACGCTGTTCGACCCCATTCGCATCGGCGACATCGAGTTGCCCAACCGCATCGTGATGGCGCCGCTGACGCGCAACCGCTCGCGCGGCACCGTGCCCGACGAGATGACCGTCGAGTACTACCGCCAGCGCGCCGGCGCCGGGCTGATCATCACCGAGGCCACGCAGATCAGCCCGATGGGGCAGGGTTATCTGGATACGCCGGGTATCCACAGCGCCGAGCAGGTGATGGCGTGGAAGAAGGTCACCGAGGCGGTGCATGCGGCGGGCGGGCGCATCGTCATGCAGCTGTGGCACGTCGGACGCATCTCGCACAGCTCGCTGTTGCCCGATGGCGCGCAGCCGGTGTCGTCCACCAACCGCCGTCCCAACGCCAAGACCTTCACGCGTGACGGTTTCGTCGACACCTCCACGCCGCGTGCGCTCGCCGACGACGAGATTCCGGCGCTGATCGAGGATTACCGTCGCGCCGCGCGCAACGCCATCGAGGCCGGTTTCGACGGCGTCGAGGTGCATGCGGCCAACACCTATCTGCTCGAACAGTTCCTGCGCGACAGCGCGAACGACCGCAGCGGCCCCTACGGCGGCAGCATCGAGAACCGCGCGCGGCTGCTCGTCGAGGTCATGCGGGCGGTATGCGACGAGATCGGCGCGGCGCGCGTGGGCGTGCGCCTGAGTCCGGTCACCACCTTCAACGACACGCCGCGCGACAGCGACCCGCAGGCGCTCTATGGCCACGTGGTGCGCGCACTCGCGCCGCTCGGCCTGGCCTACATCCACGTCATCGAGGGCGAAACCGGTGGTGCGCGCGAGCCCGAGGACTGCGATCCGCCCTTCGACTACGAGGCATTGCGCGAGGCCTTCCCGGGCGCGTGGATGGTCAACAACGGCTACGACCGCGCCCTGGCCATGCAGGCCGTAGCCACCGGCGACGCCGATCTGGTGGCCTTCGGCGTGCCCTTCATCGCCAACCCGGATCTGGTGCGTCGGCTGTACGAGAACGCGCCGCTCAACGAGCCCGATCCGTCGACTTTCTACGGTGGCGGCCCCGAGGGCTACATCGACTATCCGTTTCTCGAGGACCGTGTGACGGAGTAATCCCTCGCCGATGCACCCGCGGCACATCACGTGCCGCTGGTGTATGCTGAGCCCGTCGTGCCGTTCCGGGCGCGTTTCGCGCGCACTCGAGGCACCCGCCGCTTCCCGTCGATGTCAGATATCTCCGTCAATACCGATCATTCCGAACGCCTGCAGGCGGCCGTGTCGCGTTTCGAACGCTGTTATGCGCGTCTCGAGCAGGCCAGCCGCATCGCCAAGACGGCGCACGCCATCGAGGTCATCGACGCCGCCCGCCGCCTGCTGGCGATCCCCGGCGGCGTCGAGGTGCTGGCCGAACGTGCCGACCAGTTCCAGGCCGCGGGCGTGTTCGCCGGCAGCGACTGGGCCGAGCCCGAGAGCCTGCAGGCGCAACTCATCCCGTCGACGCTGCAGTTCGGCGAGGAGCGCACCGTCGCGGTCGAGTGCCTGAGTTTGTTGCGCTGGCTGGCGCTGGCCGAGAACCGCGCGCGCCATCCCGGGGTTTCCGCCGAGCAGGCGGTGCACTTCCTGCGCGAGGCGCTGGCGGTCAATCTGGACTACGTATTCGACCGCGCCACCGAGGCCTCGCGCGAGCGCCGCACGGCCGCGGCGCGCCAGGTCTTCGCCTTCATCGCCGAGCGCATCGGCTACGACTCGATGCTCGAACAACTGGTCGAGGAAGTGTGGCGCATCCTGCGCCAGCGCCCGGTCAAGGTCGACGGCGCCAAGACCATGATCACCAAGCTCGCGGTGGTGCTGGCCGACCCCGACACCGACGTCAACAGCCTGCGCGGCGCCGACCGGCTCACCAGTGCGCTGTTCGGTCCGACCCAGGCCACGCAGTACGACCCCGGGCTGGACGCCTACCGCGAGGCGCTGGCGCACATGGATGCGCAGACGCTCAAGCAGGAGGCGGGTGGATTCGCGCGTTCGATGGCCGACACCGGCTTGGTGTCGGCCTATCACGCGGTGCTCATGCGCTGGCTGCTCGAACAGCAGCCGGACCTGCTGCCCTCGGCGCTGGGGCTGAGCACGACCGGCACCGATACCTTCCTGACCTACGTCGAACTCATTCGTGCGCTGATCGACGAGGCGATTCATCCGGAAACCTGTCAGGCGGTCTATGGGCTGTCCTGTCTGCTCGAGCGCGGCATCCTGTTCTCGCCGCCGGTGGCGCCGGCGCTGTGGCGCCAGCTTCGCCTGCCGCTGCATGCGAGCACCGCCGAGATGATCACGCGGGTGTTCGGCATGGCGGTGGCACCTTCGGTGCAGTTGCTCGCCGGCCTGCTCAACGTGCTGGGCCAGCCCTTCGGCGTGGGCCAGGGGCACAACCCGACCTGCCAGAGCGCACGTGCGATCTCGATGTGGGCCTACAACGACCCGGATTACCTGATGCAGTTGCTCGCGTGGGCCGCGCGCGACGATTCGATCACCATGCATTTCGAGGGCTCGCCGCTGAATTCGGCGGAACTGCCGGCCGGGCTGGTCGACGCGCTGCATCTGGATCTGGACGCGGTGTCTCTGGTATTGGTGCCGCATCTGGATCGCATCTACCTGGGCATGGGCCGGCTCGCAGCGACGCGGCCCGAGGATCCGCACAAGTGGATCAACCCCGAATTCCACGGCTGGTGGGTGGGGCGCGGATTCGCCATCGCGGTGGACGTGGCCAGTGGCCGGCTGCACGAGTACGAAGACTTTGTGCGCACCTTTTATGCGTCCTACCATCCGTACTACAACGGCAACCAGCCGCAGATCCACCTGCAGCCGGCCGGAGTGGCGGTGACCGATTCGAGCGGTCGCTTCGTCGGCTGGCACGCGATCACGCTGATTCGCAGCGCGCTCGACATGCGCGGCGAGATGCGTGCCTACTTCTACAACCCCAACAACGACGGTGGCCAGGACTGGGGCTGCGGCGTGGTGGTGTCGACCGAGGGCAACGGCGAATATTTCGGCGAGTCCTCGCTGCCGTTCGCGCAGCTGGCCTCGCGCCTGTACATCTTCCACTACGATCCGCTCGAGCCGGGCAGCCGAGCGGGCGTGCCGGACGATGCCGTGGCGGAGGTGCGATGCATGGCCGAGGAGAGCTGGGCGCGCGACCGCATCGAGGAGGGCGTGGCCGCGCTGCAGGCCGCCGCGCCGACTTCGCCGGGCCCGGTCTGAACCTGGCGCCGGTTGACGGCGGCCGCGCGGCAGGGCATCTTAAAAGCAGGTCCGAACCTGGGCGATGCAGTTGGCGTCGATCGGGTTCGCGCAAGCTTCACAGAGCCGGTCATCGACCGGCGTCAATACTCCGGCCACGGCCGGTTTCTGCTGGTTCCGGCCGTGGCGAGTCTTCACGCCGCGCAGCCGTCTCTCGGCGTCGCCTGCCACGAGCGGGGCGACGATAACCCGCATCCGACCGAAGCATTCGCAGGCATGACGCGACCGCGGGCCATCCGCCCGCAGCTTGCTGCGTGTCGCGACGAACCGACAAGGAGTCCGAACAATGGAAAAGAATCCCGAAAAAGGCTATGTGGCCCTGCTGGGCTGGAGTCTGAACGCCATCGACGCGCTCGAGCGCTTCGACCGGCGCTATGTCGTGGTCGCGCCGCCGTGGGCGGAGGAATACTGCACGCAGCACGAAATCCCCTACATGTCGTGGGATTTCGAACGCATCAACGATCGCTCGATGGAGATCGCGCAGAAGCTCAAGGAGGAAGGCGTGGATGTCGCCATCCCGCTGTTCGAGGAAACCGTGGAGTGGGCCGGCGCGATCAACTCGGTGCTGATGGACAACCCGCGCCTGTTCGGCCAGTCCATCCTGTTCCGCGACAAGGCGCTGATGAAGCGCCGCGCACAGCTCGGCGGCATCCGTGTGGGCATCTTCGAGGAAGCGCACGACAAGAGCGACGTGGTGCGTTTTCTCAAGCGCGTCAACCAGACCCTGCTCAAGCTCGACGGCGACCCCAACGACCCGATTCACCTCAAGGCCTTCGACAAGGCCGGCTGCTTGGGGCACCGCGTGATCCGCACGCCCGACGAGATCGACGCCATCCCCGACGAGGAATTTCCGGTGCTGATGGAAAGCCACCTCGACGGCTGGGAGTTCGCGGTCGAAGCCTGGGTGCACAACGGCAAGATCCGCTTTCTCAACATCTCGGAGTACGTGACGCTGGGCTATTCGGTGTTCGTGCCCGCCACGCCCGAGCTGGAGAAGCTGCGTCCGCTGGTCGAGAAGCAGATCGAGAAGCTCATCAAGACCTTCGACATCGAGTTCGGCTTCATCCACCCGGAGTACTTCGTCACCAGCGACAACGAGATGTATCTGGGCGAGGTCGCCTATCGTCCGCCCGGCTTCAAGGTGTTCGAACTGCTCGAGCGCGCCTACGGCTTCAACGCCTATCAGGGCCTGGTGCTGGCCTTCGACCCCAAGACCACCGAGGAAGAGATCACCGCCTTCTTCCCGCGCGAGGTGGTCGATGCCAAGGGCCATGCGGGCTGCTTCGGCGTGTACCCGCGCCGCCGCGTGGTGAGCAAGCTGGAAATCCCGGCCGAGACCGAGGAGCATCCGTACTTCGAGTCGCACGAACTGACCGCGCCGCTGGAGGAAATCGTCACCAAGCGCACGGCCTTCGGCACGCACTGGGGTCTGGTGTACTTCTTCGGCGAGGACCCGTACACGTTGCGTGACCTGCTCAAGCATCAGGAGGAACTGGACTACTACGTCTGAGCGAACGCAGACCGGATTCATGCGTTTCCCGGGCCCGCGCCGTCGTTGTCGCACAGCGCGGCCGATGGCAAGATGTAGGCGCTTGTGTGGGGAAGCCCGTGAATCAGAGTCTGCACGCCGATGAGGCCCGCCTGCTCTATGCCGGCCTGCGAGAGATCGCGGCCGGCAGTTTTCCGCGTCGCTGCGGCTGTTGCGGCCGCGAGTACGCGACGCCGGAGCAATGGCTGCGCGAGACGCAGCCGGTGCCACGCGGCAGCGGGCTGAAGGAGGCCGCCGACGAGGAAGGGGTGGCCGTGGTCGTCGAACTGTTTCGCAACTGCGCCTGTGGTTCGACGCTGATGGAGACCTTCGACGATCGACGTGACATGAGCGACGCCGGCGAACGCCGGCGTCGTTATTTCGGCCGCATGCTCGATGTGCTGGTGCAACGCGGGCTGCGGCGCGACGAGGCGCGCCGGGAACTGCTCGACGCGCGTCGCGGGCGCATCAGCGAGCGCCTGCGCGAGCTGCTCGAATCGGGCGCGATGCGGCGCACCGGCTGAAACGCGCTCCCGAGTTCCGATACAGGTCCGCGCAACCGCATGCAAATCCTCTCGCTCTTCGCGCTGGACGCCTACCCCCCGGAAGCCATCCTCTTTGGCCATCACGAACCGGGGCTGACCGCACTTTCCGTACTCATCGCGATCGCCGCATCCATCATGGCCTTGCAGGTGGGCGGGCTGGCGCGCAGCGCACCCGACCGCTTCGCGCGCAACTTCGCCGTGCTCAGTGGCGCCGTGGCGCTGGCCGGTGGCATCTGGGCCATGCACTTCGTCGGCATGCTCGCGCTCGATGCCGGCATCGAGGTGAGTTACGACCGCACGCTCACTGCGGCATCCGTGTTGCCGGCCTTCGTCGCGGCGTGGATCGCGCTGCGATTGTTCGCGCGCCGGCGCATCCAGACGCCGCAGTTGCTCCTCGGCGGTACTTCGATCGGGTTGGGCATCGGCGCGATGCACTACACCGGCATGGCGGCGATGCGCATGGACGCGCTGCTACGCCTCGATGCCGCATGGTTCGTCGCGTCCATCGCCGTGGCCGTGGTGTTCGCGATCGCCGCGCTGTGGATCCGCTTCGGCCTGCTGCGCCGTCACGCCATCGACGAGACGCGCGCCGTGGTGCTCGGCGGCATCGTGATGGGTCTGGCGATTTCGGCCATGCACTACAGCGGCATGGCTGCGGCAGTATTTATCGGTCGCCGCGAGGCGACTCACGCCAGCGGCGCTGGCTCGGCCACCGACCTGGCCTTGTGGATTGGCGCGCTTTCGCTGGGGCTGGTGATGCTCGTCGCGCTGGCCAATGCACTGATCCGCCTGCATCGCCTGTATCGCCGCGTGCATGACGACGAGGCGCGCATGCGCGCCATCGTCGACACTGCGGTCGACGCCATCGTGACGATCGATGGCTTCGGCGTCATCACCAGCTTCAATGCCTCGGCCGAGCGTCTGTTCGGCTGGACGGCAGACGAGGTGATCGGGCGCAACGTGCGCATGCTCATGCCCGAACCGCACGCGGGCGCACACGACGGCTATCTCGCGCATTACCGGCGCACCGGCGAGGCGCGCATCATCGGCGTCGGGCGCGAGGTCACGGCAAAGCGGCGCGACGGCAGCCCGATGCCGATCCGGCTGGCGATCGGCGAGGCGCGTGTGGCCGGCGGCCCGGTGTTCGTCGGCTACATCACCGACATTTCCGCGCGCAAGGCCATGGAAGCTTCGCTGCGCGAGCGCGAGGAGCAGTACGCTTCGCTGATACGCAACATCCCCGGCACCGCCTTCCGCTGCCTGCCCACGCGAGAGTGGGAGGTGATCTTTGTCAGCGACGCGGTCGAGCAGATCAGCGGTTGGCCCTCGGAGGAATTCATGTCCGGGCGTCGCAACATGGCCGATATCGTTCATCCGGACGATCGTGAGCCGGTGTTCGACTGCATCGCCGAGGCGCTCGCCGAGGGCGGTGGCTACGTAACCGAGTACCGCGTCGTGCATCGTGACGGCAGCACCCGTTGGGTGTGGGAGAGCGCCAGCGGCGTGTGCGACGAAGACGGCAAGGTGCGCTGGCTCGACGGCGTCATCATCGACATCAGCGCGCGCCGCGAGATGGAGATGGACCTGCGCGACGCCAAGGAGCGCGCCGAGCATGCCGCCGAGGCGCGCAGCGCCTTTCTCGCCAACATGAGTCACGAGATCCGCACGCCGATGAACGCCATCATCGGCTTCTCCGAGCTGCTGCTGGATACACCGCTGCGCGCCGACCAGCGCCGCCATCTGGGTACGGTGCACGGCGCGGCGCGCTCGCTGCTGGGCCTGCTCAACGACATCCTCGACACGGCCAAGCTCGAAAAGGGTGCGATCGAACTCGAAACGGAGGACTTCTCGCTGCGCGAGCTGGTCGGCCACGTCGCCGACATGTTCCTGCTGCAGGCCGAACGCAAGGGCGTCACGCTGCAACTCGACTACCGCGCGACCGGCGAACATTTCCGCGGCGACGCGCTGCGCATCCGTCAGGTGCTGATCAACCTGGTAGGCAATGCGATCAAGTTCACCGAGCACGGCCACGTGCGCGTCGAGGTCACGCAGGACGCCGCGCTCGTGCGCATCGCCATCGCCGATACCGGCATCGGCATCGACGAGGCGCGCCTGGCCCAGATCTTCGATCCCTTCGTGCAGGCAGACGCATCGATGAGCCGGCGCTTCGGCGGCACCGGCCTGGGCACCACCATCGCGCGCCAGCTCGTCGAACTGATGGGCGGCACGATCCGCGCCGAGAGCCGGCTTGGCGAGGGCTCCACCTTCGAAGTCTGTCTGCCGCTTGCGGCCGGCGAGGCCGGCATGCCGGGGGCCTTCGCGGGCACGCGATTGCCCGCGCTGCGCATGCTGGTGGCCGACGACGTGCCCGACAACCTGGAGCTGCTGCGCGTCGCCCTGGGCGCGGCCGGTCACACCGTGGTGACCGCGGCCGATGGCGAGGAAGTTTTCCGCGCCTTCTGCCACGAGACATTCGATGTGGTGTTGATGGACATGCAGATGCCCGGCGTGGACGGCCTCGAGGCCACGCGCATGATCCGTGACTTCGAACGTGGCAGCGAGCGCGCACCGACGCCGGTGATCGCACTCACGGCGAGCGTGCTCGACAAGGACCGCGCGGCCGCGCGCGAGGCCGGCATGGACGGCTTCGCCTCCAAGCCCATCGAGTGGCCGGCCCTGCAGCGCGAGATCGCACGCGTGCTGGGTCTGGCGGATTCGGCCGGCGAATCACCGGTGTCGACCGAAGCAACGTCGGTCGGTGCTGTGGACTGGTGCGCCGGCGAGCACCGCTGGGGGTCGCGCGCTGCACTCATCGATGCGCTGCGCCGCTTCGTGGCGGCGCAGTCCGACGTGCCCGCGGCGATCGCGGCCCTGCTGGACAGCGGGGAGCGCAGCGCGGCGCTGGCCGAACTGCACCGTCTGCGCGGGGCGGCGGCCAACCTGTCGCTGTTGCGCGTCGAACGTGCCGCCGCTGCGCTGGAGACGGCCTTGCAGGGCGAGATGGCCGAGGGCGTGTGGCGCGCAGGACTGGCCGATCTGTCGGCCCGGCTCGACGAGGCCATGGGCGAATTCGGCGCGGCTGCGATCCCCGCAACGGATCGCGCCGTCGAGCGCGATGCGGCGGCGCGCGGCGCGCTCGTGCATCATGGCGAGGCGCTGCTGGCGCGCCTGCGTGCCGGCGGCATCGACGACGATCACCTGCGCGCGCTGCGCGCACACATCGGCGTGGAGCGCTACGGCGTGCTGTGCGCCGCAATCGACGAATTCGACTTCGACCGCGCGGTCGATTGTCTGCAGGGCGAACTGGCCGCTGCACGCGAGGAGGAGGAGCGAGGATGAGCGAAACGGGCGAAGGGGACGCGCGACCGTGTCTGCTATTGGTCGACGACGAGCCGTCGAATCTGCACGTGCTGCGCGAGATTCTGCAGGAGGACTATCGCCTGCTGTTCGCCCGCGACGGCGAGCGTGCCCTGCAGATCGCACGCAGTTCACACCCCGACCTGATCGTGCTCGACGTGATGATGCCCGGCCTGACCGGCTACGAAGTGTGCCGCACCCTCAAGGACGAGGCGGCCACCGCGCCGATTCCGGTGATCTTCGTCTCGGCGCTGGCCGAGGTCGGCGACGAGACGCGCGGCTTCGACGCCGGTGGCGTGGACTATCTCACCAAGCCGGTCAGCCCGGCGGTGGTGCGCGCGCGCGTGCGCACCCACCTGAAGTTGGTGCGCGTCGAGGAACTGGTCGCCACGCGGCTGGCGATCGTGCAGCGCCTGGGGGTGGCCGCCGAGTACAAGGACGACGAGACCGGTCGCCACGTGATCCGCATGAGCCACTACTCGCGCGTGCTGGCGCTCGCCGCCGGCCTGGGCGAGCGCGTCGCCGACGAGATTTTGCACGCGGCACCGATGCACGACGTGGGCAAGATCGGCATTCCCGACGCCATTCTGCGCAAGCCCGGCAAGCTCGACGCGGACGAGTGGAAGATCATGGCCAGCCATGTCGAGATCGGCGCGCGCATCATCGGCGAGCATGAGACCGGCCTGCTCGCGCTGGCGCGGCGCATCGCGCTGTGCCACCACGAGAAATGGGACGGTTCGGGCTATCCGGCCGGGCTGGCGGGCGAAGACATCCCCATCGAGGCACGCATCGTCGCCATCGCCGACGTGTTCGACGCGCTCACCAGTGAGCGCCCCTACAAGCATGCCTGGCCGGTGGAAGAGGCGGTGGCGCTGCTGCAACGAGAGCGCGGCCGGCATTTCGACGCGCGCCTGGTCGACCTGTTCGTCGAGCACCTGCCCGAGATGCTCGAGATCCGCGCGCGCTGGGCCGATTGAGACCGGTCAGCCGGCCGCCGGCTCGAAGCGCAGCGCCAGGCCGTTGTTGCACCAGCGTTCGCCGGTGGGGGGCGGGCCGTCGTTGAAGACGTGGCCGTGGTGGCCGCCGCAGCGCGCGCAATGGTATTCGGTGCGCGGCCACAGCAGCTTGAAGTCGCGCTTGGTGCCGAAAGCGTCGGGCAGATGCGTGTAGAAGCTGGGCCAGCCGGTACCGCTGTCGAATTTCATGTCGGACGTGAACAGCGGCAGGTCGCAGCCGGCGCAATGGTAGGTGCCGGCTCGCTTCTCGTCGTTGAGCGGGCTCGTGAACGGCGCCTCGGTGCCTTCACGGCGCAGGATGCGGTACTGATCCGCGGTGAGCCGTTTCTTCCACTCGTCGTCGCTCAGTTCGAGCTTGTCGATCATCGTCGTCGTGCCTCCCTCGGTGGCCGCATGGGCGGCGGGCAGGAACGGGACGGCGGCGAAGCCGGCCAGCCCGTTGAGAAATGTGCGTCGTTTCATGTCGGTTCCTCCGTCGCGGGTCAGCGGCTCGCGCCCCACAGTTGCTCCAGGCGCCGGTCGCGCCCGCAGCCGTTGCGGTAGTACTTGTAGCGGATCGGGTTCTTCACGTAGTAGTCCTGGTGGTATTCCTCAGCCGCGTAGAAGGTGCTGGCGGCGACGATGGGTGTGTTGATTTCGGCGTCGAACGGCTTGCTGCGTTCCAGCGCGGTCCTGGAGCGTTCGGCGATCTCGCGCTGTGCCGCGTCGTGGTAGAACAGCGTCGGGCGGTACTGGCTGCCGCGATCGCAGAACTGGCCCTTGATGTCGGTCGGGTCGATGTTGCGCCAGAACACTTCTACGAGCTTCTCGAAGCTGACCTTTGCCGGGTCATAGACCACCTGCACGGCCTCGGTGTGTCCGGTGCGTCCGCTGGTGACCTGCTTGTAGGTCGGGTTTTCGGTGTGGCCGTCGGTGTAGCCCGAGGTCGTCGAGATCACGCCCTCGAGCTCGTCGTAGGGCGGTTCCATGCACCAGAAGCAGCCGCCGGCGAAGGTGGCGACGGCGTGTCCGTCCGCGGGTGCCTGTTCGGCGTGCAGCGGCAAGGTTGCCAGGGCGAAAACGGTGACGGCGGTGCGGGCGAGCAGAGCGATGGCGTACTTCATGGCGTAATCCTTACCGTTCAATGACGGAGTTAGAGCGAAGGGCGGCGAGCGAGTTCGCGCACGACCCGGAACACGGCGATCGTGTGCCTTGGTCGTGCGAAGGTCGCGGACCTTACAGCGAGGCGTGTCGCTGAAAGCTGGGGCAGGACGGGGAAGGGCGGGCGCGGTGTGCCGACGGGGAGTCGGCTTGCGGGTCGTCGACGCTCAGCCGTTGAGCGATGCGAGCAGTTCGCGTCGGCCGGAGTCGACTTCGGCGAGCATCTGTTGCAGCGCTTCGGGTTCGGTGGCACTGCCGGCGAGCGCGTCGGTGAGGCTGGGGCTGCCGCGGCCGAGCAGGCTGTCGAAGGGGTTGGGCGACTCGGTCGCGACGCGGGCGATCTGCAGCGTATGGGTGAGTGAGGTGGGTGGCCAGGCCTCGATCAGCGGGTCTTCCTGGCGGAATGCGTCGAGGATGGTCTCGGGCATGCCGAAGACCTCGAGGATGGCGCGGCCGACCGGCGCATGCCAGGTGCTGACGAATTCGGCGAAGCGGTCCATGTCCTGTTCCAGCGCGGGGTATTCGCCGGCGCGCGCGAGCAGGAAGAACTGGCCGATGTCGACCATCATGCCGGCAAACATCGCGGTGTCCGGATTGGCGGCGCGCGTCTCGCGTGCGATCACGTGCGACCAGCAGGCGACGTCGACCGAATGCATCCACAGCCCGGTGGCGATGAGCTTCATGGTGTGCGAGCGGAAATCCTGCGCCACCTGTTCGGCGGCCACCGCGAAGGCCAGGCAGCGCAGGGAGTCGAGCCCGATGCGGCGCACCGCGTCGTTGACCCCGGTGACCGGGTTGCCATAGGGGTTCATCACGACGGAGTTGGCCATGCGTACGGCCTTGGCCGCGAGCACCGGCTCGGCGCGCACGACGACCGCGATGTCGTCGAGAGAGGAGTCCGGGTCGTCGGCGATGGTCTTGATGCGCACCGACAAATCGAGCACGGTGGGGAAGTTCAGCTGCCCTTCGAGCATCTCGCGCTCGATGCGCTCACCGAAGGCGCGCAACTGCGAATCGAAGTCGTGCATGAAAACTCCGGTGCGGCGCGTGTGCCGCGGCTGGTTGTGGGGTACTCAGAATTCGCAGCGCGCGCCGAGGGCCTCGATGCCGGCGCGTGCAATCTGCGCGTCCTCGAAGGGCTTGACGCCGGACACACCTACGGCGCCCACCAGCTCGCCGTCGACGATGATCATCTCGCCCCCCTCGATGCACTGTACCGGCAGATGCAGGCCGGCGGTGCGCCCGCCATTGACCATGTCTTCGAGCAGCTTGCTGGAGCGGCGCGCGTGCACGCAGGCGCGCGCCTTCTCGGGCGCGACGGTGATGCTCATCAGCGGTGCCTCGTCCAGGCGTTGCAGCCACATCAGGTGTCCGCCGTGGTCGGCCACGGCGATGACGACGTTCCAGCCATTGCGAACGGCCTCGGCCTCGGCGGCGGCGGCGATCGTGCGGGCGTCTTCGAGGGAGAGGATCTGGCGCGTCTTCATCGGGCGGGCTCCGGGCGGCTGGGTGTCAGGGCAAGAGGATCGCACGAAAATCGTTGACGTTGGTCAGCGTCGGACCGGTGACGACGGAGTCGCCGAGCTTCTCGAAGAAGCCATGGCCGTCGTTCTCGGCGAGTGCGTCGCGCGGGCGCATGCCCATCTTCCAGGCGCGCGCTAGTGTGTCCGGCGTGGCGATGGCGCCGGCGATCTCCTCGAGCCCGTCGACGCCGTCGGTGTCGCCGGCGAGCGCGTACACCTCTTCCATGCCGTCGAGCTCGATGGCGAGCGAGAGCAGGAATTCTACGTTGCGCCCGCCACGACCTTCGCCCTTGACGGTGACGGTGGTCTCGCCGCCCGACAGGATCACGCACGGGCGCGTGAACGGCTGTTCGCGCGTGGCCACCTGGTGGGTGATGCCGGCGAAGACCTTGCCGACGTCCTTGGCCTCGCCCTCGATGGTGTCGCCGAGGATCACCGGGGTGATGCCGGCCTTGCGGGCCACTTCGGCCGCCGCTTCCAGTGCCATTTGCGGTGTCGCGATGAGATGCGTGACATTGCCGGCCAGACGCGCATCGCCCGGCTTGACGCTCTCGCCAGCGTCCGAATCCAGATAGCGCATCGCGGCGGCAGGCACGTCGATGCCATAGCGGCGCAGGATGTCACGCGCGTCCTCGCGCGTCGTGGGGTCCGGCACGGTGGGGCCGGAGGCGATGTCCATGGGATTGTCGCCCGGAACGTCGGAGATCAGCAGGTTTACGACGCGTGCCGGATGACAGGCCGCGGCCAGGCGTCCGCCCTTGATCTGCGAGAGATGGCGACGCACGCAGTTCATCTCGGAGATGTTGGCGCCCGAGCGCAGCAGGGCGCGGTTGATGGCCTGCTTGTCCTCGAGCGTGATGCCTTCGCCCGGCAAGGGCAGCAGGGCCGAGCCACCGCCCGAGATCAGGCAGATCACCAGATCGTCCTCGGTCAGCCCCTGCACGGTCTCCAGAATGCGGCGCGAGGCGTCCAGCCCGGCCTGGTCGGGCACCGGGTGGGCGGCCTCGAGGATTTCCACTTTCCGGCACGGCACGGCATAGCCGTAGCGCGTGACGACCACGCCGGAGAGTTCGCCCGGCCAGTGCTTTTCGAGCGCGCGCGCCATCTCGGCCGAGGCCTTGCCGGCGCCGATGACGATGGTGCGCCCGCGCGGCGGCTCGGGCAGGAAACGCGGGATGCAGTGCTCGGGCTGGGCGGCGAGGATGGCCGCGTCGAACATCTGGCGCAGCAACTGACGGGGATCGGACATGGTCGGAGATTCCTGGGGGCGTTGAACGTACGACACGCGCCGGCTTGTGGCGCGGCGCGTGTCGGGATTGTTGCACGGCGCGGGCCGGCGCGGAGAGCGCCGCCGCGTCGGTGCGCCTGGAACGGCTTACTTGGTGAGCGCTTCGCGCCAGCCCATGCCGGCCGAGGTGTTGCCGGCCGGCTTGTACTCGCAGCCGATCCAGCCGTCGTAGCCGGCGCCGTCGAGGGCCTTGAACAGGAAGGCGTAGTTGATCTCGCCGGTGCCCGGTTCGTTGCGGCCGGGGTTGTCGGCCAGCTGCACGTGGGCGATGCGCGCCTGATGCGCCTTGAAGGTGTTGGTCAGCTCACCCTCCATGCGCTGGGCATGGTAGATGTCGTACTGGATGAACAGGTTGTCCGAACCCACTTCGTCGAGAATCGCGGCGGCCTGGGCGGTGTAGCACAGGAAGAAGCCCGGGATGTCGAAGGTGTTGATGGGCTCGATCAGCAGGCGGATGCCGGCGGCCTTGAGCTTGTCGGCGGCGAACTTGAGGTTGGACACGAAGGTCGCGTGCGCCTGTTCCTGGCTGACGCCCTCGGGCACCTTGCCGGCGAGGCAGTTGACCTGCTTGCAGCCCAGCGCCGTGGCGTACTCGATGGCCTGGTCCACGCCCTTCTTGAACTCCTCGACGCGATCCGGATGGCACGCGATGCCGCGCTCGCCCGCGCCCCAGTCACCGGCCGGCAGGTTGTGCAGTACCTGGGTCAGGCCGTGTTCCTTGAGCTTGGCGGCCAGGTCGGCAGCCGCGTAGGGGTAGGGGAAGAGGTACTCGACGCCCTTGAAGCCGTCGTCGGCGGCGGCCTTGAAGCGATCCATGAAATCGACTTCGTTGTAGAGCATGGTGAGGTTGGCAGCGAATTTCGGCATTGCGGTTCTCCGTGTTCTTGTGCGTTTCGGGAAAGTGAAAAGGATGGATCACCGTTGTTACGCGGAGTCCATCCTTCTCTCGCCCTGACGGGCGAAGCGCCCCGCGAGCGGGGCGCGGGTGCGATTACGCGTTGGCGGTCGGTGCGTCCTCGGCGGTCTCTGCGACCGGCTCGAACTCGTTGACGCCGTCGATCTCGGTGCCCATCGGGATGTTGGTCACGCGCTCGAGGATGACCTCGATGACGACCGGTACCTGATGTTCCTTCATCCACTTGCGCGCCTGCTCGACCGCGGGGGCGAACTCCTTGGGTTCGCGCACGCGGATCGCCTTGACGCCCAGGCCCTCGACCACGGCGACGTGATCGACGCCGTAGCCGGCCAGTTCAGGTGCGTTGATGTTGTCGAAGGACAGCTGCACGCAGAAGTCCATCTCGAAACCACGCTGCGCCTGGCGGATCAGGCCGAGGTAGGAGTTGTTCACCAGAATGTGGATGTAGGGCAGCTTGAACTGCGCACCCACGGCCAGCTCCTCGATCAGGAACTGGAAGTCGTAGTCACCCGAGATGCCGACGACTTCACGCTTGGGGTCGGCGGCGACCACGCCCAGCGCGGCCGGAATGGTCCAGCCCAGCGGGCCGGCCTGGCCGCAGTTGATCCAGTGGCGCGGCTTGTACACGTGCAGATGCTGGGCAGCGGCGATCTGCGACAGGCCAATGGTGGTGACGTAGCAGGTGTCCTTGCCGAAGACCTGGTTCATCTCCTGATAGACGCGCTGCGGCTTCATCGGCACGTCGTCGAAGTTGGTCTTGCGCTGCATGCCGACGTCGCGCTTGCGCTCCAGGCACTCGGAGGCCCAGGCCGTACGGTCCTTGAGCTTGCCGGCGGCCTTCATGTCCTTGGCCACGGCGATGAACTGCTCGAGTGCGGCCTTGGCGCACGAGGCAATACCGAAGTCCGGGCCGAACACGCGGCCGATCTGGGTCGGTTCGATATCGACATGCACGAACTTGCGGTCCTTGGTGAAGACCGGGATGGAGCCGGTGTGACGGTTGGCCCAGCGGTTGCCGATGCCGAGCACGAAGTCCGAGGCCAGCATCGTGGCGTTGCCGTAGCGGTGCGAGGTCTGCAGACCGACCATGCCGGCCATCAGCTTGTGGTCGTCGGGGATGGTGCCCCAGCCCATCAGGGTCGGGATGACCGGAATGCCGGTCAGCTCGGCGAACTCGACCAGCAGTTCGGAAGCGTCGGCGTTGATCACGCCACCGCCGGAGACGATCAGCGGACGCTCGGCTTCGTTGAGCATCGCCAGCGCCTTTTCGGCCTGGGCGCGGGTGGCTGCGGGCTTGTACACCGGCAGCGGCTCGTAGGTGTCGATATCGAATTCGATCTCGGCCAGCTGCACGTCCAGCGGCAGGTCGATGAGTACCGGACCGGGACGGCCCGAGCGCATCACGTGGAAGGCCTGCTGGAACACGCGCGGCACCAGCGCGGCTTCACGCACGGTGACGGCCCACTTGGTGACCGGCTTGGCGATCGACTCGATGTCGACGGCCTGGAAGTCTTCCTTGTACAGGCGGGCCAGCGGAGCCTGACCGGTGATGCACAGGATGGGGATGGAGTCGGCCGACGCGGAGTACAGGCCGGTGATCATGTCGGTGCCGGCCGGCCCCGAGGTGCCGATGCACACGCCGATGTTGCCCGGATTGGTGCGCGTGTAGCCCTCGGCCATGTGCGAGGCGGCCTCGACGTGGCGGCCGAGGATGTGGCGGATGCTGCCATCCTTGCGCATCGCCGAGTACAGCGGGTTGATCGCGGCGCCGGGAATACCGAACGCGGTGTCGATGCCTTCCTTGCGCAGTACTGCAATAGCAGCGTCTACGGCTCTCATGCGGGCCATGTGCAACTCCTTATAGGGGAAATGTCGGGAAAGGGTTTGAATTCTTGGCGAATCCGGCAAGGATAGAAGCTTGGCTGGCGCTTCGCAACTGCCGCATAATTCAAGACTGTCGATATCAGGAGTATCGGGTGGATCGCTATACCGAGATCCGCAGCTTCGTTCTGGTGGCGGAGAAGGGCACCTTCGCGGCCGCCTCGGTGGTCGAGGGTGTCACCCCCGTGGTCATGGGGCGACGCCTCGACGCGCTCGAGGGGCGCCTGGGCGTGAAGCTGATGCACCGTTCCACGCGCGGCCTGTCGCTGACCGATCTGGGCGAACAGTTTCTCGAGCGCGCGCGCGCCCTGCTGCGCGAGTTCGACGAGGCCGAAGCGAGCATCACGGCCGATCGCAAGACCGTGCGCGGTCACCTCGTGGTGTCGGCGCCGGCGGCCTTCGGAAGGCGCCACGTTGCGCCGCACGCGCCGGCCTTTCGCGCGCGCTTCCCCGATCTCAAGCTGTCGTTCAACCTGACCGACAGCGTCGCCGACCTGGTGCGCGAGGGCTACGACATGGCGATTCGCATCGGCGAGGTTACCGATCCGAACTACGTGGCGATCCGGCTGTTTCCGAACCGCCGCGTGATCTGCGCCACGCCGGACTACTTCGCGCGTCACGGCAAGCCGCAACGCGTCGAGGATCTGGCCCATCACAACTGCCTGGCCTTCAACCTGCAAGGCGGCCAGCAGCGCGGCTGGACCTTCCTGCGCGAGGGCAAGCTGGTGGCGGTGAAGGTCTCGGGTGACCTGGACTGCAACGACGGCGAGCTGCTGTTCGACTGGGTCAAGCAGGGTCTGGGCGTGGGCTGGCGCTCGATGTGGGAGATCCAGGCCGAACTCAAGCGTGGCGAGCTGGTGACCGTGCTCGACGAGTATGCGATGCCCAATTACGACATCCAGGCCGTGTATCCGCAGCAGCGCTACCTGCCGGCCAAGGTGCGCTTCTTCATCGAGCACCTGCGAAACATCTACAATGCGCCCGGCTACTGGGAGGGGGAGGCTGCCCTGCCGTGAGGAGCTCGAGCCGTCTGGTCCGTCCGCGTCATCCGCTGTTCTGGCTGCTCGTCGCGCTGCAGGTCTTGTCGGGCGTGTTCGCACTGGTGCTCACGCAGGCCGAGCCGGCCGTCGCGGTGGCGGTGCTGCTCAGTGCGCTGCTCGTTGCCAACGCCAGTGTCAGCGCGTTGATCGTGTGGCGCTTGTGGCGCGAGCCCGACTGATTCAGGCCGCGCCGGCAGCGGCCTTGGCGCGCATCTTGGCGCCGACGTAGTCGGCGTGCGAGATGTACAGCAGGCTGGCGACCTTGCGCATCAGGTGATTCTCGTGCGCGGACAGGTGGCCGTCGGCCCAGGCCACCTGCCACATGTATTCGATGATGCGCACCCGGCGCGCCATGTCGCAGCGGCGAACGATTTCGGAGGTGAAGCGGTGATAGTCGTAGGCGTCCTCCGAGGTCTCGTGGGCCAGTTCCATCAGGCGCGCGACCTCGTCGTCGGCGAGGTCGAACTTCTCGCGCAGCGCGGCGATGGCCGCCTCGCGTTCATCCTCGCGCAGTTCGGTGTCGGCGCGCATGACTTCCACCAGCAGCACGGCCGTTGCCAGTTGCAGGCTGTGTTCGCCGCGCTCGCTGGGCAGGTTCATGCCGGGGTCGAGTGCGTTGTCGAAAAGATCCTTGAGGGTTTTGAGCATGGATTTCGCAGGGCAGGAGTCGAATCGGTGAGCGGACGATGAGCGAGTCGCGTCGCGCCTGGCCGGCGCTGGCGGCCTTCGTGCTGCTGTCGCTGATCTGGGGCTACAACTGGGTCGTGATGAAGAAGGTACTGCAGTTCGCCGATCCGGTCGACTTCACGGCGCTGCGGGTGATCTTCGGCACGGTCGCGCTGTTCGCGCTGATGCTGCTGCGGCGCATGCCGCTGCGGCCCGTCGCGCTGGGGCCGACGATCGTGCTCGGCCTGTTGCAGTGCGGCGCCTTCAGTGTGCTGATCCAGCTCGCGCTGGTGCACGGCGGCGCGGGCAAGACGGCGGTGCTGGTGTACGTGATGCCGTTCTGGCTGCTGCCGATGGCCTGGGCCTTTCTCGGCGAGCGCGTGCGCGGCCTGCAATGGGTGGCGGTGGCGATGGCGGCGCTGGGGCTGGTGTTCGTGCTCGAGCCGTGGAGCGTGCAGGCGAGTCTCATGTCGAACGCGATTGCGCTGCTGGCAAGCGTCGTATGGGCCTCGGCCGCGATCTACGCCAAGCGCCTGCGCGCGCGGGTGCGCCTCGAACTGGTCTCGCTGACCGCCTGGCAGATGCTCTTCGGCGCGATCGTGCTGGCGGTGTTCGCCTGGCTGTTGCCGTCACGCCCCATCGAACCGACGCCGTATTTCTTCGGTGCCCTGGCCTACAACGCGATTCTCGCCACGGCGCTGGCCTGGCTGCTGTGGCTGTTTGTGCTCGACCGTCTGCCGGCCGGCGTGGCCGGGCTGTCGTCGCTGGCAGTGCCGGCGGTGGGCGTGCTCTCGGCCTGGCTGGAGCTGGGCGAGCGCCCGAGCCTGGCCGAAGGCGGCGGGATGATGCTGATCGCGGCCGCTCTGGCGCTGCTGAGCTGGCTGGTGCTGCGGGCGACGCCTGCACGTCGCGCCCGGCAGGAGCGTTGACGCCCACGGTGCATTCGCGGGACGCCGCGATGACCGTGCGGCGTTCGATGAACCGCAATTACGCTTCGTGCGCTGTCCGCGATATCCACAATTGTTTCAGGACATGGCGCGGGAATACGCTGCACGGGTCGGAGGTCCGGTGGGTACGCTACGCTGACCGGATCATCGCCTCGGCAGGACGAGGTCGCGGACCAAGACCGCAGCCGCATCCACTCGGGCGAGACGTCCGCAGAATCAGGCGTTCCGACGTCAGGTCGGGGCGATTGATGACCGTAGCACTGTTCGCGGTACCTAAAAGGAGGAGTGAATCCATGGAGAACGAAGTCAAGAAAAGCGAGTCCGCAGCCGTCAGCAAGCCGTCGCGTCGCAAGTTCCTTACGACGGCCTCGGTTGGTGCGGCCGGCGCGGCGATCACCGGTTTTCCGATGATCTCGGTGGCGCAGTCGCCCATCGTGCTCAAGATGCAGGGTGCGTGGGGCGCGAAGGACGTCTTCAACGAGATGGCCGAGGAGTACGTCAAGCGCGTCAATGAAATGGCCGAAGGCCGCATGCGCATCGACTATCTGGTGGGCGGCTCGGTGGTCAAGCCGTTCGAGGTCATGGACGCGACCTCCAAGGGCGTGATCGACGCCGGTCACCAGGTTGCCGTGTACTGGTACGGCAAGAGCAAGGTCGCCTCGCTCTTCGGTTCCGGCCCGGTCAGCGGCTGCGATGCCGCGCAGACGCTGGCGTGGATCCACAAGGAAGGCACGGTCTTCTACAACGAGCTGGTCAAGAAGCTCGGGCTGGACGTGGTCGGCTTCTTCGCGATGCCGATGCCCACCCAGCCGCTGGGCTGGTTCAAGAATCCGGTCAAGTCGGCCGCCGACCTGGACGGCTTCAAGTACCGCACCGTGGGCCTGGCCGCCGACCTGATGCAGGAACTGGGCATGCGTGTGACCCAGCTGCCGGGTGGCGAGATCGTGCCGGCCATGGAGCGCGGCGTGATCGATGCCTTCGAGTTCAACAACCCGACCTCGGACCGTCGTTTCGGCGCCCAGGACGTGGCCAAGAACTACATGATGGGCAGCTATCACCAGTCCATGGAGTTCTTCGAGATCCTCTTCAACAAGAAGAAGTACGAGGCGCTCCCGAACGACCTGAAGGCCATCCTGAAGTACGGCGCCGAAGCGGCTTCCACCGCCAACTATGCGCTGGCGATGGATCTGTACTCGTCCGACCTCGTGAAGTTGCGCGACGAGGACAAGGTCAACATCATCCGCACGCCGCAGGAAATCTTCGATGCGCAGATCAAGGCCTGGGATACGGTGACGGCCAAGCTCGTCGCCGAGGATCCGTTCTTCGCCAAGGTCTGGGAGTCGCAGAAGAACTGGGCAGAGCGTGTCGGCTACTACCACTTCTTCAACAACGCCGACTACAAGGCCGCTTACGAGCACATCTTCGGCAAGCTCGGCTTCTGATCGGGCACCTCGCATCAACACGGCGACGGGCTCCGGCCTGTCGCCGTGTCTCCCGGAGCGGCACTGAATGTTGATCCAGACCCTGCTGCATGGCATCGACCAGATTTCCAAGTCGGTCGGTCATGCCTTCGCATGGTGCATCGTCGTCCTGACGCTGGGCACCTCCTTTGAAGTTTTCGTCCGGTACGTTCTCAACGACCCGACAAGCTGGTCCTACGACCTGAGCTACATGCTCTACGGCGCCCTGTTCATGATGGCCGGCGCCTATGCACTGTCGCGCGGCGCCCATGTGCGTGGCGACGTGTTCTATCGCCTGATGCCACCGCGCGTTCAGGGCGGTCTCGAACTGGTGCTCTACATCCTCTTCTTCTTCCCCGGCGTGACGGCGCTGTGCCTGTCGGGCTGGGCCTACGGGGTGGAGTCGCTGCGCATCGTCGAGCGCAGTGTCTACAGCCCGGTGAGCGTGCCCATCTGGCAGCTCAAGATGGTGATTCCGGCTGCCGCCGCGTTGCTGTTCCTGCAGGGCATCGCCGAGGTGTTGCGCTGCATCGTGTGTCTCAAGACCGGCGCCTGGCCCGAGCGGCTGCACGACGTGGAGGAACTGGAAGCGACCGTACTCCAGCAGGCGCGTGAGCATGGACAGGAAATCGAAGCGGGTGAGACCCGGCTTCATGACAGCACGGGAGCTGCCAAATGACCGATCCCCAAGTCGCCATCCTGATGTTGGGGGCGTTCATTTTCATCATCCTGCTCGGCTTTCCGATCGCCTTCACACTGATCGCGATGGGTGTGGGATTCGGCTATTACGCCTATTTCACGCCGGACCAGGCCTTTTTCGACAACCGGGTGTTCTACCTGCTCACGCAGAACACCTTCAGCGTCATGAACAACGACGTGCTCACGGCGATACCGTTGTTTTTGTTCATGGGCTACATGGTGGAACGGGCGAACATCCTCGACCGCCTGTTCTTCAGCCTGCAGCTGGCTTTTCGCTTCGTGCCCGGCTCGATGGCGATCGCCGCGCTGGCGACCTGCGCGATGTTCGCCACGGCGACCGGTATCGTCGGTGCAGTGGTGACGCTGATGGGTCTGCTCGCCTTTCCGGCGATGATCAAGGCCGGCTACGACAAGAGGTTGTCTGCAGGTGTCATCGCTGCCGGCGGTACGCTGGGCATCCTGATTCCGCCTTCCATCATGCTCATCGTCTACAGCGCGACCGCTGGCGTTTCGGTCGTCAAGCTGTACGCGGCCGCGCTGATTCCGGGCATGCTGCTCGCGAGCCTGTACGGGGCCTACATCATCTCGCGGGTGCTGATCAACCCTTCACTGGCGCCCAAGCTCACGCGTGAGCAGACGGAAGGGGTGTCCGTGTTGCAGGTCATCTTGCTGATGTTGCAGGCGGTGGTGCCGCTGGCGACGCTGATCCTCGCGGTGCTGGGTTCCATCCTGTTCGGGTTGGCGACGCCGACCGAGGCGGCTGCGATTGGCGCGGCGGGTGCGGCGCTGCTGGCCGCCGCCTACCGGGCGATGACCTGGAACCGGCTCAAGGAAGCGGTGTTCCTGACCGCGCGCACGACGGCGATGGTGTGCTGGCTGTTCGTCGGCTCCTGGACCTTCTCGTCGGTGTTCTCCTACCTGGGTGGCGAGCACCTGATCAAGGAGTTCGTGCTGGGGCTGGACCTGAACACCATTACCTTCCTGCTGCTGGCCCAGCTCATTATCTTCATCCTCGGCTGGCCGCTGGAATGGAGCGAGATCATCATCATCTTCGTTCCGATCTTCCTCCCGCTACTGCCGCACTTCGATGTCGATCCGCTGTTCTTCGGTATCCTCATCGCGCTGAACCTGCAGACATCGTTCCTGACACCACCCATGGCGATGGCCGCTTACTACCTCAAAGGGGTGGTGCCCAGGGGGAGCATCGAACTGGTCGAAATCTTCAAGGGCTGCATGCCGTTCCTGATGCTGGTGTTCCTGTCGATGGCGCTGGTTTATATCTTCCCGCAGCTGGTGTACTGGTTGCCGGACCTGTTTTACGGAAATTGAGGCTCAGCAACGATATGGAAGGACTCAACTGGTTGACCGCCCGTCAGGCTGCACAGGGGATTCGTGACGGCGTGTTCAGTTCGGAGGACGTGGTGAAAGCGTGTCTCGCGCAGATCGAGGCGCGCGAACCCGAGGTGCAGGCCTGGGCACACCTCGATCCCGAGCACGCGCTGACCCAGGCGCGCGAAGCGGACAAGCGTCGTTCCGAGGGCAAACCCACGGGACCCTTGCACGGCGTGCCGGTGGGTATCAAGGACATCATCGATACCCTCGACATGCCCACCGAGGACGGCACGGTGCTGCATTCGGGGCGCAGGCCCTGGCAGGACGCCAAGATCGTCGATGCCTTGCGTGCGGCCGGCGCCATCATCCTGGGCAAGACCGTGACCACCGAAATGGCCACCTATGCGCCGGGCAAGACGCGCAATCCGCACAATCCCGAGCACACGCCGGGTGGCTCGTCGAGCGGGTCGGCTGCGGCAGTGGCCGCAGGCATGGTGCCACTGGCGGTGGGCACGCAGACCAACGGCTCGGTGATCCGTCCGGCGGCCTACTGCGGCGTGTTCGGTTTCAAGCCGACACGCGGCACGGTGTCATGCCGCGGCATCCTCGCGCAGTCGGAACTGCTCGACCAGCCGGGCTGCTTTGCGCGCACGGTCGAGGATCTGGCGCTGCTCGGCGAAACCTTGTCGACCTACGACGAGCATCAGAAGGGCATGCGCCCGCGCAGCACGTTGCCGCTGTTGCGCGTATGCGAGGAAGAGCCGCCGTTGCCACCCACGCTCTCGCTGGTGCGCACGCCGTGGTGGGACGAACTCGACGCGGATGCACGGGAAGGCTTTAGCGAGCTGATCGATCATCTGTCCGATCGTATCGGCGAGTTCGAAATGCCCGACTCCTCGGTGCAGGTACTCGAGTGGCACAAGACCATCATGGAAGCGGATATCGCGGCCAGCTACGAGAGCGACTACGAGCGCGGCAAGGAACGCATGTCGAAAAGCCTGCGCGAGCAGATCGAACGTGGGCGGGCGGTGAGCGTCGTCGACTATCGTCGCGCGGCTGCGCGTATCGAACCCATCACCGAATCGCTCGACGAAGTCTTCGATCGTTTCGACGCCATCATCACGCCGTCGGCGCAGGGGCCTGCCCCGCATGGGCTGGACTCCACCGGCAGTCCGCAGTTTTGCACCTTGTGGACCTTCTGCGGCATGCCGGCGATCAACCTGCCGCTGCTCACAACCGGCAATGGACTGCCGGTAGGCGTGCAACTGGTCGGTCGCGTCGGCGACGACGCGCGCCTGCTGCGCACCGCGCGCTGGTTGCTGACCACTCTCGCCTGATCGGCCAACGAGGAGAACCTGACATGCTGTACAAACTGATTGCCGGCATCGTGGGGCTTGCCCTGCTGATCGGATTTCTGCTGCCTCCCATCATCCAGATCAAGGAGGTGTCGCTGATCGTCGTCGTGCTGATCGGCATCGGTCTGGCTGCGGTCGAGTTCTACGAGTCGATGAAAAAGAAGGAAGAATAGTTGCGTTCAGCCTGAGCGGCGCGGACAAGACAGAAGCCGCCGATCCGGTGAGGATCGGCGGCTTTTTACATGTGGCGGATGGGCGAATAGGGTTCAAGGGGGTTCAAGGCGCGCCACAGGCCTGAAAGGGCGCTGGTGCGATCCTCCCCGGTGTTGGCCGTTTTTTCGGGATACGTCAGTTCCAGTTTTTATTTATTTTCAGATAGTTCTTGCTATTGCTCCGCCGTGCCGGGATACTGCGCGCAGCGGGTGTATGAAGAACGTCAGTAGCAGCAGCGAAGCAGCCTCAAAACGGCAACTTGGTTAGTCAGCTTCTCGCCTTGATCCTCGTTATCGGACATTTCGTCCATCACCAATCATTGCAAGGAAGCAATCATGGCAACAGGTACCGTAAAGTGGTTCAACGACGCAAAAGGTTTTGGTTTCATCACCCCGTCTGATGGCGGTGACGACCTTTTCGCGCACTTCTCCGCGATCCAGGGCGGTGGCTTCAAGAGCCTCGCAGAAAATCAGGCGGTGTCTTTCGACGTCGTCAATGGCCCGAAAGGCAAGCAAGCAGCAAACATCCAGCCCGCCTGAGTTCAGCGCGTAGCAGGATGCACAAAAGCCCGGGTGACCGGGCTTTTTTACGTTCCGCTGCTGCCTGCTCTTCGCTCTGCTCTGGTCAACGATGAGATCGTGGCCCTCAGGCACGTGACTGAACGTGATGCGCTGTTTCGTGGCAAGAACCGGAGCGGTGGTTTGCAGCCGTGCGGCACCCTCGGCCCGCTGCGAAAAGGAGCCGTTTACGGAGGTGGCTCAGAAGCCGCGCAGTGGGGCACCGGTCGCGCTAGTCGCTCAGTCGCCTGATCGAAGTGATCATCCCGTCAGCGACGGCAGAGAACACATGTTCCGGGAAGCCTTTCGGCAGTCGTTGCGCGACGTCGTTCAAGACATCCGGGCAGCGATCGACGACGTCGTCGATGACGTGTTGCATGTCGTCGCCAAGGCCGCATTTGACGGCCGTGCTCAAGAAGTGCCGTCGCTGGATGTCGCGCAGTCGATAGTGCGGGTTCTTCCCACGCACGGCCATCGCCAGTTTGAGCTTCTGGTAGTCGAGTAAATTGCCGCCGTCGCCGGTGACAGGCCATGCCGACAGCGCGTCGTACAGCGGGGTCATGCAGTAGCGACCGCCCGCCAGCAGGAAGATTGAGAAGTTCTTGGCATGGCCGTCGGTCGCAGCCAACGCCCAAAACAGCAGTTGTGCGGTCAAGAGCGTCCGCAGGTCGCCCTCGCGCTTCTCGGAGTTGGCGAGGATGCGTGCGATGTCCAGGATGCCGGGGCCGCCATCGGCCTCGTATTTGAGCTGGGGCGGACACCCGGTTGCCTGGCAGAAGTCCTCCTGCGGCAAACGTAGCCAGTAGTTGCCGCCCGCTGCGATCTTTCGGTCGAAGCGCTCGACTACCAAGACCTTTTGATCGCCGAAGCGCGCGATCTCAGACGCTGCGACGGGTAGGCCGAAGCCGGCGAGGATCTGTGCGCACAGCCATTCGTTCTCGACCGAGGTGTGCATGTCGGCCTGACGGTTGCCGACGAGGCCCAGCGGCAGCTTGAAGATGTGGGTGGTCGGGGTTGAACCCAGCGGACGACACCAGCGTCCTTGGTGCCATGTGAACGCCGTCTTCTCCTGTGCGCCGGCGATCGAGATGCGGAAATCGTCGTCATCGCGGGTCAGGGCGTTCGTGCCGCTGACGGTCGCCTTCAGGATGCGCTCGATTCCATCGTCGTCGAGCGGATCGGCTTCGATCCTGAGTACGTCATCTGGCTCGCGCTCCTGCGGCAAGAGCTGCACCGCGCCCACGCAATCGCGTCCGATTGCTTCGAGCAGGTCGAAGGCTTCCCGGCTCGCGGTGCGAAAGCGGGACTGCAAGCGGGCGCGGATGCCATCGCTGTCGGGTAGCAGGTTGTCGAAGTAGTTGCGCACGGCATCGCCGCGCAAGGGTAACGGGTCGGGGGTGAGTGGCAGCGACAGCGACAGCGGACGCGTTTCCGGTGATCGCTTCCAGTCGTCGTGATACAGAAGCTCCATCGGGCCGCGGCTTGGTAGCCGCCACTCGCCTACGAGCTGGCCGTTCATCCAGACGTTGAGCGCGCGGGCGTGTGACCGGCGGCCCATGTCACCACTCGCTCTTGCGAGATGTCGTCTGCTTGTCCTGCACGACGATTTCGAGGCCCAGCAGGGCCGTCAACGTAATCAAGCGATCCAGCGTGATGCGCTCGGGTGCGGCCTCGAGTTCGGAATAACGGCTCTGGCTGATGCCGAGCCGCGTTGCCACGTCGGCTTGTGACAACCGAAGCGCCTTGCGCCGGGTTGCAAACAGATGGCTCGCCTGTTTTGCGGTGGCAAGTGCACTCATCGTGTTCGATCGGTGGTTTCGATATTTTCACTATATCGATAAATTCGATAAGCGCAATATATTTGTATTCCCGGTACGTTGGCGGTTTGCCTGCCGTTGCAGGTGTCGCGTCGATTCTTGAACAGGAGCTGCTTCAGCGCGGACCAGACCTGCCGGATCTGCGGATCGAAGGAGTTGTGCTTTTGCGCATGATGGCGCATAACAACGCCGTGTGCATGTGCAGCGTCCAAATAAGGTGAGCGGTGGCTACCGTCGACGAGCTCGTAGCCATGGTCGGTGAAGATCGTCTTTTCGAGGTCCGGACGTAGTGTGTGGGTGCGTATAGGTACCGCGTTGATGAGTTGGGACTGGACCGCGCATCAGATGAACTGTCGCGATTTCAGGCTCGTGAAGTTGGACCGACATGATTTTTCTTCGTCGCGACCTCTGTGCTACCCCGGCGTAAACAGAAAGGGGCTTGCATCGCTGCAAGCCCCTGATAATGCTGGTGGTGATGGGCGGAATCGAACCGCCGACCTATGGGTTATGAATCCATCGCTCTAACCGTCTGAGCTACATCACCGGGTAAGCCTGCTAATATAGCGGTAGTCCAAACTCACCGTCAAGCAACACGATCGAACTGATGAAAAAACTGTACATCCGCACCTTCGGCTGCCAGATGAACGAGTACGACTCGGACAAGATGGCCGACGTGCTCGCAGCCGGCGAGGAACTGGTCAAGACGGACGACCCGGAAGAGGCGGATGTGATTTTGTTCAACACCTGTTCCGTGCGCGAGAAGGCGCAGGAACGGGTGTTTCACGATCTCGGGCGGGTGCGGCATCTGAAACAGTCGCGCCCGGACCTGATCATCGGCGTGGGTGGCTGCGTGGCCAGCCAGGAAGGAGAGGCGATCGTCGCACGCGCACCCTTCGTGGATCTGGTTTTCGGGCCGCAGACGCTGCATCGTCTGCCGGCGCTGATCGCCGAGCGGCGCCGCAGCGGGCGCTCGCAGGTCGACATCAGCTTCCCAGAGATCGAAAAGTTCGACAATCTCCCGCCGGCGCGCGTCGACGGGGCGAGCGCCTTCGTGTCGATCATGGAAGGATGTTCCAAGTATTGCAGCTTCTGTGTCGTGCCCTACACGCGCGGCGAGGAAGTGTCGCGCCCGCTCGACGACATCCTGACCGAAGTCGCGGGGCTTGCGCAGCAGGGGGTGAAGGAAGTCACGCTGCTGGGGCAGAACGTCAACGCCTGGCGCGGGTCGATTGCCAAGGGTGGCGACGAACTGGGCGACTTCGCTTTTCTGCTCGAATGCGTGGCCGAAGTGCCCGGCATCGAGCGTCTGCGCTACACCACGTCCCATCCGCGCGAGATGACGCAGCGCGTGATCGATGCCTACGCGAAGATCCCGAAGCTCGTCGGCCATCTGCATCTGCCCGTGCAGTCCGGTTCCGATCGCGTGCTGGCGGCGATGAAGCGTGGCTACACGGTGCTCGAATACAAGTCGCTGATCCGCAAGCTGCGCGCGGTACGCCCGGACCTGTCGCTGTCTTCGGACTTCATCGTCGGCTTTCCGGGCGAGACCGAGGAAGATTTCGAAAGGACCATGCAGCTCATCGACGAGGTCGGCTTCGATGCCTCGTTCAGCTTCGTCTACAGCGCTCGGCCGGGCACGCCGGCCGCCGACCTGGAAGATCCGGTGCCGCAGACGACCAAACTGCGGTGGCTGGCCCGTTTGCAAAAGCGCATCGAGGAGCAGGCGGGTGCGATCAGCGAAGCCATGGTCGGCAGCGTGCAGCGCATCCTCGTCGAAGGTCCGGCGAAGAAGGGCGAGGGGGATCTTGCCGGACGCACGGCCAACAACCGCGTCGTCAATTTTCCGGGCAATCCGCGCCTGATCGGGCAGTTCGTCGATGTCACGATCACCGCCGCGCTGCCGCACAGCCTGCGTGGCGAGATCGTGCTGCGGGAGTCGTGATGGCTGCAGTCGTGGAAGTGGTGTTCGATCCGGTCGACAACGTGCGGCTGGCCAATCTGTGCGGCTCGCTGGACGAGAATCTGCGCCAGATCGAATCGGCCTTCGACGTGGGCATCGTGCGTCGTGGCGAGCGTTTTTCCCTGAGCGGCGCCAAATCCGAGCTGGCCGCGAGCGCGCTGCGCCGATTCTACGAGCACGCCGACGGGCATCTGTCGACCGATGACATCCAGCTCGGGCTGGTCGAGGTCTCGGTGCGCGGCGACGCGCCGGCCGGGATGCCTGCTTCGCCGAAACTGCTCACGCGCAAGGCCGAACTGCACGGGCGCACGCCGCGTCAGGTCGAGTATCTGACCAACATCCAGGCGCATGACATCACCTTCGGCATCGGCCCGGCGGGGACCGGCAAGACCTATCTGGCGGTGGCCAGCGCGGTCGACGCCTTCGAGCGCGAGCTGGTCGAGCGCATCATCCTGACGCGCCCGGCGGTCGAGGCGGGCGAGCGCCTCGGCTTCCTGCCGGGGGATCTGGCGCAGAAGGTCGATCCCTATCTGCGCCCGCTCTACGACGCGCTCTACGACCTGATGGGTTTCGACCGCGTGGCCAAGCTGTTCGAGCGCGGCAGCATCGAGATCGCACCGCTGGCCTTCATGCGCGGACGCACCCTCAATCACGCCTTCATCATCCTGGACGAGGCGCAGAACACCTCGCCCGAGCAGATGAAGATGTTCCTCACCCGCATCGGCATCGGCGGGCGCGCGGTGGTCACCGGCGACCTCACCCAGGTCGACCTGCCGCGCGGTCAGAAAAGCGGCCTGCGCGAGGCGCGCGACATTCTCGCCGACGTGCGCGGCATCGCCTTCACCGAGTTCGGTCGTGAGGACGTGGTGCGCCATCCGCTGGTGGCGCGCATCGTGGATGCCTACGAGCAGGCGCAACTCGCGCGCGAAGCTGCCGCCAAGGCGCGCCGGGAAGACGCCGGACGCGAATGAGTTCGACCGACACATTGCTGCAACCGACCCGTCCGACACTGGCATTGACGGTGCAGCGCGCACTCAGGGCGAGCGAGCGCGAGGGCGTGCCGCGCGCCCCCGACTTGCGCCGCTGGGCCCGAGCGGCACTGCGCGATCGTTCGGTGGAAGCGGCGGTGCGTATCGTCGGCGAGGACGAAGGCCGCGTGCTCAACCGCGATTACCGCAAGCGCGACTATGCGACCAATGTGCTGACCTTCGTCTACGACGATGCGCCCGTTCCCGGCATGCCGCTGTTCGGTGACATCGTGCTGTGCGCGCCGGTCGTGGTGCGCGAGGCGCGCGAGCAGGGCAAGCCATTGGACGCGCACTTCGCCCACCTGATGGTGCATGCTATGCTGCATCTTCAGGGTTTCGATCACGAGACGGCTTCCGAGGCCGAGGAAATGGAGACGCTGGAAACCGCGATCCTCGCGACGCTCGGTTACGGCAACCCCTATACGTGAGTGGGCGCGAAGGCCGAGGATTTGGGCGTTGAGCGCGCCCAAATCCTCGTTCTTCACTCCACCAAGGAAAATGGACAGTCCCTCAGACAAACCGTCGTTACTGGAGCGACTTTCGGCACTGCTGTCGCGCGAGCCGGAAGATCGCGATGACCTCCTCGCGCGACTGCGTTCGGCCTGTGATCGCAACCTGATCGATGCGGACGCACTCTCCATCATCGAAGGCGCCCTGCAGATGTCGGACATGCAGGTGCGCGAAGTCATGATCCCGCGTGCGCAGATGGACGTCGTGCACCTCGACGATCCCGTCGAAAAGACCGCCGATTTCGTTGTCGAGACCGCGCATTCGCGCTTTCCGGCGGTGGGCGAGAACAAGGACGACGTGGTCGGCATCCTGCTCGCCAAGGATCTGCTGCGCTACTACTCGGGGCGCGAGTTCGACCTGCGCGGCATGCTGCGACCGGCCGTGTTCGTGCCCGAATCCAAGCGGCTGAACGTGCTGTTGCGCGAATTTCGTGTAAGTCGCAATCACATGGCCATCGTCGTCGACGAGTACGGCGGCGTCTCCGGCGTGGTGACCATCGAGGACATACTCGAACAGATCGTCGGTGACATCGAGGACGAGTACGACTTCGACGAGGTTGCCGACAGCATCCGGCTCGACCAGAGCGGTCGCTATCGCGTCAAGGCGACGACCGAGATCGAGGACTTCAACCACGCCTTCGAGACCAGCTTCAGCGAAGAAGAGGCCGATACCATCGGCGGCCACGTCATCCGTCATCTCGGGCGTCTGCCCAAGCGCGGAGAAATCGTCGAACTCGACAACCTGCGCATCCAGGTGATGCGCGCGGACAGTCGTCGCGTGTATACGCTGCTGATCGAACGCGTCGCGCCAGCCGAGGCCGACACGGCCGACGAGAACTGATGCGCAAGGCCATAGCGGTTCCGGCCTCTTTCTGCGCCGGTGCGGCTTCGGTTCTGGCGTATGCGCCGTTTCACGCCTTCCTCATCGCCTTCGCGGTCCTTGGCGCCCTGGTGTGGTTGCTCGAGCGAGCGGCGAGTACGCGCGAAGGTGCGTGGCTGGGTTTCGCGTGGGGGCTGGGTGCCTTTGTCGCCGGCGTGTCCTGGCTGTTCGTCGCGCTGCATCGCTATGGCGGCATGCCCGCGCCGGTGGCGGGCCTGGCGATCGGTCTGTTCTGCGCCTATCTCGCATTGTTTTCCGCGCTCGTCGGCGGCTGTTACGCGCATCTGCGGCGCGGGCCGGCCGCCGGTCGCGCTGCGCTCTTCGCCGGACTGTGGATTCTCGCGGAGATGCTGCGCGGCTGGCTGTTCACCGGCTTTCCGTGGCTCTCCGTCGGCTATACGCAGACCCCCCCCAGCCCGCTCGCAAGCCTGTTTCCGGTCATTGGCGTATACGGCGTAGGCGGGGTGGTCGCCTTCGTCGCGGCGTTGGCCGCGAGCGCGCGCTGGCGCAGCTTGGTGCCGGCCGCAGGTGCGGCGATCGCGTGCGTCGCCGTGCTCTTCGTTGCCAAACATGCGGAAACGTACACCTGGGTCGCGCCCGAGGGGCCAGCATTGCGCGTTGCGCTGGTGCAGACCGACATCGCGCAGGATCTCAAGTGGCGCCCCGAGCGCGTGCGCGAGTGGCTGGATCTGAACATCGAACTGTCCGATGTCGAAGACGCGGACCTGGTGGTGTTGCCCGAATCCACGCTGCCGCTGATTGCGGAGCAACTGCCCACGGGCTACCTGGATTTTCTCGAGTCGCGTGCGCGCAGCAATGAGGCGGATCTGATCGTCGGGGTGTTTCTGCGCGACGACGAGGGGCGCATCTTCAACGGCGTGACCAGTCTCGGCACCGCGCCTTCGCAGTCCTACGCCAAGCGGCATCTCGTGCCCTTCGGTGAGTATTCGCCGCCGCTGTTCGACTGGTTCTACGCGCTGGCCGACATTCCGATGTCCGACCAGACGCCGGGGGCGTCCGATCAGCCTCCGCTGGCCGTGGCCGGGCAGCGCATCGCGGTGAACATCTGCTACGAGGATGTGTTCGGACGTGAGCTTCTGCATGCGCTGCCGCAGGCGACGCTCATGCTTAACGTCTCCAACCTCGCCTGGTACGGGCGTTCGCTCGCGCAGCCGCAGCACTTGCAGATCGCCCGCGTGCGCGCGATGGAGACCGGCCGGCCGATGCTGCGTTCGACCAACACCGGCATGACCGCGGTGGTTTTGCCCTCGGGGCGCGTCGAGGCGGTACTGCCGCAGTTCGAGCGCGGCGTGTTGCACGCCGAGGTGCGTGGCTATACAGGGCTCACACCCTACGCGCGCTGGGGCGATCATGCGCCCTTGCTGCTCGCCGCGCTGGCGCTCGCCTCGGGCATGGCGATGCGCTTTTTCGGCGCTGCCGCGCATGCCCATGTCTGGCGTCGTCGCCCCGAGGCGTGAATAGCCGGTAAAATCCTGTCTTTTGCCTTGTCGAACCGGGGACCATGTCAGCGACCAGACCGACCTTCCAGCAGATCATCCAGACGCTCGCCAACTATTGGGGCGAGCGAGGCTGTGCCTTGCTGCAGCCGCTCGACCTCGAGGTCGGTGCCGGCACTTCGCATCCAGCCACCTGTTTGCGGGCGATCGGTCCCGAGCCCTGGAATGCGGCCTACGTGCAGCCTTCGCGTCGTCCCAAGGACGGTCGCTACGGCGAGAATCCCAACCGTCTGCAGCACTACTACCAGTATCAGGTGGCGCTCAAGCCTTCGCCGCCCGACATCCAGGAGCTGTATCTGGACAGCCTGCGCGCGCTGGGCATCGACCCCATGGTGCACGACATCCGTTTCGTCGAGGACGACTGGGAAAACCCGACGCTGGGTGCCTGGGGGCTGGGCTGGGAAGTGTGGCTGGACGGCATGGAGGTGACGCAGTTCACCTACTTCCAGCAGGTCGGCGGCATCGACTGCAAGCCGGTGCTGGGCGAGATCACCTACGGTATCGAGCGACTGGCGATGTATCTGCAGGGCGTCGAGAATGTCTATGACCTGGTGTGGACCGTGTATCCGGACGGCACCGCAGTGACCTACGGCGACGTCTATCACCAGAACGAGGTCGAGCAGTCGCGCTACAACTTCGAGTACGCCAATGTCGAGTTCCTGTTCTCGCAGTTCGGCAACTACGAGTCCGAGGCCAAACGCCTGATCGACTTGGGGCTGCCTCTGCCGGCCTATGAGATGGTGCTCAAGGCTGGTCATACCTTCAACCTGCTCGACGCGCGTGGCGCGATCTCCGTGACCGAGCGCGCGACCTACATCGGCCGCATCCGCAACCTGTCGCGGGCCGTGGCCGCGGCGTATCTGGAATCGCGCGAGACGCTGGGCTTTCCGATGCTCGCCAAGGCCGAGGCTGCGGCACGGGAGGTGGCGTGATGGACAAGGCACACCTGATCGTCGAACTCGTCACCGAGGAACTGCCGCCCAGGGCCTTGCCGCGCCTAGGAGAGGTCTTTGCCGAGACCATCGCCGGGGGGTTGCGCGTGCGCGGGCTGGCCACAGAGGATGCGGTGGTGCGTGGATTCGCGGCTCCGCGCCGCCTCGCCGTGCTGGTGCGCGACGTGGCCGCGCAGGCGCCGGCGAAGGAAGTGACCGAGAAGATCATGCCGGTGCAGGTGGCCTTCGACGCCGAAGGCCGTCCGAGCCAGGCGCTGCTCAAGAAGCTCGCCGCGCGCGGCATTGCCGAGGATGCGATCGCAGGCTTCGAGCGTCGCGTCGACGGCAAGGCAGAGGCCTTGTTCCATACCCGCACCGAGCAGGGCGCGGTGCTGGACGACGTGCTGGCCGACGTCGTCAACGAGGCCGTGCGCGCTCTACCCATCCCGAAGCTGATGCGTTGGGGTGCATCGGACGTGCAGTTCGTGCGTCCCGTGCATCGCCTCGTGATGCTGCACGGCGAGCGTGTCGTACCCGGTAGCGTGCTGGGGCTGGAGTCCGGCCGCACCACCATGGGTCACCGCTTCATGAGCCGGGGCGCGATCGACATCGCCAGTGCCGAGGCCTGGGAGCCGACGCTGCTGGCCGAAGGCAAGGTCGTGCCGCATTTCGCCGAGCGTCGCGACGAGATCGATCGCCAGCTGCAGGCTGCCGCCGCGCGCGAGAACGCCTCGCTGGGCGACTACGCGGATCTCCTCGACGAGGTTGCGGCGCTGGTCGAACACCCCAGTGTGTACGTCGGTGAATTCGAAGCCGAATTCCTCGCCGTGCCGCAGGAGTGCCTGATCCTGACGATGCGCGCCAACCAGAAGTACTTTCCGCTGTTCGACGACAGGGGGCGGCTGCTCAACCGCTTCCTGATCGTGTCGAACATGCGCGTGGCCGACCCGTCCAACATCGTCGCTGGCAACCAGCGCGTGGTGCGCCCGCGCCTGGCCGATGCGCGCTTCTTCCTCGAACAGGACCGCCGCCAGCCGCTCGAGGCGCGTCTGCCGCGTCTGGGCCCCGTGGTCTATCACAACAAGCTGGGCAGCCAGCTCGAGCGCATCGGGCGGCTGGAGCGGCTGGCCGGGCACATCGCCTCGCGCCTGCGTACCGACAGCGCGGCCGCCAGGCGCGCGGCGAGACTCGCCAAGGCCGATCTGGTTACCGAGATGGTCGGCGAGTTTCCGGAGCTGCAGGGCTTCATGGGGCGCCACTATGCGCTTGCCGATGGTGAGGACCAGATCGTGGCCGACGCCATCGCCGCGCATTACCGGCCGCGTTTTGCCGGCGACGATCTGCCTGCGGGCAATGTCGCCTGTGCGGTGGCGCTGGCCGACAAGCTCGACGCGCTGGTGGGCTTCTTCGGCATTGGCCAGGTGCCCACCGGCGACCGCGACCCGTACGGCTTGCGCCGCGCCGCCTTGGGCGTGCTGCGCATCCTGATGGAGTCGCCGTTGCCACTCGATCTGGCAGAGCTTGTCGCCGATGCCGCCTCGGGCTTCGCGTCCGATGTGCTGGTGGAGGAGGGCTTCTCGGAGCGCCTGCTCGACTTCCTGTTCGAGCGTCTGCGCAATCAGCTGCGCGACGCAGGCCATCCGGTCGACGAGATCGACGCCGTGCTCGCCCTGCGACCGACGCGTGTCGACCTGGTGCCCGCAAGGCTCGCGGCGGTGCGCGAGTTCGTCGCACTGCCCGAGGCCGCAGCCCTGGCCGCGGCCAACAAGCGCATCGTCAACATCCTGAAGAAGAGCGGAGCGGCAGAGGTCGAGCCGGATGTCGCCCTGCTGCAGGAAGAGGCCGAGAAGGCGCTGTTCCATCGGGTCGTGGATGTGGCGCCGCTGGTGCGCTCGCACGTGGATAACGAAAACTACACCGAGGCGCTGCTTGCGCTGGCCGGCCTGCGCGACGCGGTCGACAGCTTCTTCGACAACGTCATGGTCAATGCCGACGAGCCGCTCACCCGACAGAACCGGCTCGCGCTGCTGGGCCGGCTCGCCGCGCTGATGAACGGCGTCGCCGACCTGTCGCGGCTCAACGCCCAAGGGTGATGCCATGCCGACCATGAAACTCGTGATTCTCGACCGTGATGGCGTGATCAACCAGGACTCGGACCAGTTCATCAAGTCGCCCGACGAATGGAAGCCCATTGCCGGTTCGCTCGAGGCGATCGCGCGGCTCAATCAGTATGGCTGGCGGGTGGTGGTCGCGTCCAACCAGTCGGGCATCGGACGCGGGCTGTTCGGCATGGACACGCTCAACGCGATCCATGACAAGATGGTCAAGAGTCTCGCCCAGGTCGGTGGCCGCCTGGAAGCGATCTTCTTTTGTCCGCACCCGGCCGATTCCACCTGCGACTGTCGCAAGCCCAAACCCGGCATGTATCGCGAGATCGGCGAGCGCTTCAACGTCGACCTGAGCACCGTCCCGGTGGTCGGGGACAGCCTGCGTGATCTCGAGGCGGCGGTGGCAGTCGGCGCCCGGCCCTGTCTGGTGCTCACCGGCAAGGGCGCGCGAACCGAGGCGGAACATGCCCTGCCCGAGGACACGCAGGTGTTCCCCGACCTGGCTGCGGTGGCCGCCCATCTGACGCTCGATCGATGAACGCGCTGCGCTCGCTGCTCTTCGCGCTCGGCCTGGTGGTCACGATTCCGCCCTGGGCGCTGTTCGCCTTCCTGACCTTTCCGCTGCGCGCGCACACGCGCTACCGCATCATCGGGTCGTGGACCCGCATCGCGATGTGGATGGCGCGCCATGTGCTCGGCATCCGTCATCGCATCGTCGGTGGCGAGAATCTGCCCGACGAGCCCGCGGTGATCCTCTCCAAGCATCAATCGGCCTGGGAGA
Organism: Pseudazoarcus pumilus; assembly: GCF_002872475.1. Classification (GTDB taxonomy): domain Bacteria; phylum Pseudomonadota; class Gammaproteobacteria; order Burkholderiales; family Rhodocyclaceae; genus Pseudazoarcus; species Pseudazoarcus pumilus. Next base: position 1,229,298 of record NZ_CP025682.1, read on the forward strand.
CGCTGGCCTTTCAGGTGATCTTCCCGCCCATCTGCTTCGTGCTCAAGCGTGAGTTGTTGCGCATACCGTTCTTCGGCTGGGGGCTGGCGCAGATGCCGTTCGTCGCGATCGACCGCAAGGCGGGCAAGGACGCGCTCGCCCAGGTCGTCGAGCAGGGAGGGGCACGGCTGCGCGAGGGCTTCTGGGTGGTGGTGTTTCCGGAAGGCACGCGCGTGGCCCCCGGCACGACGCGTCGCTACAAGATCGGCGGTGCGTGGCTGGCCACGCACGTCGGCGCGAAGGTGGTGCCGGTCGCACACAACGCCGGCGAATTCTGGCCAAAGAACGCGTGGATCAAGCGCCCGGGCGAGGTCGTGGTGAGCATCGGGCCGCCAATCGATGCGGCCGGACGCGAACCCGATGAAGTCAATGCCGAAGCCGAAGCCTGGATCGAGGGCGAGATGCGGCGGTTGTTTCCGGGGCACTATGCCAAGGGATAGTGCTGGGAACTGAGGGTGTCCCCTGCGTCTCGCTCGACTGTTCGTCCAGCCCAGAAAAAAAAGGTTCTTCGCGTGATTTGGGGGAAGTAGTGGTTGACGGGTCGGAGGTTGGTAAATTGGCAGTCGCCAAACAAACCGATCCCCTTCCTCTTCCCCGTCATGCGAGATGCTATGTTGGACATGGTCTTCTGGGAAGGCCATGTTGTGGATTCCTACGAAGAACGTGCCGATGGCTCGTTGCTTCTACATCTGTGTGAAGAGCCCTCCTACCGTCCCCGATGTGGTCGTTGTGGCAGTGACTGCGTGCTGCTGCACGAACGTCGACGACGGCTGGTGCGCGAGCGAGACTGGTTCGACCGACGGGTCTGGCTGGATGTGCCGATTCGCCGGCTCGACTGCTACCACTGTGGTGCGCGCGCCGCCGAGCGCCTGAGTTGGCTCGATGCGGGCGAGCGCATCACGCACCGGCTGCGGGCCTGGGTCGAGGCGCTCGTAAAGATCCTGCCGATTGCCCACGTAGCCCAACTGACCGGCTTGCACTGGCACACCATCAAGCGCATCGATCAGCGGCGCCTGCAAGCCCAACACGGCGCTTTCGAGGCGCAGGGTGTGCGACGGCTGGTGATGGATGAGTTCGCACTACACAAGGGGCACCGCTACGCGACGGTAATCATGGATGCAGAGCGCATGCGTGTGCTATGGGTCGGCGAAGGCAACAGCCGCGCCGCGGTCCGACCGTTTTTCCAGTTGCTCGGCAAACAAGGCTGTCAGCGCATCGAGGCGGTCGCCATGGACATGAACACGGCCTTCGATCTGGAAGTACGCGCCCATTGTCCGAGCGCCGAAGTGGTCTACGACCTGTTTCACGCCGTTGCGCGCTTCGGCCGGGACGTCGTTGATCGGGTGCGGGTCGACCAGGCCAACGCCTTGCGCAGCGCACCCGCACAGCGCAAAGTGATCAAGCGTTCTCGCTGGTTGCTGCTGCGCAACCGCGACAACCTCGGCAGCGAGCAAGCAGTCAAGCTCGACGAGTTGTTGGCGGCCAATGCACCGCTGGCCACCGTCTACCTGCTCAAGACCGCGATCAAGGAAATCTGGTTTGCACCGACCGTGCGCGAAGGTGCTCGCAGATGGAAAGATTGGTACCGCATGGCTATCGACAGCGGCATTGCCCCGGCGATCGCCTTTGCCAAACGACTGCGCAAGTACCTGCGTGGCATCCTCGCATCAGCCATCTTTCCACTCAACACCAGCGTGCTCGAAGGCGTCAACAACCGCATCAAAGTCATTAAGCGAATGGCCTACGGATTTCGCGACTCAGCCTACTTCTTCCTCAAGATCAAGGATGCCTTCCCCGGAAAAGCGCGATGAACCAAAAAAAAGCCCCGCACATGGCGGGGCTCTTTAATTGCGGGGGCCGGGAAGGGCTTGTCGCCCGGGGTTCCCAGTCCCTCTTGCCTGAACTTCAGGCCGCAGCTTTCTTCGCGGCCGGCGCCTTGGAGGCCGTGCCGACCGCCTTGACCGTCGCGTCGGTGGCGGCGGAGACGTTGGCTTCGGTCATCTCGGCGACCTGACGAACTGCCTTGTTGACGTTGTCGTAGGCGCTGTTGCTGGCGGCCAGGGCGGACTTCATCGCGGCGAAGGCGACGTCGGAACCGGCAGGGGCGGTCTCGGCGGCCTTGTCGATGAAGGCGGTGAAGCTCTTGTTGGCTTCGGCGACGCGCGCCTCGAACAGCTTGGCGATCTCTTCCTGCTGGCCGGTGGCCAGTTCATAGACGCTGCGGTTGTAAGACACGACCTTGTCCAGCGAGGGCTTGGCCAGTTCGCTCTGCAGCTTGACGAATTCCTGCGGATCCTTCACGCCCATCAGGCTGCGAGTGCTGGCGATGCTGTCCTCGACGAAGCCGCGGGCGGCCTCGATGTTCAGGGCCGTGAGCTTCTCGGCATTGGCGAAGGCCGTGTTGGCGATGCGCACCAGCGCCTCGAGGTTGGCTTTGTTGGCAGCAGCGATTTGTTCGGGGGTAGCAAACATGGTGTTTCTCCTTGCGTTTCATTGAGTGGCTGCTGACCGTGCAGTCAATCTCTATGACGCACTGCAGCATGAGTTGAAGTATAGGGGTGGATGCGGCGATGTCAAGGTTTATTTGCTGCGTTGCACAAAAGTTTTTTCGTGCGCAGTTCGCCCGAAAAACATCGTTATATAACAATGAAGTGATGCTTCAGTGAGGGCGCTGGAAGTGTGCGCGCAGCAGCAATGATGCTGCGCGTTTCGCGTGACGGGAATGTGACGGACGAAGGGCGAAAATTGCGCGCTGCGTCAGCGGTGACGGAAATCCGCCTTGCGCTTTTCCAGGAAGGCGTTCATGCCTTCCTTCTGGTCTTCCAGGCCGAAGGCGGCGTGGAAGCTGCGACGTTCGAAGAGCAGGCCTTCGGTCAGCGTGGTCTCGAAGGCGCGGTTGACGGATTCCTTGATCATCATCAGCACCGGCAGGGAGTAGCCAGCCATGGTGTCGACAATGGCCAGGGCCTCGTCGACGACACGTTCGTCCGCCACGATGCGCGAGACCAGGCCGACACGTTCGGCCTCCGCCGCGTCCATGAAACGGGCGGTCAGGCACAGGTCCATGGCCTTGGCCTTGCCGGCCGCGCGCGGCAGGCGCTGTGTGCCGCCGGCTCCGGGCGGGATGCCCAGGCGAACCTCGGGCTGGCCGAACTTCGCGCTCTCGCCGGCGACGATGATGTCGCACATCATCGCCAGTTCGCAGCCGCCGCCGAGCGCGAAGCCGGACACGGCGGCGATGACCGGCTTGCGGCAGGTCTTGACGCGTTCCCAGTTGCGGGTGATGTAGTCGCCGCGATAGGCGTCCATCCAGGACATGGTCGCCATCGCGGCGATGTCGGCGCCAGCGGCGAAGGCCTTTTCGGAACCGGTGAGCACGATCGCGACGATGGCGTCATCGGCTTCGAAACCTGCCAGTGCATGGCCGAGTTCGTCGACCAGCGTGTCGTTGAGGGCGTTGAGCGCCTCGGGCCGGTTCAGGCGGACGAGTCCGGCCGGGCCGCGCTTTTCGACGACGATCGCGGAGTAGGCCATCGCGCGGCTCAGGACCCGGAGGTCTTGGGCTGGATCGTGACGCGGATGCGCGAGTCTTCGCTGCCCTCGGCGGGCAGTCGGTGGGCGGTGTAGTTCTCGGTAAGCGCGTCGTACTCGATGACGTCGCCGCGCACCACATCGCCGCCGGCACGCACCTGGGCACGGCGGAACAGGGTCGCGGTCTCGTTGCGACCGTCGTACTCGATGCGTTCGGCCTCGCCCTCTACGTATTCGTCTACGCCCTCACGCTTTTGCCGGAAGTTCGCCAATTCCCCCTCGGCGGCAGTCGCGACACCGGTCTGGAAGCCGTCCGCGCCCTGTACGACGACGATCTTGGCGCCGCGCAGCTCGAGCGTGCCCTGGGTGAGGATCACGTTGCCCTCGAAGGTGTGTGTGCGGTTGCGGTCGTCGACGGTGACCTTGTCGGCTTCGATGTTGATGGGTTGCTCGCGGTCGGCGCGCTCGGCGTGGGCAGCCAGCGGGGCCAGGAGCAAGAACGCAGCGAGCAGCAGGAAATGGGGGGACTTGGTCATTGTCGGTTCCGTGGTGAACGGGGCATCTGAACTCTAGCATCGCCGACGAGTTCGAGAACGCCCGAGATGTTGTCCGCACGCAGGCCATTGCCGTACGCGGTGATGTTACCGTGTTTGAGCACGACAGGGGCATCGCTGAAGGCGCGCTGAGTGTCGGGCCAGTAGCGCATGCGCTCGGTTTCCAGACGCATCGCCGGATCGCTGACGGTGGCGTCGCGCTCGACTTCGACCTCGCCCTCGAGCAGGACGTTTTCCAGGCCGGCCGCCGCTTCGGCTTCGCGCGCGCGGATGCGCAGCTCACCCTCGGCCGTCTCGTAGAGCAGGCGCGGTTCGATGAGGTCGGTCACGTCGGACAGCGGGTAGTGCACGATGCGCTCGGAGGTCAGTTCGTAGTGCGGCTGGCCGGCTTCGTCGAAGCTCGTCATGCGGATGTTGGAGCCGATGAAGTCCGGGTCGGTGCGCTCGACGCGCGGCACTTCCTCGGGGCTGCGCGTGATGCGCTCGAGCCAGAAGGTGAGCGCGGCGAGCAACAGCAGGGCGATGACGGGATAGATGCGGTCGTTGCTCATCGTCGCCTTCAGTCCAGGTAACTCGCGAGCATCGCGTCCAGCCGGCCCTGGGCCTGCAGGATGAAGTCGCACGCCTCGCGCACCGCGCCGCGGCCGCCCGGCCTGCCGGTGACCAGCGCGACGTGCGCGCGCACGAAAGCGTGGGCGTCGGCCGGCGCGGCGGAAAAGCCGCAACAGCGCAGCACCGGCAGGTCGACGACGTCGTCGCCCATGTAACCGGCGGCCTCGGGTTCGAGCCCGCGGCGCGAGAGCAGTTCGAGCAGGCAGCGGCGCTTGTCGGACACGCCCATGTGCAGTTCCCCGATGTCGAGGTTGGCCGCGCGCAGTTCGAGCGCGCGCGAGGCGCGCCCGCTGATGATGGCGATCTCGATGCCGGCCGCGGCGAGCATGCGCAGACCGTGGCCATCGAGGCTGGAGAAGGCCTTGATCTCGTCGCCGCCCGGGGTGAAGTACAGGCTGCCGTCGGTGAGTACGCCATCGACGTCGAGGCCCATCAGGCGTACGCGTGCGGCGCGGTTCGCGGCATCCATCAGATGACCCTCGCGCGCATCAGGTCGTGCGCGTTGAGCGCACCGACGAGCGTCGTGCGGTCCTCGACGACGAGGATCTGCGTGATGCGTCGACGTTCCATGATCTCGGCCGCTTCGACGGCGAGCGCGTCCGCCCCGATGCTTTGCGCGTCGCGCGTCATGACATCCGCCAGCCGTGTGGTGTGTACGTCGATGCCGCGTTCGAGCGCGCGGCGCAGGTCGCCGTCGGTGAAGATGCCTGCCAGTCGGCCGGATGCCTCGACCGCCGCGGTCATGCCCAGCCCGCCGCGCGTCATGGCCAGCAGCGCCTCGGCAAGCGTGGCTTCGGGGCGCACCTGCGGTACCTGTTCGGCCGGGCGCATGACGTCGCGCACGCGGGTGAGCAGGCGCCGCCCCAGTGCGCCGCCGGGGTGCGCGTGGGCGAAGTCGTCGGCGCTGAAGCCGCGCGCGTCGAGCAGCGCCACCGCGAGCGCGTCGCCCAGGGCGAGCGCAGCCGTGGTGCTGGCCGTCGGCGCCAGGTTGAGCGGGCAGGCTTCCTCGGCGACAGCCGCGTCCAGATGCACATCGGCCGCACGCGCCAGCGGGGAGGCCGAATTGCCGGTGATCGCGATCAGGCTCGCCCCGCGTCGCTTGATCAGCGGCACGATGGTCAGGATCTCCTCGCTGGTGCCCGAGTTTGACAGCGCGATGAGTACGTCGTCGCGGGTGATCATGCCCAGATCGCCATGCGCGGCTTCGGCCGCATGCACGAAGTAGGCCGGCGTGCCGGTGCTCGCCAGCGTGGCGGCGAGCTTGCGGCCGATGTGGCCGGATTTGCCGATGCCGGTGACCAGAACGCGGCCGTCTCGCGCGAGCACCAGTTCGACGGCGCGTTCGAATTCGCCGCCGATGCGCTCGATCAGCGACGCGATGGCGTCGGCCTCGATGCGCAATACGCGCCGCGCCATGTCGCTCGCGCGGTGTTTCGGCGGTGCTGGGAGCGGATCGGTCATTGCTGCGGGAAACGGCGCCGGGAGTGGATCGCGGCAGTATAGCAAAGCCCGCGTCACAGCTTGTTCCGCGAAGCGTTGGCGGCTGCAGGTCGCGCCCGGTGGCGGTGTTGTGCGGGCAGGGCAGGTGTTGCGTCCAGACAACGGTCCGACGGGGCTTCTCTGCTAGACTTCGCCGCTACTTCCTGCTCGGGTTTCGCTGCCTTGCAATCCGCCTCAGAACAACCTCTCGTTCGCCTTCAGGGGGTCCGTTTCGCCTACGGTGAGCGCGCCATCCTGGACGGTGTCGACCTCTCCGTGCGACGCGGTCAGGTGGTTGCGATCATGGGCGGCAGTGGTTGCGGCAAGACCACGCTGCTGCGCCTGATCGGCGGGCAGTTGCGTGCAGCGGCCGGCCAGGTCGAAGTCGATGGCCAGGAACTGGGCGCGCTGGGCACGCACGATCTGTACGCGCTGCGCAGGCGCATGGGCATGCTGTTCCAGTTCGGCGCGCTGTTTACCGACATGAGCGTGTTCGAGAACGTCGCCTTTCCGCTACGCGAGCACACCGATCTGCCCGAGAGCATGCTGCGCGATCTGGTGTTGATGAAGCTCAACGCGGTCGGGTTGCGCGGTGCGGCGGAACTTGCCACGTCGGAATTGTCCGGCGGCATGGCGCGTCGTGTTGCACTGGCTCGCGCGATTGCGCTCGATCCGATGCTGATCATGTACGACGAGCCCTTCGCCGGGCTCGACCCGATCTCGCTGGGCGTGATCGGTCAGCTCATTCGCCGCCTCAATGATGCGCTGGGTGCGAGCACGGTGATGGTCACGCACGACGTGCATGAGTCGCTCGAGATCGTCGACTACGTGTATTTCGTCTCTGACGGCAAGATCGTTGCCGAGGGTACGCCCGAGGAAATCCGCGCGTCGAGCGACGCCTTCGTGCATCAGTTCATCAACGCCGAGGCCGACGGACCGGTGCCTTTCCATTACCCGGCGCCGGCCTTTGGCGACAGCCTGCTGCGCGGGAGCGCGACATGAGCACCGTCTCGGCCGTGCGCCGCCTCGGCGCGATGGTCAGCGCGGGCGTGTGGCGGCTCGGGTTTGCCGCGCGCTTTTTCGCGATGCTGCTGGTGTATTCGGGGCAGTCGCTGCGCCGCGTGCATCTGACCATCCGCGAAATCTATTTCAGCGGCGTGCTCTCCTTGCTGATCATCGTCGTCTCCGGGCTGTTCGTCGGCATGGTGCTCGGGCTGCAGGGCTACGAGACGCTGCAGCGCTTCGGTTCGGGCGATGCGCTGGGCGTGCTGGTCGCGCTGTCGCTGACGCGTGAACTCGGCCCGGTGGTGGCCGGGCTGTTGTTCGCCAGCCGCGCCGGCTCGGCGGTCACGGCCGAGATCGGTCTGATGAAGACCACCGAACAGCTCAAGGCCATGGACATGATGGCGGTCAACCCGATCGCACGTGTGGTCGCACCGCGCTTCTGGGGTGGCGTGATCTCGATGCCGCTGCTCGCGGCGATCTTCACCGCGATGGGCATCCTCGGCGGCTGGCTGATCGGCGTGGTCGTCATCGGCGTCGATGCCGGGGCCTTCTGGTCGCAGATGCAGGCGGCGGTCGATTTCCGCTACGACATCATGAACGGCGTCATCAAGAGCGTCGTGTTCGGGGTCGCAGTTTCGTTGATCGCGGTGTTCGAAGGTTACGATTGCCATCCCACCGCCGAGGGCATCTCACGCGCGATCACGCGCACCGTCGTCACCTCGGCGCTGGCGATCCTGGCGTTGGACTTCATTCTCACCTCATTCATGTTCCGGGGGACGTCATGAGCCGTAGCAGCCTCGACCTGTGGGTCGGGATCTTCGTCCTGGTCGGCATCGGCGCACTGTTCTTTCTCGCCTTGCGCGTGGGCAACGTGTCCAGCGTCGACCTCTCCAACGCCTACGTGGTGCGCGGGCAGTTCGACAACATCGGCGGGCTCAAGGTGCGCGCACCGGTCAAGAGCGCCGGTGTGGTGGTGGGGCGCGTCGACTCGATCGATTTCGACAACAATAGCTTTCGCGCCGAAGTGCGCATGAAAGTCTCGAGCGATTACGAATTCCCGCGCGATACGATCGCCTCCATCCTCACCTCCGGGCTGCTCGGCGAGCAATACATCGGGCTCGACCCGGGTGGCGACATCGAGATGCTCGAAGATGGCGAGATCTTGCAGATCACCCAGTCGGCGATCGTGCTCGAGAAGCTCATCGGACAATTCCTGTTCGACCGTGCGCAGGCTCCGCAGGAATGACCGGGGTCGCCCGCATCAGACAAGAACGAACCAAGAACAAGCGAGAATCGTGATGACAGAGAAACCGAAATCCCGTTCAGTGTTCCTGCTGCTGGCCTGCTGCGTGCTGCTGGCCAGCGGCTGTGCCTCGCGTCCGCACAATCCGGACGACCCGCTCGAGGGGTACAACCGGGCGATGTTCAGCTTCAACGAGGGCGTGGACAAGGCCGTGCTGAGACCGGCCGCGCAGGCCTACGAAACGGTCACGCCGGAGCTGGTGCGCACCGGCGTGGGCAACGTGTTCTCGAACATCGGTGACGTGTGGATCGGCGTCAACAACCTGCTGCAGGGCAAGGTCGGCGACGGCATGTCGGACCTGATGCGCTTTGGCATCAACACCGTGTTCGGCATTCTCGGCATCTTCGACGTCGCGACCGAGGCGGGACTGCCCAAGCATGACGAGGATCTGGGGCAGACGCTGGCGGTATGGGGCGTGGGTGACGGGGCCTACGTGGTGCTGCCGCTGCTCGGTCCGCGCACGGTGCGCGACGCGGTGGCCACGCCGGTCGACATCAAGGGCGGCGGGCTGGTTCCGATCGATCACGTGCGCACGCGCAATTCGCTGATCGCGCTGCGCGTGGTGCATGGTCGCTCGATGCTTCTCGGGGCCGACCGTACGCTCGACGAGCAACTCGACAAGTATGCCTTCGTGCGCGACGCCTATCTGCAGCAGCGCCGCTTCAAGATTCATGACGGCAATCCGCCGCTCGAGTACGAGGACTTCGACAATGGCGCGTCCTCGCGCGGCACGATGTACCGGGCACTTCCCGATGCGGTGGCGTTCGCGGCGGTGTCGGAAATCGAATTCGTCGAGCCGTTCGTGGTCGAACGCGAACGCTTCGAACCGATGGCGGGAGATCTGCGATGAAGAACCTGTTGCTGGCCCTGTGTTTCGCGCTTGCTGCGCCCTTCGCGGTGGCGTCGGTGCCGAACGACAAGCCCGACGAACTGGTGCGTGCGCTGACCGAGGAAGTGCTCGAGATCCTGCAAACGGATGAACGCTTGAAGAACGGTGACACCGATCGCGCGGTCAAGCTGATCGAGGAGACGGTGCTACCGCATTTCGATTTTCGCCGCATGACGATGCTGGCGGTCGGGCGCGACTGGCGTAACGCCTCCGAGGCGCAGCGTGATCGTCTCGTCGATGCCTTCTACGACATGCTGGTGCGCACCTATTCGAATGCGCTCACCGAATACAGCGACCAGAAGGTGAACTTCCGTCCGCTGCGCATGAACCCGGACGACCGAACGGTACGCGTGCAGACCCAGATCGAGCAGTCCGGCGGACAGCCGGTGGCGGTGGACTACGTGCTCGAGCGCCAGGCCGACGGCTGGAAGGTCTTCGATGTCGTCATCGCCGGCGTGAGCCTGGTGACCAATTACCGCAGCACCTTCGCGCAGGAGATCCGCAATGGCGGCATCGACGGGCTGATTCGCGCGCTCGAGACGCGCGGCAGCGAGATCGCCAAACGAGCCGAGGGGAAATCCTGACCGTGTCCGGGGCGCGTCGATTCGCACCGCAGGGTGCGCTGACCATGGCCAATGCCGCAGGCTGTCTGGCCGAGGGCCGCGCTGCGGCGCAGGAGGGCGACCTGGTGGTCGATTTCTCGCAGGTCCGCGAGGCCGATTCGGCCGCGCTCGCGCTGCTCTTCGACTGGCAGCGCGTCGCTGCGGCGGCCGGCCACGATTTGCGCGTGGGGGGGCTGCCGCCCGGGCTCGAGAGCCTCGCGGCGCTGTACGGCGTGGCCGAGTTGCTGCCGCGCGACGAGGCGGCGGTCAGCACCTGATGTCGGTTCCTGCACTCAGCATCGAATCGGTCACCAAGCGCTACGGCGACCTCGAAGCCCTGTCTGGTGTCAGCCTGGAGGTCGGGCAGGGGGAGTTTTTCGGCCTGCTCGGACCCAATGGCGCGGGCAAGACCACGCTGATCTCCGCGCTCGCCGGCTTGGCGCGCCCCACTTCAGGGCGACTGGCGGTGATGGGTCACGACGTCGTTACCGACTACCGCAACGCACGCATGCAACTTGGCGTGGTGCCGCAGGAGCTGGTGTTCGACCCCTTCTTCTCGGTGCGCGAGCTGCTGCGCATCCAGTCGGGTTACTTCGGCATCGCCAACAACGACGCGTGGATCGACGAGGTGCTCGACAGCCTCGACCTGCTGCCCAAGGCCGAATCGAACATGCGCACGCTCTCCGGCGGCATGAAGCGTCGTGTGCTGGTCGCGCAGGCGCTGGTGCATCGTCCGCCGGTGATCGTGCTCGACGAGCCGACCGCCGGCGTCGACGTCGAACTGCGCCAGGGCTTGTGGCACTTCATCCGCAAGCTCAATCGCGACGGCCACACCATCGTGCTGACCACGCATTACCTCGAAGAGGCCGAAGCCTTGTGCGGACGCATCGCGATGCTCAAGGGCGGGCGCGTAGTTGCGCTCGATGCGACGCGCGCACTGCTGCAACGTTTCGCCACCCACAACCTGTCGGTGCGCATGCGCAATCCGGGCATCGGCGTGGCGCTGGGCGGGACCTCGGCCGAGGATGGCTGGGTCAGTTTCGGCTTCGATACCTACGCCGATGTCGAGCCGCTGCTCATGCGGCTTCGTGAAGCCGGGGCGGCCGTCGAGGAGATGCGCATCGGCGAGCCCGATCTGGAAGAGGTGTTCGTGGAGGTCATGAGTCGTGCCTGAGTTTGCGCCGCGTCCAGAATCATCGCGCTGGACGGGTTTTCGCACGCTGCTCTACAAGGAGGTGCTGCGCTTCTGGAAGGTCGGCTTCCAGACCGTGATGGCGCCCGTGCTCACGGCGATCCTGTTCCTGCTGATTTTCTCGCACGTGCTCGACCGCCATGTCACCGTGTATGGCGACATCGGTTACACCACCTTTCTGGTGCCCGGCCTGATCATGATGTCGCTGCTGCAGAACGCCTTCGCCAATACCTCGTCTTCGCTGATCCAGAGCAAGATCACCGGCAACATCGTGTTCGTGCTGTTGCCGCCGATCTCGTATCTGGAGTTCTATTGCGCCTACGTCGGTGCGGCGATGCTGCGAGGCCTGTTCGTCGGCACCGGCGTGCTGCTGGCCGCGATGCCGCTGGTCGAGGTGCCGATGGCCCATCCGCTGTGGGTGCTGATGTTCGCTCTCGCCGGCGGCGCGATCCTCGGTTCGATGGGGGTCGTCGCGGGCATCGTTGCGGAGAAGTTCGACCAGCTCGCGGCCTTCCAGAACTTCCTGATCATGCCGCTGACCATGCTTTCCGGCGTATTCTATTCGATCCATTCGCTGCCCCCGCTGTGGCAGGACGTCTCGCACGCCAATCCGTTCTTCTACATGATCGACGGATTCCGCTACGGCTTCTTCGGTCAGTCCGACGTGTCGCCGTGGCGCAGTCTGGCGGTTGTCGGCATCAGCCTGGCGGTACTCGCAGCGGTCACGCTCGCGCTGCTCGCGCGGGGCTACAAACTACGCAACTGAGCGCAACAGAGGAATTGCAGAACATGTTTCAAGCATCGGAAATCGAACGGCTGATCGCGGACGGACTCGATTGCGAATTCGTCGACGTGAAGGGGGATGACGGCGTGCATTTCAGTGCGGTCGTGGTCAGCCCGCTGTTCGAGGGCATCTCCCTGCCGGACCAGCACCGCATGGTCAAGGCGACGCTGGGCGACCGGCTGGACAGCGGCGAGATCCACGCCCTGGGGCTGAAGACCTATACGCCGGCGCGCTGGACCACGGTGCGCTCGTCTCTGGGGTACTGAACGCGGATGGACAAGCTGCTGATCGAGGGTGCGGCGCGCCTGCGCGGTGAGGTCGCGATCTCGGGTGCGAAGAACGCCGCGCTGCCGTTGCTGTGTGCGGCACTGCTCACGCGCGAGCCGGTGCGTTTCACCAACGTGCCGCGTCTGAACGACATCGACACCCTGCTGCGGCTGCTTGCCCGCATGGGCGTCCAATGCGAGCGCGAAGGCGAAACGGTGACGCTGGATGCGGCGCAGATCACCGAGCCGGTGGCGCCCTACGAGATGGTCAAGACCATGCGCGCGTCGATTCTCGTGCTCGGGCCGCTGCTCGCCCGCTGCGGCGAGGCGCGCGTGTCGCTGCCGGGCGGTTGCGCCATCGGCGCCCGGCCCGTGGATCAGCACATCCGCGGTCTGCAGGCCATGGGCGCGCAGGTCAGCGTTGAGCATGGCTACGTGCATGCGGTGGCGTCGCGGCTCAAGGGAGCACGCCTGGTCACCGAGATGGTCACCGTCACCGGCACGGCCAATCTGATGATGGCCGCCACGATGGCCGATGGCGAGTCGGTCATCGAGAACGCCGCGCGCGAGCCCGAGATCGTGGATCTGGCCAATTGCCTGACGGCGATGGGCGCGCGCATCGAGGGGGCGGGCACCGACGTCATCCGCGTGCGCGGCGTCGAGCGTCTGCACGGGGCCACGCACCGCATCATGCCCGACCGTATCGAGACGGGCACCTACCTGTGTGCGATCGCGGCTACCGGGGGTGAGGCGCGACTCACGCACACCTCGGCGACCTATCTGGATTCGGTCGTCGACAAGCTTGTCGAGGCCGGGTGCGAGATCACGACCGAGGCCGACGCGATCCACCTGCGTGCCCCGCGTCGCCTGAAGGCCGTGGACGTGCGCACCGCGCCGTATCCTGCCTTCCCTACCGACATGCAGGCGCAGTTCATGGCGATCAACACGGTCGCGGAAGGCTCGGCGGTGATTCGCGAAACCATCTTCGAGAACCGTTTCATGCACGCGGTGGAGTTGCAGCGACTGGGGGCGGACATTGCCATCGACGGCAATACCGCCGTGGTGCGCGGTGTGGCCAGGCTCGAAGGCGCGACGGTGATGGCCACCGATCTGCGCGCCTCGGCCAGTCTGGTGATCGCAGGCCTGGTGGCCGAGGACGAGACCGTCATCGAGCGCATCTACCATCTCGACCGCGGCTACGAGCGCCTCGAGGACAAGCTCGGTGCGCTCGGCGCGAAGGTGCGTCGCGTGAACTGATCAGGCGGTCTGAATGGCCGGCTGCGAGAGGACTTCGAGCACTTCGAGGCGCGCGCTGTGGCCCTCGACGGTCGGCCAGTCGATGATCTGGCCGGTCGACAGGCCGAGCAGGGCGCTGCCGGCCGGCGTGAATACCGAGATGCCGTCGTCCGGGTGACTGCGGTCGCCCGGCCAGGTCAGCACCAGCTCACGCTCGCGCCCGCTGGGCAGTTCGCGGATGCGGATGCGGCTGGCCATGGTCACGACGTCGCGGGGCAGGGCCTCGGGCTCGACGATCTGCGCGCGATCGAGTTCGTCGCGCAGGCCATCGAGGTCGCGGCGATTGCGCGCGGCAGGCGTGGCGAGCAGGCCCTCCAGGCGGTCGAGGTCGGTGCTGGAGACGATGATTTCGGGTTTCATGGCCGCATTCCGTAACAAGTTCAGCGAACAAAAGAGAAATGGCTGATCCGCGCCCAGCGCGGGTCAGCCATTTTCCGGCAGGCTAACACTTCGCCTGCCGGGGTACAATCTACCCCTTTGCTCGCCGCAAAGGAAGTCCTTCGTGTCCGGTATCACCATCGCCCTGTCCAAGGGACGCATCTTCGACGAGACCCTGCCGCTGCTCGAGGCAGCCGGCATCGTGCCCGCGGAGAATCCCGAGTCTTCGCGCAAGCTGATCATCGGGACCAACCAGCCGGATGTGCGGCTGGTGATCGTGCGCGCGTCCGACACCCCGACCTATGTCCAGTACGGCGCGGCCGATCTGGGCATCGCCGGCAAGGACGTGCTGCTCGAACATGGCGGCGAAGGGCTGTACCAGCCGCTGGACCTGGAGATCGCGCGCTGCCGCCTGAGCGTGGCCACGCGCGAGGGCTTCGATTACGAAACCGCGTCGCGTCCGGGCGGTCGAATCCGCGTCGCGACCAAGTACATCGAGAGCGCCAAGGCGCACTTCGCCGAGAAAGGCGTGCACGTGGATCTCATCAAGCTGTACGGCTCGATGGAGCTCGCGCCGCTGGTCGGGCTGGCCGACGCCATCGTCGATCTGGTGTCCACCGGCGGCACGCTACGGGCCAACGGGCTCGTGGAGGTCGAACACATCCGCGACATCAGCTCGCGTCTGGTGGTGAACCAGGCCTCGCTGAAGCTTAAGCACGAACGCATCCAGCCGATGCTCGACGCCTTCGCCGGCGCCATCGGCAGCAAGGAAAACGCATGACCATCCGCCGCATGAATGCCCGCGAGCCGGGTTTCCTCGCCGAACTCGACGCGCTGCTCGCCTTCGAGGGCGGGGCCGACGCGCGCATCAACGACGCCGTCACCGACATCCTCGCCGCCGTGCGCACCACGGGTGACGCGGCGGTGATCGAATACACGCGCCGCTTCGACCGCCTAGACGTGTCGGGCATGGCGCAGCTCGAACTGCCGCATTCGGAGTTGCGCGCCGCGCTCGGCAGCCTCTCGGTCGAGCAGCGCGAGGCGCTGCGTGAAGCTGCCGACCGCGTGCGCCGCTACCACGAGCGCCAGACGGCCGAATCCTGGAGCTATACCGAGGAAGACGGCACGCGCCTGGGCCAGAAGGTCACGCCGCTCGACCGTGTCGGCCTGTATGTGCCGGGCGGGCGCGCGTCCTACCCCAGTTCGGTGCTGATGAACGCGATTCCGGCCAAGGTCGCCGGGGTCAAGGAACTCATCATGGTGGTGCCCACGCCGGGCGGCGAGAAGAACCCGCTGGTGCTGGCCGCCGCGGCGATCACCGGCGTCGATCGCGTGTTCACCATCGGCGGCGCGCAGGCCGTGGCCGCGCTGGCCTACGGCACGCAGACCCTGCCGCAGGTGGACAAGATCGTCGGCCCCGGCAACGCCTACGTGGCAGAGGCCAAGCGCCGCGTGTTCGGCACGGTGGGCATCGACATGGTGGCCGGGCCGTCCGAGGTGCTGATCATCTCCGACGGCAGCGGCAACCCGGACTGGGTGGCGATGGATCTGTTCGCGCAGGCCGAACACGACGAGCTCGCCCAATCCATCCTGCTGTGCACCGACGCGGACTTCATCGAAGCCGTCGCGGCCAGCATCGAGCGCCTGCTGCCGACCATGCCGCGCCGCGACACCATCGCCACCTCGCTGAAGAACCGCGGTGCGCTGATCCACGTCGAGTCGCTGGAACAGGCCTGCGCGATCGCCAACCGCATCGCGCCGGAGCACCTGGAACTGTCGCTGGAAGATGCCGGGCAGTGGGTCGACCACATTCGCCACGCGGGTGCGATCTTCGTCGGCCACTGGTCGGTCGAGGCGCTGGGCGACTACTGCGCCGGCCCCAATCACGTGCTGCCGACCATGCGCAGCGCGCGCTTCTCGTCGCCGCTGGGGGTGTATGACTTCCAGAAGCGCACCAGCATCATCGAGATTTCCGAGGCCGGCGCGCAGAAGCTCGGTCGCGTGGCTTCCATCCTCGCGCATGGGGAAGGCTTGCAGGCGCACGCGCGCTCGGCCGAGATGCGGCTGAAGTGAGCGCTGCAGGGAACTGAAACGAAAACGGGGCGCCGCATGGCGCCCCGTTTGTTTTCTTGTGCGCCCAGCATGGGCGCACTCCTGCGGGTGCGAGTCCCGCCGTAAGTTGATCACAGCGAACGAAGTGAAGCGCAACTGCATGAGGGTGACCGAGTGTGGGGAGGAAGCGTGGAGCATAAGCTGCGAGCCGATGAACAAGAATCGGATAGAAGGCGCTGCCGAGCAGGGCGAGCGGGCATGAAACCGCGAAGCTCTCGTGATCAAGGCGAAGCGGCGTAGATCCGGCGGTTGTGCAGCGAAGGAGTGCGTTCTTACCTGGGGAGATCTCGCTTTGTGTCTGAAAGGGCGACGGCGCCGAGCCGGAGCGAGAAGTCAGCAGAGGCCGTAGTAGCTGCCGTGCTGGGGCGAAGGGCCGAACGAGTAGGAGGGCCGAAGGCCATGTCGCTCGAACGTGCAGTGCATCAGAAGCCCGGTCATGCGGGGCGCAACGCGGGAGGGCGGGGTGAAGCCGCGCTTGAGGCGATGCGTGATGAAGCACGGACGGCGCGGCATGCAACTGGAAGCCCGGGGCGAGAGGGCCTGCTTGCGCAGGTGCTCGCGAGCGCGAACATGGAGGCGGCGTGGAAGCGCGTCAAATCCAATCGCGGCAGTGCAGGGGTGGATGGTCGGTCGATTGCCGAGACGGCGGACTACCTGAGAGCGCACTGGCCCCGGATTCGGGAAACGTTACTGGACGGCAGCTACCGGCCCGCGCCGGTGCGCCGTGTCCAGATTCCGAAACCCGACGGGGGCGTGCGTGAATTGGGGATACCGACGGTGACGGATCGGCTGATCCAGCAAGCCCTGCTGCAAGTCTTGCAGCGCAAGATTGATCCGACGTTCTCCGAACATAGCTATGGCTTTCGACCGGGACGCCGTGCGCATGACGCGGTGCTCGATGCACAGCGCTACGTGCAGGACGGCTACCGGGTGGTGGTCGATGTGGATCTGGAGAAATTCTTCGACCGGGTCAATCACGACATCCTGATGGAACGGTTATCGAGGCGCATCAACGACAAAGCCGTGCTACGGCTGATTCGTCGCTACCTCGTGGCCGGGATCATGGAGGGTGGAGTGGTCATGGAACGCTACGAGGGCACGCCGCAAGGCGGGCCATTGTCGCCGCTGCTGGCCAACGTGCTGCTCGACGAGGTGGATCGGGAGTTGGAACAGCGCGGTCACCGCTTCGTGCGTTACGCCGACGACTGCAACGTATATGTACGCAGCCGTCGTGCGGGCGAACGCGTGTTGGACGGGCTGCGCAAGCTCTACGACCGACTCCATCTGAAGGTCAATGAGGCCAAGACGGCCGTCGCGCCCGCATCTGGCCGGAAGTTTCTCGGTTATGCCTTCTGGTATGGCCGAGGCGGTCAGGTCAAATGCAAGGTGGCGGACAAGGCCAAAGAGACCTTCAAGCAACGCATCCGACAAATGACGCGTCGCTCGGGTGGGCGTAGCCTGCCGGAGATCGCCGAACAACTCCGGACTTACATGCCGGGCTGGAAGGCCTACTTCCAGCTCGCGCAGACGCCGCAAGTGTTCCGCGGACTCGACGAGTGGATTCGACACCGGCTGCGTGCCGTGCAGCTCAAGCACTGGCGCCGGAGTACGACGATGTATCGGGAGTTGAAAGCGCTGGGCGCTTCGGAGGCGGACGCTCGCAAGGTGGCCGCGAACAGTCGGTGCTGGTGGCGCAACAGCCGCATGGCGCTGAACCGGGCAATGCCTATCGCCTACTTCGACCGGATCGGAGTGCCCCGGCTCTCATGACCTCAACTGCTCGAACCGCCCGGTGCGGACCCGCATGCCGGGTGGTGTGGGAGGGGAACGGTCAGGTAAGCTGACCGCCCCTATCCCGATCATCACGACCGTGAATCAGCCCAGAATTTCCCGCAGCGCGGTCACCAGCTTCGCGCACTGCGCCTCGGTGCCGATGGTGATGCGCAGGAACTGATCGATGCGCGGCTTGGCGAAGTGACGCACGAGGATGGCGCGCTCGCGCAGTGCCTTCGCCAGACCAGCCGCATCGTGGTCGGGATGGCGGGCGAAGACGAAGTTGGTGGCCGACGGCAGCACTTCGAAACCCAGCGCTGTCAGATCGCCCGTGAGTTGATCGCGGCTGGCGATGACCTTGTCGCAGGTCTCGCGGAAGTAGGCCTCATCCTCGACCGAAGCCATCGCGCCGGCCAGTGCCAGGCGGTCGAGCGGGTAGGAGTTGAAGCAGTTCTTGACGCGCTCCAGGGCTTCGATCAGATCGGCATGGCCGATGGCGTAGCCCACACGCAGGCCAGCCAGCGCGCGCGACTTGGAGAAGGTCTGCACCACCAGCAGGTTGGGGTACTGATTCACCAGCGCTACCGCGCTCTCGCCGCCGAAATCCACGTAGGCCTCGTCCACCACCACCACGCACTGCGGGTTGGCGGCGACGATGCGCTCGACCTCGCCCAGCGCCAGCGGACGTCCGGTCGGCGCGTTGGGGTTGGCGAAGATGATGGCGCCGGCACGCGCGTCCTCGCGCGGCAGATAGTCGTCGGCGCGGATGCAGAAATCCTCGTTGAGCGCGATGGACTCGTACGCGATGCCGTAGAGGCCGCAATACACCGGGTAGAAGCTGTAGGTGATGTCCGGCATCCACAGCGCGCGCTCGTGCTTGAGCAGGGCGTGGAAGATGTGGGCCAGCACCTCGTCCGAGCCATTGCCGACGAAAATCTGCTCGGGCTTGACGCCGAAGCGTTTTGCCAGTGCCTCGCACAGGCCCAGACCGCGCGGGTCCGGGTACAGACGCAGGGCCTCGTCGGCGGCGTTGCGAATGGCGGCAATCGCCTTCGGAGACGGGCCGTAGGGGCTTTCGTTGGTGTTGAGCTTGATCAGATTGTCCACGCGCGGCTGTTCGCCGGGGACATAGGGGTCGAGTCCGTGAACGACGGGGCTCCAGTAACGGCTCATCGTGCTTCCAGTCGGGCTTGAGTCGAAGGGGCTGCTGCGTGCGGATTGCAGCGCGGCGATGGTATCATGGCGTGTCCATGGCCCTGCCATGGCAACCCTTTCACTACCCCGAACGGACACTCATGCGGCAGGCAGAAGTCACCCGCGATACGCTCGAAACCCGCATCACCGTCAGCATCAACCTCGACGGCAGCGGCAACGGCTGTTTTGCGACCGGCGTTCCCTTTCTTGATCACATGCTCGACCAGATCGCGCGTCATGGCGTGATCGACCTCGATGTACGCGCCGAGGGCGACACGCACATCGACGATCATCACACCGTCGAGGATGTCGGCATCACGCTGGGTCAGGCTTTCGCCAAAGCGCTGGGCGAGAAGAAAGGCATCCGTCGCTACGGCCATGCGTACGTGCCGCTCGACGAGGCATTGTCGCGTGTTGTCCTGGATTTCTCCGGCCGGCCCGGGCTGCACTATTTCGTCGATTACACGCGGGCGCGGATCGGCAGCTTCGACGTGGATCTGGCGCGGGAGTTCTTCCAGGGCTTCGTCAACCACGCCGCCGTGACGCTGCACATCGACAACCTGCGCGGCGACAACGCGCACCATCAGTGCGAGACCATCTTCAAGGCCTTCGGCCGCGCCCTGCGCATGGCTGCCGAGCGTGACGAGCGCACGGCCGGCAGCGTGCCTTCTACCAAGGGTGCGCTCTGATCCGTTCCCGCAGCCCCGGCATCGAACAGCGAGCGAAGCAGCGATGACGCATATCGCCATCATCGATTACGGCATGGGCAACCTGCGTTCGGTGGCCAAGGCCATCGAGCATGTTGCACCGGATGCGCAGGTGATCGTCACCTCCGACCCGCGCGATGTCGCGCGTGCCGAGCGGGTGGTTTTTCCTGGACAGGGCGCGATGCCCGATTGCATGCGCGAGCTCGATGCGCGCGGTGCGCGCGAGGCCGTCGTCGAAGCCGCTGCGACCAAGCCCTTTCTGGGAATCTGCATCGGCCAGCAGATGCTCTTCGAACACAGCGAGGAAGGCGACGTGCCGGGGCTGGGCATCCTGCCCGGACGTGTCGTGCGTTTCCCCTCGGATGCGCGCATGAGCGCGCCCGACGGCATGCGCCTGAAGGTGCCGCACATGGGCTGGAACGAAGTGCGCCAGGTCGATCCGTCGCATCCGTTGTGGAGGGGCATCGCTGACGGCGAACGCTTCTATTTCGTACACAGTTTCCATATCGCGCCGGCGAGCGAGGCGGACGCGACCGCGCACACCGACTACGGCGTGCGCTTTACCAGTGCGGTCGGCCGGGCTAACATCTTCGCGGTCCAGTTCCATCCCGAGAAGAGCGCCACCGCCGGCCTGCAGTTGCTCGCCAATTTCGTCTCCTGGAATCCCGAGATTCCGTCCCGTTGATCCACCCGCCCAACAAGATTCCCCTATGCTGCTGATCCCCGCCATCGACCTGAAGGACGGACACTGCGTCCGCCTCAAGCAAGGTGAAATGGACGACGCCACCGTATTCTCCGACGACCCCGGCGCGATGGCGCGCCACTGGGTCGATCTGGGTGCGCGCCGCCTCCACCTTGTCGACCTCAACGGCGCCTTTGCCGGCAAGCCGAAGAACGAAGCCGCGATCCGCGCCATCGTCGAAGAGGTCGGCGACGAACTGCCGGTGCAACTGGGCGGCGGCATCCGCGACCTGGACACCATCGAGGCCTATCTGGACAGCGGCATCCACTACGTCATCATCGGCACCGCCGCGGTAAAAAACCCCGGCTTTCTGCAGGACGCGTGCACGGCCTTCCCGGGCCACGTCATCGTCGGCCTGGATGCGCGCGACGGCAAGGTGGCGACCGACGGTTGGTCCAAGATCACCGGCCACGACGTCGTCGATCTGGCGAAAAAATATGAGGACTACGGCGTCGAAGCCGTGGTCTACACCGACATCGGCCGCGACGGCATGCTCTCCGGCGTCAACATCGAGGCCACCGTGCGTCTGGCGCAGGCCTTGCGCATCCCGGTCATCGCCAGCGGCGGCATTACCGACCTGGCCGACATCGACCGCCTGTGCGCGGTCGAGGACGAGGGCGTAATGGGTGCCATCACCGGCCGCGCGATCTACGAAGGCACGCTGGATTTCGCCGCCGCGCAGGCGCGCGCGGACGAGCTGAACGGCGCCGGCAACTGATGCTCGCCAAGCGCATCATTCCCTGCCTCGACGTCAACGCCGGCCGCGTGGTCAAGGGCGTGAACTTCGTCGAACTGCGCGACGCCGGCGATCCGGTCGAGATCGCGCGTCGCTACGACGAGCAGGGGGCGGACGAACTGACCTTTCTCGACATCACCGCCAGTTCGGACGCGCGTGACATCATCCTGCATGTGGTCGAGGAAGTCGCCAACCAGGTCTTCATCCCGCTCACGGTGGGTGGCGGCGTGCGCAGCGTCGACGATGTGCGCCGTCTGCTCAACGCCGGCGCCGACAAGGTCAGCATCAACACCGCGGCCGTAAACAACCCGCAGCTGGTGGCGGAGGCCTCCGGCAAGGTCGGCAGCCAGTGCATCGTGGTGGCCATCGACGCCAAGGCCGTCGCGCCGGGCGTGTGGCACGTGTTCACCCACGGCGGTCGCAACGATACCGGGCTCGACGCGGTGGGGTGGGCGCAGCGCGTGGTGGCGCTGGGCGCGGGCGAGATCCTGCTCACCAGCATGGACCGCGACGGCACCAAGTCAGGCTTCGATCTGGAACTCACGCGTGCGGTGTCGGACGCGGTGACGGTGCCGGTGATCGCCAGTGGCGGGGTGGGCAATCTCGATCATCTGGCCGACGGCGTGTCCATCGGCCATGCCGACGCGGTGCTGGCCGCGAGCATCTTCCACTTCGGCCAGCACACGGTGCGCGAGGCCAAGGAAGTCATGCGCGCGCGCGGCATCGAGGTGCGGCTGTGAGCGAGGCCTGGCTCGACGAGGTGCGCTGGGACGAACACGGGCTCGTTCCGGTGATCGCGCAGGAGGCGTCCTCGGGCGACGTGCTGATGTTCGCGTGGATGAATCGCGAGGCGCTCGCGCGCACCGCCGAACTGGGCGAGGCCGTGTATTGGTCGCGCTCGCGCGGGAAGCTGTGGCACAAGGGCGAGGAGTCCGGCCACACGCAGCGCGTGCTCGACATGCGCATCGACTGCGACAACGACGTGGTGCTGCTCAAGGTCGAACAGGTCGGCGGCATCGCCTGCCACACCGGTCGCCACAGTTGCTTCTTCCAGCGCCGAATGGCCGACGGGCGCTGGGAAGCGGTCGAGCCGGTGATCAAGTCTCCGAAGGACATCTACAAATGATCGATCTCGAAGTGCTGCGTCGCGTGTCCGACACGCTCGAGGCGCGCAAGAGCGCGAACCCGGATTCGTCCTACGTGTCGAGCCTGTATGCCAAGGGCAATGACGCGATCTGCAAGAAAGTCGCGGAAGAAGCGGCCGAGACCATCATGGCCGCCAAGGACGGCGATCGCCTGCATCTGGTGCGCGAAGTCGTCGATCTGTGGTTTCATTCGCTGGTGCTGTTGAGGCACCATGGACTGGGCGTCGACGATGTCGTCGCCGAATTCCGTCGGCGCGAGGGCATTTCCGGCATCGACGAGAAGAACGCCCGCAACAAGTGACACGGAGGCGCGCGTGAGCGACTGTATTTTCTGCAAGATCGTCGCCGGCGACATCCCGGCGAACAAGCTCTTCGAGGACGACGACGTGGTCGCCTTCCATGACATCCGGCCGGCGGCTCCGGTGCATTTTCTGGTCATCCCCAAGGCGCACGTCGAGTCGATGCTCGAGGTGCGCGCGGAGCACGCAGCCCTGATGGGCAAGATCATGACGGTGGCTGCGGATCTGGCACGCCAGCAGGGACTCGAAGAAGGCTACCGGACGATCGTCAATACCGGGCGAGTGGGGCGGCAGGAGGTGTATCATTTGCACGTCCATATACTAGGTGGTCCGGACGTGTTGCCGGCCATGTTGAAGCATTGAGGAGAGCGTAATGGGTTCTTTCAGCATCTGGCACTGGCTGGTCGTCCTGGTGATCGTCCTGCTGGTCTTCGGCACCAAGAAGCTGCGCAACGTGGGCTCCGACCTGGGCGGTGCGGTCAAGGGCTTCAAGCAGGGCATGAAGGAGGCCGAGACGCCGGCCGAAGACAACAACACCAACCGCATCGCGGATTCCGACACCCTCGACGCCGAGGTCAAGGAGAAGTCCGACAAGGTCAATTCCTGATCATTGGCCTGCCCCGGGTCGCCGTCCGGCGGCCCGTTAGCGTGGCGACCGCCGTCGCCGGTTTCGCGGATTTCATTGCATGTTCGATTTCGGCTTTTCCGAGATGCTCCTCGTTGCGGTCGTCGCCCTCATCGTGGTCGGCCCGCAACGTCTTCCCAAGGTCGCGCGCACCGTCGGTCACCTGCTCGGGCGCATGCAGCGCTACGTCTCCGACGTGAAGGCCGATGTGTCGCGCGAGATGCAGCTCGAGGAACTCAAGAAACTGCAGGAACAGGTCAAGGATCAGGCACGCGATCTCGAGTCCTCGGTGCGCCAGCAGGCCGACAGCGTGGAATCTGAATTCCGCCAGACGACCTCCGAGGTACGCAAGAGCATCGAGGACGACGCCCCCGCTGGCCCGCCGATGACTCCGGCGCCGAGCGCGAGCGAGGCCTGGCCGGCCGAGCCGGCGGCACCCGCACCGGGCGTTGCGGATGAATCGCCTGCGACCGATCCGTCGGTGTCGGGGGAGTCCCGGCCCGAGAGCGGACGCAGCGGGAGTTGATGCCTGTGGAAGACACCTTCATCTCCCATCTGGTCGAGTTGCGCGATCGTTTGCTGCGGGCCGTCGTTGCGATGCTCGTCGTCTTCATCGCCCTGATGCCCTGGGCCAGCGACATCTACGACATCCTCGCGCTGCCGATGATGAACACGCTGCCCGCAGGCACGAACATGATCGCCACCGGCGTGGTCACGCCGTTCTTCGTGCCGATCAAGGTCACCTTGCTGGCGGCCTTTCTCATCGCCTTGCCCTACGTGCTGCACCAGGTGTGGGCGTTCATCGCGCCGGGGCTGTACTCGCACGAGAAGCGCATCGGTCTGCCGCTGGTCGTGGGTACGACGCTGCTGTTTCTTGCGGGGATGGCGTTCTGCTATTTCTTCGTGTTCCAGACCGTCTTCAAGTTCATCTACGAATTCGCGCCCAAGAGCATCATGGTGGCGCCGGACATCGAACAGTACCTGTCTTTCGTGATGACCTTGTTCATCGCCTTCGGCCTGACCTTCGAGGTGCCGGTGGTGGTCATCCTGCTCGCGGGTGCGGGCATGGTCAGCATTCAGGCGCTCAAGGAGGCACGTCCCTACGTCATCGTCGGCGCCTTCGTGATCGCGGCCGTGATCACACCACCGGATGTGATCTCGCAGTTCATGCTCGCCGTGCCGATGATCGTGCTCTACGAGGTCGGCATCTTCCTGGCGCGCATGTTCGCCAGGAAGCGTGAGGAAAAGGGTCTGGACGAGACGCCCTATGCGGCGCCGAGCGAGCAGGATCTGGACAGCGAACTGGACCGCATCGAGGAAGCCGAAAAGCCCAAGTGAGGCAGGCGCGGGCGGGGTCGCTGCTCAGCGTCCGCCCGGTGTCGGCCGGCGGTCGATCTCCACCGACAGTTCGATTGGCTCACCGCCGCGCAACAGTTCAAGGCGTGCGCGGTGCCCCGGCGGCAGTCGAGCGATCGAGTCGAGAACGCTGCGTGGATCTTCGACCGGCCGGTCTTCGACCGAGGTCAGCACATCGCCCGGGCGCAGCCCGCCGCGTTCTGCGGGACTGCCGCGCAGCACGCCGGCGATCACTGCGCCGCTGGCGTCATCAAGCCCGAAGGATTCGCTCAGATCGGGTGTGAGTGCCTGCAGCTCGACCCCGATCCATCCGCGCGTGACCTGGCCGTTGGCGACGATCTGGTCGAATACGCCGCGCGCGAGACGGGCTGGAATGGCGAATCCGATGCCCAGCGAGCCACCCGAGCGGGAATAGATCGCGGTGTTGATGCCGACCAGATTGCCACCGGCATCGACCAGCGCACCGCCGGAGTTCCCCGGATTGATCGCCGCGTCGGTCTGGATGTAATCCTCGAAGGTGTTGATCCCCAGACGTGAGCGACCGAGCGCAGAGACGATGCCCATGGTCACGGTCTGGCCGACGCCGAAGGGGTTTCCGATGGCCAGCACGACGTCGCCGACCTGCGGTTCGCCCTGCGGCGCGAAAGTGATCGCCGGCAGGTTGTCGACATCATCGATGCGCAGCACGGCCAGATCGGATTCGGGATCGAGTCCGACCACGCGGGCCGGGAACTTGCGGCCGTCGTTGAGTGCCACCTGGATCTGGTCCGCGGCCTCGACGACGTGATTGTTGGTGAGAATGTAGCCATCGTCGCTGACGATCACCCCGGAGCCCAGCCCCGAGGTCTGCTGACGCGGGCCGCCGCCCGGCGGCGCACCGAAGAAGCGGCGGAACAGCGGATCGTCGAGCAGCGGGTGAGTCGGGGCTTCAACGACGCTGCGCGTGAACACATGTACGACGGCCGGCATCGAGCGTGCCGCGGCATCGGCGTAGGATGCGTTCGCCCCCGCGCCGGAGGCGGCCACGCGCGTGGCCGGAGCCTCTCGTACCGTCACCACGGCCGAGCGCGGCGCGCCATTGACCCATCCCGGCTTGAGGGTGTCGAGTACGAACAGGACGGCGACGGCGACGGTGACGGCCTGGGCGAAGATCAACCAGAGACGATGCATGAAACGGGAACCCCCGGTGGCACGGGTCCAGACGGCGAGGCCGCTCCGGTATCATCGGTGTCGGAACACTGCCGCGGAGGAACGATGCGACTGACCGAATTGCAGGAATACGTGGATGCGCTGCTCGACGTTGCGAGCTTCCGCGATTAT
The DNA here is from genome assembly GCF_002872475.1 of Pseudazoarcus pumilus. Lineage (GTDB taxonomy): Bacteria > Pseudomonadota > Gammaproteobacteria > Burkholderiales > Rhodocyclaceae > Pseudazoarcus > Pseudazoarcus pumilus. The sequence continues at coordinate 1,255,237 of NZ_CP025682.1, forward strand.
TGCCCAAACGGGCTGCAAGTGGAAGGACGCCCCGAGGTGCGCCGCGTGCTATGCGGCGTGACCGCGAGTCAGGCGCTGCTCGATCACGCAGTCGAGCAGGGCGTCGATGCGATCTTCGTCCATCACGGCTGGTTCTGGCGTGGCGAGGACGGGCGCATCATCGGCGTTCGCAAGCGCCGCATCGGTACATTGCTGAAGAACGACATCTCGCTGTTCGGCTACCACCTGCCGCTCGACGCCCATCCAGAACTGGGCAACAACGCGCAACTGGCGCGCCTGGCCGACTGGATTGCGGAGCCGGCGCGTTTTGGCGACCAGCAATTGGGCTGGCTGGGACGCCCCGCTGCGCCGACGAGCGCAGGCGAGCTCGCGGCCTCGCTGGGACGCCTTCTCGGGCGCGAGCCACTGCTCGTCGGCGACGAATCGCGCATGGTGCAGCGCATCGCTTGGTGCACCGGAGCGGCCCAGGGATTCTTCGAGCAGGCCATTGCCGCAGGCGCGGATGCCTACGTCTCGGGCGAGATCTCGGAGCCGACCGTGCACCTCGCGCGCGAGTCCGGTGTTCCGTATATCGGCGCTGGGCACCACGCGACGGAACGTTACGGGATTCGCGCGCTGGGCGATTACCTTGCGCAGGAGTTCGGCCTGGAGGTGTCGTTCGTCGATGTCGACAACCCGGTCTGACGCAATGAATGGAGATGTTGCGCTGCGCAATGCAGGGTCTTCGGGCGTATACGGGATTTCCACAATCCGATTGCCGTTATAAACTGCGCGGTTCTTGGCGACGAAAATCCCCGACCCGGGGACGAGTCACGACAGGGGGCTGCCCATCAGGCAGTGCCGCAGGAGGGGTCGGTATCCGACGACGTCTTCCGCCACATACGAGAAAATCCGCTTCGTCCCATCAACCGTTCGCGGCCCGACAGGGACCGCAACTTCGATCGAAGGGCAAACATGAAAATTCATGAGTACCAGGCAAAAGAACTGCTGAGGAAGTTCGGCATCATCACGCCCAAGGGCATTCCTTGTTTCTCCGTCGACGAGGCGGTCAAGGCCGCCGAAGAGCTGGGCGGCAAGATCTGGGTCGTCAAGGCGCAGATCCACGCCGGTGGCCGCGGCAAGGGCGGCGGCGTCAAGCTCGCCAAGTCGCCTGCTGAAGTGCGGGAGCACGCCGATGCGATCCTAGGCATGCAGCTCGTCACTCACCAGACCGGCCCCGAAGGGCAGAAAGTGCGTCGTCTGCTCGTTGAGGAAGGTGCCGACATCCAGCACGAGTACTACGTTGCTGCGCTGACCGATCGTGCCAGCCAGAAGGTCGTCATCATGGGGTCCTCCGAGGGCGGCATGGATATCGAGGAAGTCGCCGAAAAGACGCCGGAGAAGATCATCAAGGTCTTCGTTGATCCGCTCGAAGGGCTGACCGACGCGAAGGCGGGCGAGCTGGCTGACGGCATCGGCATGCCGGCCGAGGCGCGCGCAAACGCCATCGATGCGCTCAAGAAGCTCTACACCTGCTACATGGACACCGACGCTTCGCTGGCGGAAATCAACCCGCTGATCCGCGAGGGCGACGGCACGGTCAAGGCGCTGGACGCCAAGTTCGATTTCGATTCCAACGCGCTGTTCCGCCACGAAGACATCGTCGCTTACCGCGACATGGATGAAGAGGACGCGCAGGAGATCGAGGCCTCCAAGTACGACCTGGCCTACATCAGCCTCGACGGCGACATCGGCTGCATGGTCAACGGCGCCGGCCTGGCTATGGCCACCATGGACACCATCAAGCTGTTCGGCGGCGAGCCGGCCAACTTCCTCGATGTGGGCGGCGGTGCCACCATCGAGAAGGTCACGGCGGCTTTCACCATCATGCTCAAGAACCCCAAGGTCAAGGGCATCCTGGTCAACATTTTCGGCGGCATCATGCGCTGCGACACCATCGCCAACGGCGTGGTCACGGCTGCGCGCGAAGTTGATCTGAAAGTGCCGCTGGTGGTTCGCATGAAGGGCACCAACGAAGACCTCGGCAAGAAGATTCTGGCCGAGTCGGGCCTGCCGATCATCTCCGCCGACACCATGGCTGAAGCCGCGACCGCGATCGTCAACGCGGTCAAGGGCAAGTAAAGGAGCAACCGAATGTCGATCCTGATCAACAAGGACACCAAGGTCATCACCCAGGGCATGACCGGCAAGACCGGCCAGTTCCACACCGAGAAGTGCGTCGAGTACGCCAACGGCAAGAACTGCTTCGTGGCCGGCGTGAACCCCAAGAAGGCCGGCGAGTCGCTGATGGACATTCCCATCTTCGGTTCGGTTGCCGACGCCAAGTCCGCCACCGGCGCGACCGCCTCGGTCATTTACGTGCCGCCGGCGGGTGCCGCCGCTGCCATTCAGGAAGCCGTCGATGCCGATCTCGACCTCGTGATCTGCATCACCGAAGGCATCCCGGTGCGCGACATGCTGATGGTGCGCAACAAGATGCGCGCCAAGGAAGCCGCGGGCGGCAAGCGCACGCTGCTGATCGGCCCCAACTGCTCGGGCGTGATTACGCCCGAAGAGTTGAAGATCGGCATCATGCCGGGTCACATCCACAAGAAGGGCCGCATCGGCGTCGTGTCGCGTTCGGGCACGCTGACCTATGAAGCCGCGTCCCAGCTGTCGGATGTCGGTCTGGGCCAGTCGACCGTGGTCAACATCGGCGGCGACCCGGTCAACGGTCTCAAGCACATCGACGTCATGCAGATGTTCAACGACGACCCGGACACCGACGCCGTCATCATGATCGGCGAGATCGGCGGCCCGGACGAGGCCACTGCCGCGCGCTGGTGCAAGGAGAACATGAGCAAGCCGGTGGTCGGCTTCATCGCCGGTGTGACCGCACCCGCGGGCAAGCGCATGGGCCACGCCGGCGCGCTGATCTCGGGCGGCGAGGACACGGCCGACGCCAAGCTGGCGATCATGGAAGAGTCCGGTTTCAAGATCACGCGCGACCCGTCCGTGATGGGCAAGCTGCTCAAGTCGCTGATCTGATCGATCCTGCGGCTCACGCTGAAGAACGCCGGTTTCGACCGGCGTTTTTTTGCGCACTTTTTCCGCACCGCCGCAAAAGCGCATGCGGCAGCGTTGCCAAGCGGGTCTAGAATCGTTGCATGTCGTCTGTCGTCCCGCCCCCTCGCACTGCGCACCCTCGGCTGATCCTCAGCATGGACGGTCTGGTCCTGCGCGAGATCTTGCTCGATCGCGAACACCTGACGATCGGACGCAAGGCGCACAACGACGTGCGCATCGAGGATTTCTCGATCAGCGGAGAACACGCGCGCATCACGACCATTCTCGGTGACGCCTTTCTCGAGGATCTGGATTCCACCAACGGCACCAGCGTCAACGGCAGGCCGGTGACGCGACGCGTGCTGGCCGACGGCGACATCGTCGAACTGGGCAAATACCGGCTGCGCTTCGTCGCGCCGGCCGATGCGCCCTCGGCGCTCGAACTGGGTCGTCGTCGCGCGCCGGAGGCGCCCGCGCGCGGGGTCAGCGAGCCCGATACCCCCCCGAGCGTGAGCGCGCGCGTGCGAGTGCTCGACGGCCCGCACGCCGGGCGTGAACTGGCGCTGCTCAAGGCGCGCACGACGCTGGGGAGTCCGGGCGGGGAGGTCGCCGCGATCCTGCGTCGCCGCGACGGCTACGTGATTCTGCCGATCGACGGCGCACGTCCGCGCGTCGATGGTGTCGTCGTCGATGGCGACGCGCGGGCGCCGGGCGAGCGCGCGGTGATCGAGCTCGCCGGCGTGCGCATGGAATTTCAACAGCGCGCCTGAGCGTGCGCCTAGCGGAGACGGTCGCCATGCGCTTCACGGTGCTCGGTTGCAGTGGCGGAATCGGTGGTGTGGACGGACGCACGACGTCCTTTCTGGTCGATGACGACACGCTCATCGACTGCGGCACGGGCGTGGGCGACCTGAGCCTTGACGAGTTGCGGCGCATCGATCGTGTGTTCGTCACCCACGCGCATCTCGATCACGTCGCGATGCTCCCGTTGCTGGCCGATTCGGTGGCCTGTGGGCGCGATTCGCCGGTTCGCGTGTTCGCCGCGCAAGGCACCTTGGAGGCACTTGCGCAGCACGTCTTCAACGGCACGATGTGGCCTGACTTCACGCGCCTGCCCAGTCCCGCGGCACCGGCGTTGAGCCTCACCCCGGTTGCTGTCGGCGAGAGCGTGGACATCGGCGCCGGGCGCCGCGTCACGGCGCTGCCGGCCTACCATGGCGTACCGGCGCTGGCTTGGTGCCTGGACAGTGGTGCGGGGCGTCTGGTGTTCAGCGGCGATACCGCTTTCGAGCCGGGCTTCGTCGACGCGATCAATGCCGTCGAGGACTTGCGCCATCTGGTCATCGAGACAGCCTTCGCCGACGAACAGCATGCACTCGCCGAAGCCTCCAGCCATCTTTGTCCGCAGACGCTGACCGGCGTGCTCGACGCGATCCGCTCCTCGCCGCAGGTGCATGTGTGTCACCTCAAGCCCGGTGCGGCCGAGCGCATCCTGTCGCAGATCCGCGGACACGCCGCGCGGCTCGCCACGCGACAGCTGTGTCGCGGCGACGTGCTCGAGTTCTGAGGGGATCGGGGTGCTGCGGTAGAATCGCGGCTTCCGAAACAAGGAGCCGCCGATGTTCCGCATCGCCCCCAGTATCCTGTCCGCCGATTTCGCGCGCCTGGGCGAGGAAGTCCGCGACGTCGTCGCCTCCGGCGCCGACTGGATCCATTTCGACGTGATGGACAACCATTACGTGCCCAACCTGACGGTCGGCCCGCTGGTGTGCGAGGCGATCCGGCCGCATACCAGCGCGCCCATCGACGTGCACCTGATGGTCAAGCCCGTCGATCGCATCATTCCCGATTTCGCCAGGGCTGGCGCGAACGTCATCACCTTCCACCCCGAAGCGTCCGATCACGTCGACCGCAGTCTCGCGCTGATCCGCGAGCACGGCTGTCAGGCCGGCCTGGTGTTCAATCCGGCCACGCCGCTGCATCATCTCGACCATGTCATGGAGCGCATCGACGTCGTGCTGCTGATGAGCGTCAACCCGGGCTTCGGCGGGCAGAAGTTCATCCCCGGAACGCTCGCCAAGCTGCGCGAGACGCGCGCGCGGCTCGACGCCTACGAGCGCGAGTCGGGCCGCCACATCCTGCTCGAAGTCGACGGCGGGGTGAAGGTCGACAATATCGGCGAGATCGCGCGCGCCGGCGCCGACACCTTCGTCGCCGGCTCGGCGGTGTTCGGCGCCGCGTCGCCCACCGACCCGCACCGCTACGACAGCGTGATCGCCGCGCTGCGCGGGGAACTGGCGAAGGCGAGCGCGTGAGCGCAGCGCGCTTCGCGGTCGAGGCCGTGCTCTTCGATCTGGACGGCACGCTGGTCGATTCGCTGCCCGACATCCACGAGACGGCCAATCGCATGCTCGCCGAACTGGGCCGGCCGCCGCGCGACATCGACGAGATCCGCCGTTTCGTCGGCCGTGGCATCCCGACGCTGGTGACGCGCTGCATGACCGTGGGTACGCAGGCGACCGATGCCGAGATCGAAGCGGCGATCGCCGTGTTCCGTCGTCACTATGCGGTCGTCAACGGCGTCCACAGCCGGGTCTTTCCCGGCGTGCTCGACACGCTCGAGGCGCTGCGCGCACGCGGCCTGCCGCTGGCCTGCGTGACCAACAAGCCCGAGGCCTTCACGCTGCCGCTGCTCGAGCGCACCGGGCTTGCGCCGTACTTCGCGCTGGTGGTCAGTGGCGATACCCTGCCGGTGAAGAAGCCCGATCCGGCCATGCTGCATCACGCCTGCGAGCGCCTCGGCGTGGCGAGCGCGCTGATGATCGGCGACTCGGCCAACGACGCGCTGGCCGCCCGCGCGGCGGGTTTGCCGGTGCTGCTCGTCACCTACGGCTATAGCGAGGGCATGCCGGTGGACACCATCGAATGCGATGGGCTACTATCGGATGCGCGTGAAGCCTTGCCATTGCTGGCCTGAGGCCTTGCACGTTCCACTTCAATTTTCCGAACATCATCGATCGTGACTCACGCCAAACGGGTGCCAAACGGGGATTTGCCGAACCGCGCGACGACGCTTTGTCGCTGGCGGGGCTGGCGCTGGCCGACCGGCCTTTGAGCAGTTGCGCGCGCAACCGAACGCGTGCGCGCCCCCCGTACCGAACAACCGTTGTGGAGTCACCATGTCTGAACTCGAATTCAACCGTCTCGCCGCCGAGGGCTACAACCGCATCCCGGTGACGCTCGAGACCTTCGCCGACCTCGACACGCCGCTGTCGATCTACCTGAAGCTTGCCAACGCGCCGCATACCTATCTGCTCGAGTCCGTGCAGGGTGGCGAGCGCTTCGGTCGCTATTCCATCATCGGCCTGGCTGCGGCCACGCGCATCGAGGTGCGCGGCCATGAAGCGCGCCTGATTCGCGATGGCAAGCTGGTCGAACGCGTCGATGAGGACGATCCGCTGACCTTCGTCGGGCGCTTCATGGCCGCGATCCACGTGCCGCCGCGCGACGGCTTGCCGCGTTTCGCCGGTGGTCTGGTGGGCTGCTTCGGTTACGAGACAGTGCGCTACATCGAGTCGCGCCTGGCGCGCTGCGACAAGCCCGACCCCATCGACACCCCCGACATCGTGCTGCTGCTGTCGGAGGAAATCGCCATCGTCGACAACCTGTCGGGCAAGCTCACGCTGGTCGTGTACGCTGATCCCTCGCGCGACGGGGCCTACGCGGCGGCGCGCGAGCGGCTCGCGGAACTGGTCGCACAATTGCGCGAACCGGTGACGATTCCGCAGGATGTGCGCGCCGAGCCGGCGCCGGCGGTGTCGAGTTTCGGCGAGGAGGCCTTCAAGAGTGCGGTGCTGCGCGCCAAGCGTTACATCGTCGACGGCGACATCATGCAGGTCGTGCTCTCGCAGCGCATGAGCAAACCCTTCGCGGCCAGCCCGCTGGCCCTGTATCGCGCCATCCGCTCGCTCAACCCGTCGCCCTACATGTTCTATTTCGATCTGGGCGACTTCCATGTGGTCGGCGCCTCGCCGGAAATCCTCGTGCGCCTGGACGACGAGACGGGCGATCGCCGCGTCACGGTGCGCCCGATCGCCGGCACGCGCCGGCGCGGCGCCACGCCCGAGCAGGATCTGGCGCTCGAGCGCGAACTGCTCTCCGACGAGAAGGAATGCGCCGAGCACCTGCAACTGCTCGACCTGGGCCGCAACGACGCCGGCCGTGTGGCCGAGGTCGGCACCGTGAAGGTCACCGAGCGCTTCACCGTCGAGCGCTACTCGCACGTGATGCACATCGTGTCCAATGTCGAGGGGCGGCTGCGCGCAGGGCTGGATGCGCTGGCCGTGCTGCGCGCGACCTTCCCGGCCGGCACCGTGTCGGGCGCGCCCAAGGTGCGCGCGATGGAGATCATCGACGAGATGGAGCCGGTCAAGCGCGGCATCTATTCGGGCGCGGTCGGCTATCTGGGCTTTCACGGCGAGATGGATCTGGCGATCGCGATTCGCACCGCGGTCGTCAAGGACGGCCAGATCCACGTTCAGGCCGGTGCCGGCATCGTCGCCGACTCCGACCCCGACGCCGAATGGCAGGAAACGCAGAGCAAGGCGCGCGCCATGCTCAGGGCGGCCGAGATGGCCGAGACGGGACTCGACACGCGGACGGACTGATCATGGTCGAACCGGCACAGCGCAGGAAGCGCAGAGGCGTCTCGCCCGAGGCGGACGTCAATGACGACACCCACGTCTTCTACCGCAATCCGTTCAGCTACTACCCGACGGTCGCGCGCGGCGACGGGGCGTATCTGTACGACGAGTACGGGAAACGCTATCTCGACGCCTGCGGCGGTGCCGTGGTGTCGTCGCTGGGCCACTCCGTGCCCGAGGTGGTCGCGGCCATCAAGGAACAGCTCGACCACGTCGAATTCGCGCATACCAGCCAGTTCACGAATGCCGCGCAGGAAAAGCTCGCCAGGATGCTCACCGACCGCGCGCCGGGCGGGCTCAACCACGCCTACTTCGTGTCCGGCGGCTCGGAGGCGGTGGAATCGGCGATGAAGCTCGCGCGCGCCTACTGGGTGCAGATGGGGCGCCCCGACAAGTGGATGGTGATTGGCCGCGACCAGAGTTACCACGGCAACACGCTGGGCGCGCTGGCCGCAGGCGGCAACCGCTGGAGGCGGGCGATCTACGAGCCCATGCTGTTCAAGGCGCCGCGCGTGGCGCCGTGCTTCTGCTATCGCTGCCCGTACGACAAGAAGCCTGAATCCTGTGGCATCGACTGCGCCGAGGATCTGGAGCGCGCCATCCTCGAGGCCGGGCCGGAGAAGGTCGCGGCCTTCATCGCGGAGCCCATCGTCGGCGCTACGGCCGGTGCGCTGGTGCCGCACCCGGACTACTTCCGCCGAATCCGCGAGATCTGCGACAAGTACGACGTGCTGTTCATCGCCGACGAGGTCATGACCGGGCTGGGGCGCTGCGGCTCGTGGTACGCCATCCGCCAGTTCGGCGTGGTGCCCGACATGCTGTGCCTGGCCAAGGGCCTGGCCGCCGGCTTCGTGCCGGTCGGGGCGACGCTGGTGCACGACCGCATCGTCGACACCTTCAGCAGCCGCCGCCACATCTTCCAGCACGGCCACACCTACATGGGACACCCGCTGGCCGCCGCGGCCGGCGTGGCGGTGATCGAATACATGGAGACCCACCGTCTGGTCGAGAAGAGCCGCAAACTCGGCGACGAACTGCTGGCGCGACTGCACGAGGCCCTGGGCGAGCACCCGCACGTCGGCGACATCCGCGGACGCGGCCTGTTCGTCGGCATCGAGTTCGTCGCCGATCGCGACAGCAAGACGCCGTTCGAGCCGGAGCTGGCCTTCCACCGCGTGCTGCGCGAGACGGCCTTCGACAACGGGCTGGTGATCTACCCGATGGGCGGCACCGTGGACGGGCGCCGCGGCGATCACGCGCTGATCGCACCGCCTTTCGTCATCACGCGCGCGCAGCTCGGCCGTCTGGTCACGCTGCTGGTCAAGTCGATCGATCAGACCCTTGCGCGCCTCGTGCCCAAGGTCGCCTCATGAGCGCCGTATTCGAGCATCCGGTCTCCATCATGGTCGCGCCCAACGGCGCGCGGCGCGGCAAGGCGGACCATCGCGCGATTCCGCTCACGCCGGCCGAGATCGCCGCCGAGGCGGTGCGCTGCCGTGACGCCGGCGCGGCCATGCTGCATCTGCACGTGCGCGACCGCGACGCCCGCCACAGCCTCGACCCGGGCCTGTACCGCGAGGCCATGGCGACCGTGCGCGAGGCCTGCGACCTGGTGATCCAGCCCACCACCGAGCGCGTCGGCGTATTCGCGCCGGCCGACATGATGCGCGTGGGCCGCGAGCTGGCGCCGGAGATGTTGTCGCTCAACCTCACCGAACTGCTGGGCGAGGGCAGTGAGGCCGAACGCGACGCGGCGCGCGACTTTCTCGCCGAACTCGCCCAGTTGGGAACCGTGCCGCAGTACATCGTCTACAACCACGACGAGCTCGCCACGCTGCGCGACTGGCATGCGCGCGGCTGGCTGCCGCAGGCCGAGCCCTTCGTGCTGCTGGTGCTGGGGCGCTACGCCGGTTCGGTCAGCCGCCCGGCCGACATCCTCGCCTACCTGCCGGAAATCCCCGCGCGATGGCGCTGGGGACTGTGCGCCTTCGGTCCGCCCGAACTGGCCTGTTCGGTGCAGGCCGCGCTGGCCGGCGGGCATTGCCGTGTCGGCTTCGAGAACAACCTCGTGAACGCCCGCGGCGAGCCGCTCGCCGACAACGCGGAGCAGGTGGGCCGTCTGGCCACCGTACTGCGAACGCTGGGATTCACGATTGCCACGCCCACCGAAGTGCGCGAAGCCTTCGGCGTGCGCGGCTGACGGAGAATCACCATGCTGCTGATGATCGACAACTACGACAGCTTCACCTACAACCTTGTGCAGTACTTCGGCGAACTGGGCGCCGACGTGCGCGTGTTCCGCAACGACGAGATCGACGTGGCCGGCATCGCGCAACTCGCGCCGGAGCAGCTCGTGATCTCGCCGGGGCCGTGCTCGCCGGCCGAGGCCGGCATCTCGGTCGCTGCGATCCGCGAGTTTGCCGGCCGCATTCCGATTCTCGGCGTGTGTCTGGGCCACCAGAGTATCGGCGCGGCCTTCGGCGGGCGCATCGTGCATGCACGGCGCCTGATGCACGGCAAGACCTCGCCCGTGCATCACGACGGGCGCGGGGTGTTCCACGGCCTGCCCGACCCGCTGGTGTGCACGCGCTACCATTCGCTGGCGATCGAGCGCGAGTCCCTGCCCGACTGCCTCGAGGTCACGGCGTGGACCGACGACGGCGAGATCATGGGCGTGCGCCACAAGACGCTGGCGGTCGAGGGCGTGCAGTTCCACCCCGAGTCCATCCTCACCGAGCATGGCCACGAGTTGCTGAAGAATTTCCTGGACGAGACCGTCCCCGCCTGAACCCACGGAGCCGAGACGATGACCATTACCGCGCAGGACGCCCTGCAACGCACCATCGACCACCGCGAGATCTTCTTCGACGAGATGCTCTCGCTGATGCGCCAGATCATGGCCGGCGAGGTCTCGCCGCTGATGACCGCAGCGATCCTGACCGGCCTTCGCGTCAAGAAGGAGACCATCGGCGAGATCACCGCCGCGGCCACGGTGATGCGCGAGATGGCCACCAAGGTCGTGGTCGCGCCCCCGCATGAGCACTTCCTCGACGTGGTCGGCACCGGCGGCGACGGCTCTCAGACCTTCAACATCTCGACCGCGACGATCTTCGTCGCCGCCGCGGCCGGCGCGCGCGTGGCCAAGCACGGCGGGCGCAGCGTGTCGTCCAAGTCGGGCGCGGCCGACGTGCTCGAGGCGCTGGGCGCCAATCTCGCGCTCAGCCCGGAACAGGTCGCCGAGTGCGTCGAAGCGACCGGCGTGGGCTTCATGTTCGCGCCCAATCACCACAGTGCGATGAAGAACGTCGCCCCGGTGCGCCGCGAGATGGGCGTGCGCACCATCTTCAACATCCTCGGGCCGTTGACCAATCCGGCCGGTGCACCGAACACGCTGATGGGCGTGTTCCATCCCGATCTGGTGGGCATTCAGGTGCGCGTGATGCAGCGCCTGGGCGCCAATCACGTGCTCGTCGTGCATGGGCTCGACGGCATGGACGAGGTCAGCCTGGGTTCAGCGACCCGGGTTGGCGAACTGAAGGACGGCGAGGTCAGCGAATACGAGATCCACCCCGAGGACTTCGACCTGGCGATGGCCGGCACGCGCAACATCCGTGTAGCCGACGCCGACGCCTCGCGCGAGATGCTGCTCGGCGCGCTGGAGAACCGCGACGGACCGGCGCGCGAGATCGTCGTGTTCAATGCCGGTGTCGCCCTGTATGCGGCCAATCTGGTCGACGACATCGGCGCCGGCGTTGCGCGCGCGAGAGAGGTCATCGCCAGCGGCGCGGCGCGCGCGAAGCTCGACGACTTCGTGCGTTTCACGCAATCGTGCGCGAAGGGGCAGGGATGAGCGACATCCTCGAACGTATCCTCGCGGTCAAGCGCGACGAGGTCGCCGACGGCCAGCGTCACATGCCGATCGAGCGCCAGCATCGCCGCGCCGAGGAGGCACCGCCGCCGCGTCCCTTCGTGGGCGCGATGCGCGCCAAGATCGACGCGGGCGAGGCGGCGGTGATCGCCGAGATCAAGAAGGCCAGCCCCTCCAAGGGCGTGATCCGCGAGGATTTCCGTCCCGGCGAGATCGCCGCGAGCTATGCCGCCGGTGGTGCGGCCTGTCTGTCGGTGCTGACCGACCGCGACTTCTTCCAGGGTGCGCCCGAATACCTGCGCGAGGCGCGCGAGGCGTGCACGCTGCCGGTGCTGCGCAAGGATTTCATCGTCGATGCCTGGCAGATCTTCGAGGCGCGCGCGATGGGGGCGGACGCCATCCTGCTCATCGCCGCGGCGCTCGACATGGCCGAGATGATGGATTTCGAGGCCATCGCGCAGAGTCTGGGCATGGGCGTGCTGGTCGAGGTGCACGACGGCGGGGAACTCGACCGCGCCCTGCAGCTGTCTACCCCGCTCCTAGGCATCAACAACCGCAACCTGCGAACCTTTGAAGTGAGCCTGCAGACCACCCTCGATTTGCTCGACCGCATCCCGCCCGATCGCATCGTCGTGACCGAATCCGGCATCCTCGGTCCGGCGGATGTCGCGTGCATGCGCGACAACGACGTTCACGCCTTCCTGGTCGGCGAGGCCTTCATGCGTGCCGATGATCCCGGTGCGGCGCTGCGTGCGCTGTTCGGCCGGGGAGAATGACGCAGGACAGGGCTCCCAAACGCTCCCGCGGCCGGCTGCGCTTCATCGCCGCGGCGCTCGCCACGATCGTTCTCGTTCCGCTGCTGCTGGCCGGCTGGCTGCTTGCCACGGAGTCCGGTGCGCGCGCAGTGCTGGAGCTGGCGCGGCGCACGAGCGGCATCACGATCGAGGCCGAAGGGCTGGCGGGGCGGCTGATCGGTCCGCTCGCGGCCGAGCGCATCAGCGTGGCGACCCCCGACCTGCGTGTCGAGCTCGATGCGTTCTCGCTCGCATGGCGCCCGATGTCCCTGATCGATGGCCGGCTCGACATCGACCTGCTCTCGGCTGCGAGCATCGTAGTGGCGACGCGGCCCGATCCGGACGCCACCGCCAGTTCCCCAACGCGTCCGGAGATCGCATTGCCCGTGGCCGTGCGTGCGGCCATCGCCATCGAACGCGTGGCAATCGTGCCTTGGGATGCGCAGGACGCGCGTGAGCCGCTGGCCTTCTCGGACATCGATGCGCGCCTGTCGGGGGCGCTGGGTGTGCAGCGCATCGACGCGCTTTCGGTGACCACGCCGTGGGGGCAGATCGCCGCGCTGGCTTCGATCGACACCACGCGCAGCCCGCACCCGGTGGGCGCCGAGGTGCGCGTGGTCACGCAGCGTGATGGACACGACATCGAACTGGCGGCACAGATTTCCGGTGATCTGGAGCGTCTGAGCTTGCGTCTACAGGCAAACGGCGCCGGCCTCGAGGGCCAGGCGGACGCGGTGGTTGCGCCTTTTGCAGCCATGCCGCTGCTCGAATTGCGCGCTGCAGTGGGCGAGATCGACCCGTCCATGTTCGTCGCCGGCGCGCCATCGGCGCGACTGCACGTCGACGCCGATCTGGCCGGCGATGCGGCCACGCAGCGCCTCGCCGGCGAGATACGCGTGACCAACGCCGTGCCCGGTCGCATCGACGAAGGCCGGTTGCCGCTGGAGTCGCTGCTCGCGAATATCGACGCCTCGCTCGGCGATGCCGACATCGCGCGCATGGAACTCGTACTGGCCGATGGCGCGCGGCTGGTCGGTGACGGCTTCGCCACCTATGCCGCGGAGGACGTGTTGCAGACCTTCGGCATGAGCGCCCGCATCGAAGGGCTGGACCCGGCGGCCTTGCATGGCGCTGCCCCGGCCGGACGCATTGCGCTCGAATTCGATGCCGATGGCGCCAGCGACGGTCGTGCGGGGATTCGCTGGCGCTTCGGCGAGAGCCGCTTGCTCGGCCAGGCGCTGGGCGGTACCGGCACCCTGAGCATCGACGGCGCGCGCGTGCCCGAGGCCGATGTCGCCCTCACGCTCGGACCCAGCCGGGTCACGGCGCGTGGCGCCTGGGGGCGCACGGACGACATCATGGAGGTCGACGCCGAGTTCGCCGAACTTGACGCGCTGGACCATGGCCTGGGTGGTCGCGCAACACTGGCTGCAAGCGTCACCGGCGGCCTCGACGCGCTCGCCGGGGAGCTTCGCGCGAACGCCGAGCGCCTGAGCGCGCCCGGCGTGTTCGTGCGCAGCCTGTCGGCCGACGGCCGGCTGGGCGCCGGTGAAAACGGCCTCGTCGAACTCGACATCGCGCTGGATGCGTTGGGTCCGGACGCCAAAAAGGCCTGGATCGAACGCGTGGATCTGGGCATCGACGGCACGCGCGGCGAGCACCGCGTCACGGCAAGCGTGGCAACACCCGAGGACGATCGGGTCGTGCTCACGCTGCGTGGCGGCATCGACACCGCACAGCCGGGCGCCCCGCGCTGGCTCGGCGAACTGTCGATGCTCGAAGCCGATGGTCGCTTTCCGCTGCGCCTGCTCGCGCCGGCCGAACTACAGGCCTCCGCGCAACAGGTGTTGATGGGGCGTGCGGGTTTCGACGCCGGGGAAAAGGGGCGCATCGTGCTCGACGAGACCGCCTGGACGCCGGATCGGACCACGTTGCGCGGCAGCCTGTCCGGCCTGCAGGTGGTCGAGCAGGGCGAACGTCGCCGACGCGGGCCCGGTCCGCTCACGCTGGGCGCCGAATGGGAGTTCGAGCTTGCCGAGCGCGCTAATGGGCAGATGCGCATCGTGCGCGAGGGCGGCGACCTGTCGGTGCCCGGCGAACTCTCGGCACGACTCGGGCTGGAACAGCTGGAAGTCGTCGTCGTCGCGAACGACGATCGTCTCGCCGCATCCATCGATGCGCGCGGCAGCGAGCTGGGCAGCATCAGCGGCTCGTTGACGACGCTGGCCGAACGCGATGAGGATGCCGGCTGGCGGTTGGCACCGAATGCCGCGCTGCTCGGATCGATCGAGTTCGACATGCCTTCGATCGCCTGGATGTCACGACTGATGCAGGACGAGTCGGTGCTCGAAGGGCGATTGCAGGCGGCCTTTTCGGTCACCGGCACGCCCGCCGAGCCGATCGCGACCGGGCGCATTTCGGGCAGCGATCTGGGCATGTCCCTGATCGAGCACGGCGTGCAACTGTCCGGCGGCACGCTGCGCGCGGAGTTCGAACGCGACCGCCTGCGTCTGCGTCAGCTCGAGTTCGTCACGCCCAATCGCGTGCGCCCGCGTGACGCGCGCGTACCGGTCGATGCGCTCACCGCCGAACCCGGTCGGCTGTCGGCCGACGGCGAGATCGATCTGGCGAGCGGCGAGGGCGAGTTCCGTTTCGAGGCCGATCGCATGCCGGTGCTGCAACGGCCCGATCGCTGGCTGCTGCTGTCGGGACAGGGGCGGGCGAGAAGCACCTGGACTTCGCTTGACGTGCAGGCCGATTTCCGTGCCGACGCCGGTTACGTCGAGTTCGCCGAGACGCCGCCGCCGACGCTGTCCGACGACGTCGTGATCGTCGGCAGTGAAGAGGACGAAGCCGGCGGCGGTGGCGGGCTGGCCGTGAGCGCCGACGTGACGGTGTCGCTGGGCAACGCGCTGTATCTGAGCGCATTGGGCCTGGAAACGAGACTGGCCGGTGAGCTGGCCTTGCGCCTGCGTGACGGCTCGCCGCTGGCGGCGACGGGCACCATTTCGACGGTCGGCGGCTCCTACAAGGGCTATGGCCAGAGCCTGACCATCGAGCGCGGGCTGATCAATTTCCAGGGGCCGCTCGACAATCCGGGGCTGAACGTGGTGGCATTGCGCAAGGGCCTGCCGGTCGAGGCCGGCATCGCGGTCTCCGGCAGCGCGCGCCGTCCATTGATCCGATTGGTGTCCACGCCCGAGGTGCCCGATCCCGAGAAGCTTTCCTGGATCGTCCTGGGGCGCTCGCCCAGTGCCGGTGGCGGGGCCGACATGAGTCTGCTACTGCCGGCCGCGCAGGCCCTGCTGGGCGGGCCGGGCGGCGGCATGACCGACCAGCTCTCGCGCAGCCTGGGGGTCGACGAGTTTGGCATCGGGCAGGCCGACAGCGGTGCGCCCGTGCGCAGCAGCAGCGTGGTCGATGGCGGCCGCGCGGTGGGCGAGGGCAACGTCGGTGGGCAGGTGTTTACGATCGGCAAGCGGCTCTCGCCTGATCTGTTCGTGTCCTTCGAACAGAGCCTGGGCGGGGCCGAGAGCCTGGTCAAGCTGACCTATCAGCTCACGCGACGCATCTCGCTGGTTGCGCGTGGCGGCACCGACAACGCCGCGGACATCTTCTATACGATCACGTTTCGCTGAAGGACGTACATTGCGCGCGTCGCGCGCGAGGAAACAGCAAGGAGGTAGCAATGACGGATTCGACGCATCACGGACAGGTCGAAGTGGCGATTCTCGCCGGTGGGTGCTTCTGGTGCCTGGACGCGGTGTTCCGCGATGTCGAGGGCGTGGTTTCGGTCGTGTCCGGCTACTGCGGGGGGCACGTCGACGATCCGCAATACCGCGAGGTCTGCGAAGGGGGCACGGGGCATGCCGAGGCCGTGCGTATCGAGTTCGATCCGGGCCTCGTCACCTACCGCGACCTGCTCGAGATCTTCTTCACCATCCACGACCCGACCACGCTCGACCGGCAGGGCAACGACATCGGCACGCAGTACCGCTCGGCGATCTTTCCGACCAGCCAGTCGCAACTGCACGAGGCGCTGACGATGATCGAGGAACTGGGCGAGCACCGCGTGTTTCCGTCGGCCATCGTCACGCGGGTCGAGGAGCCCGGCGTGCACTTCTGGCCGGCCGAGGACGTGCATCAGGACTTCTTCCGCCACCAGCCCGATCAGCCTTACTGCCAGTACGTCGTGGCGCCCAAGATCGCCAAGTTCCGCGAGAAGTTTGCGCAACGGCGCAAGCGCCGCGGCTGAGCGAGCGCGGCTCAGCCGGCCGTCTGCACCAGCTTGAGAATGTCCAGGCCGTAGGCCTCGAGCTTGCGGTCGCCGATGCCCGAGATCGCCGCCAGTTCGGCCAGCGAGGCGGGGCGCGCGATGGCGATCTCGCGCAGCGTGGCGTCCTGGAAGATCACGTAGGCCGGCACGTTGCGTTCGCGCGCAGTCTCCATGCGCCACGCGCGCAACTGGTCGAACAGGGTCTGCGGCACGCCGTGCGGAATGTCTGGCAGGCGGCGCGCGCCGCGGCGCGTGCGTCGGCGCTCGGGCGGGATACGCATTTCGAAGACGCGCTCGCCGCGCAGCAGTGGGCGTGCTTCATCGGTCAGTACCAGCGCGTTGTGGCGATCGTGGTCCACGGCCAGCAGGCCGCGCGCGACGAGTTGGCGGAACAGTGTGCGCCAGGTCTTTTCTTCGAGATCCTCGCCGATGCCGAAGGTGCTGGTCTCATGATGTGCCCATTCGCCGACCTTGTCGGTGCGCTCGCCGCGCAGCACGTCGATGAGGTGCCCGGCGCCAAAGCGCTGACCGGTGCGGTAGGCGCAGGACAGGGCCTTGCGTGCGGCCTGGGTGGCGTCCCAGGTGCGCGGCGGATTGAGGCAGTTGTCGCAGTTGCCGCAGTCGGACGAGTCCTCGCCGAAATGCGTGAGCAGGTGGCGACGCCGGCAGCCGACGGTCTCTACCAGGCCGACCAGCGCGTCGAGGCGTGCGCGGGCGCGGCGCTTGAAGTCCTCGGCACCGTCGGATTCGTCGATCATGCGACGCTGCTGCACCACATCCTGCGCACCCCAGGTCATCCACGCTTCGGCCGGCAAGCCGTCGCGCCCGGCACGACCGGTTTCCTGGTAGTACCCCTCGATCGAGCGCGGCAGGTCCAGATGCGCGACGAAACGCACATCCGGCTTGTCCACGCCCATGCCGAAGGCGATGGTGGCGACCATCACGATGCCGTCTTCGCGCAGGAAGCGGGTCTGGTTCTGCGCGCGGATGTCGTTGCCGAGTCCGGCGTGATAGGGCAGGGCCGTGACGCCCTGATCGGCAAGCCAGGCGGCGGTCTCTTCGACCTTGCGTCGTGACAGGCAATAGACGATGCCGGACTCTCCGGCGTGGTCACGCAGGAAGTGCAGCAGCTGGTTGCGCGGATTGTCCTTGTCTTCGATGCGATAGCGGATGTTGGGGCGATCGAAACTCGAAACGAAGCGGCGCGCGGATTCGAGGCGCAGGCGCACGACGATCTCCTCGCGCGTCTGCGGATCCGCGGTGGCGGTCAGCGCGATGCGTGGCACGCCCGCGAAACGCTCGTGCAGTACCGACAACTGCAGGTATTCGGGGCGGAAATCGTGGCCCCATTGCGACACGCAGTGGGCCTCGTCGATCGCGAACAGGGTGATGCGCCGCTGGTCGCGCAGGCGTTCCAGCAGGCCGAGCGTGCGCGCCGCGAGCAGCCGTTCGGGTGCGACGTAGAGCAGGTCGAGTTCGCCGGCGAGCAGGGCCTGCGTGATCGTCGCCATTTCTTCGGCAGACTGGCTGGAGTTCAGATAGGCGGCGGCGACGCCGGCCTCGCGCAGTGCGCTGACCTGATCCTGCATCAGCGCGATCAACGGCGAGACGACGATCGCCGTGCCCTCGCGCAGCAGCGCGGGGATCTGGTAGCACAGCGACTTGCCACCGCCGGTGGGCATCAGCACGAGGGCGTCGCCGCCGCCCGATACGTGCTCGATGATGGCTTCCTGCTCACCGCGGAAGGCGGCGTAGCCGAAGACGTGCTGGAGCGTGTGCAGTGCGCTCGGAGTGGAAGTTGCAAGGCTCATCGGCGCGATTCTACATCGGGCGTGAGAAACGTCCTCGACGGGTCCAGACATTGGTTGACGGGTCGCGAATCATGTCCGATAGTGCCCTCGGCAGTATCTGTCATAGAACAAGTGAATCCGGAGAATGAAACCGAAGACCGACACCTCCGACCTGTACGCCGCCTACCCTCACCTGCAGAAGATCGACGAAATGTGGGGCACGCCGCAGTGCCGTCACCTGCTGCTCGATCTGCTGAGTGACTCGCGCGACGGGACTCGGCAAGGCTTTCCGCCAGATCATGCCTCGACCATCTTCCGGTTGCTGCAGGAACATGACGCCGACTACGCCCACCTCGACGACGATCCGATGAGCGTTTCGTGGTGGGAGCAGAACCCGGGCCATCGTCAGGGTCCGCGCTGAGGTCCGGGCAAGCGCTCAGGCCTTCCTGACTTTCTTGAGCAATGCTGTCGTCGAGCGTTCATGCTCGAAGGCGATCGAATGCACGCTGCCGCCCCAGGAGCGCACCTGCGCTGCGCCGACGATGTTCTCCGGGGACCAGTCCCCGCCCTTGACCAGTCTTTCCGGCCGGATCTCGTTGATGCGCTCGATCGGCGTGTCCTCGTCGAACCAGGTCACCAGATCGACGCTCGCGAGCGCCGCGATGACCGCCATGCGGTCGGCCAGCGGGTTGATTGGCCGATCCTCTCCCTTGCCGAGGCGACGCACCGACGCGTCGGTGTTGAGTGCGACGATCAGCGCCGCGCCCAGATCGCGTGCGCGCGCCAGATAGGTGACATGCCCGCGATGCAGGAGGTCGAAGCAGCCGTTCGTGAACACGAGTGGTCGGGGCAGCCGCGCGATGCGTGTGCGCAAATCGTCGGGCGGGCATATCTTGGATTCGAAGCTCGGGGCTGGGCTCATCGGCATGCAGGGCGAACGTGGGTCGCCCAAGTGTAGCCGCTCAGGGCGTCGCGTGTGCGGCGCGCCACTCGCGCAGGGCGTCGACGGCCTCGTCGAGCGTGCGGATCACGCGTACGCCCTCGATGCGCGGCGGCTTGCCCGCGATTCCCGCGCCGCCGGCCCACAGTTCGATTCCGGCAGGCAGCTGCTGACGTAGTTGCGCCAGCCCGTCGCCGGCCTGGCGCTGCGGATAGGCACTGCTGAACGACAGCGCGACGACGTCGAAACGTCCGTCGACGGCCGCGCGGCAGATGTCGCCCGGCGGTGTCTGGGTGCCCAGGGACACGCAGGTCGCCCCCTCGGGCGCGAGCATCGCCTCGACCATCAGGATGCCCAGGCTGTGCAACTCCTCAGGAAACGTTGTCAGCAGGACGCGCGGCCGTTCGCCCGCGCCCGGATGCGAGCCGATGGCGTTGCGGATCACGTTCTGCACCTGCTCGGAGTACAGGTGCTCTTCGGGCACTTCGAGTTCACCGCGCATCCACGCCTGCCCGACGGCGGTGTTCAACTCGGCAACGGTGTCCGCGACGAAGCGCTGAAGCCCGTGTCTGAGCAGCATCTGCTGCAGCGCCGAACGCAGTTCGATGCTGCGGTGAAGCTTTACCAGTTGCAGGAAATCGGCTTCGCGCACGGCCGCGATCGGATGGTCTTCGCTCTGCGCTTCGGTCTCCTGCAGTGCATCGAGCAGTTCGCGCGTGCTCGCGCGCACGAGACGCGCGGGTCGCCGCCCTTGGTCGAGCAGGCGCCGGATGATGCGCAGCTTCTCGACGTCGGCGGGGCTGTACAGGCGGTTGCCGTGCTCGTCGCGGATGGGCGTGGGGAAGCCGTAGCGGCGTTCCCAGACGCGCAATGTGTCCTTGGCCAGACCGGTATCACGCTCGACCGCGGCGATGTTCAACATGACTTCATTCCGACCGTCTTTATTCATTTTGTCCTAGACAAAGACTTGACTTGTTGTGTCGACGGCTCTATCTTAGGCCTGCACCCACATCTTGTCTAGGACAGGTTATGAACTCAAAGCCTTCACAAAGCACATCTAGAATCACGTTGATGGTGGCCATGCTGCTCGCGTCCTGTGCGTTCTTGTTGGTCGGAGAGGGGCGCGCGGAGATGGCCGCTATGCCGGTTGCTTCGGCGATGCCCTCCGATTCTGTCCAGGACAGACATCATCATGATCCGCTCGATCTGAAGATTTTCGTTCATCGCCATGGCTTGCTGATGCATGCCCAGGACGGTGCGCCGCAGGGTCGGGCGAATACTGACCTGCAGCGCGTCGGAAGCTGAGCGATGAACGCTCCGGAAAAGCGGTTCCTTGCGTCCGACGTTCGTGCGGGCCAGGACGACTCCGCGTCCCGCGGACGGCGCATAGCCGTCGTCGGCGGCGGCATCGCAGGGCTGGCTTCGGCGTGGCTGCTCGCGCGCGAACATCGTGTCACGCTGTTCGAGGCCGCAAGCTACGTTGGCGGACACAGCAATACGGTCGACATCGAAGTCGATGGACTTCGTCATCCGGTCGATACCGGGTTTCTGGTGTTCAACGAACGCACCTATCCCAACCTGTGCGCGCTGTTCTCCGAACTGCGCGTGCCGGTGGCCAAGTCGGAGATGTCCTTCGCGGTGAGCGTCGATGCGCCCGATTTCGAGTGGGCGGGCGCAGATCTGGGCACCGTCTTCGCGCAGCGCCGAAATCTGGCGCGCCCGGCCATGTGGCGCATGCTCGCCGACATCATTCGATTCAACCGCGCGGCCACGGCGATGGCCACTCATTCGACCGCGCCGCAGATGTCGTTGGGCGACTATCTGAATTCCGAGGGCTACGGCCAGGCATTTCGACACTGCTATCTGCTGCCGATGGCGGCGGCGATCTGGTCTTGCCCGACGCGCTCGATGCTCGCCTATCCGCTGGCGACCTTCGTGCGCTTTTGTCGCAATCACGGATTGTTGCAGGTGTTGGATCGTCCTCAATGGATGACCGTGTGTGGCGGCGCGCGCGAGTACGTGCGACGCATGCTCGCCACGCTCGACGATGTGCGCGTGGCCTGTCCGGTCGAGCATGTCGCGCGCGACGCTTCCGGCGCGTGGCTGCGTGCCGGCGGGGCGGCGGAGCGTTTCGACGAGGTGGTATTCGCCTGCCACAGCGACCAGACGCTGGCGATTCTCGGTGACGGCGTGAGCGAGGACGAGTGCAGCGTGCTCGCCGCCGTGCCCTATCAGCGCAACCGCGCGGTGCTGCACACCGATCCGGCGCTGTTGCCGCGCAGAAGGGCGGTGTGGTCGGCATGGAACTATCTGTCGGCCGGCGGCAGCGATGAGACGCGGCCGGTGTCGGTCAGCTATCTCATCAACCGGCTGCAACCGGTGCCGTTCAAGAGTCCGGTGGTGGTCTCGCTCAATCCGTTCCGCGAACCGGACCCGCATCACGTCATCGCCGAATTCGACTACGCCCACCCGGTCTTCGATCAGGGCGCGATCGACGCGCAGACGCGGCTCGCGAGTCTTCAGGGGCAGCGCCACAGCTGGTTCGCCGGCGCATGGACGGGCTATGGCTTTCACGAGGACGGGCTGCGCTCGGCGATGCGCGTGGCCGAGGGTCTGGGCGTGTACGCGCCATGGAAAGTCGCGGCGGGCAGGGTGGCAGCGTGAGTGCGACGGCGTTTTGCCCGCAGGCGTGCTTCGGCGCGGTGATGCACGAGCGTCTGACGCCGGCGCACAACCGTTTCACCTATCGCACGGCCTTTCTGCGTCTGCCCTTGTCGCAACTCGAGGCGCTCGATGTGCCCCTGCTCGGC
Source organism: Pseudazoarcus pumilus (assembly GCF_002872475.1). Taxonomy (GTDB): domain Bacteria; phylum Pseudomonadota; class Gammaproteobacteria; order Burkholderiales; family Rhodocyclaceae; genus Pseudazoarcus; species Pseudazoarcus pumilus. The sequence continues at coordinate 1,277,463 of NZ_CP025682.1, forward strand.
ATCGAGCGCGCCGCACCATTTTCCCTGCGTGCGCGCGATCACGGCGCGCGCGACGGCTCGCCGTTGCTGCCGTGGATACGCGCGCTGCTGGCCGATCACGGGCTGACACATGTCACCGGCGGCGAGGTGGTGCTGCAGACCATGCCGCGCCAGTTCGGCTACGTGTTCAACCCGGTCAGTTTCTGGTTCTGCCATGACGCGCAGGGACGGTTGCGCGTGGTGCTGGCCGAAGTGGTCAATACCTTCGGCGAGCACCACAACTACCTCGTGCATCACGACGACCTGCGTGCGATCGGGCGCGACGACGTGCTGACTGCGCGCAAGGTCTTTCATGTCTCTCCGTTCATGGGTGTGGATGGCGAATACCGATTCGTCTTCGGCCAGCGCGAGAGCGTGAACTTCGTGAACATCGACTATTGGGTCGACGGTGCGCTGCGCCTGAGCACGCGCATCGGCGGGCGGGCGCAGCCGCTCGATGCCGTCGCCATGCGCCGCTGGCTCTCGCGCGCGCCGCTGATGACGTTGGGCGTGATCGTGCGTATCCACTGGCAGGCGCTGCGTTTGTGGTTCAAGCGCGTGCCCTTCTTTCGCAAGCCCCCGTGCCCCCTGGAGGAAACCACCCGATGAGTTCGCAGGAACAACTGTTCGACGCCTGTCCGGCGAGCGCGCGCCCCGATCTTTCCCGTGCTGCACGCTTGACGCTGGAACTGCTGCATCGCATCGAAGGTGGGGCGCTGGCCGTGGAACTGCCCGATGGCGCGGACTTTCGCTGCGGTGACGGGCCCCTCGTCGCACACTGGCGGGTGCGTGACGCGCGCTGTTTCGATGCGGTGCTGGCACGCGGCGACATCGGCCTGGGCGAGGCCTACATGCAAGGTTGGTGGGACAGCGAGGAGCCGGCCGCGCTGCTGACGCTGCTCGCACGCAATCGCGAAGTCCTCGGACGCGCCGTGTACGGACGCATGCTGAGGCTGGCCGCCTATCGCGTGTGGCACTTGTTGCGTGCGAACACGCGGAGCGGATCGCGGCGCAACATCGAGGCCCATTACGACCTGGGTAACGATTTCTACCGCCTGTGGCTGGACGAGACGATGACCTACTCGTCGGCGCTGTTCGGCGATGCAGGCGAGTCGCTGGCTGAGGCGCAGCGGCGCAAGTACCGGCGCATTCTCGAGCGTCTCGGCGCGCGGCGCGGGCAGCATATCCTCGAGATCGGCTGCGGCTGGGGTGGCTTCGCCGAGGTTGCCGCGACCGAGTTCGGTTGCCGCGTGACGGGTTTGACCCTCTCGCCGTCCCAGCTCGAATACGCACGTCGCCGCGCCGAGGAGGGCGGTTTCGCCGAACTCGCCGGTTTCGAACTGTGTGATTACCGTGACGTACAGGGGCGCTTCGATCACGTCGTGTCGATCGAGATGATCGAGGCGGTCGGTGAGCGCTGGTGGCCGACCTATTTCGGGCGCATCCGCGAACTGCTCGCTCCCGAGGGACGTTGTGTGATCCAGGCCATCACCATCGATGACGCCCTGTTCGCGCGCTACCGCCGCGGCACGGACTTCATTCAGCGCTACATCTTCCCGGGCGGCATGCTCCCCTCGCCGTCGATTGTCGCTCGGCACGCACGTTCGGCCGGTCTCGTGCCCGACGGAGATCACGCCTTTGGGCGCGACTATGCAACCACGCTGGCGCGTTGGCACGAGACCTTCGTGGCCCGGCAGGCCGAGGTGCGCGCCCAGGGGTTTCCCGATCGCTTCGCGCGCATGTGGCGTTTCTACCTGGCTTATTGCGAGGCGGGCTTTACCGCAGGAGACATCGATGTCCATCATCTCGAGTTCCGCCGTGCATAAGGCCTTGTCTGCGTTCGCGCTGTTGCTGGCCGTGACGTTCGCGGGTGCGTCGACGTGGCAGACGCCGGACCTGCTGGGCGGGCGTGACGCGGGCTGGCGCATGGTCGGCGAGGGGCAGATGCGCTGGCTGGGGTTTCGCATCTACGACGCATCGCTGTGGGCCACGGACGACGCGGCGCCGACCGACGGGGCGTTCGCGCTGGAGATTCGCTATCACCGCGATATCGCCTCGACACGGCTGGTCGACACCAGCCTCGACGAGATGCGGCGTCTGGGCGTAGCCGAAGAGTCGAGGATCGAGGCCTGGCGGGACGATCTCGAGGCGGCTTTTCCGGATGTGGTATCGGGTGACGTGATCGTAGGCGTGCGCGAGGCCGACGGCAGCGCGGTGTTCTACCACCGCGGCGAGCGCACCGTGCGCATCGAGGACGCCGATTTTGCCGACGCGTTCTTTGCGATCTGGCTTGACGAGCGTACGCGCGAGCCGGGGCTGCGCGAGGCCTTGCTGGGGCGCGGCGACGATGGCTGAGCCGGGGGCGGTCGCGCTGCCGCAGTGCCCATCAGGCGCGCTACCGGTCCGCTCGGTGCTGGCCTACGGTGCGCTCGGCCTGCCGCTGGCCTTCGCTGCGCTGCCCATCTACGTACACGCGCCCAAGCTCTACGGCGGTGATCTGGGCTTGTCGCTGGCTCTGGTGGGCGGCGTGCTGCTCGCCTCGCGTGTGGTCGATGCCGTGACCGATCCGCTGATTGGCGCGCTATCGGATCGTTGGGGCGCGCGTCGCTCACTTGTGCTGATCGCGTTGCCGTTGCTCGCCGCGGGCATGCTCGCGCTGCTGGCACCGCCGGCTGGTGCCGGTGCAGCCTGGTTGGCAGCATCGGTGATCGCGGTGACCCTGGGCTTTTCCCTGGCGACGATCAACTACAACGCCTGGGGTGCGGAAGCCGCCCAGGCGCCGATCGACCGCACGCGACTGGTCGCCGCGCGCGAGGCCTGTGCGCTGCTCGGTGTCGTGGTGGCTGCGGCTCTGCCCGGCGCGCTGGGTGGCGGCGCGCAGGGGTTGGAGCGGCTGGCATGGCTGTTTCTGCCGGTGCTCGCCGCATGCGCGGCGATCACGCTGCTGACCGCGCCGCGCCCGGTCGTGCGGCGCAATGCGGCGGCGCCGCTGTTCGGTGCCTTGCGTGCGGCACTGTCGCACCGCCCCTTCGCGTGGATGCTCGCCGTGTTCGCGGTCAGTGGCATCGCGGCGGCGATTCCGGCGACTACGGTGCTGTTCTTCGTCGCGGACGTGCTCGATGCGGCGGCGCTCGAAGGCATGTTCCTGGGCCTGTACTTCGTCGCCGGCGCGGCCAGCCTGCCGCTTTGGGTGCGGGTGGCGGCGCGTGTGGGCAAGCTGCGCGCGTGGCTTGCGGCGATGCTGCTGTCGGTAGCGGTGTTCGCATGGGCAGCGATGCTCGGCTCGGGTGACGTCGTCGCCTATGTCGTGATCTGCGTGCTCTCGGGTGCGGCGCTGGGGGCGGACCTGGCCTTGCCGCCAGCGATGCTCGCGGACCTGCTGGAGCGCGACTTTCCGGGCGGCGAGGCGCGCGCCGGCGCGTGGTTCGGCTGGTGGAACTTCGTCACCAAGGCCAACCTCGCGCTGGCCGCCGGCATCGCGCTGCCGGCGCTGACACTGCTCGGCTACACGCCGGGGCAGGGTGGCTCGGCCGCATCGCTGTCGCTGGTCTATGCGGTGCTGCCCTGCGTGGCCAAGCTGGGAGCCGCGGCGCTGCTGTGGCGATTGAGACACGAACTGGATTTCGAGAGAGCGATGCGATGAAGAAACTGCTGTGCGTGTTCGCCGGCGTGCTGGGGCTGGCCGGCTGCGGATCGGTGGACGTGGGGCGCTATGCGGAGGAGAGGCCGGTGCTCGACCTGCGCGAGTATTTCGACGGGACGCTCGACGCCCACGGTATCTTCCAGGACCGCTCGGGCGAGGTCGTCAAGCGCTTTCATGCGGTCATCGAGGCGAGCTGGGAAGGCGACACCGGCACACTCGACGAGCGCTTCACGTATTCGGACGGCACGACCCAGCGTCGCGTGTGGACCATCGTGCGTCACGATGCGCACACCTATAGCGGCACGGCCGGCGACGTGATCGGCGAAGCCAAGGGCGAGGCGCGCGGCAATGCGTTGCGCTGGCGCTACGTGCTCGAACTGCCCGTCGACGGCAAAACCTATCACGTGAACTTCGACGACTGGATGTTCCTGATGGACGAGCGCGTGATGCTCAACCGCTCCGAGATGAGCAAGTTCGGCGTGCGTCTGGGCGAGGTCACGCTGTCGTTCTACAAGCGGGACTCATGATGCCGATGAACGAGCCGATTCGCGACTGGGCCGGTCGCCGCGTGTGGATCGTCGGTGCATCGAGCGGCATCGGCGCGGCCCTGGCGCGTCGGCTGGCCTCGCTGGGCGCGCGTCTGGCCCTGTCGGCGCGCGGACGCGAGAAGCTCGAGGCGGTTGCCGCCGACTGTCCCGGCGCGGTCATTGTCCCGATGGATGTCGCCTGTAGCGAGGATCAGGCGCGCGCCGTCGACTCGGTGGTGGCGGCGCTGGGCGGTATCGACCTGGCCGTGTTCGCGGCTGGCGCCTATCGTCCGGTACGCGCCTGGGAACTGGACCCGGACGAGATCCGCGGGACGATCGCGACCAACCTCACCGGCACCATGGAAGGGGTGGCGCGCGTGGTGCGTCCGATGCTTGCGCGCGGCGGCGGGGCCGTGGCGATGGTGGCGAGCGTGGCCGGTTATTGCGGTCTGCCCAAGGCGGCCATCTATGGACCCACCAAGGCGGCGCTGATCAACTTCGCGGAGGTCGCCCATCTGGATCTCGCGCCCAAGGGGGTGTCGGTGTTTCTGATCAACCCAGGCTTCGTCGCCACACCCTTGACCGCGCAGAACGACTTTCACATGCCGGCACTGATCACCCCCGAGGAGGCGGCGCGCGAGATCGTCGCCGGCTTCGCCGCCGGACGTTTCGAAATCCACTTTCCGCGTCGATTCACGCGGGCACTGAAGTTCGTCGCGTGGCTGCCGCGACGGCTTTCCTTCGCGCTGGTGAAGAAGGCGACCGGGCTGTGAGTACGGGAGTCGATGCCGTCGTCGCATTCTACGAGGGGCTGCAGCCGGAGACGATCCCGCGGCTGCGCGAGATCTACGCTGCCGACGCGCGCTTTCGCGATCCGTTCAACGATGTCGTCGGTCACGCGGCGATCGAGCGCATCTTCGCGCACATGTTCGAACACCTCGATGCGCCCTCTTTCCGCGTTACCGGCTGCATTGCGGATGGCCGGCGCGCGGCGCTCGAATGGCGCTTCACGTTCGTTCTGCGCGCGCACAGCTACGAGATCGTCGGCGCAAGCGTGCTCGACTTCGATGGGGACGGTCGCGTGTGCGCCCACCGCGACTACTGGGATGTGGCCGAAGAGCTCTACGCGAAACTTCCTGCGGTGGGTCCGGCCGTGCGCTGGCTGGGACGCAGGATGTCCGCGACGCGCGCCTGAGCGCATCCCCGATAGCGGCTGAAATCGGCCGTGGAGGCCGTCGAAGGAAATGCGCGAGACTTGATCTGGATCAGGGCGCAAGCGGCCAGAATCGTCTTGCCGCAGTTTGAACGCTTGTGGCACACTCCATCACGGCATACGGAAAAGCACGCCCGTACAAGAGTTCGAATGAATCACGGCGTGCCAGCCTGTCCGTCGCGTCCGGAAGTCCGGCAGCGACCCGGTCCCTGGGAGAGTGGGGTCGGTTCGAGTCCGAAAATGCTTCGAGGTCGCCTTCCGCCCGGGTGCGGGAGCGGTCGCGCGCGAACAGGCTCCGTTAAAAGCATTGCTTGTATAACGGGGGAGTTGGGGCATGAGTCTTTCTGGTCGCCTTGCAGTACCAGGCCTTTTGACTCTGGTCGCCGCGTCGGAAGCTTCGGCGCAGGCCAGATACAATCTTCAGGAGCCGGTGACATCGGTCGCCTCGCAGATCTACGATCTGCACACCCTGATGATGCTCATCTGTCTGGTGATCTTCATCGCGGTGTTCGGCGTGATGTTCTGGTCCATCTACGCGCACCGCAAGTCCAAGGGTGCGACTGCAGCGCACTTTCACGAGAACACCATGGTCGAGGTACTCTGGACCGTGATTCCGGTGTTCATCCTCGTCGGAATGGCCTGGCCGGCGACCAAGACCATCATCGACATGCGCGACTCGACCGAGTCCGACATCACCATCAAGGCGACCGGCTACCAGTGGAAGTGGGGCTACGACTACGTCGTGGGTGAAGGCGAGGGCATCAGCTTCGTGTCCACGCTGTCGACGCCGCGCGACCAGATCGAGAACCGCGAGGCCAAGGGCCGCGACTACCTGCTCGAGGTCGACAATCCGATGGTCGTACCCGTCGGCAAAAAGGTGCGCATGCTGCTCGCCGCCAACGATGTCATCCACGCTTGGTGGGTGCCGGCGCTGGGCATCAAGCAGGACGCGGTTCCGGGCTTCATCCGAGATGCGTGGTTCCGCGCCGACAAAGAGGGTGTGTATCGCGGCGTCTGTGCCGAGCTGTGCGGACGCGATCATGCCTACATGCCGATCGTCGTGCATGTCGTCTCCGAGCGCGCCTACGCTGACTGGGTTGCCGCGCAACAGGCCACGACCGTGGCTGATGCCGGCGCCGCGGCCGGCGAGCAGACCGCCACTGATGCGAGTGCCTCCGATGCCGCACCGGCGGAAGAAGCCGACGCTTCGCCCGAAGCGCTCGCCGCGCGCGGTGAAAAGGTCTATGCGGCCAACTGTGTCGCCTGTCATCAGGCCGGAGGCACTGGCATGCCGCCGGCGTTCCCGCCGCTGGCCGGTGCCGACGTGGTCACCGGAGATGCCGGTGCCCTTCTCGATGTGTTGCTCAAGGGTCGCCCCGGAACCGCGATGGCTTCCTTCGCGCATCTGTCCGACGCCGACCTGGCCGGGCTGGCCACGCATTTGCGTACCAGCTGGGGCAACTCGGCCGACGCGGTTGCGCCCGAGGATGTCGCGGCGCGCCGCGGCAACTGACCAAGCGAATCCGGCGTGCCGGCGGTGCCGGCATGCCTTCCCCAATCCAGGAAATAATTCGATAGCTCATCTCCGCGCGCGGCTTGCATGCGGGGTCAAGAGAAGGAGGCAGCATGGCGGCGGTTACCCCGGAACACGTGGATCATCACCACGATCATCATGGCCCCACCGGGCTGATGCGGTGGATCACGACCACCAACCACAAGGACATCGGCACGATGTACCTGATCTTCAGTTTTGTCATGTTCCTCGCGGGGGGCGTGATGGCGCTGACGATCCGGGCCGAGCTTTTCCAGCCCGGCCTGCAAGTCGTTGCTCCGGAATTCTTCAACCAGCTCACCACCCTGCACGGGCTGGTGATGGTGTTCGGCGCCATCATGCCGGCCTTCGTGGGCTTCGCGAACTGGCAGATTCCGCTGATGATCGGCGCCAGCGACATGGCCTTCGCGCGCATGAACAACTGGAGTTTCTGGCTGCTGCCGCCGGCCGCGCTGCTGCTGATCGGCTCTTTCTTCGTGCCGGGCGGCGCCACCGCCGCGGGCTGGACGCTGTATCCGCCGCTGTCCATCCAGATGGGCATGGGCATGGACATGGCGATCTTCGCGGTGCACATCATGGGCATCAGCTCGATCATGGGCGCGATCAACATCGTCGTGACGGTGCTCAACATGCGCGCACCGGGCATGAACATGATGAAGCTGCCGTTGTTCGCCTGGACCTGGCTGATCACCGCCTACCTGCTGATCGCCGTGATGCCGGTGCTCGCTGGCGCGGTAACGATGCTGCTGACCGACCGTCACTTCGGCACCAGCTTCTTCAGCGCGGTGGGTGGCGGCGATCCGGTGCTGTACCAGCACATCTTCTGGTTCTTCGGGCACCCCGAGGTCTACATCATGATCCTGCCGGCCTTCGGTATCGTCAGCGCGATCATCCCGACCTTCGCCCGCAAGCCGCTGTTCGGTTACGCGTCGATGGTGTACGCGACGGCCTCGATCGCCATCCTGTCGTTCATGGTTTGGGCGCACCACATGTTTACCACCGGCATGCCGACGGTGGGGCAGTTGTACTTCATGTACGTGACGATGCTCATCGCCGTGCCCACGGGCGTCAAGGTGTTCAACTGGATCGCGACCATGTGGCGCGGCTCGATGACCTTCGAGACGCCGATGCTGTGGTCTGTGGGATTCATCTTCGTGTTCACGATGGGCGGCTTCACCGGCCTGATCTGCGCGATCGCGCCGGTAGACATCCAGATTCACGATACTTATTACATCGTTGCGCACTTCCACTATGTGTTGGTCGCGGGCAGCCTGTTCGCGCTTTTTGCGGGCGCCTATTACTGGTTGCCCAAGTGGACCGGACGCATGCCTGACGAGCGCATCGGCAAGGTGCACTTCTGGGCCTCGCTGATCTTTTTCAACATCACCTTCTTCCCGATGCATTTCCTGGGGTTGGCGGGGATGCCGCGTCGCGTACCGGACTACGCGTTGCAGTTCGCCGACTTCAACATGATGGCGTCGGTCGGTGCATTCGGCTTTGGCCTGAGCCAGCTGATCTTCCTGTGGGTCGTGATCAAGGCGGCCAGCGGCGGCGGTGAGAAAGCCGGTGCCCGCGCCTGGGAAAGTGCCGAGGGTCTGGAATGGACGGTGCCCTCGCCGGCACCGCACCACACCTTCGAAGAACCACCGGTGGTGAAGTAATGAGCGCGGCCGGCCGCGAACTGCGGCCGGCCCGCAATCGATTGACGCAGCGAGGAAACACCCGATGAAGGACCCACGCAGGGCAAAGAACATCCGTCTCGGACTCGTGCTTGCGGGGGTGGCGCTGTTCTTCTTCCTGTACGCATTGTTCAAGTTCAGGGTTGCCGGATGAGTGCTCAAGATCTAAGCGAGAACCGCAGCCTGCTCGGTCGTCTGGGGATCGCTGCAGTGGTGATGTTCGGCTTCGGATTTCTGCTCGTGCCGTTCTACGAGAAGTTCTGCGAAGCCACCGGTTTCTACAACATCCTGCAGCCGTCGAGCGAACCGAAAAACACCCAGGTCGACCGCTCGCGTGTGGTGACCATCGAGTTCGATGCGAACACGCACAAGGATCTGGCGTGGACCTTTCGGCCAAAGCAGAGCGTGGTGAAGATCAACCCGGGAGAACTGACCACGGTCACCTACGAGGTCACCAATACGCGTGACCGCGCCGTGACCGGGCAGGCGGTGCCGAGCTACGGGCCGCAACTGGCGGGACGCTATTTCCTCAAGATGGATTGTTTCTGCTTCACGCAGCAGACGCTGCAGGCGGGAGAGACGCGCGAAATGCCGGTGGCTTTCCTGATCGATCCGGATCTGCCGCAGGATGTGGGTACCGTGGTGCTCTCGTACACGTTCTTCGAGATCGCCGGGCGCAACGCGGATAGCGGACGAGCGGCTGAACGCGGCGGGTAACGGGAGAGCGGGTGTCAAACGAGAAAGCAGGTTTCTGGGCGACGATTCGGGCGGTGCTGTGGGGCTTCATCGGGATCCGCAGGAAGAGCGCCTATCACGATGACGCGAAATCGCTCGATCCCAAGGCCGTCGTCGTGGCGGGAGTGTTCGCCGGCGCGGTGTTCGTGCTGAGTATTCTCGCAGTTGTGAATTGGGTCCTGCCCGATTGAGCGGAACAGGAGAGAGGAGCGGCGTCACAGGCGTCGTTTGCACAAAGGCTTCGAAAGAAAGCGCAACATATAAACGGTGGCAAGGCCGCGAACGACAAAGCGGTCATCACATAGGGGGTTGTAAATGAGTCACGCTCTGGATAAGTACTTTATTCCCGAACCGTCGAAATTTCCCATCTTCGGTTCGGTTGCCTTGCTGCTGTTCGGTACCGGCGCGGTCGGCTGGCTGAACAAGATCAGCGCGGGTCCGGTGCTGTTCTTTCTGGGGCTGGCGCTACTGATCTACATGATGTTCGGCTGGTTCGGAACCGTGGTACGCGAATCCGAATCCGGCAAGTACAACAAGCAGGTCGACCGCTCCTTCCGCTGGTCGATGGGCTGGTTCATCTTCTCCGAAGTGATGTTCTTCGCGGCCTTCTTCGGCGCACTGTTCTATGCGCGCGTGCTGAGTGTGCCGTGGCTGGGCAGTGGCGAGACCGAGGCGCAGATATGGCAGGGCTTCGAGGCGGCCTGGCCGACCGACGGCCCGAACCCCCACGCCGACGGCTTCACGCCGATGGGTGCCTGGGGCATCCCGGCGCTCAACACGCTGATCCTGCTCACCTCGGGCGTGACGCTGACCTGGGCCCACCATGGTCTGCTCAAGAACAATCGCGGACAGCTCAAGACCGGTCTGCTGCTGACGATCCTGCTCGGCGCGATCTTCATGGGATTTCAGATCTACGAGTACATCCATGCGCATGCCGATCTGAACCTGCGCATGTCCAGCGGCATCTACGGCTCGACCTTCTACCTGCTGACCGGCTTCCACGGCCTGCACGTGACCATCGGTGCGATCATGCTGCTGGTAATGTACTTCCGCTCACGCGCCGGGCATTTCACGCCGGAGAGCCACTTCGCCTTCGAAGCGGCGGCGTGGTACTGGCACTTCGTCGACGTGGTCTGGCTGGGCCTGTTCGTAGTCGTCTACTGGCTATAAGTTCGTCGTCAGCAGACCGGAGGCGAAACCACCCATCAGCATCAGGAACAGGGCCAGGGACAAGCCCACCCGCAACGTCAGTGCCTTGACGGTGCGGGTGCCGCTGCCCTTGTCCCGCATCAGGAAGAACAGTGCCGAGCCCAGACTCGCCACGATGAGCAGCAGGAAGAGGATGACGACGAATTTCATGGATGGACTCCGGTTGGAGGAAGCGGGCCGCCGGAGTTCCGTCGTGTCCTGTGCGGTCCGAGCGTGCATTGTCGCGCGAACGGCCGTCGCTGTCGAAGCGGTGTCGGCCCGTTAATGTTTCGTCCGTTCGGGATGCACCCGGTTCCCTTGCTCGCGGGTGTCGTTGTTGTCATCGTCGCGGTTCAGCTCGGCAACTGGCAGTTGCGCCGCGCCGAGGAAAAGCGCGAGATCGGAGTTCGCATCGAGCAGTATGCGGGCGCGACACCACAGGTGCTGGATTCGGCGCGCGGGGTGCAGCCGCCGGAATGGTCGCGCGTCGTCGTGCGCGGGCGCTGGTTGCCCGAAGCGGCGATGTATCTGGACAACCGGGTGCTCGATCGTCGCCCCGGCTACCATGTGCTGATGCCGCTGGAACTGACCGACGCATCGGTGGTGATGGTCAATCGCGGCTGGACAGCGGCCGGGTCCGACCGCGCCATCCTGCCCGAGGTCGATACGTCGGGCGACGAGGTGGAGGTCGTCGGGCGTGTGGTGGTGCCCGAGCGCGACCCGTTCTCGTTGGCCGACCAGGCGCGCGACGGGCAGCGCTGGCAGTTCATCGATCTGGACGCCTATCGCGCATGGTCAGCGCTGTCGCCCGGCGACTGGGTGCTGCAGCAGGAGTCCGAGGCAGCCGATGGCCTGGTGCGCCGCTGGGCCGATCCGGATCTGGGCGAGGACACCCATCGCGGCTATGCGCTGCAATGGTATTCGCTGGCCGCATTGGCGGCGGCATTGACCGGATATTACGTTTTCAGGAGCTTCAGAAAGAATGCAGCGTAGCGCCAAGTGGACCCTGTTCGCGCTGATCGTGGTGTGTACGCTGCCGGTGGTCGCGTCCTACGTCACCTTCTATTTCTGGCAGCCCGACGAAACCGTCAATTACGGGGAACTGCTCGAGCCGACGCCGTTGCCCGATGCCCGCGCCGAGGGGCTGGTCGGACAGCAGGACGTCGACCTGGCGACGTTCCGGGATCAATGGACTCTGGTGTACAGCGGGGAGGGGGCATGTGGCGACCGTTGTGCCCGCTCGCTCTACGCGATACGCCAGGCATGGCTCGCGCAGGGCGAGGAGATGCGCCGGCTGGGTCGTGTGTGGCTGGTCACGGACGAGGTGGAACCGACCGCGGAGACGCTTGCCGAGCAGCGTGACTTGCGCGTCGCGCGCGCCGTGCCCGAATGGCTGGCGGCAATGCCGCAGGCCGCATCCCACCTGTATCTGGTCGATCCGCTGGGCAACGCCATGATGCGTTTCCCGGCCGACCCCGACATCAAGGCCGTGATCAAGGATCTGCGGCGTCTGCTCAAGTATTCCGGTCTGGGACGATAATGAACCTGTATCGGCGCATCGTGTTGTGGACCCTGATCCTGACCTCTGTCGTGGTGGTCTTCGGGGCCTACGTTCGCCTGGCCGACGCTGGCCTGGGCTGCCCCGACTGGCCGGGCTGCTACGGCAAACTCACGCCGACAATGGCCGCCGAGCAGATCCTGGACGCCCACTCGGCGGATCCGTTCGGGCCGGTGAGCATGCCCAAGGCGTGGAAGGAGATGATTCACCGCTACCTCGCCTCGACCGTGGGCCTGCTGATCATCGCGATTGCCGCGATGGCGTGGCGGCGACGCCAGGATCCCGGTACCGATCCGGTACTCGCCACCGCGCTCATCGGCGTCGTCGTGTTCCAGGGGCTGCTCGGCATGTGGACCGTGACCTTGCTGCTCAAGCCGGCCATCGTCACCGCACACCTGATCGGCGGAATGACCACCCTCGGGCTGCTCGCCTGGCTGCACGAGCGCGCCCGCGCGCGAGCGCGCGTGCACCTCGGCGCGGGCGCGACCCTGCTCGCGCGTGTCGCCTTCGTCCTGCTCGCCGTGCAGATCGTGCTCGGCGGTTGGGTGAGCACCAACTACGCGGCGCTCGCGTGCATGGATTTTCCGACATGTCACGGCAGCTTCTGGCCCGAGGCCGATTATTCCAAC